>JAADGI010000035.1 GCA_013152415.1 Gammaproteobacteria bacterium | reverse complement strand
GAGCAGGAACTCGAGGTGTCCGTGGCGACGATTTGCCGAGACCTGGAAACACTCCGGGACCGATTCAGTGCCCCGATAATTTATGATCGCCAACTGCGCGGCTATCGGTTCACCGAGGCACTGCCGGGTGGGCCCCGTTATGAACTCCCCGGCCTGTGGTTCAACAGCGCCGAGACCCACGCCCTGCTGGCCTTTTATCATCTGCTCGAAAACCTGCAACCCGGCCTGCTGGCGCCACACATCCAGCCGCTGCAATCCCACATCCAGGCACTAATGCAGAAGGGCGACCACACCTTTGAGGCCATAGCCCAACGCATCCGTATCCTGCCGTTGGCCACCCGGCCTGTTAAAACTTCATGCTTTGAAAGCCTTGCCCACGCCCTGTTGACACGCCACCGACTCACGATCACCCACTACAAGCGGGCGCAAGACATTGAGTCTCAACGTGAAGTCTCACCCCAGCGCCTGGCCTACCACCGGGACAACTGGTACCTGGATGCCTGGTGCCACAAAAAGAACAAGCTGCGTACCTTCGCCGTGGACACCCTCCGCAAGGTCGAAATAAGCGACAAAAAGGCACGTGATATTGCCGACAAAACCCTGGACGCTGAACTGGGGGCCGGATACGGCATCTTCGCCGGACAACAAGACCCAAACAGCGACACTCCGCTTCACACCAAAACGTGCCCGCTGGGTGGCCGAAGAACAATGGCACCCAGACCAAAAAGGCACATTCGAGGACGGGCACTATATCCTCGAAATCCCCTACTCCGATGACCGGGAACTGCTCATGGATATTCTCAAGTATGGTGCGGATGTGGAGGTACTAGCACCCAAGGCCCTGCGCACAAGGGCGCAAGACAGCCTGAAAGAGGCCTTAAACCAATATGGCCCCTAGCCTTTTACTCGCTCACCCCATGATAGACCGGCCATGAGATAATGAAGAATGAAAACTGACCTAATCCACGAACTAACGGGCACTTTTGAAGCGCACGCACAACAAACTGAAAATGGTATTGAATTTTGGCTTGCCCGTGATCTTCAGCACCTGCTTGGGTATACAGAATGGCGAAATTTTACCGCCGTCATCAGCAAAGCGAAAACCGCCTGTGAAGTGTCGGATCAAAGCATTACCGACCATTTTGTTGACGTCAACAAAATGGTCGATTTGGGTTCCAGCGGTCAGAGGGAAGTGGAAGACATCATGCTCACCCGCTATGCCTGTTATCTGATTGCCCAGAATGGTGACCCCAGGAAACAGGAAATCGCCTTTGCACAGACTTATTTCGCCATACAAACCCGCCGTGCGGAGTCCATCGAACAACGTTTGCTGGAAGCGGAGCGAATCTCTGCACGTAAAAAATTGACTCAAACAGAAAAAGAACTCTCACAGGTTATCTACGAGCAGACCGGTGGAAACAAAAACTTCGGCATCATCCGCAACAAAGGTGATCAGGCCCTGTTCGGTAAATCCACCCAGACGATAAAGTCCAGATGGAAGGTGCCCGCCAACCGTCCACTGGCTGATTTTGCGCCTACCATCATCCTTAAGGCCAAAGATTTCGCTACCGAGATCACTATTTACAATTCCAAAGAACGTCAGCTGGAAAGCGAAACCGCAATCTCCAATGAGCACATCACCAACAACAAGGCGGTACGCAACACTTTACTTGAACGGGGGATTCGCCCCGAATCGCTGCCCGCAGACGAAGATATAAAAAAGGTTGAACGCCGCCTGGTTTCCGAGCGAAAGAAATCCCTTAAAAATCCAGATGGGTTGGATTAGGAAAATGCCAAATAACGAATTAGGCAACCCTGTCAATGCCGGTATTCATAATCACCAATGATATGCAAGACAATGATGGAGAGTGAAATCGCCAGATTAACCATCGAGACGTCTTTCCAGGGCTCAATCACGGTAAAACTGATCGAGATACAAACCAACAACAACCTGTCCTATATCATCAATTGCGACAGCAACTTGTACTGTAGTGAAGATCAATCTCAACGACTGACCGTCGGCCGGGGCTATATTGACCATCTCCTGAGCGAACTAGAAACGGCACGTATCCCTGCAACCCCAAAATGGGAAATGGGTTGCGATGGCACATCATATGAATTAGTACTGACTCGGGGATTTAATGCTGTGATATACCGTTGGTGGTGCGAGGCCTCAAAGGGCTATGAGCCCGTTGTAAAGTTTGCCAATGAACTACTCAAACTGGCCCAATGCAACGAACGCGTGTCTATTGATGGCTAACACGCAAAATGAATAGTACAGGCATTCAGATTGTCATACCGGCGGATGCCGGTATCCAGTAAGATATTGTAGCTTCACCAGAGGTTAATATGGAACAATTAACTGACCTAAAGGCAATATTGCATTCCAAGCGTGCCAATATTTATTACCTGGAGAAATGCCGGGTGATGCAAAAGGACGGACGAGTGCTGTATCTGACCGAGGCGAAAAAGGATTATCAATACTGGAATATCCCTATCGCCAACACAACAGTTATCCTTTTAGGTACCGGCACATCCGTTAGTCAGGCGGCGGTGCGTATGTTGGCCTCAGCGGGTGTGTTAATCGGCTTTTGTGGCGGTGGTGGAACACCCTTGCTGGCTTCGACAGAAGTGGAATGGATGACCCCGCAAAGTGAATACCGGCCCACCGAATACATACAGGGCTGGATGAGTTTTTGGTTTGACGAAGAAAAGCGGCTGGCGGCAGCCAAACAGTTTCAAACCGCACGCATACAGTTTATGCAAACGGTATGGGGAAAAGACCGTGACTTGATCGCTGCGGGTTTTAGTGCCCATGACCAAGACATCACCTCTGCGCTAAACAATACCTGCGCCAAAATCGAACAGGCGCAAAAAGTCAGCAAACTATTACAAATAGAAGCCGAACTGACCAAGCGGCTATATAAAATCGCCGCCAACCGAACCAAACACACCGACTTTGTGCGTGAACGAGAGTCGGTCGATATCGCCAATGCCTTCCTTAACCACGGCAATTATCTGGCCTATGGCCTGGCAGCCTGCACACTCTGGGTATTAGGCATCCCCCATGGTTTTGCCGTCATGCACGGCAAAACTCGCCGCGGCGCATTGGTGTTCGACGTAGCCGATTTAATAAAAGACACCCTGGTTCTACCCTGGGCATTCATCTGTGCCAAAGAAAACGCCACCGAACAGGAATTCCGCCAGCAATGCCTGCAGGCATTTACCGATCACAAAGCGCTAGATTTTATGTTTGATCAGGTAAAAGCTATCGCCTTGCAGCATCATGAAACAAAAGGCGATACAGCATGAATATTCCCCATGCTTTAAACAGGTTACATCACACTGATTATAATTATGGCGAATTCGCCACAGTTTAGTTCCATTATGGAAACAACTGCCACAGACAGTAAAACCAATAATACTCACTACTACAGCCTGGATGCCATTAGGGAGTGATTCAAATGCAAACCGATATGACTTTATTCGAGGATTACCAGATCCGCCGGGTTTATGATGAAGAGTCGGAAATCTGGTGGTTTTCGGTGATTGATATCGTGCAGGTATTGACACAGCAGGCCGATTATCAGACTGCCAGAAATTACTGGAAAGTGCTGAAAAACCGACTAAGCAAGGAAGGAAGTGAAGTGGTTACAAATTGTAACCGGTTGAAAATGACGGCAACTGATGGAAAACAACGGCTTACCGATGTCGCCACCGCTGAAACCCTGCTCCGACTGGTGCAATCCGTACCCAGCCCCAAAGCCGAGCCGATCAAGCTGTGGCTGGCAAGAGTCGGCTACGAACGCATGCAGGAAATAGCCGATCCAGCAAAATCACTCGATCGCGCCAGAGAAACCTGGCAAAAGCACGGCCGCAGCAAAAAATGGATCCAACAGCGCATGACAGGGCAGGAGACCCGCAACAAACTTACTGATTATTGGAGTAATCACGATATTAAACAGGGTGAGGAATTCGCCATCCTCACCAACATCATTCATCAGGAATGGGCCGGTATCAGTGTTAAAGATCATAAAAACCTAAAAGGCCTGAAAAGCCAGAATTTGCGTAATCACATGAGCGAAGCAGAATTAATCTTTACTGCACTCGCCGAATTATCCACCCGTCAGATCGCCGAAAGTGAAAACGCTACGGGCATGGATGAAAATGAAACCGCAGCCAAAACTGGCGGTGGCATTGCCAAAAAGGCACGTAAAAACCTGGAGGAAAAAACAGGGAGAAAAGTAGTTGCCTCCGATAACTATCTACTACCTGGTAAGAAAAAGCGCATCAAGAAAACCAAAGGTGAAACCACATGATGGTCACCTTTGTATCCCAGTGCGAGAAAAAAGCGCTTAATCGAACCCGTCGCGTACTGGACAGCTTCGCTAACCGTATTGGTGATAATGCCTGGCAAACTGTTATAACCAATGAGGGGCTGAATGCAGCAAAAAAACTGCTCAGAAAGACGGCCTCAAAAAATACTGCGGTTAGTTGTCATTGGATAAGAAGCCGAAGCAGAAGCGAAATGGTGTGGATCGTTGGCAATCGCGCTCAATTTAATGAGGAAGGCTTTGTTCCTGTAAATCGGACACAAAAATCAATTATAAATTCAAAATGGGGAAATGATTGGCATTACTTACCATTAATTAAATCATTAGCGGCGTTAGCTGCCTTGTTTCACGACTGGGGAAAAGCCTCTGAGTTTTTTCAAACAAAATTGAAACAGTCAAAATTTATTGGCGATCCATTAAGGCACGAATGGATTTCCACCTTATTTTTAAACGTTTATGTAAATGGCGAAACAGATGAACAGTGGCTAACAAGGCTAGCGAATGGAGAGATTACTGCAAATGACTTAAAAGCTCTGGTGTGCGAAAAACACGAGAAACAACAGAATAAAAACAAACCCTTAAAAAAATTATCTAATGCTGCTAGCTTACTTGCATGGTTGGTTGTCTCTCATCATCGACTGCCTGCGATCAAAGAAAATCAGGGCGAGACTGTAAATAAGTTTGAGGAAATTTTTGCACTTATTAGTCAAAAATGGGGCTACGAAAACAATTATGATGAGAAAGAATTCAAAAAGAACCTTACGCGTTGCTTTGACTATCCTAAAGGGTTACCCAGCGAATCTGAAAAGTGGTTGAGATATACCAAAAGAAATGCAAAGGAACTATTGGATTGTCTGCCGCTATTAGAGCAATCGATAGCCGATGGAAGCTGGCGATTAATTCTGCATCATGTTCGTTTATCACTCATGCTTGGCGACCATAATTATTCTTCACAAGACAAAAATCTACAATGGAACAGTAGCCTTGATCTGTATGCAAACACCGATAGAGAGAGTGAGCTTAAGCAAAAACTCGATGAGCATCTTGTTGGAGTTGCCAAGCAAGCCGTAAGAATTGCGCATCTACTACCTGCATTTGAAGGCAAGAATGATGAATTACAGCATGCCTATGATGTAAAACCCCTGAAGCAAGAAAGTCCCGCTAAATTTCGCTGGCAAGACACTGCCGTCACTAAAATTAATATCTGGCGAGAACAGCAAAGTAAAAGATTTGACTCATCAAATTTTGGTTTTTTTGCGGTCAATATGGCCAGCACAGGAAAAGGGAAAACCTTTGCTAACGCTAAAATTATGCGCTCTTTATCGGTGGATGGTAAAAGTCTGCGTTACATTTTAGCCTTAGGCTTACGTACGCTAACCTTGCAAACAGGTGATGAATATCGTGAACGTATCAAGTTGGAAAAGGATGAACTGGCTGTTTTAATTGGTTCACATGCAGTTATGGATTTGCATAATAGAAGCAAACAGGAAAATACAGAAGAAGCACAAAGGGATGCAGGCTCTGAATCTGAAGAAACCTTACTGGATAATGAAATTTACTTTGAATCTGACATACCCGAAAGTGATTTAACAACGGTTCTCAAAAAAACAAAAGACCGTCAATTTCTCTTTGCACCCGTTCTAAGCTGTACTATTGACCACCTTATGGCAGCAACGGAAACCAAACGTGGCGGGCGCTACATCCTTCCTTCATTGCGTCTGATGTCGTCCGATTTAGTGATTGATGAGATTGACGATTTTGATGGAAAAGATTTAATCGCTATTGGTCGTTTAATACACTTGGCGGGAATGTTAGGAAGAAAGGTCATGATCTCTTCTGCAACCATACCGCCCGATTTAGCTGAGGGATATTATAACGCTTATCAGGCTGGCTGGGCGATATTTGCACGAATGCGTGAACGTAGCCCGGTCATTGGCTGTGCATGGATCGATGAATCCACTACCCATGTTCACAATATCAATTGTGCAGCGGATGATCAGGGAATTACAGACTATCAACAACGTCATCAATACTTTATTACTAATCGCTTGAAAGAATTAAAAAAACAGCCAGCCAAACGCAAAGCCAATATTATCCCATGCGATATTGCAGAAAATAATAGTGAGGAAAAAGAAACGATTCATGCTTTCTTCTATTCAGTGATTCAGTTAGCAATTCTGGAAAAACATCAGCAAAACTTTGTTGTTGACCAGGAGTCAGGAAAAAGCGTTAGCTTTGGCGTGGTACGTGTTGCCAACATCACACCTTGCGTAGAATTCACCCGCTACTTACTTAATACGCAATGGCCGGAAAATGTGGAGATTCGCACCATGGCTTATCACAGCCAACAAGTCCTGATTATGCGCAACGAACAAGAAAAGCATCTGGATGCTGTATTAAAACGGGGCAAAGGAGAGCAAGCCGCTTTTTCTCAAAGTGTCATCAAGGCACACCTAAAAAACATCACGGCACCGCATGTCATCTTTATTCTTGTTGCAACACCTGTAGAGGAAGTGGGGCGTGACCATGATTTTGACTGGGCTGTGGCTGAGCCTTCATCCTACCGTTCTTTTATTCAGCTAGCGGGTAGAGTGATGCGCCATCGAGAACCCGAGGAAGCTATTCAACATCCCAATGTGGCTTTACTGCAACGCAATCTCAAAGCGCTGATAAACGATGGAAAACCAGCTTTTTGTTTCCCAGGATATGAGTCTAACGATAATCAGCTAGAGACCCACGATTTGAATGAATTAGTAGACACAAAAGCACTGTCTGAAAAGCTGGATGCACAGCCTCGTATTAGTAAGCGCTCAACACCGAAACCTCAATACAATTTAGCGGATTTAGAGCATGAGTGCATCCACCAGCTTTTAACGAATTATGAAAAACAAGGCCCTGAATCCATGCAGGGCTGGCTAACTGGCTGTTGGTGGTTGACGGCAGTACCACAACTATATGTGAAATTCCGTGCAAGTAGCCCACAATTGATTATGTATTTGGCTCTCTTTGACAGCGAATGGAAATTTGCAGAAAAAAATCAACAAGGCAGGCCCATTGATAAAGAGAAGGTATACGGCATAACTCGCGAAGAACTATCAGAACAAGAATGTCAGCGTCTTTGGCTATATCGTGACTATGAAGAATTACTTAAAAAATCCGGCAAACCCTCATTGGGAAAAGCCGCATTGGTTTATGGTGAAGTTGGGCTGCCAATCAATGGGAAAGATTTAAATGATTTACGTTTTGTTTATTCAAGCCAACTAGGTTTGATAAAAAAGAAATAGGCCACTGAACTAGTGTTAAGTGGCCTTAGCTGCCTGTGCGGCAGTGATTTGAAATAAAAAACTGGAACATATTTTTCTAAGCTACCTGTGCGGCAGTGATATGAATATAGCATCAATGGTACAAATATACAAAAATTGGAATATATTGGTGGATAATTGCTGATGACCATGTTAGTCTCGGCAATGCATTGGGTAAAAATGAAGCGCCACTTTGTATGTGGCGCCACTCTTCAAGCCCGTGGATGCCATGCCCAGTATGTATGGTAGTCAGAGAAGTTGGGCTGTCAGTTCGCGAAAACTACAGCCCTACTTTAACATTTAAGGAGAATTTAATGTTAGATCCCGCAATTAAAGATTTTTTAAACGACCGGAAAAATATCTGGTTAAAAAAGAAGATCGGTAACAATACAAGCGATGAACAGAAAGCGGAGCTTGAACAACAGGCGCTGGATGCATTCTCTTTGGCCGTATGGTTACCTGATGCGGCTCAACGTGCCAAGCAATTATCATTAGTGAGCCACCCCGGTAAATTCAGTCACCCAAGCGCAAGAATCAGTTCTTTTGTTGCAACAGCCAAACGTACTGCCGATGGTTTTTTACGCACAGGTAATGTTGATATCGAGCCAGATGTTTTTGGTAATGCGGCTGCAATGGACGTTTATAAGTTTCTCAGCTTGGAACTATCCGATACTGAAACAGTATTAGCACATTTAGAAAAGAAAACGCCCGAGATAGAAAAACAACTCACTATTCCCACTGCGCCTTTTAGTGAAATTGAACAAGGTCTTTTAGCTATCAAGCAGGATGATAGCTTAACGACAACAACCAGCGAGAAAGTGAAACAGATATATTTCCCTGTTGATGGCGGATATCACCTGCTTTCTATACTTATCCCCTCAAGTGTGATGTATAAACTCAAGGAACGCATAAACGCAATGCGTTTCTCTGATGAAGCTAAAGAAGTAAGAGAAGCAAAGAAAAATAACAAACACCACGATAATAGCTTATCAGAAATTTACGGCCTGAGCGTCATTGGTTTTGGTGGAACGAAACCACAAAACATTAGCGTGTTAAACAGTCAGAATGGTGGTGCTGCTTACCTGCTTTCGTCAATGCCACCTGAGTTAACTGCGCGAACTATCCAGCCACCCAGGACTAATTTTTTCTCCAATACACTTTGGGCTAAAACCTATCAAAATGATTTTCAGAAACTCCACGCGCTGTTTGTTGGCGGCATCAACAATGCACATATCCGTAAACAGCGTGATTGGCTAACTAAGAGCGTGATTTATCAAGTTGTTGATCGACTTTGGCTGGTTCGTTACCTGGATGGGGGTTGGTCAGAATCCGAGAATTACAAACAGCTCCCTCATTATCAAAAGGTGTGGCTCGATCAGCATTATTTACAAACACGAGATGAGGGTACCGATTGGCTTGATTCTGTGAAAAACGATTTTTCTCGTTGGTTCTTGAATACCTATGAAAAGATTAACGGTAAAAATGAGCTTATTTTAGGCGATGAACAATTGTCTTATTTCAATGCAATGATTGATGATTGTGAGGAGGCAATACGATGAAACGGATATTGCTCATCCCTAAGATTAGTATTCTCAATGCCAATGCACTCTCAAGCCCATACACGATTGGGTTTCCGGCAATGACTGCGTGGCTCGGGGCAACACATGCTCTAGAACGGTACTTAAAAGATATTGAATATGACAGCTTACACTTTAAAAGTATGGCCGTAGTTTGTCACGGCATTGATTTGCAAACCTACAAGGGCAGTGGTGATTATGTTCATTCTATTATTGGTACAGGGAACCCGCTGGATAAAAGCGGTAACCGACCTTCTTTTATTGAAGAAGCACGATGTCATCTGAATGCTTCACTGGTGATTGAATGTGAGAACCTAGGTCTTGTTGGCTACGAAGAATTTACTGCAACAGTCGATCATCTTATGCAAAGTCAATTGAAACTGGCAGGAGGTGATATTTTAAAAAGTGAGTCGTCAAAGTTGATTGAAATTGATGATGAAGCTAGTCGCAGAAAGTTACTTCGTCGTTTAATGCCAGGTCATTGCCTGATTGATCGTCGTGACTTGATGAAACAATCAATGGAAGATGGACAAGACGCTATTAATGCTTTACTCGATTATTTAAAAATCACTCACAGCAGTGAAATAAATGATAAGGAAAACGTGACGTGGACTAGCAGCAGAAAGAAAAAAGGCTGGATTATTCCCATTGCTACAGGCTTCCAAGGCATCACCGATCTGGGAGAGGCTGAGAATCAGCGTGACCCCGATATACCGCATCGTTTTGCCGAAAGCATTGTTACTTTGGGGGAGTTCGTCATGCCTTACCGCATTACCAATCTTGATAATATGCTCTGGCATTATCATGCCGATTTAGAAAACAATCTTTACCTTTGCCAACAGAATAAACCAACAACCGAAATCTGAGGAGAATTCACATGGCTAAAAAAGGAAATATCGCGTCCGTACTTGCATTTGAAAAAAAACTCGTTCCATCTGATGGCTTTATGTCTGGTACAACATGGGAAAAACGTCATGATGATAATGCTGCTTCGCCGTTAAAATTACAGGAAAAATCAGTACGTGGAACCATTTCCAACCGATTAAAAGCTGCAATTAAAAATGATCCGCTGAAGCTTAATGCAGAGGTAGAAAAACCCAACCTTCAACGTGTGGATAGTTGCGCACTCGCTATGGATCAAGACACCTTAAAGCTCCATTTTACGCTTAAAGTACTTAGTGGTGTACAGCAACCTTCAGCATGCAACCACAAAGAGTTTAATGAAACATATACCCAGGCAGCTAATGGTTACATTAAAGCAGAAGGTTTTAGCGAGCTGGCAAAACGTTATGCAATGAACATCGCCAATGGCCGTTTTTTATGGCGTAACCGTGTGGGCGCAGAGAATATTGAAGTACAGGTCAAAGTACTTAATAGTGATTCAGAGCAAGAATGGACATTTAATGCAGCCAGCCTTAGCATCCGTGATTTCGATTCAAGTACCGCAGATATTAATACCTTAGCAGAAAAAATAGCACGAGCACTATCAGGCAAAGATGCGGGAGGGGCTGATTTTCTCTTGCTCGAAATAAATGCCTATGCTCAAGTTGGTAAAGCACAAGATGTATACCCCAGTGAAGAGTTGGTACTTGATAAAGGTAATAGTAAAACGGGCAAAAGTAAAATCCTCTACCACATTAATGATATAGCAGGTATGCACTCACAAAAAATTGGTAACGCCCTACGCACCATTGATACATGGTATCCAGAGTATGACGAAAATGTTGGCCCTATTGCTATTGAGCCTTATGGTGCAGTTACCAACCTCGGAACAGCCTACCGAAACCCAAAAGCTAAAGCTGATTTTTTCACCTTGTTTGATCGTTTTGCTTGTGGTGAAACACTGGGAAACAAAAATGATGAGCACTATGTCATGGCGGTATTGGTTCGAGGAGGAGTATTCGGAGAAAGTGATAAATAGGAGGGCTTGTGAAATTTTATATTGAAATTACATTGCTGCCCGGTGCAGAAATAGGGCTTCATTTTCTTTGGCAAAAAGTTTATCAGCAAATCCATTTAGGACTTGTAGAAATACAAGGATCAAGCGGTGAAGTGCCAATAGGAATATCTCTGCCACAATACAATGCAGAAAAGCAACAGCTTGGAAATAAATTGCGGCTTTTTGCAAAAGACAAGCAAATACTGGAAAAAATGGATGTTACAAAATGGCTAAATCGTTTGACCGATTATGTGCATACTACACAAATACGCGGAATACCTGAAAACAGAATTGCACATGCTAAATTCAAACGTCAACAAGTTAAATCCAGTAAAGAAAGACTTGCTCGTCGCAAAGCTAAACGCAACGGGATTGATTATGAGCAAGCTCTGGTGCAACTAAAAGCTTATGATGAAAAAAGGGTACAAACACCCTTCATTAATATAAAAAGCCAAAGTACCGGTGAGCAGTTCCGATTGTTTATTGAGAAACTTCCAGCAGAAAAAGCACAGGAGGGACAATTTAACAGCTATGGCCTCAGCAACAAGGCCACAGTCCCCTGGTTTTAAGTCCATCGAATTCGACGGGATTAGAATATTTGTGGTTATGAAATATATCAAACTTGATATAACAATGATAAGGGACTATCATGAGGAAAGTAGTTTTTGAAGGGAATACTCTTGAGACAATTCGCCAGCTTCCAGATAATACACGGCACAGATCCGGTTATGAAATAGATCGTGTCCAAAAGGATAAGGAGCCGGAAAACTGGAAGCCATTTTCTACAATAGGGCAAGGTGCTCGTGAGATTAGAATTCAGGTGGACAGGCAGTACCGGATTATCTATATCGCTAAATTTGAAGACAAGGTTCATGTCCTGCATGTATTTGAGAAGAAAACAAAGAAAACCCGCAAGTCTGATATCGAAATCGCGAAGAACAGGTTAAAAGCAGTCATCAGGAGGTATCGCTAATCATGTCACAAGAATATGCCAGTGTCTGGGATGCCATTGAAAAGGATGCAGTTAAAGCGGCAAACCTGAAATTGCGGTCTCAATTAATGATGGAAGTCTCTGAGTATGTAAAACAGTCTGGCTTGACGCAATCTCAGGCCGCAGAAAAATTAGGCACAACGCAGCCCAGGCTGAATGATGTGTTAAAAGGCAGAATCGAAAAATGTACAGTAGATCGCCTGGTGAATATGCTGGCGGCAGTGGGTTGTAAAGTTAAACTGAGCGTTTCTCATGCGGCTTGATAACAGACATCCAGGTAAGTTCACTTGTTCTGGCCTGAGCAACCAGGCCACCGTATCCTGGCTTTAACCTCATCGACTACGATGAGGTTAAAGCTGAATAAAAAAACACATCAATCAATGAGATAGGCTGGTTTTTGTCTATTTGCGCCAGATGAATGCCCAGGTTCTGGTCGTGTATTACCATGAGAAAAACTAACTGATATGCCGGATTTTCCCGATAACAGATCAGAATGATAAATTGTTCCCAACAGCATAACTGGATTTACATTTGGACAAGGTTGCTATGAGGTACCCGGTCAACAAACGATTTGCTCTGGCTAAACAGGTAGAAGCCCTGTCTTTACAAGATTTGGCTAGCCCAGATATTGGCATCGACAATTTTTTATCGACGCCTTAAGCAATGATCCGAAATAAGCAGTGATGGCGTATTTGCCCTCAATCTAAAAACTGGTCTTATGCATTTCAAACAAATGACAAGACCTAAAAAATCGCTCTTTAAAAATTAAGCGTAAGATCAATAAGTTACAACGCCACTTAAAATATAGGTAAAATTACCTAAAATAGGTTAAGTGGTTGTTGTAACTTGTTTTTTGTTTGTAAAATTGCTGTTCACTGCCGCACAGGCAGCTTAGAAATACACAAACGGAAGGGGCGGGGGGGACGTATGGTTCACTGCCGCACAGGCAGCTTAGAAAGCTCATAGGTATGCTGTACAGGCTCATGGGCGGTTCACTGCCGCACAGGCAGCTTAGAAAACACTCTGTGCTCCGCGTCCGGTCCGGTGTGGGTTCACTGCCGCACAGGCAGCTTAGAAAAAAGAAGAGGGCCACGGAGGTTACTATTGACCGTTCACTGCCGCACAGGCAGCTTAGAAAAGAAAGTGGGTGATCTCATCAAACACCTTGAGGTTCACTGCCGCACAGGCAGCTTAGAAAAGGCAGCAGGGGCCAAAGAGGCGACGCTAAACGTTCACTGCCGCACAGGCAGCTTAGAAATATTAGCCGGAAATTGGCTTTAATAGACCGGCGTTCACTGCCGCACAGGCAGCTTAGAAATAAAGCGTGATTCTCTTCCTGAGTTGCTGCGAGTTCACTGCCGCACAGGCAGCTTAGAAAGTCGATAGGAATGACCTCTGGAGCAGGGGCAAGTTCACTGCCGCACAGGCAGCTTAGAAAGGTCAACGGGTCAGCAATAACCAGAGGATATTGTTCACTGCCGCACAGGCAGCTTAGAAATACCGGCAAATCCCTCCCGACAAGACCGGGCGGTTCACTGCCGCACAGGCAGCTTAGAAATGCCTATCGTTAGTGGCGCAGTGTTTTTTAAAGTTCACTGCCGCACAGGCAGCTTAGAAAACGATCAATGACTTAGCATAGAAGATACTTATGTTCACTGCCGCACAGGCAGCTTAGAAAACATGGCAGGCTGGATGGATGGTGACCGAGACGTTCACTGCCGCACAGGCAGCTTAGAAATGATCGGTGGGACTGAAACAGAGGCATGGATCGTTCACTGCCGCACAGGCAGCTTAGAAATTTCAGGGTATCTAATTGCAACCGCTCCATTTGTTCACTGCCGCACAGGCAGCTTAGAAATAAAAGGGGGCGACTTGTTGCCCCCGCCAAGCATTCACTGCCGCACAGGCAGCTTAGAAATCTAACACATACTCACAAACCTGTTCGGCAATGTTCACTGCCGCACAGGCAGCTTAGAAAAATCTTGTATATTGGGCCGACGAAAACCAACAGTTCACTGCCGCACAGGCAGCTTAGAAATTGCGGACGAATCACGGTAAGACCATTACCCGGTTCACTGCCGCACAGGCAGCTTAGAAATATTCGCCCCACAAGCCGGTGGGGACGGTTGGGTTCACTGCCGCACAGGCAGCTTAGAAATTAGAAGGGTCGAAACAAAACTACGAGCCAAAGTTCACTGCCGCACAGGCAGCTTAGAAATACCGCACTTACCTACGCTGGCCCGGCCAACGGTTCACTGCCGCACAGGCAGCTTAGAAAACTGATAGGCAGCGTTACAGGGCTTAGCAATAGTTCACTGCCGCACAGGCAGCTTAGAAAACTGTGGAAGCCGGGGGCAACGCCACTGTGAGGTTCACTGCCGCACAGGCAGCTTAGAAAACTGTGAGAGCCTGGGACAACGCCACTGTGAGGTTCACTGCCGCACAGGCAGCTTAGAAAGAGCTTCAGGCGGAACAGGACCGGATCGAAGCGTTCACTGCCGCACAGGCAGCTTAGAAATGTTACTGGTGTTGTGACGCCTGGCAGTGATTGTTCACTGCCGCACAGGCAGCTTAGAAATACAAAACTCCGTCCACTGGACATTTCCATTCGTTCACTGCCGCACAGGCAGCTTAGAAAACTAAGGACACGTGCAAGTCTTTTACGCGTCGGTTCACTGCCGCACAGGCAGCTTAGAAAATGTACGGCATGCGTGGCTTGGCCGTCTCGTCGTTCACTGCCGCACAGGCAGCTTAGAAAAACAACCATTTCTCCGGCTCCGGCCATTGCATGTTCACTGCCGCACAGGCAGCTTAGAAATGTTACTGGTGTTGTGACGCCTGGCAGTGATTGTTCACTGCCGCACAGGCAGCTTAGAAAATGGTGACCCTAGCTCGACTTGCGAGGTTTTCGTTCACTGCCGCACAGGCAGCTTAGAAACGTTCATCAAATGGATGAGTCGGCACGAGAACGTTCACTGCCGCACAGGCAGCTTAGAAAATAACATGCACGGATATCCAGTCACGCAGAGCGTTCACTGCCGCACAGGCAGCTTAGAAATTGAATTGATCGCCTATCTTCCCTTCAATCAGGTTCACTGCCGCACAGGCAGCTTAGAAACCTAAAAAGAAAGAAGCCTTTTTAGACCAACTGTTCACTGCCGCACAGGCAGCTTAGAAACTCTCTGATTTGCTCAACTCCTGGTGACAAATGTTCACTGCCGCACAGGCAGCTTAGAAAGCCCGCGATGGCGTAACGCACGGTTGGTCCACGTTCACTGCCGCACAGGCAGCTTAGAAATACCTTCATTCTCTTTTGATCTGCTTTTGGGGGTTCACTGCCGCACAGGCAGCTTAGAAATCTAGTTGATTTACTTAACTTGTATACAGATTGTTCACTGCCGCACAGGCAGCTTAGAAAGTGGATGCTGCACTGGCTAAAGGGATTGCCTCGTTCACTGCCGCACAGGCAGCTTAGAAACTGGCCTTCTTTGCATCACGCTCTTTTTTCAAGTTCACTGCCGCACAGGCAGCTTAGAAATATCTACTGGCGCGTGACAGTTTTGTATCAATGTTCACTGCCGCACAGGCAGCTTAGAAAACTCAACAGACTCCCCCACACCGCCTGGCAACGTTCACTGCCGCACAGGCAGCTTAGAAATTACTGACTGGTCTTTGGTGAGGTCCATTCTAGTTCACTGCCGCACAGGCAGCTTAGAAATGTATCACTTCATGTCGAACTACGGCTACATCGTTCACTGCCGCACAGGCAGCTTAGAAACCGATCCATGGGTAATTGCGAAACGTGCCAATATGTCACACCCCACGTAGATAAGTGCACAGGATATGAAGTAAGAATATACGGCGTGAATCCCGCAGACTGTCCGCCCTCGCATATAGGATACGATCACGGGCAAGCTCAGTAGATTCACGATTGATGCGCTGGTAGATATGTCGGAAAAGGCCGGTAAACATGTCGCTATTAATATGGCTTAACGCTACATACATGTGCCAGATAATCGGTATTGGCTTTGCTGGAGCTTTCGGCTGGGCACTATTGCCCGCTTTACAGAAGAATTATCAAAACAGGGCATTCCAGTGCTTGGATATTCAGCGGATGAATTAGAAAAGGAGCTAAAAACGATTGGTTGAGGGGATGGTTACATACTACTTTACACAGCCTCGCACGTGGGGATGAACCGAGAATTAACCTGGGCAGTCACACGCATTCCATCAGGGGCGCATATTCATAGTTCATAACCACGCAAAACACCATGAAAAACAGGCTTATGATACCCGATATTCATGATATTCATAAGCTATGATTCAACGGCTCACGTGGTTAAACGACATCCGCACGGCGATCGCGCGTAGCCGGATCGTCACTCTGATTGGCCCACGCCAGTGTGGCAAAACAACGCTGGCACGCGAGTTCCTGCCGGAGGACTCGGCCAACTATTTTGACCTCGAAGACCCCGTCAGCTTGTCGCGGCTGGACGAACCGATGACGGCGCTCAGCACATTGAAGGGCTTGGTGGTGATTGATGAGGTGCAGCGGCGACCGGATTTATTTCCAGTGCTCAGGGTATTGGTAGATCGCAAGGCTTATGAGGGCCGGTTTCTTATTCTTGGCAGTGCATCCGGTGATCTGCTCCGCCAGCCTTTGGAAACACTGGCTGGTCGCATGGAGTCACTGACACTAAGTGGTTTCAGCCTTAGTGAATTGGGTTACGAGTCCATGGCCCGGCACTGGTTAAGGGGCGGTTTTCCCTTGTCGTATCTGGCTGCGACGAATACGGACAGTATGGCCTGGCGAAAGGAGTGTATCCAGGCACTGCTGGAGCGGGATTTCCCCCAGTGGGGAGTGCGCACATCTTCAGCTGCGTTGTGGCGTTTCTGGACCATGCTGGCGCACTATCACGGACAAACCTGGAACGCTGCCGAGCCCGCTCGAGCAATGGGGGTCAGTGAGTCCACAATACGCCGCTATCTTGATCTCCTGAGTGATGCATTTATGGTAAGGCAGTTACAGCCGTGGCATGCCAATCTGCGCAAACGCCAGGTCAAGTCACCCAAGATTTACATCCGCGATTCCGGTTTATTGCACCAGTTGTTGGGGCTGGGTTCTGATCGCGAATTGCTGGCCCACCCCAAGTCTGGAGCCTCTTGGGAGGGATACGTGATCGAGGAGGTACTGCATGCAGTTCGCCCGGATGAGGTCTTTTTTTGGGCGACGCACCAGGGGGCTGAAATTGATCTGGTGTTACGTAAAAATGGGAAAATGTATGGTGTCGAGTGCAAACGAACCGACACCCCCCGCATGACGCCCTCCATACGGATTGCACTAGATGACCTAAAACTGGAAGCGATTGCTGTGATCTACCCAGGAGATAAGCGGTTTCCAATCGGGCCGTCCGTCGAAGCCGTGCCCTTGGGCGATGTAGCGGGCAATGCTCTATTTGACTAAACCCGGCTTGTGAACAGGTGGTTTAGGGACTAAAATAATCTTACTTATTTCTTACTTTTGGTATAAGCCATGAACAAGACACGGCTATCGAGCAAGGGCCAAGTCATTATTCCCAAGTCCTCCCGAAACTCCCATCATTGGGAAATCGGTCAGGAATTGGTGGTAATCGATACGGAAGAAGGTGTGCTGCTCAAACCTGTGCAGCCCGTCCCCCCAGCGACCCTGGATGAACTGGCGGGGTGCCTGAGTTACGCCGGTCCGGCCAAATCCTTGGAGGAAATGGAACAGGCCATTGCGCGGGGTGCAAATCAGATCAGGGAAGATTCGGATGATAAGTATTGATACCAATATTCTTGTTCGCCTGCTTACCGGTGACGCCAAGGAACAGGCCACAAAGACAAAGCGCCTGTTCTCAAAGGAACATATTTACATCACCAAAACAGTCATGCTCGAAACTGAGTGGGTGCTGCGCTATGCCTATAAGTTTAATGCAGGTACCATTGCCGACGCATTTACAAAATTGCTTGGCCAACAGAACGTGACGGTCGAAGATGTACACCCTATTGCTCGGGCAATTGGTCTGCTGAAAAACGGAATGGACTTTGCCGATGCGCTACATCTGGTTTGCTCGCAAAACTACTCTTTTTTCACTTTTGATAAAAAATTAAAGACAAGGGCTGCTGATGCTGGTTTGGATGCTGTACGCCTGCTTTAAAAAACAAATACTCTTGCGGTATTCGTGCATCCTGCGCGCCCGGTCTTGGGTTCCCACGCGGGAGCGTGGGAACGAGGTGGGTGCAAACGAGGTGGGTGCAGAAGAGAGCCTGCCGGTATCTCTGGGGAGCGCCCAGCATTTCTGCCAGACGACTCACACCAGCCTGCGGCAGGCTCAGGGTTTAGTATTGGCTATAAGTCCGGGGGAAACAAGGTCGAGTTGGAGTGGTCGCTACATTCGGCTGGGTTAGTTGCCGACACTCGGCAGCACCTCCTTTTGTTTGATCAACCTGTCCGTCAACCGCAACCACTCGACCAGAAGTTTATTGTGCTGGGCGGTATGAAAGACGCTGCTGAATCGCTTGGTGTCCAGCGCGTTGACCGCCAGGATAAAATCATTCAGGGTGGCCCTGCCCAAGGTATAATTTTCTTTTTCATCTTTTACAACCTCCCTCGCCAAACCCACTTGCTCGTTGGCAAGTTTTATGAGTATGGCCTCACGCTCAATCTGCTGGTGGAGGTTGATCAGTTGGGTATAGAGTTTGTAATAGGTGTTCTCGGTGTTGAGCCGGGTCTTGTCGGCGGCGATTTTGGACACCGCATGCTCGGCTCTTGCGACCTGGTTGGGCAAAGGCCAAACCATGGAAATGCCGGCAAAAGCCACATTATCACTATTGCCGATTCGGTACTCGTTACCGCGCACCTCATAACCCACCACCAGGTCGATGGAGGGGAGTAAATCATCTGCCTCCCTGGCCACTTCCAAGGTACTTGTTTTTTCCAGTTTTTTTAGAATACGGAAGGTTCGGCTGCTGCCCGAAAAACTTGCAAACAACTTCTTAAAGGGTTTATCGAGCTTGGTGGGTGATGATGGCCGAACGGGGACAAGTGTCTGATCAGACTTGTAACGAATAATGCGCTTTATCACCTCCAGACTATTATCATAGTCAAATTCAAGCTCTACCAATGTTTGTTTTTTGGCCAACACCTGCAATTTGATTTTGTTGACATCAATAGGCAGGGCGATTTTTTCTTTCTGGCGCTTCCTCATGTTGTCCAGAAGCTTACGATTCTCATTGTAAGATGAGCGGCCAATGCGAAGATTCTGGTCGTCCTCATACCAGGTGTGGTATGCCACGCTTATTGCAGCGAGGTAATCTTCATAGGCCTCCGCGATCTGATGGCGGACCACGTCTATCTCCATGCCTACAATTTTGTCCAGCAATCGGGTAGACCGGCCAAAGGCATTACGTGCTATGGGTTGAGTAATGGTCAGCGCAGCCTCGGAGATCTTGTCCGCAGAGGAAAGGCTCGCGCCGACTCCATAGGACAGCGATATATTTGTTCCGCTAAAGGGAAACAGCCGACTCAGGCCAACGGTGGTCTGCGGCGACTGTCGGCCCTGACTGATAAAGGTTTCATATTCCTGCTTAACCGACAAGATCAAATCTGCCGCAGGTAGGCGTAGGCCCTTTTGATATTTGAGGACAAGCTCATCGATCAGGATCAGCTCAAATTCGGTATCGCGGGCACTGGCAAGACGGATAAACTCATCCAAAGGCAGTTTGCGCTTTGTTTTTTGCTCTGAGTGGGCGCCCTCTTTGGCCAAGGCAACGTCCACCAAACCCACAGCCAATGTGAAAACGAGTAGAGAAATACCCAAAAATACTCCCATGGGCGCCCTCTCCCTCCGGGGAGCGCCCCCAGGGCATAAGGGCTTATCGATCAATAGAGGTGCCCTTAGGCGTAAACGATTTGTCATTTTCACAAGGCTATCCAAATGACATTCGTTGGAATCTACTGTGGCAATCCTGCATGAAACTGTACAGACAGGGTATCAATAGAAGGGTTATGGCGGTGCCAAAGACCAGGCCCCAGGCCAGAGCCAGCATCATCTCAGCAAGCAGGGCATCGTATCCGGCAATGCCATAGGCGGTGGGTAAGACCCCTGCAACCGTGGTCAGGGTAGTCAGAATCACGGCGCGCAAGCGGGTTTGGGCAATACGCGCTATCTTTTCGTTGGCCTGGTTTTGACCGTTCGCAGCAAACTCTCTATCCAATTTGCTCAACATAATGATGGCGTCGTTGATCACCACACCCATCATTCCCAGCGTACCGATGGCGGCGTAAAACCCAAACAGAGTCTTGCCATGCAGCCAGAATGCCAGGACAACACCAACGACCCCAAAGGGAATGGCAATCATAATGAGCAAGGGGCGTATCAATGAATCGAACAACAGCGCCAGAACAATAAAAATCAAAGCCACTGCTAAAATAATCGCGTTTTTAAAGTTTTGTCTCGACTCACGGGTATCAAAAATCTCACCAGTAAAAGACAATGTGGTCGATGGTTGGGTGGCAACCACCTGGGGGAAAATATTGCGTTCAAATTCCACCGCGATTTCCAATGGGGATAGCTTGGCCTCAGGAATAAAATCTGCGTATACGGTAGTTACCCGGCTGCCGTCTACTCTGGATATCGATTCCGGGGTCTGGGTCTTAGTGATGGTCACCACGTCTCGCAACGGCACCAGGTATTGTTGATTGTTCTCCACCGGCATATCCAGGATGGCCTCAATATCGGTCTTGGCCTCATCCAGAATACTCAGACGAATGTCTATTTCCTCGTCACCATCGGGAATATCATAGAGCACCAAGCCTTGTAAGGCAGCACGGAATGTGGCCGAGATATCCGCTGGATTGATGGCCAGACGTTTAATTTTGTCGCGTCGCAAGCCAACCTTGTACTCGGTCAAGTTGATAGGGGCCTCGATCTCTATGTTGCTAAGTTCGGGATTGGCCTTCATCACCTCTGCCAATGCATTTGCGGCTGACTCTCTAAGTTGATCATCATTTTCTTTTACAAGGATTTCTATCGGGCTGCCGCTGGCTTGCCCCCAACGGCTTTTTTGCACGATGAATTTTTCCAGACCTGCCACATTTTTGATCTCAGGCTTCCATAACGACACCAGATCATTTGCGGACTTCTCCCGTTCTTCCTTGGGGACGATCTCCACAATCATACGAAAACGGTTTTCATGTACTGCGCCACCATGACGACTCTTGGCGATAGCAGTACGATAACCCACCACTTCCTTTCCGATATAGGGCTCGAAGATTTTCTCAATCTTCCGTGTGACCTCGGCGGTCTCATAGCGATCGGCTGTTTTAAAGGCACTGCCAGAAATGACAATATCTCGAGTCTCCTCGTGGGGAAACATGACAAATTTCATTTGTTGGGTCGCCAGCCAGACACAGAGGAACATGAGTAGAACAAAAACACCAAACGCAATATATTTAAAGGGTAAAATTTTTATTAAAAGCCGCCCATAGGCGGCCTCAATGTTTTCAAACCAATGGGTGCTGGGTTCTCCGGCATTATTTTTCGACTTAAAAAAACGATTAACGATGGGTAACTTCAAACACATGTGGCCCGGCAAGATGATTAATGCCTCCAGCAGGCTGGCCCCCAGCATCAGAAAAATAATGGGTGGAATATTTCCGTAGAATGCACTGTGACGCCCACCAAAGAAAAATAGAGGAAGAAATGCCACGCACGTAGTCACGATGGCGGCCCACACCGGCATAAATACCTGGCTGGTTCCCTTCACTGCTGCGTCGATATAATTCATACCTTGGGCACGCAATCGACCAATATTCTCCGCCACCACGATGGCGTCGTCTACCACCACGCCCATCACAATAATAACCGCCGCCAGGGTAATATTATTGATGGTATAGCCCAACATGGATGCCCCGATCACGGTGAATGAAACTGTGAAGGGGATGCCCATGGCCACCCAAAACCCTGATCGTCGGTTTAAAAAAACAAGCAGAGTGATGACAATCAGGGTAAACCCAATAATGCCATTGATGGAGATGATAGACAGCCGATTGCGCACGTCGATAGATTCATCATCCAGCAGCACCGTGTCGATGGCCACATCCTTGAGATGGGTTTTTCTGAAACGCTCAACCGTTTCTTCCACCACTTTTATGGATTCGAGTATTCCGTAACCGCTGTTTTTGACCACATTGAGCATCACCGCGCCGTGACCGTTGACCTTGATGATCTCTTTTTGCAAATCAAAACCTGGCTCTACCCGGGCAATTTGTTTCAGGGCTATAGCCTGGCCCTCAAACCCGGCTTGAATATAAAGTTCGTTGAGCTCTTCTACCGTAGCGAGTTGTGCGTTGATGGTGACCTTGGGTTCATTCTTGGTCTCAATGTGTCCGGCAGGTTGGCGAACATTGTTACGGCTGACTTCATTTCTGATCTGACCGATGGGGATGGCGAACTGGATCAGTTTTTTGGGGTCGACCTTGATTTGTAATTCCTGCTGAAAATATCCCTTTCGGTTTACGCTGTTGATCTGTGGCAGATTGATAAGTTGATTTTCCAGGGCATGGGCATAGTGCTGAAGTAATTGGCGCTGTGGGGTATCGAGTAAGTGCGCACCGGTATGGATGATGGCTACATCCAGAATGGCCTTTTTAGACGTTTTAAAGATACGTACTTTAGGATCATCCAGCACCTCATCAGGCAGCTTTGCGTCCAATACCGCATTCCGAATTTCGGCGATGGCCTCATCCTTGTTCGGATAAAATTTCTCCAACTCCACGGTGATGCGTGTGGTTTCCTGACTGGCGGTGCTGCTAATTCTGTAGATACCATCCAGCCCTTTAATCTGCTCCTCGATCTCTTTTGTAACGAAGTATTCCACTTCTTCGGCGGTGGCGCCGGGGTAGTTGACGGAGATTAGAATCCGGTCAAAGGTGACGTCGGGTAATTCTTCCTTTTTCAGGCTGGGCCAGACCATGGCGCCGCCCACCAATATAGCTACAAACAATAAGTTGGTAACCAAGTGGTGTTTGACGAAATAGGAGATGAAACGTTCTAGCATAGAGAGTGGTCGTTCCTTTTAGGACCTTGAGTTGCCTTTGTTATGACCGCCACACACCACCGACTCATCACTAAACGAGCCCTAAGAACCCCTGCACATACCCGCCCCAGGGGGGGGTAGTTAAGGAATTATCAATTTATAATGGCGTATCCCCTGGACATATAACGTGACAACGGTGGGAATCCGTCGCCATTATACCTGCCCGGACCTGCACTATGGGTGGGGCCTATCCACCGTGGCCTGCCCCAGTAAAACCTGCCCCGGCAAAACCTGCCAAAGGGTCCTGGCGATAAAACTGGCGTAGATTGTCATAGATTTTTGGGTAGTGGGCCTGTATCGCCTGGGGTCGCTCAAAAAAGACCTCACTCAATACTGCGAAGAACTCTGCCGGAGAGCTCGCAGCATAGGCGTCAATACCGGTGTGAACACCCCCATCTGTTTTTGACTGAAAATCTGCAAAGGCAGGCTCAAAAGCCGCCGTCCAGGCAGACCTGTGCATTTTGCGATGCAGGGGTGGAAAACCATCTGCGGCACCGTTTAACATATCGAGTTTATGGGCAAATTCGTGGATGACCAGGTTAGACCCATCCAATTCCCCCGCGTGCTCAGTGGCCTGCCACGACAATACCACGGGCCCCCGCTGCCAGGCTTCACCACTTAAGGCCTCTTTGACTTGGTGCGCCACACCAAATTGATCCATGACCGTGCGTTGTGGGGCGAAGCCCGCTGGGTAAACAATAATCGACGTCCAACCCCGATACCAGCGAAGGTCCAGGTTCAAGATCGGCAAACAGGCCTGCAGGACAATGACCAGAGCCACCTCTGCAGTGACCACAAAATCATGAGCCCCGGAAAACGATTTTTGATGCAACAATAATATCGCCAGACGCCGAAGACGTGATTTTTCATCCTCAGTCAAACGACCCAGCAAGGGTAGACGAGAAAAGGCCTGTGTCCATTGGTCTTCACTAACCCAGGACTCTTTGACTATTCTGTCCTGCCGCCATTTTTTGATAAAACCAAACATAAGCTACTCGAAATAGACCCTAAAGCGGCCGGAATACCATGAGTGCAAAAATAATGAGCATACAGATAAAGGCCGGATAACCCAGACGGGTCCAAATTCGGAAATAAACCCCAAAGGTCTCGGGTAGCACCTCATTGTTCTCTACTGCTACCGCCGCCATATCCCGCATCTTCACCTGCAACCACACTACCGGCAACCAACAGGCCCCGATAAACAGATATAGCCCAAAAGACCAGATGATCCACGGGGTATACAAGGAATAACCCATGTACTCGATCATAAGATAACCGCTTACCGGCTGAATGATGATAGCGGGCATGGTAAACATCGTATCTGCCAATACCACATCACGGGTGACAACAGCTATCGCTGCCAAATCGTTGGAACGATAGCAACGCCACATAAAAAAGGCCGTGCCCAAACCGGTTCCAAACAACAGGGTAGCGGACAAAACATGCACCAACTTGATAAGGAGAAAACTGTCAGTCATCGCTTTTTAGACAACACCGCCATAACCAAAACTGCTGGAATGAGTGGTATATTTTTGATCAAACCACCAAAGTGGCTCTAGCCAGGTTGAGGGTAAAAAGAACCCGAGGAAAACAGTATACGCGACCAGAGTGGCGACCATAAAGCCGCCGACCACCGCTATGGCCCACAGCAACGAAGCCCCGCCATAAGATCCCCTGGGGGTGTACACTACCGAAGGTCTGATGATTGTCCAATTCAGATCCAGTTTGGCCAGGGCCTCAGCGTTATCACTGTGTCTGGCCACTTTCAACCCACCCTTGAGGACATGTAAATGATCACCTACCTTTACTGGACATTCATTGCAGGGCTCGTTATTGCCTGCCTGATGATCCTTGGCAATCGATTTAAAAAATGGAAGGCGGCAACGATCAGTGCAGCGGTAATTCTGGTCGTTAGTGCTATCGCATATTATTTTTACTTCCAACAGATTTTTGTTAAACGATATGGTGGGGTAATGACCATCAGCGTACCCGAGGGCGAACGTCACCTTGCCGCCACCTGGAAAGACGATAATCTGTGGATAGAGAATTACGACCCCAAAACCAATACCTGTCACTTCCGGGAATATTCCCGAGGCAATCTGCTACAAGGACAGGTCACCATAAAACAATGTAATCCAATGCTGCGCCAAGAATAGCAGACGCAAAAACGGTGATCAGTATCCTGAAATATTGTGCGCTGGGGGTGCTTGGCCTGTTACCCACCCTGGCCATGGCCCAGGCCTGCAAACCCAGTGATGCCTCCGGCCCCATCCCCGATATCCGGCTTATCAAAATTGCCGGGGGTCTGGACAGTCCGGTAGCCATTACCCACGCGAAGGACGGCAGCGGTCGACTGTTTGTGCTTGAACAAGAGGGCCTTGTTCGTGTCATTAAAAACAAAGCCCTGCAACAAAAATCCTTTTTGGATATTCGCCAACGTGTAGCCCATGGGGGAGAGAAAGGTTTACTGGGAATCGCCTTTCACCCACGGTTCAAGGACAACGGGCGCTTTTATGTCAACTACACCCAGGATAACGACGGCCTCATTACTATCATCGCCGAATACCGGCTGAATGATAAGGGCGGTGTCGATGCAGCCGGTGAGCGCATCCTGCTCAAGATCAAACAACCCTGGAGCAACCACAACGGTGGCCAACTTGCCTTTGGCCCCGACGGCTATCTCTATATCGCCATGGGCGATGGAGGCGCTGCAAACGATCCACACAATAATGGTCAAAACCTGAACACCCTGCTGGGCGCCATCCTGCGCATTGATGTGGACACCCAAGACCCCGGCAAGGCCTATGGCATCCCGCCAGACAACCCCTTTCGCCATCAAGCAAATGCACGACCCGAAATCTGGGCCTATGGCCTGCGTAATCCCTGGCGGTTTTCTTTCGACCGCCTAAGCGGTGAACTCTATGCCGCCGACGTGGGCCAGGATGATATAGAAGAAATTGATCTTATTGAAAAGGGCAAAAACTACGGCTGGCGTATTATGGAAGGGCCTATTTGCACTCCGGGAATCAATTCCCAATGTGACAAGACCGGCCTGAGCTTGCCCCTGTACAGTTACACCCATGAGCAGGGACGTTCGATCACCGGTGGCTATGTGTATCGTGGTAAGGAATTCCCACAATTATGCGGGGTCTACCTCTATGGCGACTTTGTCAGCCAGGCCATCTGGGGTCTTCGCACCCAAAAGAGCAAGGTGGCCAAACACAAGACCCTGTTCAAAGTGCAATCTCTTCTTAAGCTGGCCTTCAGTTATTTTGATGACGACGGCCTGTTGATCAGCACCTTTGGGGAAGACGAGGCCGGTGAGATCTATGTGGCGGCCTATCAAAGCGGCAGGATTTATAAGATAGTCAAAAAATAACTCGCGCCAGATAACTTTCGAGTCTTTCCTCAGTCGCAATCCCCATTACGCCACCTAAATTACCCCTCATTCCATGGGTTCAATAACTTTACCGGACAACCAACAAGATCTTTTTCATTGCGGGTAACGAGAGTGAGATTGTGGCTAATTGCGGTCACCGCCAGCAGGCTATCAATCACCGGTGCTGGCCGCCCCTCGTCCTCGCTGACCGCGCCCAACAACCCCCACTCCAACGCCATATCGAGATCGAGAGAAAGAATCCGCTCTCCGAAACGGGCTTTAAGATCATGCTCCAACCAGTGTTGAAAGGCGTTTTTCCGGCGTCCCTTCGCCAGTTTGGCGATACCCTTTTGGACCTCACCCAAACTGAGCACGCTGACAAACAACCGATTCTCGTCGGTGCCCGACACCCACGCCACCACTCCGGCATCCGGTTGTGGCTTTCGCAGTTCGGAGAGGACACAGGTATCCAGGAGATAATTCACAATTCGATGTGCCTGCCGAGATCCTTGGAGCGGCTAATGTCGACATCCGCCTTACTCCAGGGAGATTTCTGGAAGAACTCCAACAGGCTTCCCTTTCGCCGCACCAGACGGCGATACTCCTCGGCCGATACCAGCACCGCCCGCTCCTTGCCGTGAACGGTGATCACCTGCGGCCCTTTCTTTTCAGCTGCCTTTACCAGCTCACTAAACCGGTTCTTCGCCTCTTGCAGTTGCCAATTCATATCATGCCCTCATTCTGGCTAGTCTAGCTAGATTATAGGCAAACTGGCATTTACTGGCTATACAACAAATTTCTGAACCCGCCCCAAGGCCGTAAGTACGGATTCCTGGCCCCCTTATCCCGGTCCTCTATTCGAACTCCATGGCCTGAAAAACCCGCCCGGCATTGCGCTTGGCCAAGAATTCGAAGGTGGGTAAATGCGCGTAGTCCGACTGGTCGACCTCATAGGCCTCCAGCAATGAGCCACCATTTTCGATCACTGCGGCGACCTTGGCGCGTAACTCCACCAGGTAATCTCTGGTATAGCGCGTGACCTCCGCCATATTGGTCGGCTCGCCATGTCCTGGGATGACGTACTGCGCATCCAGGGCGGCAAACTTGTCCCAGGTTTTGATCCAGGCTGCCGTATCGGTGTGTTCAAAAATCGGCAACAGGCGTTGATGAAAGGCCATGTCACCGGAGATCACCAGCCATTTTTTGGGTAGCCAGACAATAATATCACCCGGACTATGGGACGGGCCCAGGTTGAGCAGTTCAATCCGTTCACCACCCATTTCAATGACCATCTGATCCGTAAAGGTCTTGTCCGGCATCACCACACGGGTCCCCTCTGCTTTTTCCTTGATACTCTTTTGGTTACGATCAATCAGGTCGGCCGCATTTTCTTCAATTTCATGGACCGCATCAACGTGCGCGATCACGGGAACGCCCTGCTCTTGCCAGTAACCTGAACCCAGTGCAGCATGTCCCTGGCCGTTTTCCAACACCACATATTTGACCGGTTGGTCTGTGATCTTTTTGATTTCCTCATGCAGGGCCTTTGCCAACAAATAGCTGCTACCGGCATTAACGACCAACACCCCTTCTGTGGTGATAACAAAAGACAAGTTGTTATTGTGTCCTGAATTCTCATAGGTCGAAGGTGCCGTTGCCCCAATCGCCGACCAAACACCGTCAATGACCTTTTGTGGCTTGTCGTACAACATCGACCCCGGTGCCTTATCACTGCGATACAGGGCTTCGCCGGTAAGCACGGCCGGTGTCTGCTCTGCCGCAGACGCCGCATCCACCTGCTGTGGTTGCGCTGTCGACTCCGCTGGCAAATCACCAGACTCACAGCCTAGTAACAACAAGGACAACACAAACATCGATAAAATTTTTAGCTGCTTTTTCATATCTATGGTGCTCACGGGTTTCCCCTATTGTTAGGGTGAAATATTTTAGCTTAGTCCGACTTCTTTATCCCTTCATTGGCAACCAGGGAGAATTAGGGTCACCAGACTCGATTTAGAAAAACTGCGAAACTTAAGTTCTTAAATCGACCCTAATTCTTCTTCGGACTATTTGTTAGCAGCTTTTTCTTCAAGTCGCTCAACTAGCCAAAGTTTAATTATAGATTGACGGGTTACACCAACACGACTAGCTTCTCTGTCCAGTGAGTCAATTACCCAGCAAGGAAAGTCAACGTTGATTCGTTTTTGGCTTTGGTTTGGGCGTTTGATAGTAGACAAATCAAGATCATCAATAATGTCTTGTTTGTTGTCATCAAATTTTTTATCAAAGTCTTTAGCTTTCATAAATTTCTACCTCTGTTTTACGGGAGCGCCTAACTGAGATTATTCTGATGGAGTCCCCACGATGAGCTATTACCGCTGACCAGTGTTTCTTGGCCAAACGGGCAATTACTAAATGACGTGGTTCGTTTTCAGATTTTGCCTGCACCTCAACAAGGCCAGGGTCTCGCCAAAGTTCTTGAGTAGTAACAAAATCGATGCCATGCCTCCTTAGATTTGAAGTACTTTTTTTATCATCAAATTCAAACGCATACATGAGTAATATATATACCTATATTACTCATCTGGCAAATTTTTGATTTTTGACTGTTAACGTCGCAAATCAGCAAGGCCCCTGCGAAACTCAAAGGAATTCTAGTGGCTTGGTAATAATTTTTAGGTCAAGGTTATCATCAGACACAATGGATTCGCTTAAATCAGTAACTCCTTTGCGCCCTTAGCACCTCTGCGGCAAAAAATTAGTTTAAAGCTCTTTCATCTTTCCCTCTATCCAGCCCTCCACTTCCTGGGTGATCTGCTTGGCGGTCTTGCCCGCGGGTTCGATCACCGGTCCGATATGCACCTGGATGGTGCCGGGTTTTTTGATAAATCCCCGCCGTGGCCAATAGCGCCCGGCATTATGGGCCACCGGCACCACCGGGTAACCGCTCTTGGCCGCCAATAGACCACCGCCTGAGGCGTATTTGCCCTTTTCCCCGAAGGCCCGGCGGGTGCCTTCGGGGAAAATGACCACCCAAAGGCCGGCCTTCAATCGTGCGATGCCCTGTTTGACCACTTGGTCCAGGGCACGAAAGCCATCACTGCGGTTGATGGCAATGGGCTGGGTCAAGGCCAATGCCCAACCAAAAAAGGGCAACCAGAAAAGCTCCCGCTTCAGCACCCAAACCTGGGGTGGGAAAATTTTTTGAAAGGCCATGGTCTCCCAGGCCGATTGATGTTTGGACATGATGATGGCCGGTCCTGCGGGTAGATTCTCCTTACCGTGGACCTCGTATTTGATACCACAAATCCAACGCGCCCAGTGCATCATGGACCGGGCCCATAACTTAATGATGTGGTAACGATGAAGGGGTTTGAGCACCGCCGTGGCCAAGACCGCCAGGCTAAAGGGGGTCACGGTCACGACCATCACCACGGCAAATACGACGGAGCGAATGACGCCTGACATGGGCGTTATTCTGCGGGGTGGCTGCCGCTGAAGGCAATCACATCGGAGATACGGCGAACGAGCTGGCCGGTAAGCAGGGCCTCACTAAAACCATACAGGTCTTCAAACACCACGACGCCTTTGGCCTCATGCTTGCTCATGTTGTCGAGGGTCTTTTGACCCTTTCCGGTGCGCACCAGGACAGGCAGGGCGTTGACCGCCCGGGCGGCCTGAATGTCTCGCAATGAATCACCCACCGCAGGGACACCGGTCATGTTGATGTGCAGACGGTCAGCGATGTCACGAAACATGCCCGCTTTAGGCTTACGGCAATCACAATGATCATCGGGACCGTGGGGGCAGAAAAAGATGGCGTCGATTTCGCCTCCCTTTTGCCTGATTTGATCCAACATGCGCAGATGGATTTGATTGAGGGTATCCATATCAAACAGGCCCCGGGCAATACCGGATTGATTGGTGGCCAACACCACCCGATAGTCTTCCCGGCACAGACGGGTAATGGCCTCCAGACTCCCGGGGATAGGCAGCCACTCCTCCGGCGACTTGATAAAGTCGTCTGAGTCCTCGTTGATCACGCCGTCCCGATCCAGGATTACTAGTCGCATAATAATAGTGTCTAAGAATTACTTATTGCACTGGAATGTAACGCAGAGCACGCGGAGGCGCAAAGGACGCAGAGGTTTTACAAAGAAGATGAAAGAAGCACCCTATAGACATAGTTCCCCTCTGCGCCTTCGCGCCTCTGCGACCTCCGCGTTAACGACGGCCCCAAACATCATTCCCGAAACTCAGACACCCGAATACGGCCATTGATCATCCTGGATTTGCGCTTATCGAGTTTTTCCATCTTGTCCCAAAAGGCCCGTTTAAGATCAAAATCCGCAGAAATGGCGGTACCGAGCACCAGTATAAACAGATCGGCGCATTCTTCGGCCAGCTCAGTGACGTCTTTGCCCTTGGTCACACAGGAAGAAATCTCCCCCAGCTCTTCCGCCATCAACGCCACCCGATAGGCCAACTCTTCGCCACCGGTAGCCTTGAAATCGTGTTTATCGTGGAAGGCCTGGACCTTGGCCAACATGTCATCATAGGAATCTTTGTTCATTGCCTAATCTCCAACTATTGGATGCCCGTATAAAACGCAAAGCTCGCAGAGGCGCAGAGGTCGCGGAGATTTAAATATAAGGCCAAATGATCTTTCTCTGCGTACTTTGCGCCTCTGCGCCCTCCGCGTTTACGACTGCAGCTTAGAAAGATCTGCCACTCTCAGGAACAAATCACCGAGTCGTTTGAGCAAGCGCAGTCGCGCATCCCGTAGCGCGGTGTCATCCACCATCACCATGATGTCATCGAAAAACTTATCCACGCTATCGCGCAGGCCTGCCAGGGCCTTGAGGGCAACACTGTAGTCACCAGACTCAAATAACGGCGATACCTGGGTGGTCATGGCGTCTATTTGTTTTGCCAGGGATTGTTCCGTAGGCTCAACCAGCAGGGACGAATCATCGCTATCGACCTGGGTCACCTTTCCAGCTTGACGCAGGATATTGCGGATACGCTTATTGGCGGCGGTCAGGCTCTCGGCCTCGGGCAGTTTACGAAAGGCCATCACCGCCCGTACCCGTTGATCAAAGTCTCTGGGTTGGACGGGGCGACACACCCGTACCGATTCAAACACATCAACACTGATGCCCTTGTCCTGATAATAGGCCCGCAGGCGTTCCATCATATAATCGTAAACACGTTCGACGACCCCATCGGGTTGAATCAGTGTGCCGTACCCTGCTGCGCTACGCCCCAGCAACTGGCGAAGGTCCAGTGACAGACCCTGTTCGATCATGATGCGTAACACACCTAAGGCCGCACGTCGCAAGGCAAAGGGGTCTTTGACACCGCTGGGTTCTTCACCCACACCAAAGATACCCACCAGACTATCGAGCTTGTCGGCAATGGCCACGGCTCGGCCCACGTCGCCTTGGGGCAGTCGATCACCGGCATAACGTGGTAGATATTGTTCTTCCATGGCAGTGGCAAGCTGTGGGTCTTCACCATCATGACCTGCGTAGTAACGACCCATGGTGCCTTGCAGGCTGGGAAACTCCCCGACCATGCCGGTCAAAAGATCAGCCTTGCTCAGCAATCCGGCCCGTTCCGCCAGGGTGGGGTCGGCCCCCAGGTCTACGGCAATGGCCCCCGCCAACTTAGCCAATCGCTCTACCTTGTCGCCCATGGAGCCTAATTTTTTATGGAACACCACATCGGCAAGCCCCGCCACATGGTCGGCCAATTTGCTCTTACGGTCTGTATCCCAGAAAAACCGGGCATCGGCAAAGCGGGCCGCCAGCACACGTTCATTGCCTTTGCGGATCTTGGCCGGGCTGCGGCTTTTGATATTGGCCACAGTTATAAAGTAGGGCAAGAGTGCTCCCGACTTTTTGGTTACCGCAAAATATTTTTGATTATCACGCATGGTGGTGATCAAGGGTTCCGGCGGCACCTTCAAGAAGGCCTTGTCGAACTCACCGAGTATGGGTTGCGGCCACTCCACCAAACCGGTGACCTCATCCAGCAAGGCATCGTCTGCCAGGACCCGGCCCTGTTTGGCTTTGGCCAGCCGTGCCACACCTTGCTCAATCTTGTGGCGGCGTTTGGCAAAATCAGCGATGACATAGCCGCGCTTCTCAAGTATGTCGGGGTAAACCGAGGCATTACGCAGTGCGATGGGCTTGGGGTAATGAAAGCGATGGCCCATGCTGTGACGTCCGGATTTTACCGACAACAGGGTGGCCGGGATCACATCGGCCCCGTGGAGCAGAACCAACCAATGCACCGGGCGGACAAACTCGGCATCCATATCGGCCCAACGCATACGTTTTGGGATCGGCAGCTTGGCCAGGGCCTCGGCGAGAATATCGGGAATCAGTTTTTTTGCTGCCTGACCTTTTTGGCGTTTTCGGTACACCAACCAACTGCCTTTGTCGGTTTCCAGACGCTGCAATTTATCTATGGCGACACCACAGGAACCGGCAAAACCTAATGCCGCCTTCGTCGGCACGCCGTGTCCATCAAAGGCCGCCTGTATTGCGGGGCCACGACGCTCTTGTTCACGATCCGGCTGACGCAGCAACACAGCGGGCACTTTGACCGCCAGACGTCGTGGAGTGGCATAGACTGCGTAATCTTCGCTGTCCTGGGCGACGAGGGCCGCCTGTTGTAGCCCCTTATAAAGGTGTTCACCCAGGGCCGCACTCAAATCAAACAAAGCCTTGGGGGGGAGTTCTTCGGTACCCAACTCGACTAACAGGCTGGGCGCTGCGACCTTTTTCTTTTTAACTGCCATGGTTCAGCGACTCTTGCGCCTGGTGACGGGGTTTGGTTTTTTACCACGCGGGAAACCCAAAGCCTCGCGGCTTTCGTAATAGGCCTGGGCCACGGCACGGGCCAAGGCCCGAATGCGGCCGATGTAGCGGGCGCGTTCGGTGACGCTGATGGCGTGACGGGCATCGAGAAGATTAAAGGCGTGGGAGGCCTTGAGCACCAAGTCATAGGCGGGTAATGGCAAGTTGGCCTCCACCAAGGCCTTGCTCTGTGACTCGCAACGATCAAAGTGATCAAACAGAGACGGCACATCGGCATGTTCAAAATTAAATGTAGACATCTCCACCTCATTTTGATGGAAGATGTCGCCGTAACTCAGACCCGCCGCCCACTGCAAATCAAACACGCTGTCGACACCTTGCAGATACATGGCGATGCGTTCGAGCCCATAAGTAATTTCACCGGTGACCGGCTTGCAGTCGAGTCCCCCAACCTGTTGGAAATAAGTAAACTGGGTCACTTCCATACCGTCCAACCATACCTCCCAACCCAGACCCCAGGCCCCCAGGGTGGGAGATTCCCAATCGTCCTCTACAAAACGGATGTCGTGGGTCAGCGGGTCGATGCCCAACATGCGCAGGGAATCGAGGTAAAGCGTCTGTATGTCGGTCGGTGAAGGCTTGAGGATAACCTGATACTGATAATAGTGTTGCAGCCGATTGGGATTCTCCCCATAACGACCATCGGTGGGCCGGCGCGAAGGCTGCACATAGGCGGCACGTATGGGCTCAGGTCCAATGGCATTCAAAAAGGTGGCCGGGTGGAAAGTCCCTGCACCCACTTCCATGTCATAGGGCTGCATCAACAAACAGCCCTGATCTGACCAAAAGTGCTGCAGACTGAGAATCAAATTCTGAAAGGTCAAAACGAATCTCTTATTGTTTGGGTAAGGTCAACAAAGATGGGGCAATGGGTCCCGTCTTCACACGACGCCGCATTTTAGCAGGCCATGAGGTCATAAATCTTCCTCTTCGTCCGCATCGACAGAATTTTCTGGTTCAGCCACAGAGTCAGCCGGCCCTATCAACTCCGGTGACCACTGTTTTAATAACCCATCTTTATCCCCACTTCTGTCCTGGGTGGCACTGCTAACACCCAGAGTCCGGTACAAGCGGCGTTTTATCTTGGCCAAATGGCTTAGATAAAAGGCACTCCGGGAGTGGGGATTACTTTTTTTCGGACTGGGCAATGAGGCCGCCAGACCGGCAGCCTCGTTCAGGGTCACTGCAGCCACAGATTTATTCCAGTACGCTCGGGATGCCGCATCGACACCATAGATTCCAGGCCCAAACTCAACAATATTAAGGTACAACTCGAGTATGCGAGCCTTGGACAGATTTTTTTCCATGGCCCAGGTCAACACCGCCTCGTGCCATTTTCGCAAAGGATTACGTGAAGGCGTAAAAAATAAGTTCTTGGCCGTCTGTTGGGAAATTGTACTTGCCCCTCGCGCCACCTTGCCCTGCTTCAAGTTGTAATTAAATGCACGACGCATGGCGGCAAAATCAAAACCGCTGTGCCCAAAGAACTCAGCGTCCTCGGCAATCACCGTGGCTCTGATCAAATGTCGTGGAATCTGATTGATACTGACAGGTCGCCACCGCAGTACTGGCAAGCTTCGGTCTGCCAATTGCTGAGTTTCATAGCGCTCAATAAAGCGGGATTTAGTGATGGGTACGCTGCGATTGGCAAGCCGGGACCAATCTGGCCAGATTGTGGCAAGGTAGAAGATATCGACGACCACGCTGACCCCGATAAAAAAAACGATGCCACGTACCCAGCGCCAATAGCGCTGCAAGCCTCGGGTTACGGTATGGGTAGGCATCTTGAGGTATAGAAAAGGGGTCGCCGAACAAACGGCTGGGTATTATAGCTGCAAACCATGTGCCAAATAAGATTAACGCTTATCATAGAATTTTATGTTACCGACATAGACATCCCTGATTATTTCGGATATGGTTCCCCCTCGTTGAACGGCCACGCCGAAATCACCGAGGAGGAGCAGACCTTAATCCAAACGGGTCGCTACAGTTGTTATAATAAGAAAAACATAGGGTCCGCCTTGCGGGCCCTTTTTCTTTTACGCCTTCCGATACACCGCCCCAAATCAATTTCTACCCTATACTGATGAACACTCCACGCAAAGCTGTAGCCCTGATTTCAGGTGGTCTCGACTCCATGTTAGCGGCCAAAGTGATTCTCGACCAGGGTGTACACGTGGAAGGCATTAATTTTTTTACGGGCTTCTGTGTCGAGGGCCATACTCACGCCATTCGCAACCAGGACCGCAAAAAACCCAAGCGCAATAATGCCCTGTGGGTGGCAGAACAACTGGGCATAAAGCTGCATATCGTGGATGTCATAGAGCAATACAAAGATGTGGTCATCAACCCTAAACACGGTTACGGCGCCAATCTCAACCCCTGCCTGGACTGCAAGGGCTTTATGGTACGCAAGGCCAATGAGTGGGTTAATGCCCATGGCTTTGATTTTATTATAACCGGTGAGGTCATCGGCCAACGACCCATGTCGCAGCGACGTGACACCATGCCGGTCATCGCTCAGGAGTCCGGTGCCGAAGACCGGCTGCTGCGCCCCCTGTGTGCCAAACTGCTACCTGAGACATTGCCAGAACGAGAGGCCTGGGTAGACCGCGATGCGCTCTATGATTTTAATGGTCGTTCCCGCAAACCACAGATCGCCCTGGCCAAACAATTTGGCATTGAAGACTATGCCCAGCCCGCTGGTGGATGCTGCTTTCTCACCGATGAAAAATATTCTGACAAGCTACGTGATTTATGGGCCACCCAAGGTGAAAAGCGCTATGAAATCGACGACATTATGCTGTTAAAAGTGGGACGCCACCTGCGGCCACGACCTAATTTTAAGCTAATCATCGGCCGCGACAGCGGTGAAAACAACTATCTAAAAGGTTACCGGCACCGCTTTACCTACATGTATGGCACCAGTCACAACGGTCCCCTGGTATTGATCGAGGGCCAGACCAGTGACAGCGATCTGGAGCTTGCCGCACGCATCACCGCCCGCTTTGGACAAGGCCGGGATGCAGACAACGTGCATATTGATGTGGTGGAACAGACCGGCAGTCCACGTCATTTCGAGGTGACGCCCCTGACCAGCAACGAAATGCAGGAAGCGTGGTACATATGAGCCACCATATGCTTGATGCTACCAATCTGCTATGCCCCATGCCCGTCATTCGCACCCAGGACCGGGTCGCAGAACTGGAACCTGGTGATATTCTGGAAGTCCATTGCACCGATCCCGGTGCCCTGCACGATATTCCGGCGTGGTGCAGGGTCAACGGTCATCACGTCGTCGACACCCAACAGGCCGATAATAAAATTATCGTTACGCTGCGTGTGGGTAGCTAAAACGATCAATCGAGTTCACCATAGCTAAACAATGGCTGACGATCACGACACACACCACACCATGCTGGATACCAGTGACCCGGTGCGCTATCGCGCCAGCCGTCGCGTCACCCTTGTCAGTCTGGCCGTCAACACCTTGCTGGCTGCTGGCCAGGTCACCATCGGTATCCTGGGACATTCCCAGGCCCTGGTAGCGGACGGCATCCACACCCTGTCTGATATTACTACCGATTTACTCGTCCTCTTTGCCATCAAACACGGTGCCAAGGCCGCTGACGCCGAACACCCCTATGGCCACGGCCGTATCGAAACCGCCATCACTGTCGTACTCGGGGTGGCCTTAATCGTGGTGGCCGGTGGCATTGCCATCAACGCCGGTATGCGCCTGCGCCAACCGGGGTCCTTACCCCTGCCCGATATTCTGACTTTGTGGGCAGCAGCGATCACCATAGTCGCCAAAGAGGGCCTGTACCGTTACACGGTTCGTGCCGCAGATCGCTACAAATCCAACCTGTTACGGGCCAACGCCTGGCACCACCGCAGCGATGCCATCTCATCGGTGATTGTATTTGCCGGCATCGCCGGCAGTCTGGCCGGCTATCCCTATCTGGATGCCTTGGCCGCCCTGGGTGTGGCTATGATGATCGCCCAGATTGGTTGGCACCTGGGTTGGTCCGCCATCAAGGAACTCATAGATACCGCCCTCAGCGAAGAGGAAGTGGCCAAAATTCGCAACACCATTTTGGACATACAGGGGGTCAAGGCGCTGCACATGTTGCGCACCCGCCGCACCGGGGGCCATGCCCTGGTGGACGTCCATATTCTGGTCGACAACAAGATTAGTGTGTCTGAGGGGCACCACATCAGTGAGACCGTGCGCCTGCGCATTTGTGAGGTACTCGACAGCGTGAGTGACGTGATGGTCCATATCGACCCGGAAGACGATGAGCTGGCCTCACCCACACTGGGCCTGCCCCTACGCCAGGAATTTCTGGGTGGACTCAACCGCAAACTCATCGGCATCCAGGAGGCCACCCAGATCAAAAAGGCCAGCCTTCACTACCTCAACGGCCAGATTCATGTGGTGTTGTATTTGCCGGTGGATATCGTCCAGGGCGAGACCCAACGGGCTCTGCTACTGAAACGCTTCCGTGATGCGGTAGAGGATGATCCCCAGATCGGCAGCCTGGACCTGTGTTACCAATAACGCACCATTTTGGCCCAGTTGCACCGTCATAGTGCAATTGGGCACCAATTGCACTAAACTCGTGCATGTTTTGCTCTGGGCACACCATCTTATCTTATAGCAATCAACAACATACGTAGATTTGACCGCTGGCATACTTCGTGCAAAATAGTCCGTCGCAAGTTTAGCTCCGGTGCTGTCACCAAATTGAATCGATTTTGAAGGGGGAATACCCGATGTCTGCAAGTGATGTTTTAAAACTAATCAAGGACGAGGGCGTGAAGTTTGTCGACTTCCGTTTTACCGACACCAAAGGTAAGGAACAGCATGTCACCATGCCCGCACATGTGACCGACGAGGACATGTTCGAAAATGGCAAGATGTTCGACGGCTCCTCCATCGCCGGATGGAAGGGTATTAACGAGTCCGACATGATCCTCATGCCTGACGTTAGCACCGCAATTATGGACCCGTTCATGGAAGAACCCACCCTGATAGTACGTTGTGACATTATCGAACCGACTACCATGCAGGGTTACGAGCGTGATCCACGCACCATCGCCAAACGCGCCGAGGCCTATATGAAGTCTACCGGCATCGCCGATACCGCCTACTTTGGTCCCGAGCCGGAGTTCTTTGTGCTAGATGATGTACGTTGGGGTGCCAGCATGAGCGGTGCCTTCTACAAAGTGGATTCGGAAGAGGCCGAGTGGAATTCTGAAAAAGTTTTTGAGGATGGCAATATCGGCCATCGCCCTGGCACCAAAGGGGGCTACTTCCCCGTTCCCCCGGTTGATTCCCTTATGGACCTACGTGCCGCCATGTGCATGGCCATGGAGGAGATGGGGGTGAGTGTTGAGGTGCACCACCATGAAGTCGCCACTGCCGGCCAGTGCGAAATTGGTACTCGCTTCGACACCTTGGTACGTCGTGCGGACATGAACCAGATACTCAAATACTGTGTACACAATGTTGCCCATACCTATGGCAAGACGGCGACCTTTATGCCCAAGCCTCTGGTGGGTGATAACGGTAATGGCATGCACGTCCACCAATCCCTATCCAAGGACGGTGAGAACCTGTTCCATGGTGACGGTTACGGCAATCTGAGTGAAACCGCGCTGTTCTACATCGGCGGCATCATCAAACATGCCCGTGCCCTCAACGCCTTCACCAATGGCTCCACCAACAGCTACAAACGCTTGGTACCCGGCTTTGAGGCCCCGACCCTACTGGCCTACTCGGCCCGTAACCGCTCGGCATCGATCCGGATTCCGTTTGAATCCAATCCCAAAGGTCGCCGTATTGAAGTCCGTTTCCCGGATGCTGCCGGTAATGTCTACTTCACCTTCGCTGCCCTGTTGATGGCTGGCCTCGACGGCATCCAGAACAAGATCCATCCGGGTGAAGCCATGGATAAAGATCTCTATGACCTACCGCCTGAAGAAGAGAAGAACATCCCGACGGTGTGCTTTTCGCTGGATCAGGCCCTGGATGCACTAGACCAGGACCGCGGCTTCCTCACTGCCGGCGGTGTGTTTACTGATGATTCTATCGACGCCTACATCGAACTCAAAATGGAAGAGATTACGCGCCTGCGTATGACCACCCATCCGGTAGAGTTCGACATGTACTACAGCGTTTAGAAAGAGTCCAATGGGGACGTTTTTCCCGATGCGCTAACAGGACGCCCCCGCAAGGGGGCGTTTTTGTTTGTTAAACACCAAAACACATTTATGACCGTATCGTAAGGGATTTAAACAAATCGATACCGGCCTAACACCCGTAAACCATGGACTGTCTTGCTATTGAAATGTTGCCGCCTAACGCCCAACACGTTCTGGAGAGCTTGAACACCGCCGTAGTCATCTTTGACAAGGAGTTACACCTGTCATCCATCAACCCGGCGGCGGAAATGTTGTTTGCCATCAGCGCCAACCAGATGATTGGTGAAGACTTGTCGCGGATATTGTCAGACAGTGAAGCCCTTGCCGCCAGCCTGCACAAAACTCTGGAGAGCGGCCATCCTTTCACTGCACGCAATATACTGCTTACTCTGGTGGGCGGTGACCGCATTACCGTGGATTGCACCGTAACGCCCATAAGCAGCGGCAAAGATGCCCCCAAAGATACCCAAGGCCTGCTGGTCGAAATCAATCGTATTGATCGACGTCTGCGCCTGGCCCACGAAGAAACCATGCTGGGCCAACAGGTGGCCAACCGGGCGGTACTCCGGGGTATGGCCCACGAGATAAAAAACCCTTTAGGGGGCCTGCGCGGGGCCGCCCAACTGCTGGAGCGGGAGCTCAAAGATCGCTCCCAAACCGAATATACCCGCATCATCATCCACGAGGCCGATCGCCTGCGTAATCTGGTGGACCGCATGATGGGACCCAACCAACCCCTCAACAAAGAACCCTTTAACATCCACCGCATACTGCAACATATCGCCAAGCTCATTGCCGTGGAATTTCCACCGACCATAGACCTGGTCCGGGATTACGACCCCAGTACGCCGGAAATCATGGGGGACCCCGAGCAGTTGACCCAGGCCTTCCTCAATGTGGTGCGTAATTCTGCCCAGGCCCTAAAGGATAAGGGTAAAGGGAAAGACGGGGGTGAGATAAAATTTCGCACCCGTATCGAACGCAAATTCACCATCGGCAAGACCTGCCATCGCCTGGTCATCCGCACCGATATTATCGATAACGGTCCGGGGATTAAAGAAGAATTGATCGACAAGATTTTTTATCCCATGGTCACCGACAAGGCCGAGGGTACGGGCCTGGGGCTTTCCATCGCCCAGGATATTGTCCAAAACCACGGTGGGCTGATCGCCTGCCAAAACCAAAAAGGGCGCACCATTTTTTCCATCTACCTGCCGACAGGAGATCCCGATGGCATCTAACGCAAAGGTGTGGGTCATCGATGATGACGATTCAATTCGCTGGGTGCTGGAACGAGCGCTAAAGCAGGACAACTTTGATGTCCGTTGCTTTGAATCCGCCACCAGCATCCCCGATCTTTTGGACAAGGAAAGCCCGGACGTCATTATTACCGATGTGCGTATGCCAGGCATGGGTGGACTGGAGTTAATGCAGGCCATCAAGGAGCGGGACCCGGAATTACCGGTGATCATTATGACCGCCCATACCGACCTCGAAAGTGCCGTGGCCTCTTATAAGGGTGGAGCATTTGAGTATCTCCCCAAACCCTTTGATGTGGATGATGCCCTGGCCCTGGCCCACCGGGCAATAGAACACCGTCGACGCCAAACCGTAGTCAACCACGAACCCGCAGTAGCGGCACCGGAAATCATCGGTGAGGCCGCCTCCATGCAGGAGGTCTTTCGTGCTATCGGCCGTCTATCGGGTTCTACCATGAGCGTCCTCATCAATGGCGAGTCGGGCACCGGTAAGGAACTGGTGGCCCTGGCCCTGCATAATCACAGCCCACGGGTTTCAAGCCCCTTTATTGCCATCAACATTGCTGCCATCCCCAAAGAACTACTGGAATCGGAACTCTTCGGTCATGAAAAGGGGGCGTTTACCGGTGCCCAGACACAACGTAAGGGGCGCTTTGAACAGGCCCAAACCGGCACCCTGTTTTTAGACGAAATTGGCGACATGCCCGCCGAATTACAAACCCGGCTGCTGCGGGTGTTGTCGGAGGGAAAATTCTATCGGGTGGGTGGCCACGACCAGGTTGAAGCCGACGTGCGCATCATCGCCGCCACCAATCAAGATTTGGAAAAGAGGGTGGCCGAAGGCCACTTTCGTGAAGACCTGTTCCATCGCCTCAATGTCATCCGCATCCATCTGCCACCCTTACGTGATCGGCGTGAAGATATTCCTGCACTGGCAGAAAACTTTTTGACCCAGGCCGCCAAAGAACTGGAAGTGGAACGCAAACAACTCAGTGGCAGGACCTTGGACTATCTCCAAAGCCTGGAGTGGCCCGGTAACGTCCGTCAATTGGAAAATACTTGCCGCTGGCTCACCGTCATGGCCCCAGGACAAACTGTACGGGTCGAAGATTTACCCGGCGAATTACGTCCCGCAGAAATGAACACCCCAACTTCAGGTGATTGGCAAAGTGCCTTAAAGCGCCAAGTGGAACAAAAGCTGGCCAAGGGTGATTCGAACATCGTGAGCGACCTCGATACCGAATTTCAACGCATCCTGTTAGAAGCCACCTTAAACCACACCCGCGGCCACAAACAAGAGGCCGCCAAACGCCTGGGTTGGGGGCGCAACACCTTGACCCGGAAATTAAAAGAGCTGGGGTTTGAGTCCTAGACCTTCACCGAATTATTCCCCTAAACGCGGTGGCCACACCGAAATTCAAAAAAATTATTTGGTTCTTCTGGTTTCCGGATCACGCTACGTATGTAACGTGAACGCTATACCGTTGGCTAAACCCGACAACAAGATCGTTTTGACGTTGCCAGACACGTTGCACAAGATTGGACGTTACCTCCAGATACAAAGTACCGTTGCGACAACTGGCCAAGATGTAGACGACTTCAAGTGCCCACGCCCTCTAGTGTATCCGGTGCCGGGGTTATGGAGTTTTTCGGTGCCTCCCCCATCAACGGTCGCATGGCGTGTAACAAACTGGGAAACAGGTTTTTGTTTTCGCATTCCTGTTTGGCGAGTAATTCTTTGGTATGTTGGCGCTTGGTGGGCATACTAAAACAGGCGGGGCAATTGTCGGCGATTACCGGCAGCCCGGCTGTCTTTGCAAAATCAGCGGTCTGGCGTTCCCGTACGTACACCAAAGGCCGGATCACCCGCAGGTCGCCGGCATCAATAATATAGTGGGCCTTCATGGTACGCAGGTCCCCGGCATAAAAGGCACTCATCACAAAGGACTCGGCCAGGTCATCCAGGTGCTGGGCCAATACCAGCACATTGCAGCCCTGCTCCCGGGCCACGCGGTATAAAATGCCGCGGCGCATGCGCGAGCAAAAGGCGCAGAATGAGTCCCGTCCCATGTGCTCCTTGGCGCGCTCGGCGATGGCCTCACTGGCATAGTGATAGTCCAGACCCAGACCTGAGACATAGCCTTTTAAGGGGGTCGGATCAAAACCCTCGATCTGGGGATCCACGGTGGCCACCTGCAGTTCAAAATCCACCGGTGCATGGTGCTTGAGATGGACTAATATCTGTAACAGGGACAAGGAATCTTTGCCGCCAGACAGGCCCAGCAATAGGCGGTCGCCGGGCCGGATCATGGAAAAATCGGCGATGGCCCGTCCCGCTTGGCGCAACAGGGAACGTGGGGGTTTGGCGGCAGGATGGCTCATGGTAGGCGTATTATGCCCCTGTTCTGCCCTGATACGTTGAATCCGGTGTATTCCAGGCTAAAATCCTGGAAAAAGCACCACAATGATGCGCTCGGGGCTCAAAATTGCTAGACTTCGCGCCCCTGTTAGTCGAATGAATTGAACAACTTAGGAATATCCATGGCCAAAAGCTATCTCTTTACCTCCGAATCGGTCTCGGAAGGTCATCCCGACAAAATCGCCGATCAGGTCTCCGATGGTGTGGTCGACGCCATTTTTACCCAGGACCCCCACTCGCGGGTGGCCTGCGAGACCATGATCAACACCGGCATGGTGGTCCTGTCCGGCGAAATCACCACCACCGCCAATGTGGATTACACCGAGGTCGCACGCAACGTCATTAAAGAGATCGGCTACGACTCCTCTGATATGGGTTTTGACTATGCCAGCTGTGCCGTACTGGTGGCACTGGATAAGCAGTCGGTAGACATCGCCCAGGGTGTGAACGAAGGTGAGGGTGTCGATCTGGATCAAGGCGCGGGTGACCAGGGCCTGATGTTTGGCTATGCCTGTAATGAGACCGACACCTTGATGCCGTTTCCCATTCACTACGCCCACCAGTTGGTAAAACGTCAGGCCGAGATCCGCAAGCAGGGTGTCTTGCCCTGGTTACGCCCCGACGCCAAGTCCCAGGTTACTGTACGCTATGAAGACGGCAAACCCGTGGCCGTGGATACAGTGGTCTTGTCCACCCAACATAACGAAGATATCGAATATGGCCCCCTGCAAGAGGCGGTGATCGACGAGATCATCAAACCGATCATACCCGACCACATGATGACCTCTGATACACGCTTTTTGGTGAACCCCACGGGTCGTTTTGTCATCGGTGGCCCCGTGGGCGACTGTGGTCTCACCGGCCGCAAGATTATTGTCGACACCTATGGCGGTGCCGCCCACCACGGTGGGGGCGCCTTCTCCGGCAAAGACCCATCAAAGGTCGACCGCTCTGCGGCCTATGCCCTACGTTATGTGGCCAAAAATGTCGTTGCCGCCGGTCTTGCCGACCGTTGTGAAGTCCAAGTCGCCTACGCCATTGGTGTGGCCCAACCGGTTTCACTGATGGTCAACACCTTCGGCACCGGTGTTATTGCCGAGACCGATATTGAAAGGTTGATAGCTGAACATTTTGATCTCCGACCCAAGGGCATCATCCAGAGCCTGGACCTGTTGCGTCCCATCTACCGCAACACCGCAGCCTATGGCCACTTTGGCCGTACCGAGCCGGAGTTCAGTTGGGAGCGTACCGACAAGGCCGATATCCTGCGAGATGCCGCAGGACTCGACACCCAGGAGGCCGCAACCGGCTCATAATTTCCAGTCGCGTACCCTGCGACAACCGGGGTTTTTAAGGAGCGTTGCGACACGTCACCCAAGTTCATACAGGTGACGGGCCAGGCTTGGAAACCTACCGAAACATGCAACGGCGCTCGTTTCTTATTTGGGAGTTAAACCAATGAGTAGAGACGCAGCAGTAAACCTCGACAACTTCTCTGACTACAAGGTCGCCGACCTGGGGCTTGCTGATTGGGGCCATAGGGAAATCACCATCGCCGAAAGCGAAATGCCCGGCCTGATGGCGATTCGCGCAGAGTATAAAAGCCAACAACCTCTGAAGGGTGCACGCATCACCGGCAGTCTGCACATGACTATCCAGACTGCGGTACTCATTGAGACCCTGGTCGACCTGGGTGCCGAAGTGCGTTGGGCGTCCTGTAATATCTTCTCCACCCAAGACCATGCCGCCGCTGCCATTGCCGCCGGGGGTATCCCGGTCTATGCCTGGAAGGGTGAGACCCTGGAAGAATATTGGTGGTGTACCGACCAGGCCCTTACCTGGCCCGACGGTAAAGGTCCCAACATGATCCTCGACGACGGTGGTGACGCCACTATGTTGGTACACAAGGGTTTGGAGTACGAAGGAACCGGGACAGTCCCCGACGCCACCGACAGCGATAGTGAAGAGTGGCATGTCTTTATCGACCTGCTCAAAAAGAGCGTGGCCGAGTCCAAAGACAAGTGGACCCAAATCGCAGCGGGTATTCAGGGTGTCACAGAAGAGACCACCACCGGTGTGCATCGCCTCTATGAAATGCAGGAGACCGGTGAATTGTTATTCCCGGCCATGAACGTCAACGACTCGGTGACCAAGTCCAAGTTCGACAACCTCTACGGCTGCCGTGAGTCTTTGGTGGATGGTATCAAGCGTGCCACCGATGTGATGATCGCCGGCAAGATCGCGGTCATCTGTGGTTACGGAGACGTGGGCAAGGGCTGTGCCCAATCCCTGCGTGGGCTGGGTGCCACCGTATGGGTCACCGAGATCGATCCCATCTGTGCCCTGCAGGCTACTATGGAGGGCTATCGCGTGGTCACCATGGAAGACGCCGCCGACCAGGCCGATATCTTTGTCACCGCCACCGGTAACTTCGACATCATTACCCACGACCACATGGTGCGCATGAAGAATCAGGCCATCGTCTGCAATATCGGCCACTTTGATTCCGAGATCAACATCGCCTCCATGGAGAAATACGAATGGGAAGAGATCAAACCCCAGGTAGACCACATCATCCTGCCCAACGGTAACCGTATTATATTGCTGGCCAAGGGGCGCCTGGTGAACCTGGGCTGCGCCACCGGACACCCCAGCTTTGTTATGTCCAACTCCTTTACCAACCAGGTAATGGCCCAGATTGAACTCTTCTGTAAACCGGATGACTATAAGAAAGAGGTCTATGTCCTACCCAAACACCTCGATGAAAAGGTAGCCTATTTGCACCTAAACAAGCTCGGCGCCAACCTCACTCAACTATCCAAAGAACAGGCCGACTATATTGGTGTAAAAGTGGAAGGCCCCTACAAGCCAGAGCATTACCGGTATTAGGAGTAAGTTAAAGAGTATGGATGTTGGGCCAAAGCCCGACCTATATATCCTTCATAGGTCGCGCTTTATCCCAACAAATAAAGGAACCTACAGGTTTTTCTGGCATGCAATCCCAAAAAAGATACGACCGCGTCTTTAGTTTCGAGTTCTTTCCCCCCAAGACAGATGATGGGGCAATCAAGCTCGATGTCGCCCGTGAAGAACTGGCTGTCCTCAAGCCGAAATTCTTTTCGGTCACCTTTGGTGCCGGGGGTTCAACACGCGACCGTACCTATGACGCCGTCAAGGCCATTCAACAGGCCGGTCACCAGGCGGCACCCCATATCTCCTGTATTGCCTCCACCCAAGATAGCATCCGCGAACTGCTCGTTAAATATCAAAACCTGGGGATCAAACACCTGGTGACCTTGCGAGGCGACATCCCCTCAGGCATGGGGGGCACGCCGGGAGAACTTCAATATGCCAGCGAGTTGGTAGCCTTCATCCGTGCCGAGACCGGTGATCACTTTCATATCGAAGTGGCCGCCTATCCCGAGTTTCACCCCCAGGCCAGCAGTGCACAATCAGACCTGGAATACTTTAAACGCAAGGTCGAGGCCGGCGCCAATGGTGCCTTGACCCAGTATTTTTACAACCCGGATGCCTATTTTTCTTTCGTCGATGCCTGCGAAAAAATGGGCCTGTCACTCCCCATCGTGCCGGGGATCTACCCCATAACCAACTACACGCAACTGGCACGCTTCTCCGATGCCTGTGGCGCCGAAATCCCACGCTGGATTCGCCGCCGCCTTGAGGGCTTTGGTGATGACATGGACTCCCTGCGCGCCTTCGGCCTGGACGTCACCACCGGTCTGTGTGAAAAACTGCTCGACGGTGGTGCGCCGGGGCTGCACTTCTATACGATGAATCGCAGTGGCCCCACCACTGAAATCTGGAAGCGTCTTGGCCTTTCTGCGTAACCTCCGCACGCACTGCGTTATTCGTGTTTAGAACACTCACTCCGATCATAGATGGGCACAAAGCACACAGAAGCCATGGCATTCATTTTCAACTCTCTGTGTACACCGTACCTCCATGGCATAAATTGAATTATCACGATGACTGAACAAGCAAGCAACACCTCCCGAAACAATCGTATCGCCCTGTTTAAACAGGCACTCAAGGAACGCATCCTGATCCTGGACGGCGCCATGGGCACCATGATCCAGCGCCACAAACTGGAGGAAGAAGACTATCGGGGTGAACGCTTTAAAGATTGGTCTTGTAGCCTCAAGGGGAATAATGATCTTTTGAGTTTGACCCAACCTCAGATTATTAAGGATATCCATTTAGCATATCTGGATGCTGGTGCTGACATTATTGAAACCAATACCTTCAGTGCCAATGCTATTTCCATGGAAGACTACCAGATGGCAGATCTGGTTTACGAGATCAGCTATGAATCAACAAAGCTAGCCCGCGAAGCGGCGGACGAAAGAAGTACTAACAACAAACCCCGGTTTGTTGCTGGCTCTATTGGACCCTCGACACGCACTGCGGGCTTTAATGCTGATGATCCGAGAACAAGAACGGTCAACTTTGATCAGTTAGCGACCACTTATGCCGACTCAGCCCGGGGTCTAATCAAGAGCGGTGCTGATGTGTTATTGATTGAAACCTGTGTGGATCCGGTGAATGCCAAGGCGGCGGGCTTCGGCATCCAGTCTGTATTTGATGAACTCGACACTCAAATACCCATCATGGTATCGGGCACCCTCATCGACAAGGCTGGCAGAACAATCACCGGCCACAGTGTGGCCGCATTTTATAATGCAATGAGGCACCTGAATCCGATCAGCTCGGGTCTTAATTGTGCACTTGGCCCCAGCGATCTACGCCAATTTGTAGAAGAGTTAGCAAACATGAGTAGCACCCATGTAAGCGCACATCCCAACGCTGGCCTGCCAAATGAATTTGGTGGATATGATCTCACCCCGGAAGATATGGCAAAGGAAATTGGTGAGTGGGCTGCAAGTGGTTTCCTCAACATTGTGGGCGGCTGTTGTGGATCAACACCAGATCACATCAAGGCAATTGGAGATGCGGTAAGTGGTTGTGCGCCGCGTAAAGTGCCCAAACGAGATTACACAACACGCCTGTCAGGAACTGAGGCTTGTAACATTATTTCAAGCTCTCTGTTCGTGAACGTTGGTGAACGCACCAACGTCACCGGCTCTGCTAAATTCAAACGCCTCATTTTGGAAGAAAACTACGATCTCGCCCTAAGCGTAGCCCACGACCAGGTAGAAAACGGCGCCCAAATTATCGACATCAACATGGACGAAGGCATGCTGGATGGCGTTCAAGCCATGAAGACCTTCCTCAATATGATTGCCATGGAGCCTGATATATCCAAGGTTCCTGTCATGATTGATTCAAGTAAATGGAAAATAATTGAGGCCGGTCTTAAATGCATTGGTGGCAAGGGTATCGTCAACTCCATCAGCATGAAAGAGGGCGAGAACGAATTTATACGTCAGGCCAAACTGTGCCGCCGCTATGGCGCTGCGGTCATTGTCATGGCATTCGATGAGGCCGGTCAGGCCGACACCCAGGCGCGCAAGATAGAAATCTGCACCCGTGCCTACAAGATACTGACCGAACAGGTGGGTTTTGCGCCGGAAGATATTATCTTTGACCCCAATATCTTTGCGGTGGCCACCGGCATCGACGAACACAACAACTACGGCGTGGACTTTATTGAGGCCACACGGATAATCAAAAAAACCCTGCCCCATGCCATGGTCTCGGGTGGGGTCTCCAATGTATCGTTTTCATTTCGCGGTAACGATGCGGTGCGTGAGGCCATCCACGCCGTGTTCCTCTACCACGCCATTCAGGCCGGTATGGATATGGGCATCGTCAATGCCGGACAACTGGCGATCTATGACGACCTGCCCAAGGATCTGAAGCAGCGGGTCGAGGATGTGGTGTTAAACCGACGTAGCGATGCCACCGAGCGCCTGCTCGAAATTGCCGACCAGTATAAAGGGGATGGCGGTTCGGTCAGGACGAAAGAAGATTTGGCCTGGCGCGATCTGCCTGTTGAAAAACGTATCGAGCATGCCTTGATAAAGGGCATTGATGCCTACGTGGTCGAAGACACCGAGGCGGCACGGCTACAATTTGATCGGCCTATCCAGGTTATTGAAGGCCCTTTGATGGACGGCATGAATGCGGTGGGAGACCTGTTTGGTGCCGGAAAAATGTTTCTCCCCCAGGTGGTAAAGTCGGCGCGGGTCATGAAAAAGGCCGTGGCCCATTTGCTTCCCTTTATCGAAGCAGAAAAGGAGGGGGGCGCCCAAGCCAAGGGCAAAATCCTGATGGCCACGGTAAAGGGTGACGTACACGACATCGGCAAAAATATTGTCGGCGTGGTGCTGCAGTGCAATAACTTTGAGGTCATCGACCTGGGCGTCATGGTGCCAGCACAAAAAATACTGGATGCCGCCCGCAAGGAGGCAGTGGATATCATCGGTTTGTCCGGTTTGATCACCCCTTCCCTGGAAGAGATGACCCACTTAGCCAAGGAGATGGAGCGGGAAGGCTTCTCTATTCCCCTGCTCATTGGCGGCGCCACCACCTCACGAGTGCATACCGCAGTCAAGATTGAACCGCACTACAGCAACAGCACAGTGTATGTTAAAGATGCCTCACGGGCGGTGGGCGTGGCCCAGAACCTGGTAAGTGAAGAACTCAAGGCCGATTACGTATCCAGCATACGGATGGATTATGAAAAGGCCCGGGTACAACATCAGGGCAAACGCGCCAGGGCCGATTGGTTGTCTTTGCAAGACGCCCGTGGCAATGCCTTTGCTTGTGACTGGGCAAACTATATCCCGCCCGTGCCCAATCTACGTGGCGCAACAGTGCTGCACGACTTTCCGCTACAGGAGATTGTGCCGTTTATTGACTGGACGCCGTTCTTCCATGCCTGGGAGATGAAGAGCAGTTATCCAAAAATCCTCAAGGACCCGGTAAAAGGTGAAGAGGCTACCCGGCTTTTTAAGGATGCCCAGGCCATGTTGAAAAAAATGATTAACGAGAAATGGCTGGGTGCCAAGGCCGTGATTGGATTTTTTCCGGCCAATGCCATCGGTGATGATGTGGCCATTTACACCGATGAGTCCCGTAAAACGGAACAGGCACGTTTCCACTTTCTGCGCCAACAACAACAAAAACCCGTCGGTAAGGCCAATCATTGCCTTGCGGATTATATTGCGCCCAAAAAATCAACCACGGATGATTATCTAGGATTCTTTGCGGTCACTACAGGCATCGGTATTGATGTCCATGTAAAACGTTTTGAAAAGGACCATGATGATTATCAGGCCATCATGCTCAAGGTGCTGGCGGATCGGCTCGCCGAGGCCTTTGCCGAACTGATGCACAAAAAAGTAAGACAGAAATACTGGGGCTACGCGGCCACAGAAACTCTCAATAATGAACAACTCATCAAAGAACACTATCAGGGTATCCGCCCCGCCCCCGGGTATCCGGCCTGTCCTGAGCATAGTGAGAAAGCGCTGCTGTGGGAGCTGCTTGAAGTCGAAGCCCGTACCGGGATCCAGCTCACCGAGAGCTTTGCTATGTGGCCCGCCGCCTCGGTGTCAGGCCTCTATTTTAGTCACCCCGAGTCGCGCTATTTTGCTGTGGGCAAACTTAACCGGGACCAGGTAGAAGACTACGCAAAACGCAAGGATATTGCTATGGAAACGGCGGAGCGCTGGCTGGCGCCCAACCTGGGCTATGATGTTAAATAGCCCAAAATACTGTAAAAAAACGGGGTAAGCGAAAATTCGCTCACCGTTGGGTTCCGGCTAAAAGATTGCCGGAATAACGGGCTAAGGCTATTCTTCTTTTCTCGGGATTATTTGGTTTTTGGTCCCAAAGATATACACTTCCAAAGGTGTATACCGAGTAACAAGCTAAACATCCAACAGGAGAAGGCCATGGCAAGCACTATCATGACTGCGAGTTTGTTCGGCATCATTGTATTGGTGTCTTTCATCTGGCTGGTTGTCGTTGCCTTTAAAAGACACATTGGATGGGGTTTTGCGGTGCTCCTACTCTCGCCCATCGCCGCGATCATCTTCGCCATCATGTACTGGCGTGAATCAAAGTATCCCTTTTTAATTTATATTGTCGCCGCTGGCATCCAATTGTCCTATGCCTTTAAGGTGTTTAACGAAATGGGTGGGGGTGATATTTACGAGTTGGCCCAACAGGTCGGCCAGGGCCATCTAAATGAAAAACAGGCCGCCGCCGAAATTCAACGCCGCCTTGCCGGTCGTATGCTCGACAGCGGGCAAGTCACCCAGAAACAATACGAACAGCTACTGAACAAACTGGAACAATCCGGCCCCCCCAGTAAGCAGCAAGATGAGGCTGCGATTGAAGAAATGCTACAACGTATCGTCTCAGAACTTCCGGACACCTCCCAAGAAGGAAAGGTCAGGGCCAAACTGGCTGCACCAAAATCTGTAGTAGTAGAGCCTGTAAAAAAGGAACCGGTGGCCATTTTTGTTGGTGATGTATCTGACCACATCGGAAAAACATTGATCGTAACCTTGCGTAACGGCCTAATACGGGAAGGGGTGCTTACAGAGATCAAGGGTGCCACGATAATCATAAAACGCCCCTACCGAGGTGGCCACACCACATATAAAATCTATCGCGGAAACATAGACACGCTTTTTCTACAGCCTGATTAGGGCTGAATGAGCTTGAATAATGGACTATCTGGCACCATATTCACGGGGACATGGGATTTTCATCTCATTAAGTGGGATGGATGCTCCGGCCAAAAGGTTTGATTATCTTGCCTGGAGGGTTGAAGTGCCCAAGAAAAAGAGTTGCTAACCCCCCTGAGCTGCGGAAACTATAGTTGTATGACTATCCCTGATGTGGGTTTCCCGTCTTAGAATATAATCAATCAAGGAGAGCACCCTATGTTTTTAGGACTCGATATGTTCGTCTCCGCACTTGTCGTGCTGGCTGTCGTCATCGTCATACTCAGCGTTAAGACTGTACCCCAAGGTCATGAATACACCCTGGAGCGCTTTGGCCGCTATACCCACACCTTACGTCCCGGTCTGCGTTTTATTATTCCCTTCATCGACCAAATCGGCAACAAGGTGAACATGATGGAGCAAGTCCTCGACGTGGGTCGACAAGAGGCCATCACCAAAGATAACGCGGTTGTCCAGGTAGACGGCGTGGTGTTCTATCAGGCACTCGATGCCGCCATGGCCTCCTACGAAGTCAACAACCTGCATTACGCGTTGCTCAACCTCACCATGACCAATATCCGTACCGTCACCGGCTCCATGGACCTGGATCAATTGCTTTCCAATCGCGATGAAATCAATCATCGCATCCTGGTGGTCGTCAACGATGCGGCCAAGGACTGGGGCATCAAGGTGACCCGTATCGAGGTCAAGGATATCTCACCGCCCACCGATATCCTTCAGGCCATGCATAAACAAATGACCGCCGAACGCGAGAAACGGGCCACGATCCTGGAGGCCGAGGGTGTCCGTGAATCTGAGATCCGTCGTGCCGAAGGCGAAAAGCAGGCCATGATCCTGGAGGCCGAGGGCCGACTGGCCGCTGCGCAAAAAGATGCCGAGGCCCGGGAACGTCTGGCTCAGGCCGAGGCCCGTGCCACCCTCATGGTATCTGAGGCTATCGCCAAAGGTGACATCAATGCAGTCAACTATTTTATTGCCGACAAATACATCAAAGCTCTGGATGCCATTGGCAACGGGCAAAATAGCAAGCTCGTCTTCATGCCGCTTGAGGCATCGGGTGTGATCGGTGCCATTGGCGGTATCAATGACCTGATCAAAAAGGCCTCGAGTAAATAGCACCGTGGAAGAAACCTCATTGCTTGGGTCCATTAAAGACATGGTCTTTTGGCACTGGTGGGTATTGGCCCTTGTTCTGCTGGTGCTGGAGGCTACCATCCCAGGTGCTGTCTTTTTGTGGATGGCGGTGGCCGCAGGAATCGTGGGTGCCTTGCTACTCCTTATGGCCGATCTGTCCTGGCAATCCCAGTGGACACTATTCGCCATCACCTCGGTGGTGTCCATGGTGGCTTGGCGCCACTATCAACGCCACCACCCGACCAAGACCGACAGGCCCTTACTCAATCGCCGCACCCAACGTTACCTTGGCCGGACTTTGACTCTCGATACGGCCATCGTCAATGGTGTGGGCAGCGTCAACATGGACAGTACCCTGTGGAGCGTGAAGGGCGAAGACCAACCCGCCGGCACTACAGTAAAAATTATCGGTGCAGAGGGGTCGGTATTGCTGGTCGAGGCTGTGCCCCCGATCCAGTAACAGGCTAGCTCGTGGTGGGTATCGCCTGATGGACCCTGCTATTGGGTGGGTTCAACGACGCTATTTCGTATACCGGTCCGGTCACATGAAATTCACCCCATAGCACTTTCTCAACTCCGTTCTTTGTTCCCATATCAGGAACAACGATGTGCGGTAAATTTCGGTGAATTCTTGGATAATCCGGGGTCAATTCACTTTGGGGCGTTAGAATAAATATCTCACGCCCCGCCCTCTGAAGTATGGAGACAATGGTCAGGAATCTATTGCTCAGCAAACCACTAAATAGACTGGCTTCCCCGATCTTCATTCTATGAGATAGGGACGAGCCCTCTATCAACCCCCGCAACATCTCTACCCGACGGGGCCCGAAGCTGATGTCTTTGTTTTCACTGACAAAGCGCGGACAAAACAACACCGTGTCGACGATATCGAGTCCCCGCTCGGCAATTTCAACATGGCTAGGCAATGCCGGACAAAAATCACCCGCAAAAAAGGCTATTTTCTTCCTGTCCCTATTGAACATTCTGGATACTATTTTTTTAATCCCCATATTACACCTCCACTATCTTCCATGTGCCTAGCCTAACAGGCTTCTTTACGGGGCTCTGTGACCTAGTTCACACTTCTGAACATTAGCCACAGAGGTGTATTGACCGCGCCCCGCTGAATGAAGTGGATCGGCTAAGCAAACAAATAAACTACATTGAGTAATTTGGCGATTACATCTCGTACCGATAGGACATCCGGGTGCCACTGTGGGGGCCAAAACTGAACCGCTTGCCAATAGACAGGGAGTCCAGGGAATAGGGGCCCACAGTCCTGTTAAATTCATAGATGCCCAAATCTACATTCAGCCGTATCCGTGCCTCAGGCGTAAACACGATCCGGAAGCTGTAAAGGGGCTGGTCCAGCAAAAAACCAAATCGACGGCTATTGCCTGCCGGTCCGACGCCAAAACGGGTGGGGTTGGTGCTGCTAAACCAAAACCGCCGGGTCGAGGTGTTAAATAGCTTGGAGTTTTGCAGTGGTGCGATTTTTAAACCGATCTTACCCTCGGTCATGTCAGCGCTCACCCCTAAGTCGAGTTTGGCGCTGCCAATACCGGCGTTGATCTGCAAATTGGTCGCTTCTGCAGGCAGTATCCAGACTCGCCCAAGATTAGTCTTGTCGCTACCGATAACGGGATTGAGACTACGGCTGGCACTCTGGTTAATGGATGGACAGTTGAGTTTGATATTGGGCCCTGGGATAGAGGCATAGAACTGGCAACCAGCGCGGACCTCCAGCACAAATTCCTTGCCCCCAAAATATTTGTTGCCCGGCAAACCCACAGCGGGGTAGGCCGGTCGGCCCTTACTATTTACGTTGACCGGTGCCACCGACATCTTGATTAAACGCTTGGCCCTGACCACGGGAGCACTCGGGGCATTGCTGGGATCAACCGCCACCAGTTTGCGTAGTGCAGAATCGGCACGCACAGAAACGGAAAAAGGAAACCGCAAACCAAAACCGGCACCCACGTAATAAGACAGGCGCAGGTAATAACGGTCTGTTAGCCAGGTTGATCCAGCGAAGGTGTACTCATAGGTATCTTCAATCTCACGCCCAATGGTAAACCCCGTCAAAAAATATTTTGTGGGAAAATTGATGGTTTTCTCTGCGGCGACTGACTGGGTTTGTGGCCGTTTAACAGGGAAGCCTTCTACAGGTTTGACCAATAACGGCTTGATGGGCAGGGGCTTTAGTTGACGCCGATCCACAACTCCAGGGCGTTTCTGGATAATATTAAAGGCCTTGGGCAAAGGGCGGGAAAAATTCTTCAGCCTATTGGTGGGCAAGGCGTTATAGGCCCGCATGGGAATTACGCTTACCAATCGCACCTCACGTTCATCGGAATTGAGAAGCAGATTGAGGAGCTGGCTGTCATTCATCTTCCTCGCATCAGCAACGGTGACACCGTTCTTAACATTTTTGTTGCCCTTGGCTCTTTTAAGCTTGGCCCGAATCTTGGCGAGGTCCGCTTTTAGCTTGGCCGATGGTCTACCGGGTTTTTTCCTGAAACACAGCCCACTCACTGACCTGGGCAGGCGTTGTTTTTTACAAACTCCAGGCTTCACTGTGATGCGCAGCACCCGATCCACTACTAAGCGGTCCTTTAGCTGGGTAATGGTTTCGCTGTAGCGAGGTGCCGCCTTAAGATAGCGACCGCGAATCTGGGGTGAATACAAAGGCTTAAACTGGGGGCTGCTCTTGAGCCGAGTCAGGTCCACATAACGCTTGAAATTCATCTGTAGACCCGTACGCAACTCAATGCGCTCGAGGCGTTTGGCTTGGATTTGTGTGGATGGAAAACTGGCCACAAACATGGGTGAGCGCTTGGCGTTACTAAGAACAGCGCGGGAATCGTCTGCCGCCAAAGTCGATACCGACCAACCCAACAAAATCAAAAAGGCTAATGGTTTACTTAAATTAGAGTCCATATCCTATCTCCCTGTACAACTACCCTTTAATAACTATAGATATCTTGCTCCTTGAAGGGCCATTGTCCGAACCAGAGGTTCAATACCCAAGTCCCCGTGCTTACAGCGCCCAGGATACTCCCCAGACCTACCGACATAAAGGGGATGCCCTAAAGCAACGACCTAACCCTGCTGCTCACCCAACCTAATTATTGGCCTGGGACCCAGATCAGGGCTACTTGTGCCTAAAAAAAGCACAACATCCAGCCTGTATTTGGCCTCAAGCTCACGCATTCTTAACACCATAATCTACAATATGTCATCGCGATCACCCATCTTGAAGTGAAATACGGTTGATCCATCCATGTATATTAGTAAATAATGATATACTGTTTGACATCGGGCCATCGGTCTTCATAATCGAACGTGGCTTATCGGCTAATAAAATAATTTTGCATGAAATTATTATTTTATTTTACGGTGGGCATTTCGTAAGCATGCGTTAGCTTGCACTTGATTACGCTTTATAACTGTATAATTGTATGGTCATGTCTATCAAAACAATAAAAATTTATAACCACGGACAGAAGAACAAGGGTCGATGGGATATCGACATCTAAACATAAATATAAGCAACACAATCTTAATCGCCTAATCTGGGCAAAGGAGAAAAGCACTATGGTTTACACCAAGAAGAGCCCTGCGCTACTTATAATTGGTGTCATTATGCTCGCCATCTGGGGTCTTGCGGAGAGTGGCATGTTGGCATCCTATATTGATCATCTTGGAGGGAAAAAATATAAATACGGTGGTGAAATCGCCACCATCCCATTGTACTTCGGCGTTGTTGCCACTTTGGTCGGTCTGTGGCAACTTTTTGGAAGCCACAAAGAAGGTCACTGGGACTATTACTCGTCATCCATAGCCGGCGGTATGTTCATACTACTCATTGCCATGCTGGTGCGTTGGTTTATCGCTCCCGAGGTCGCGGTGTGGAGTATGTCCATGGGCAAAATCGGTGACACCGGTAAATATATCCATAAACTACTGGGCCTCAACTACGTGGTCATGGGTATCGTCACCGGTATCATCATCGTGAACGTCTTCAGGGTACCTTCGTGGGCAGAGAATGGTGTACGCCTCTCCCGTCTTGGCCTCAAGACGGGTGTGATCCTGCTGGGTACACTCTATAGTGCTGCTGAGTTGAAAAACCTGGGTGGTCTGTCCATCATTATGATTGGTTTCTTCGTACTTGGTTCCGTAGGCCTGGTGTTATGGCTCGGTGCGCGACGCAACATTCCTAACTCCATGGGCGGTGTCCTGTCTGCGGGTATGGGTGTCTGCGGTGTCTCGGCCACGGTTGCAGCGGCACCCGTCGTACAAGCCAAGTCAGTGGAGATCGCCTATACCATCGGTACCATCCTGTTATGGGGTGTGGGCTGTATGTTCATCTTCCCCATCGTCGGTCACTTGTTCGACATGGGTCCTGTCCAGTTTGGTGCATGGGCCGGTACCGGTATCCTCAACTCGGCGCAGGTCGCCGGTGCAGCCCTGGCCTTCCAGCCAGACGGCATCGAAACCCTGAAGGTTGCCGAAATCTTTAACATCACCCGTGTGCTGGTACTGCCGATCATCGTGATCTGGCTGGCCGTTTGGTATGTGCAAAGAGAAGGGACCGCCGACACCGCATCAGTCAATGTGGGCCGGGTAATCTTCGAGAAGTTTCCAGTGTTCGTCTTGGGTTTCATCCTCATGTTTGCCCTGTCTACCACCGGTATCTTCGCACCACCCAATCACTACAAGGGTAAGTACTTCGACAATACCAAAGTGAAGGCCAGCAAAATCCTGACGGATGAGCAGATCGCTGTATTGCAGACCAACGCAGACAAAGTGCAGCGTGACGACCGTAAGGCGGCACTGGCTAGGTTGATGGAAGGCCGCAAGGTTGCCAGCATCGAAGATGACACCACCCTGCGTGGTCTCGCCAATTCCAAGGTAATGGGTAAGAAGGCGGGTAAAATCTTGAAAAAGGCACATAAGGCTGTGCGGCACACTGCCAAGAAGGTCAAGGCCTTCCGCCAGTGGATCACCTGGTTATTTGCTTTTGGTCTGGTTGGCTTGGGCATGCAGATCACCATTCGATCTATGAAACAGGCTGGTGGCCAACCCGCCGTGATTGGTGGCATTGTGGGTCTCATCAAGGCAGTGGCCTCTCTGGTCGTGGTCTTACTCCTAATCAGTGAAACTATTTAGAAGAGGTATTCGTTATGTCTGATGATGATAAATTCGATCGTGGTTCAGCGCTGTCTATTTTTGGCAGTGACCGTAGAGAGGATTTTATGGCCTTAGGGTTTGCTCTAGCCATTGCCTTTGCGGTATACGTTCTTTACTAAAACATTAAGGCAAGCTCTTAACCGGTGCCCGAAGTTCGGGCACCGGCTTTTTTTTGGGTGCATCATGAACACAGTTAACCATGTTTTATTGGCCAGCCATGGAACGGATGGTGCTCTTGCCGCAGAACGCGCAACACTTAAACTATGTACCAAGGGAGCAAAACTCCATCACCTCATCGTCGTCCCCACGCTGTGGAAGGACATGACCGGGGATGATTGGCTCAACAATGGAAGCACCCGTGACAAATACCGTCGCTACCTGGAATCTGAACTCGGCCGTGAGGTTAATGAACACTGCGACCGGATAAACAAAGAAGCCGAAGCCCATGGGCTCGAATACACCAGTGAAATCGTCCTGGGTGAACCCGATGAATGTTTGATCAAAACCAGCAAAAAGGCAGGCTTTGATTTGATCGTGATGGGGTCACCCCGGCCCAAGGGCAAAAAGGGACTACGGTCTCGCATGAGCACAAAAAACCTACCGGGCTCTCTGGATACGCCCTTATTAATTGTCCCCTACCCTAATGAATGACTTGACCAACACCAAACCAACACAGTCGGAAGACAGCGTCTGGGCCTCTTTTAACTCCTCAATGGATACGGATAGCCTCAAATCTTTTTGCGGAGACATAGAACGCCTGTTTCGTATCAACCCCTTACTGGAATTCAACAAGTGGACAACTCTAGGCAAGAACCACTATCGTTTTTCTGGGCGCAATATCAGCAACGAGGAACCTTTTGATTTTGAGGTTGAACTAAAGGTTGAAGAATTAACAGACGGCTATCGAGTGCTCTATACCAATAGCCTTAAAACCAGCACCACCTTTAAAATTGGACCCTCGCCACAGGGTTCAAAACTGACCATCACCGACAACTATGATGGCCTGTCAGCCAAAGAACGAGATGCCCGTCTGGGCGAAGTAGACAGGAGTATTACGACCTGGGCCAGTTATCTGCAAAAATTTATACGGACTTGGCAGCGTTGGTCCCGCTTTAGGCCCTGGCGTTGGTATATGCGCCGTGTCTGGCAGCCTATGAAACCTGCAGGACGACGGATCACCCACATGCTATTACTAATTTCCCTGTTTGAAATTGCATTGATCGCGCTGGGTGTCGTGATTTACTTCATCGAGTACGCATGAAAATAAGACTCTCCTTATTTGCCATCAATAGCACTAATAGGTTAACGTACCGGGTGTCTTTAGCATAAGACTGAACAATCGTGACCATGACCGGATAATAATAACTTTAAACGTTGTTTAATTTAAAAGGCTGCTGTAATGCAGCCTTTTTTATTGCTATAGAGGCCATATCGCACCTAGACTGGATTGTTTATACTTGGCCCAGGAAAAACCACATGCTGTTGGCCTGAACGGCCCCGATACACAGGCAAATACCTTGCAGTGGATTAGTAAAAAGGCGGCCCTATGGCCTATTCTATAGTCATTAACCTGGACTACGACTCCCATCCAGCAGAAACCTGCCAGTTTTTATGGGCCGAGATTAAGGAGTGTATGGTGGCTGCCGGTTTTCATGTCGATGGACGCCGCTTTACCATCAACCTTCCGTCGGATGAGGCCTGTACACTGGCGCGTAAAGTTATCGATAGCCTTGAAGACCACCTCGAATATCACAGCAAACATATCTACAAATATATGAAAGATTTCTATGGCTTTCCTGCGGAGCAACGTACCAACCTGCTGTTGCCACCCGTAAGTGGCATCCAGGTAGAGGGTGCTGATTAAGCGATCTCTAGTCCAAACAGTACTAACCAAGAAGGGATACCGAGGGTAAAACCCGGACACACGGTGGTCCGAACCTTTTGGGCCCTTAATCACGGCTACAACCTGGGGCACCACCCCCCTGAATAGGCAGCCAGATCAAACTCATCGAGTCTGCCGTCCCGGCTGAGCTTATCGACCATGTCCCGTGTGATCTGTGTGTCGCTGCCATCTGCCCCCTGGTAGGACCAGCGGCCACAGATACATAATTCAAACACGGTACCCATAATGTCATCCAGCCGTGTGGCATTCTCCCTGGCAATACGGCTAAAATCCCCAACCCTTAGTGTCCGGCCCAACCTTCGGTGTTCCTCCTCGGCCAACCCTGCTAAGGCAAGATCCCAACAAACCTCACCCTCATCGATATTTAATTTTTCACCCATTTTTTCTCCTCAAACCCCATAAGAAGATGATTTCACGCCACCGTGGTGCATATCACCCAGGGCTTAAAACCAGGATATTCGACTACTTCTGATAGGTCTTTCGACCCCAACGGCCCTATCTTTAGCCTAAAGCCGCTATTTTTATGTGAAATGAAGGCATGTATTAAAGGCCTGGAGGAAGGCCCCAAGCCATCATGGCCCCTTAGCTCCCCCTTTAAGGCGCGGCCTCCCTTGGGGTTAACCCCCCAAAAAACTAACGAAACCGGGATTGGGGCCGATACCTAGTATAGGAGCACTAAGACAGTGGCTGTCATTGAAGACCGGTATAACAAGCACCCGCACAGCGGGTAGGAGCTTACGTCATGAAAACACTGCCTTTACAGCTGGTCACCCTGGAACTGGAAAATGGGCAACGCGGTGTGTTTGTGGGTTGGCCTTTGGTAACCAAAGAGAACATCGGCCCCGGCGCCCAGATTGAGGAAATCTGGTTCTCGACCGTCCGCGACGTCCCCGACAATCTCACGGTAGGCCAAATGGCACAGCTGGTACAAGCCCAGCTGTCCCAAGATGACACCTCCATGCACTAATTCATGGATCTGTGCTCTATGTCTTGATGTTTTAGGCGTAACCGCTATTATGGAACTCGGTCGCAGTGGACATTATGCCCAGTGTGGCTGGGCGCTATTGTTTGCCACTCACTTTTCAAGGAGTGTCCATCCGCGATGTTAAGTAGATACGCTGATATTCCCCAAGTCCGAATTGCTGGGCCCACCCTGGTGTTAGTGGGCCTGGGCTTGATTTTCGCCCCCCTTCTCAATGGACAGTCCATAAGTGCAGCCGAAAAGGTCCTAACCTGGGCCGGTTGCGGTATTTCAAAAAAGGCCTTTATGTCAGAAATCGCCACGGCCTACGAAAAAAAGACCGGTGTCAAAATCGATCTCAAAGGTGGCGGCGCTACCAAGGGTATTCGCCAGGTAGCTTCAGGAAAAGTTAACATAGGTGGCAGTTGCCGGGATCTCATCCACACCGAGAACGGGATTTCCCCCATACCTCCCGAGCGAGGGGTACGTATGCAGCCGGTGGCCTGGGACGCCCTGGTAATCATCGTGCATAAGGACAATCCACTATCCGATATTAGTCTGAAACAAATTCGCCAACTCTATACCGGCAAGATCACAAATTGGAGCCAACTCGGTGGAAATAACGCCCCGGTAGAACTGTATATACGTAAGGGTAAAATTTCTGGCGTCGGCCGGTCCATCAGGGAACTAGTATTTCAAGACTTTGATCAGGAGTTTGTCGCCCGGCATATCATGCCCTCTTCTGGTCCATTGGAAAAAGGTATTGCCAAAAATATCAACGGTATCGGTATTTCAGGGTTCAGCAGCGCCAGAAAACGTGACGTGAAAATGCTTAAAGTGGAAGGCATTGAACCCAGCTTCGCCATGATCAAAGATGGGGGTTATATGCTATACCGACCTCTTTACCTGGTGACGCCGATGCGCGCCAAAAAAGATGAGGAAATCGCCAAATTTGTTGCCTATGTGCGCAGTGAAGAAGGCAAAATCATCATCCGCAATGCCGGCACTGTCCCTTTTGAAGATGCCATTGCCACTTGGTTAAAGATGCTAAAAACCCGACAGATCGCAGTCGGACAATAGGTAGCCCCCCAGATCACCGATGGCGGCGTATGACCTCCGTGAACCCACGTTGGGGGCCTGCCATTTACAGGCAATCATTGAAAACGGAATCAGGACTAAAGTCCTGATTCCTAGCTAACAAGCCACGTCTTCAACATCCTTTGGTGGCAGCCCTATCGGTAAACATGCCCAGAGCACCGGTCATTTTTTTGATGATGGCCGGATGATCCGTTACCGTATGACGGTTAGCCAAATAAACGGGATCGTTATAGCTGACCCATACCTGACCCTTGGCGTCTTCCCAGGCCAGGACCTTCATAGGCAGATCCAGCCCCATGGTCTGCTTACTGTTCATCAAAGGGGTGCCCATCTTGGGGTTACCAAAAATCAGCAACTCGGTGGGACGCATGGACAGGCCCACCTTTTTTGCCCCGGCGGTGTGGTTGACCCGGGCAAATACCGCCAGGCCCTTAACCTTCAGTGTTTTCTCGAGACAATCCAAGGTGGCACCAACGCTATTGGCGCTTTTTTTGGTGATGATTCCGTTGTCGGCCTGGGCCAACGGGATGAAAAATAGCACTAAAAGACTGGCGACAAAAATACCGCGCATCATTACTCCTCCAATTTGTATCGTTATTGAGCTGCTTTGCTGCAGGCAGTGGGGAATTTGCCCTGTTTAGAGACTAAAACCACCTAACATGGGACTACACCACCAGCAAAAGATTCAACGCGTAATGTCTACCCAGAGGAATACCTCTGCGCAGCATACTGCCCACATGTGGTCTGGTGCTGACGACTCAACAGAATAGGAGGAACAGGGCAAACCCCTAGGCAGTTTTCTTCTTCAAGTGTACCAGCAACAAAGAAATCGCCGCCGGAGTAACACCGGCGATACGTGATGCCTGACCGATGGTAACAGGGCGATGGGCAATAAGTTTTTGCTCCACCTCTTTGGAAAGACCGCGCACTGTATTGTAATCCATATCACCCGGCAGCCGGGTCTCCTCGTGGCGGCGGTGGCGAGCAATTTCATTGTGTTGACGTTCAATATAACCGGCATATTTGGCCTGTACTTCAACCTGCTCGGCAACGGCGACATCACCGACCGGATCTCCACTACCGGATAAAGTCATTAGGGTACTGTAGTTCACATCCGGCCGACGTAACAGATCCATCAGATTCGCCTCCTTGCCAAGGGCTTGGCCCAGTACCCGCGTGGCCTCACCCTCTGACACCGTACTGGGACGTAACCAGGTATCACGCAACCGTTGCTGCTCTTGCTCGATGGCATCACGTTTTTTGCAAAATATTTTCCAGCGTTCATCCCCCACCGCACCGAGCCTGTGGCCGATTTCGGTCAGACGCAGATCGGCGTTGTCCTCCCTTAGCAGCAGTCTATACTCGGCACGTGAGGTAAACATCCGGTAGGGCTCAGTGGTACCACGGGTAATAAGATCATCCACCAACACCCCCAGATAGGCCTCATCTCGACGCGGATACCAGGGAGATTTACCCTGAACCTGGAGTGCCGCATTGATGCCCACAAGCAGACCCTGGGCGGCAGCCTCTTCGTAGCCCGTGGTGCCGTTGATCTGGCCGGCAAAAAACAGTCCCGGTACAGACTGGGTTTCAAGGGTTGGGTTTAGGCCACGGGGATCAAAATAATCGTATTCAATGGCATAGCCTGGCCGGGTGATATGGGCATTTTCAAACCCTTTTATAGAGCGGATAAACGCCAACTGCACATCGAAGGGTAGGCTGGTGGAAATTCCGTTGGGATAGACCTCGTGGGTATCCAAACCTTCGGGTTCCACAAAGATCTGGTGCTGAGTCTTGTCGGCAAAGCGCATCACCTTGTCTTCGATAGAAGGACAATAACGAGGTCCATTAGCTTCGATAACACCGGTAAACAGGGGTGAACGGTCCAGGCCATCACGAATAATGTCATGGGTCTGTTCACAGGTATAGGTAATGTGGCAAGACAACTGACGGGGGTGTTCTGTAACATTACCCAAATAGGAAAATACCGGAGTCGGTACGTCACCGGGTTGTTCTGACAAAGAAGTATAATCAATGCTGCGGCCATCAATACGTGGCGGGGTGCCGGTCTTCAGTCTATCCACCCGAAAAGGTAATTCACGCAGGCGCGCAGCCAAGGCATTGGCCGGTACATCGCCGGCACGGCCCCCTAAAAAATTTGTCATGCCGATATGTATACGACCCCCCAAAAAAGTCCCGGCGGTAAGTACCACCGTTGGCGCACGAAAACGGAGCCCCATCTGGGTAACCACCCCAGCAACACGCCCACCCTCAACGATGAGATCGTCTACTGCTTGTTGAAATACCGATAGTTTAGTCTGGTTTTCTATGGCTCTACGTACAGCAGCTTTGTACAAGACCCGGTCGGCCTGGGCACGGGTGGCCCGTACTGCCGGGCCCTTACGCGAATTCAAGGTGCGAAACTGGATACCGGCCCGATCAGTGGCCTGGGCCATGATGCCACCCAAGGCATCAACTTCCTTTACCAAGTGGCCCTTGCCAATACCGCCGATGGCTGGGTTGCAGGACATCTGACCCAGTGTCTCTATATTGTGAGTAAGCAACAAGGTGCGCACACCCATGCGTGCAGCCACAGCCGCAGCCTCGGTACCGGCGTGGCCACCACCGATGATAATGACATCAAATTGTTGTGGATGGATCATATCTGCTTACTCTGGCCCAAATTGTGGGGCCAACCCATAATTGCCTTGTGTGGCCCCTTGGGTGGTGGGTGAATTCTATAGAGACAACAAGGACTTAGCCAGCCCTACGACAACCAAGCTATCAAGCTATACAGTAAACAGCAGCAGTGGTAGCGCAGCTATGGTGTCCCACCAAGTACAGAAACCCACGTCGGGGTCTTTAACTTTCAGCCCACATCCTGAGCAGATTGGTGTGGGTCTTGTTGGCCAAACCGGCCTCATCGCTGTCTGCATGGAGGGCGGTCAGTCCCAGGCAGACTCGGCGCAAGTCAAACAAGATCTCACGCTGTGCCGGGTCGCGTATATAACTGTGGGCCCAGGTCACCGCCACCAGCCGTACACCTCGGGTCACTGGTGCAACCCGATGCAGGGTGGAGGATGGATAGGCGAAGGCATATCCGGCCGGTAGTTTAATCTTCTGCTCACCCAGACTACTATCAATGGTCAATTCACCGCCATCATAGTCTCCCGGATCATTGAGAAAAACTGTCACAGAGACATCGGTTCGCAGGGTATTGGGCTTATCCATGAGTGCCGCATCGACGTGATAACCATACTCCATGCCAGACTCATAACGACCAAAGAGGGGTCGATGTATCCGCTTCGGCAACACCGCAGAACGAAAAACATCTGAGCCATTGAGTGCCTTGATGACCGTATTATTCAGATGCTTACGATTGTCGTCCGTCTTTTTGAACTGAAGGTTGTTTTTAACCCGAGCCGCGACCTTACCCGCGGTCAATCTCCCATCTTCAAATTCACCCTGGTCCAGAATTCTGGAGATAAAACCAAGTTCTTTTTTGTTCAGTATGTCTGCAATAACCAAATGCATTTTTTATGTCCAATAAAATGCTATTTAAATTTTTTCTCCACGCTGATACGGGTGCTCAAGGCATCATAATCATAGAGATCTGGCCGCAAGTTTGAGTCTTTTTGCATATACTGGGCTGATGCCCTCACTCGCCAGGTTCCCACCAGTTTTCTTTTTAGCCCGAGCTTGATCTTGTGCCGTGCATCCTTACGCCCAAAGTAGGCATTATCAAATTTGTTTTGGGTAGAGTAAGATTTTAAATAATAATAATATTTTGCAAACAACCGGGTTTTGTTATCTAACCTGAAATTGAGCCCGGCATTAAGGCTAAACCGGTCAGACGAAATATCATTAGTCGCTGGAACACCCAGACCTCGGTGTGCCTGTCCCGTATCTTTGGTCTCATACGATAACTGACCCTGGGCTGTCATCCGGGTATTCAGGCGGTGCTGCCCTGACACCCCCAGCTGAAAGGTGGTCGCATCCTGATTATTAAATCCCTGGGTGTAGTCATCACGGGCCACGAAACCCGACACCCGCATACGATTTGAATCCCCTAAAAACCGTGTTATCGCACCACCCGCCATATAGCTGGCCACAAACTCCTCCGTCAGCGCTCCATCTGCTGCCACACTGTCAGTTTCTCCAACATAGACATTGGGCGAATAATTGACATAAAACCTGGCATCCAGTTCTTTGGAAATTCGCTTGCGCACATCCATATAAAAGTTCTCATTGTCCAGCAGCGTATTTTGCCGATAACGCTGTGTTTCAATGAGTACCCTGTAGCGCGGGGTATTCTTTTTTTTGTCAGGCCGGTAACGCAGCACTATATAAGGCGACAGAGACCAGTCGGAAATCGACTGGATTCCGGCAAATCGTGGACTTGTGGGATTATTTTTATAACCTGCGCGCTCCTGGGGGGATAACAACCAGGCGTTACTCTCGTATTGCTGCTCCACCCCTGCCAACAGCTGGGTAGCCGCCATACCTTGAGTCGAACCAAGCCCCCCCAGCAGCAATACCGCCAGGTTAAAACCGCGTTTACAAAACACTATTGATATGCGCTTGCTGCTATTCTGGGCAACGTATCATTTACATGTGAACAAAGCCCACCACGAAATGACCTGATTGTAATCACAACCACACTAGCTGCTGCCCTTATCGTGAGTTTCACCTTTTTCGTTATCGTCATCCTTATCGTCATCGCCACCGTTATCGTTCTCGCCACCATCCTTATGGTCATCCTTATCGTCATCGCTACCGTTGTCATTCTTGTCGTCGTCGCCTTTCTCGCCACCCTCTTCAATTTTATCGAAGTCCTCTCGGCCTTCATGTTCGGGTTCACCCCTGTCATTCTCACCAAATTCCCCGGTTTCTACACGTGTTTTGATCTGGCCACCAATCGCATCTTTAACATCACTCACCATAAGATTTGAATCACTGCGGCCCTGGCTCAGTGGTTGTGAGACCATCGACCTGGGAGATGCCGACTGCGCAAGTGATGGTGCGAATGGCTTTACATCAATACTGGCAATTGCACCCGAAATCGGGATCAGCGTACTCAACACAGAGATTGTCAACGTCGTCTTTCTCATATTCCTTCTCCTGCAATAATATTTAATAAAATTGGGACACAAATGATTTAATCAGAGGACTGCCGTGTGGCCCGGCGCATCATTTGCTTGAAGCCCCGCCCCGCCTTGGCGGTTGCACTAGCCTGCGACAAAGTAGCGCTATAACTACCGGTCAACTTGAAAGCAGTACCGTTACACACCAATCCCGTTGCCGAGAAGCTGCCGCTCACACTGTTACCGGCAAAGGTGCCCGTTTGGGTAACGGTCCCACTGCAATTCACACCGGTCTGACTCAAAAAAGCACCCGCTTCATTACTGATCGTAAAGCTGCTCCCCGCCACAGACCCCGAAGAACCATCACTAGCCGGATCACGTGTTACAACACCACCGTTGACTACCAAAACGATGGCACCACTTTCATCCTGGGAATTGACCGTAGTGGCCAAAGTGATGCTAAAGGTGCCACTGTATGTGCCAGACTGCGCTGTACCTCCACCACCGCTACTCGTACCACCGCCGCCACCACAGGCACCAAGAAACAGCAGCGCACTAAGCGCGGCTGACGCTTTAAATAAACCCATAAAACAAACCTCTCTTCGTGTGTGTGACCAAACGCCAAACCGCCTCGGGTCGCCGTGGTCATTCATTAGCTTGGTATACTTAAATTACCATTGATGGAGACCCTGGAAACCGGGCTCCCCTGCGCATACACTTCAATATAGGTGGGATTTATTCCCACCTCAACCTCGTTGAGATGAATGGCAGCCCACAGGAGACCGGCGGAAAAGTGCCGGGCCCCGATACCCTTGTTAGTGTAGCAACGATCTCTGATTTAGCGATGACACCAGCACCACAAAAGGAAAGCCTGGTTTTCTGGTGATTGACCGGCAAGCTGCCCCCGGGATCCACGGTCCTGGCTGCCATTGGTAGTGAAAACTCGGTAAGATCGCCCTATGAAAACCACACTCTCTATTTTCACTGGATACCAAGATGCCCACATATGATTATCGATGTGACCACAACCACCGGGTGGTGGAAGTCCACCACCCCATGAACACCCATCTCCAGAATTGGGGAGAACTCTGCGCCTGTGCGGGCATTGATACGGGTCCGACCCCCGCCAATACACCGGTACATCGGTTGGCCACCGGTGGCAATGTGGTCGCTAGCTCAGCCCTAAACAACCCGGAACCGGCCTGTGCTAGTGGTGGTTGTTGCCCTTCAAGGGCTTGTGGCCTCGATTAACGAATCAGCCGGCCCGTCATCCTATGCACTCCGTCCTGGATAAAGCGCTCAACCAAATTGGGCAAATCATCGTCGGTAACCCCCAAGCCCTGCGGCTGGCCCTGTGTTGCCTGTTGGCCAAGGGCCATCTACTCATCGAAGATCTGCCCGGTGTGGGCAAGACCACCCTGGCCCACGCCTTGGCCCGGGTACTGGGTCTGGAGTTCAACCGTATCCAGTTTACCAGCGACCTGTTACCCGCAGACATCATCGGTGTCTCTATCTTTGAGCAACAATCCAATCGCTTTCGTTTTCAACCTGGGCCTATCTTTGCCTCGGTGGTACTGGCTGATGAAATCAATCGCGCCACACCCAAGGCCCAAAGCGCTCTGTTAGAGGCTATGGAAGAACGCCAAGTCACTAATGACGGTGAGACCCACAGACTACCGCAACCCTTTTTCGTCATCGCCACTCAAAATCCCCGCCACCAAATAGGGACCTTCCCTCTGCCGGAATCCCAGCTTGACCGTTTTCTCATGCGCATTGAATTGGGCTATCCGGGCCGCAAAGCGGAACGCGGCCTGCTCACCGGGGGTGACCGCCGGACCATGCTGAGTGATCTACAACCCACACTAAGCGGTCCGTCCTTGCTCAAACTACAACAGCGTGTGGATGATATCCGTACCAGCACCGCTCTATTGGACTATGTGCAAGATATAATCGAGGCCACCCGCCGTCACCCCGATTTTAATGGTGGCCTGTCACCACGGGCAGGCTTGGGTCTGTTGCGTAGCGCCCGGGCCTGGGCACTGATGGAGGGACGTGACATGGTGCTGCCGGAGGACGTGCAAACGGTGCTTGAGCCGGTAGCCAACCACCGGCTACAGGCAAATGAACAAGCCGCCACCGTTGCTGATCAAATTCGAAGCTTGAGTCAATCGGTGGCGGTGGCCTAACCCCGTGACCACCACCGCACTGAAAAGCGGTGTAATGTTGGGCCGACATAAGCTCTATATGCTGCCGACCCGCTTGGGGATGATCCTCAGCGTTGTATTATTCGCCATGCTGCTGGCGTCGGTGAACTACAACAATAGCCTGGCCTTTTTATTCACCTTCCTCTTGAGTGCCATGGCCTTTGTGTCCATGCTCTACACCCACCGAAATCTGGCTGGCCTAGAGCTACAAGCGGGGCCTTGCGAACCCGTATTTGCAGGTGAGTTGGCCCATTTTACCGTTGTCCTCACCAATAACAGTGCTCTGCCCAAGGTGGCTCTACGCCTGCACCATCGTGGTAAAGAGGTCGTACGCTGTGATGTCCAGGCAGGTACTTCACAGAGCGCCATGGTCCCGGTCCCGGCATCACAGCGGGGTCGCCTGAAGATACCGGAAATGGTCTTCAGCAGTGATTTTCCATTGGGAATATTTTTTTCCTGGTCGAAAAAATTGAAGCTTGACCAGCACTGCCTGGTCTATCCTCGCCCCATAGGCGAGTTACCGTTCTCCTTTGTGCTGAATCGGCAGCGTTATCAAGACCGCGGCACCCGAACAGAAGGTGACGATTTTTTGGGTCTACGCGCCTATCGGCCCGGAGATCCCCCACGGCACATCCACTGGAAGGCCGTGGCCCGTGGCCAGGTTTTGCTTACCAAGGAATTCGGCGGTGCCGGTCAGGACACGGTGAACCTGGACTGGGATCTATTGGGGGACATGGATAAGGAAGCCAGACTCAGTCAACTATGCCGTTGGGTGGTGGACGCCCACAATGCCGATCTACACTACAGTTTACACTTGCCTGGCATCAATCTTCCCGTTGATCATGGCGACACCCATCAACGACGCTGTCTAAACAGACTGGCACTCTACTAGCGATATGGATTTTGGACTACCTACTTTAGATCCCCCACGTTTGGATCACAGAACCCGCAATGGGTTTTTGTTTGTTGCGGCTTTGGTAGCCGGGGGCCACAGCATGCGAATCCCCCTTTGGTTAGTATTGATCGTTGCCGTGCTATTTGTGTGGCACTACCTCATTACCCATCACGCCTGGAAGCTACCCGGTAAAATGACCCGTCTGGGTATCACCCTGGTGCTTACTCTGGTTACCCTCAAATACTATGGGACCCTGTTTGGTCGAGATGCCGGGATGGGTTTCCTGGTGCTGCTGCTGGGGCTCAAATTTCTCGAATTTCGCACCACACGTGACGGCGCGGTGATTATCTTTTTGTGTTATTTCTTGATGCTGGGTGGTTTTCTTTTCGATCAATCCCTATGGGTTAGCGTCTATATGGTAATCGTGGCCTGGCTGGCCACGACAGTACTCATCCAAATGGTTGCCCCCAGCGGACAATCCAACCGCTATCGCCTCAAACTTTCCGGGCAGTTATTGATCTCGGCACTGCCATTGGCATTATTACTATTTTTATTTTTTCCTCGCATCCAGGGTAACCTGTGGGGGCTACCCAGTGACGCCTACAGTGGTCTTATGGGTTTATCCGATAGCATGAGCCCAGGGAGTATTAGCAATCTAAGCAGTAGTGATGAAGTGGCCTTTCGGGTTGAATTTGAAGGACAACCTCCGCCACCCAAGCAGCGTTATTGGCGTGCCATCGTATTGAGCAAGACCGACGGCAAGACCTGGTCCCAAGCCGACAGGGGTGGCCCTGTTGAACATAGATTCAGACCGATGGGTACACCCGTTTTCTATACCATCACCCTTGAGCCCCACAACAAGCGTTGGTTGTTCGCGCTCGACCTACCAGCCAGCCAGCCGGAAGGGACACAGCTAGAACCGGGTTATGTGCTACGCGCTAAAGATAACGTGGTTCAACGCTACCGTTATAGCCTGCAATCTTACCCCTGGTACCACACCGGCAAGCTCTCTCGCAAGCAACGAGAACTCAATCTTGAGCTGCCAAAAGATTTCAGCCCACGGGTAAAAAACCTGGTGGCAGCTTGGCGTGCCAATAACTTAAATGACCAGGGCATCATTCGTAGCGCCCTGGATTATTACCGCGACAAAGGCTTCACCTACACACTCAGCCCACCTTTGTTACGAGGTGACCCGGTAGAACAATTTTTGTTTGAATCCCGGCGGGGCTACTGCGAACACTATGCCTCTTCATTCGTCAGTCTTATGCGTGCGGCGGGCATTCCCAGTCGGGTGGTAACAGGGTACCAAGGTGGCGAACATAACGACGCCGGTAATTACTATATTGTCACTCAGGCAGATGCCCACGCCTGGGCGGAGGTCTGGTTGCGGCAAAGGGGTTGGGTACGGGTCGACCCCACTGCTGTGGTTGCCCCGGAACGTATCGAATATGGCATCGATGCGGTGCGCCGCCTTCTGGGGCGCGGCACATTACTCGGTCAACTGGATGCCCCGGCCCTCTTGCGTGCACTCAAGCTGAACATACCGGCACAAGTTTGGCGCAATATGGGACTGTACTGGGATGCGATGAACAATGCCTGGCACCACTGGGTGCTCGACTTTAACCAACAACGCCAACTCAAGCTTATGCAATGGCTTGGCTTTCGTAACCCCACATGGGCCGACCTGGCGGTCGTGCTCATAGGTGGTTTCATGCTTTTTGCTCTGGTCGTTACCACTATAATCCTTCGGCGTCGCCAGGGTACCGACCCGGTTGTCAAAATCTATAACCGGTTTTGTAAAAAATTGGTCCGTACCAATATTCGACGCCTGCCTTGGGAGGGACCACAGGATTTCTGCAACCGGGCCATCATCGCCCAACCAGGCCTGGGTAAGGATATCCAAAGCATCATCAATCAATACATCGATATTCGCTACCGAGGCGAAAATGACAAGACCCGGATCAATAGGTTTAAAAAAAGGGTCTATAATTTTCGGATAGACTGAGGCAAGGCACAAAGACCCCATCAATATAGTATCGACTGATACCTAGTGTACTTGGGACCCCTCCCCAAGAAACCTTTCCTGACTGAACACCTTATTTCTCAATAATGTGAACTATTTCACATTATTGAGGGCCGTCTTGTCACCAATATGCGAACAAAGCAGTTAATCTACATAAGTAGCCAAGGTGCTAATTTTCCACATCGTATCAAACGCTGGAGATTAAAAAATGAAACACTTCGTCACTACATTTTTCACTATGGTTTTGATTGTTGGTTTTGCCGTGACCTCTACCGCCCAGGCACGGCCCCCCAAACCAGGTCCTCATTTTGCCTGGGTACCGAAGCATCACTCCAACGGAGTGCTCATCCACGGGTTTTGGAGACACACCGGCAAACCAACTGGAAACAGGCGCTGGGTCTCGGGGCACTATAACCATAACGGGGTTTGGGTCGTGGGTCGCTGGAAAACCGTAGGGGCCGCACCCCGCCACGGTGCCGTATGGGTCCCAGGCCACAGAAACAGACGTGGGCACTGGGTTCCTGGGCGCTGGAAGTAGGCTTCGTGCCATAGTGTCTCTCACCGATAGACACAGAAATGTTGATGTCCACAAATAATCTAACACGGGGAACACAAACGATGCCCCGGCAACCCTTTGCACATACTACGCACACATAAAATTATGTTTTGTCGACACCCCAAAGTGAAATGATCGTTCTGTGTGAACACGCTATCGAAAATCCATCAGGTCTGATACCGCCGTACAAATAGAGAAGATTTGTATCGCCCGTGGTAGGCTTGTGGGTACTTGATTCTGGCGGCATCCAGAATGGTCTCAACAATCACATTGCGTCCCTGGAGGTTGGTATGACAACTAAACTAATACGCCACAGTGTGTTCGCGCTTATGCTGGTGGGCTTAGGGCTACCACCCGCAATGGCACAGCAATTACAGATACCCCTGCAAAGAAATTTCAAGGTCCTCCCCAAATCGATTCCTACAGTAACCTGGAAGCGGGCGACGGCCTCAACACAACGTGCCACGGGTATCGCCCAGAGTGCCGTACGCCCTGCACTGGGTACGGTGGCGGCACTACAGGATTTTGAACTCAAATTTGACGGTGATCATAAAATTCGCCGGATAAGCGTGCTGGCCAAAAATCGCTTTGCCCAGTTCGCCTTTAATGATGCTGATGGTGAAGATTTTTTCTGGGGCACAGCAAATTGGGCGGTCATTTCCGCAGGCCACAGCGGTTCAGTCTCGGCACAGGCCCGGGGCCGTGTTGAGCTTCGTATCCGGCCCGGTCCCCCCAATCACACCCTTGTGCTGAGTGGTTTCGAATTCCGCCGGGCGGACCGTAGCGATGCAAATGTGCGTGCCCTGGGAGTGTGGCTGGATGCCTCCAAAAATGTTGTCCAGGTCTGGTTGATTGATGACATGGGTTTTGACCTTCGAAATATCGGCGAGATGGTGGGTTGGTCGGCGCTGGGCGGACTGATCTTGCCCCCCCTGGGCAGCATTATTGGCGGTGCGGCCTCGGCCCCCGCCGCCTCCCCAGGTGGGCCACGCCCCTATAAGGTCACTGTACAATACGCGTGGATCCCCAATAGTATCGTGTGGCTTAACAACGGTGCCACCTCCGGGACCCGGGCCTACAATCAGGACAACTGGCACCCCGAAGGTCCCGTTGCATTACAAGGGTTCCGTTTTGCCTTTGGCAACAGCGATCATTACTTGGGTGCGTTTGGTGTCACCCTGGGGGCCAAATATTATAACGTGCAGTTCCGGGACGGTGATTACGATGACCCTATGCAGTGGTCAGCACAGTATGTTGTTTTGCGCAAAGGCAACCGAAGATAATCTCTTAGGGGTGATTTTATTATTCCCTCTCCCCAACCTTCTTCCGGAGGGCGAAGGGGTTATCAATTAACAGAAGTGTCCTTAAATACCGTTGGGTACAAACGACAACAAGGAGACAAGCAATGTCCTATAAGAATGATCCTCGGCCCACAGGCTTCTGGCTGATCTGGCCACTGCTTGCCTTGTTTTTCATAGGGTCATCGGCATCGGCGGCAATCACGGCTCTCGAGCTGGTGATCCAAACCGGCAACGACGATCTGCGTGGTGGCAATGACAATGTGAACGCCTCCATCCTGCTGCGCAATGGGTCACAGCTTCGATTCGACAACATCAACAAAAGCAAACGTTGGGCAAACGGGTCTCAACATACCGTGCGCCTGAACCTAAACCTCATGGTCGACAGAAATATCGAGTCACGAGACGATGTTGTAGGCCTGAGACTGCAAAGCACCTTCCGGGGTGGTATTGATGGTGACAACTGGAAGATGCGTTACCTGAAAGTCACCCCCATTGACAGCACAGTGGGGGGTGGCGGCAGGCTTGAGCCCTATTATGAGCGGCGTGGTCGCAGCGGTGGGCGGGACTTGTGGCATTTTACCGGTCTCAACCGTCCCTTTGTCGCACGTTGGGGAGGCCGCCCCGGTGAGCTTTCTCACATTCGGCTTGTCATCCGAACCGGCAATGACGATCTGCGTGGCGGTAATGACAATTTAAATGTCCGTATCCTGTCCCGGGGTGGAGAGCAGTACGTCCGCAACATCAACAAGAGCAGGAATTGGTCGAACGGTTCATCAAATGCTGTCCGTATCGCCCTGGACCGCAGCATAAACCTTACCGATCTCCTTGGCATCGTCCTCGAAACCAGTTCCCGTGGTGGCCTGGGGGGGGACAACTGGGAGATGACCTATCTGAAAGTCACACCGCAAATGCTCGGCCGGGAATCGTACCGGGTCTGTTACGAGAATTCGGGGCTTCCACTGAAACGCTTTACCGGTGAAAACCGGCTGTTTCAGGTGCGTTGTAGATAAACCCAAGCCGACCTACTCAAGAATTTGTTACTTACACCGAGGAACAGGCGATAGACCAAGACCGGATGACAACCCTTTGGCTTATTGATAATAGTAATCGTACTGGCTTAATAATTTGTTGGTAAAGGTCCAGGCCTCGTTATAGGTCAGGCCGCTGTCTTCGGGTAATAGAATTTTTATGTACAACTCACGGGGGTAGCGTTTTTTAAGTTGGCCTAAGTGTTTGTGCAGTTCGTTCATCGTCACACGGGTAAAGCCTTTTTTGTTGGGAAGTTTGAGGTCCACCACCAACCCCTCCGGTGCCCGATGATAGCGCACCTCCACAAGTTGTTTGCCCCGGGCGCTGCGTGCCGGTCGAACCAGTTTGTCGTATTTGGTCTTAAGCTCGCTGTAGTCACCCCGGGAATCTGCCAGTTCACTGTTGAGTTGTTTTAATCGGTCTTGCCAGCTCGTCGCACTCTTTTTCAATGTCGCCAGACGTTGCTTTGACCGGCCCAGTTCCAACTGGAGTTTATCTCGGCTGGCCATCAGGCCCTGCTGCTGGCGGGTGAGTGATGCGATACTCTTTGCCTGTCGCTGTTGACTGGTTTTTAGTTCTGCCACCAAACCCCTCAGGTGGTCCTGCTCTTCCTGATATTGGCCTATCTTGGCCTCAGCCTGTCGCCGTGCCTCCAGGTTGGAGCGGTTTTCTTCCTGGGTACGCAACAAACGTAATCGCAACAAGGCCAGTTCGTTTTCACTTTCATCCAGGCGGGCGGCGAGGGCGGCCTTGGCTTCAGCGGTGGAGTGAGCAATCGCCGAGGCTTCACGTTCTGCCTGCATGGTGGTGCGCAGTTGCTCCATCAATTCAAAGTTACGCACCAGAATACCCACCAAGGCCAGCAGGAAAACCATCACAATCACTGTCATGACGTCGGTAAACGAGGGCCAAAAACCTTCTTCGGCCTGGGCGGCACCAGAATTTAAACGCAGGTCTACAAAGGGCCGTGTTGCACTCACTGCTTGTCCCCTTTTGTCCCTGGGGGCAAACGAAAACCTTCCTGGAGCAGTTTGATGATGGCTGCCATCCCCGAGCTCAAGCCGCCCAGTTCCTGACGAAACTGTTGCAGAGAGCCGTGCATTTCTTTTGCCACCCCATCAAATTGTTCGCTGTTGCTCTGCATACGATTGACCAAGGCCTCCGTGCTGCGCATGAGACCGGCAAACTGACTGACCAAGGTATCAGGGCTCGGTTGCAGTTGGGGCACCAACCGGGTTGCAGTGACATGTTCAATGGCCGACAACAAGCGCGTCTGAGAATCGGTGAGCTTCATATAGAAGTAGCCGTAGAAAAAATAACAGGCAATGGCGGTCATGGTGGTGGACAGAGCAGTGGACATGCCCTGGATGACCGTGCCGATACCATTTGATGTGCCCGTGGCCGCGAGAATATCCGAGGCGCCAATCAAGGCGATGGACAAGGACACGATGGTGCCAAACACACCGGTCAGAATGAGCATATTGTTGACAAACTTGGGCAGGCTGGTTTCGGTGCTCAAGGTGGCCACCAAGGTGGCGGCCAGGGCATGGTGGTCCACCATGCCACCGTGGCGTCGTGCGTCTTTAAGGTCACTAAAGCGTTGGGCAATAATAGACTCGGGATCGATGCTATCACCAGGGTCACCCACACCCCGGCGCAGGTTGGCGAGAAACTCCGCCAAGGCCAACTCCTCTCCCATATAACGGCGCAGGATAATAACAATACGGCCCAGACCCGTCGCAAACATGGCCAGGATGGTACCGTTGATCAACCAACCTACTGTGGCGAGCTGGTTATGAAAATACAGGGCGCGAAGAAAGTCGAGCTGCCAAACGATGAGCCCGGCGGCAAAGGTACCGAGGACCACCATGCGGATTAAAATATTGCGGCTATAGCGCCGGGACATTTGCTCGGAGCCCATGGGCTGTCTCCCTATGTGATTACGTAACGAGTCACGCCATTATTAGCGCTTGGGGACAAATAGGCAAAAATTTGGGTGACCGGTTCTCTATCTATAGGGCTTTCGCCGCAGGGATGCTAAGGCACAAAGGATCCGCAGAGAAGAAACGGTCTCCTGACTGCGAAGATTAAACATTGCGTTGGGTATGCCCCGTCCTCTAACCGGTCATCCAGAAACCCGCCCAAGGCACGCTCAGTATTTATGCGCTGATATCAGGGTGATATTGGCTGAAGTACGCCTATCTCCTTGAATTTAATTTGTTTTCAATGCCGTATTTTCACGGTATTTCCGCGTGTTATGACGTACAGGGATCTGTACTAATGCCGCAGGAGGCATGGATGCTGGGAGCGGCGACGCAAAGGCCTGGATATTCCCAAATCTCGGAATATCCAAGCAAAGGCCGGTGAGCATTGCCCCTATCCTGTGTATGGGTTCATAATGCAAACGAATCAAAGACCTAAGTGGAATCACCCGTCATGGAAAAAAGAGGGATAGACGCCAAACAACCCATAGCACCCCAAACGGGGTGGCTATACCGCAAAAGCAGCCAGTTTCATGCTATCCGTCAAATGACGTCTAATCACTGTTAGGCGCTCAAATACAAGTAATCGATAAATGAAAAAAGGCGAAAAATCAATTAGCCATGCCCCATCATCACAAGATGATACATATATTCGCCTCGGGTCTGCTTTTGTTGATGAGGGTGCAAAAAAGGTCTTTGTGTTTTCTGAAGATATACTCATAAATCAACTAAGGAGAGATGGACCAATAATAGAAAAATCCTTTGACCAACTGTGCGAAAGCGAATTAAGGCAATTTAGCTCTTTAATTAGTCAAACTAGTGGGCTCCTGTATTCCGGGCTTAGGTTAGCTTCACAGCAAGAAGATGAGTTACGCAAGGCCTGTGCCCAATTATTATTGAATGCTTCAAATTCTTTTGCTGCCTCTGTAGCAGTCTTGCGTATGGGGTATGTTTTGCAACCAGGTATAATTATCCGATCATTACTTGAAGCCGTATCAACAACATTGCACTTACTCCAAAAGCCATCAGATTTTTCTGCTTACCAAAATCATACGCTCCAATCTCCAAAAACAATCGCTTTGGCCAAAAAAGCATTACCCCCTTTTGGTATATTATATGGTCATTTTAGTGACAATTTTGCGCATATAGGACGCCTCCACAAGTCAATCACTCCAATTACTGAATATACAGAGCGCGATGAAGCACTAAAACTTAATCTTAGTTCTCTCCGAATAGCTTCTTGGCTTTTGTACGTCACTACGGAGTTAGTGTTTAACGAACTCGTAAGTTCTCCCCGTTACTGGCATCCTGTCGAGAACGGCTATCAATATGCCCCGTCAGAGGAAGAAAAGAATTGGTTTACAAAATATTTCGAATTATAAGGCGCCTAATCGGGTAGCCGGGGGTCTCTAACCCCCAGCCCCCACAGCACCCCGCATGCGGGTCCGCACGGGGCGCTTCCTTCGCGTACAAAGTGAT
>JAADGI010000034.1:79206-101605 GCA_013152415.1 Gammaproteobacteria bacterium | reverse complement strand
GTGGTGGTTTGGCAATTGCTATCTTACCCTCCGGGACGGCCTTTTTTATTCAATGGATCAATCAGTTATGCCTTAAGTAAGTGCCATTCGGGTCAGAGCCGAATAGTACTTTTTTCTCCGCGAGTCCTTTATGCCTCCGCGCCTCTGCGGCAAAGAACTCATAGAGCATTAGTTCAGCTTCTTCTTCAGAATCTCATTGACCTGTTTCGGATTGGCCTTACCCTGGGTGGCTTTCATGATCTGGCCGACAAAATAACCGATCAATTTGGTCTCACCGTTTTTGTATTGCTCTACCTGACCCGGATTGGCGCTGATGACTTCATCCACAATTTTTTCCAAGGCACCGCTATCGGAAATCTGTTTCAGGCCTTTGCTGTCAATAATACTGTCGGCATCGCCTTCACCGGCCCACATGGCTTCAAAAATATCTTTGGCAATCTTGCCGGAGATGGTGTTATCGGCTATCCGTTTTACCAGACCCCCTAACTGTTTTGCGGTAATGGGGGCTTGATCGATCTCCAGGCCTTCTTTATTAAGGTAGGCCGCCAACTCACCATTGACCCAGTTTGCCGCCAGTTTGGCATCATTCGCATGGGTGGCGACAGTTTCGTAATAGTCGGCCAGCTCACGACTGGTGGTGAGCACTCCGGCATCGTAGTCGGAGAGACTGTAGTGATCCATAAAGCGTTGCCGCTTCGCGGCAGGCAATTCGGGTAGGCTGTCTTTTGCCGACTGAATAAACTCCTCATCTAAGGTGAGTGGTGGCAGGTCCGGGTCCGGGAAATAGCGGTAGTCATGGGCCTCTTCCTTGCTGCGCATGGATCGGGTTTCATTCTTGACGGCATCATAGAGGCGAGTTTCTTGCGCGACTTCTCCACCACCTTCGAGCACATCGATTTGGCGCTCGATCTCGTATTCGATGGCCTTTTCCACGAAGCGGAATGAATTGATATTTTTGATTTCAGCACGGGTACCGAGTTCCTCTTGGCCCTTGGGACGCATGGAGATGTTGGCGTCGCAGCGAAAGGAGCCTTCCTGCATATTGCCATCGCAAATATCCAGATAACGCACCAGAGCGTGAAGTTTTTTCAGATAGGCGACGGCCTCGGCTGGGGAGCGCATGTCCGGTTCGGATACTACCTCGACCAGGGGGGTACCGGCACGATTAAGGTCAATACCCGTATTATTCGAAAACTCTTCATGCAGGGATTTGCCGGCATCTTCTTCAAGATGGGCACGGGTGATAGCAATGGTTTTTTTCTCACCGTCGACTTCAATTTCCAGCTTGCCACGTTCCACAATGGGAATTTCATATTGACTGATCTGATAGCCCTTGGGCAGATCAGGATAGAAATAGTTTTTGCGGGCAAAGACAGATTGTTTGTTGATGGTGGCGCCGATGGCAAGTCCCAGCTTGACCGCCATATAGGCAGCGTTGCGATTCATCACCGGCAGTACACCGGGCAGGGCGATATCCACCTCACAGGCCTGGGTGTTGGGTTCGGCGCCAAAGGCGATGGCAGCGCCTGAGAACAGTTTGCTCTTGGTGCGCAGCTGAACGTGGACTTCAAGTCCTATAACTGTTTCCCATTTCATTCTTTGACGAATACCCTATAAATATATTGGCCACAGAGGCACGGAGTACACGGAGATGGAGCGGTCTTATGTCTTACGAGTTTTATCATTTAATTTACCCTGTGTCCCCCGTGTCTCTATGACGACAGCATGTTCTTAATAACCTTCAGGGGTCTGTTTGTGATGATCTGTGGCCTGTTGATATTGATGGGCCACATTGAGTAGCCGGGCTTCCTCAAAGGCATTACCAATCAATTGTAATCCGATCGGCCGACCGTCCTCGCCCAGACCGGCGGGGATAGACATGCCCGGTAGGCCGGCGAGGTTGGCGGGGATGGTGTAGATATCGTTCAGGTACATGGAGACCGGGTCATCGGTTTTGGCGCCGAGGTCAAAGGCTGTCGTAGGGGTGGTGGGTCCCAGGATCACGTCGCATTGACCAAAGGCTGTATGAAAATCATCGGCGATCAGGCGGCGCAATTGTTGTGCCTTCAGGTAGTAGGCATCGTAATACCCCGCCGAAAGGGTATAGGCCCCGATCATGATGCGCCGTTTTACCTCCTCACCAAAACCCTGGGAGCGGGTCTTTCTGTACATGTCGTTGAGATCGTCATAATCCGCGGCACGGTAACCGTAACGTACCCCATCAAACCGTGACAGGTTGGAGGAGGCCTCTGCCGGGGCCAATACGTAGTAGCAGGGCACGGCCAGGGTGCTGTTGGGCAGACTGATGTCGACGATGTTGGCCCCCAGCTTCTTTAGTGTCTCGACAGAGGCATCAATGGCCTGAGCCACATCCGCAGCCAGCCCATCACCGAAGTACTCTTTGGGCAAGCCAACACGCAAGCCTTTGAGGCCATCGTTCAAGGTGGCGGTGTAGTCGGGCACGGGTTTGTCCACCGAGGTGGAGTCTTTGGGGTCAAACCCAGCCATGATATTGAGCAACAGGGCGGCGTCGGCGGCGGTGTGGGTCATGGGACCGGCCTGATCCAGGGATGAGGCGAAAGCCACCATGCCATAACGGGATACTCGCCCATAGGTCGGTTTGAGACCAGTGATGCCACACAGGGCTGCGGGTTGACGAATGGAGCCCCCGGTGTCGGTACCGGTGGCTGCCGGGGCCAGTTGTGCGGCTACTGCCGCTGCGGAGCCACCAGAGCTACCACCAGGTACCGCCTGATTGGCCCAGGGGTTTTTGACCGGGCCATAGAATGAGGTCTCGTTGGAGGAGCCCATGGCGAATTCATCCATATTGGTTTTGCCGAGGATGATGGCACCTGCCGCTTTAAAATGCTGGATCACGGTGGCATCGTAGGGCGAGACAAAATTGGCCAACATACGTGAACCACAACTCGTGATCAGACCCTGAGTGCAGAAGATATCCTTGTGGGCAATGGGGATGCCTTCCAGGGGTCTCGGGGCCTCGTGATCGCGGCGGTCGTCACTGGCCCTGGCCTGCTCCAGTGCGGCCTCGGCGGTGATGGTGATGAAGGCGTTGAGGTCTTGGTGGTGGTCAATACGGTCGAGAAAGGCCTGGGTCAGTTCGACGCTGGATATTTGTCCCGCCTCCAGGGCAGCTTGAAGTTCGACGATGGTCTTTCGGTGCATGATGTAGTGGCAAGCCTGTTAGTGTGCGATGTGTGCTGTTCGGGAGTGGCTGAGGGGCCGATGGGTCACCCGTCAGGTGTTTTTGGGCCTATTCGATGACCTTGGGTACCAGGTAAAGGCCTGACTCGGTAGCGGGAGCGATCTCCTGAAAGCTTTGGCGGCGGTCTTGTTCGGTGACGATATCTTGCCGTAGCCGCAGGGGGCTGTCTGAGGGATGGGCCATGGGGCTGATACCGGCCGTGTCCACCGCATTCATCTGCCCCACCAAGTCCAGGATTTGGGTCAGACTATGGACATAGCTCGTCAGTTCAGGCTCGGAAATCTCAAGTCGTGCCAGTTCTGCGATCTTGCCGACATCGGTTGGGTCTAGGGCCATGAGTTCGATTCATCGTGGTTGATTACTGGGCCGACAAATTACCATATCTACGTATTTGGTTGTACATGCCTGCGGCGGTTGATACAGTAGCGGCGCTTTGAAGACCACCACAATATAATCTCGGTTTCGTCAGGACACATGCTAAAAAGTTTCTTCGGTTTTTTCTCTAATGATCTCGCCATTGATCTCGGCACCGCCAACACGCTGATATACGTTCGTGACAGGGGTATCATCCTCAACGAACCCTCGGTGGTGGCAATCCGCTATGCGCCGGGCAATATGAACAATAAGACAGTGCTTGCGGTAGGGGGTGAGGCCAAGCTGATGCTCGGGCGCACACCGGGCAATATCCAGGCCATTCGGCCCCTAAAAGACGGGGTCATCGCTGATTTCACCGTTACCGAGGTAATGCTCAAGCATTTTATCCGCAAGGTGCAGGAAAATCGCTATTTACACCCCAGTCCGCGAATTGTGATTTGTGTGCCCTGTGGTTCTACCCAAGTGGAGCGCAGGGCGATTCGGGAGTCCGCTATAGGGGCGGGAGCCCGCGAGGTCTTCCTGATTGAGGAGCCTATGGCTGTGGCTATCGGCACCAACCTTCAGGTGGCGGAGGCGACGGGCTCTATGGTGCTGGATATTGGTGGCGGCACCACCGAGATCGGTATCCTATCGCTGGGGGGTGTGGTTTATTCTCAGTCCCTGCGTGTGGCCGGGGATGTATTTGATGAATATATCGTCAACTATGTGCGCCGTAAACACGGTATGTTGGTGGGCAGTGCCACAGCCGAGCGCATAAAAAAGGAGATTGGCACCGCATGGTCGCGGTCTGAGCATCTGGATATGGAAATTAAAGGACGGGATCTGGCTGAAGGGGTATCCCGCAGTCTGACCATTACCAGCGATGAGATCCATGATGCCATCAGTGAGCCTTTGGCGCAGATTGTTGATGCCATTAAGCTGGCCCTGGAACAGACCCCACCGGAGCTCGGTGCCGATATCGCGGAAAAGGGAATGGTGGTTGCCGGTGGTGGCGCCTTGTTACGGGATATGGACCGGCGATTGATGGAGGACACGGGCCTGCCCATTATCATTGCTGAAGATCCACTTACTTGTGTTGCCCGTGGATGTGGCCGCGCCCTGGAGGAGATGGATCGCCTGGGTGATGTTTTTAGTCACGAGTAAGCACGGTGTTAGCGTTACCGGTCATAGGACGATTGGCTGTGCGGGTGAAATGTTGATGCAATGAGTCATGCCCGGGCTGCTCAGGTGTCACCCCCTATAGCGCGCATATTGTTTGCTATTGCGCTGTCTATCCCGCTGATGGTGATAGACCAGCGGTCACACTATCTCCGTGATATACGCTCGATTCTTTCTACGGTTATCTATCCCATTCAGTATGTTGCCTCTGTTCCACAAAAAGTGGGTACCGGGGTGGGTGAGTTCTTCACCAGTCGCCAGGTTTATCAATTGGAAAATGAGAGGCTTAGGCGTAAAGTTCTAAAGCTCAAGGCGGCACAACAAAAACACAATGCCCTGTTGGCCGAGAATACACGCTTGCGAGCCCTGTTTAAGGCGGCCGCCAAGGTGGCAGATAAGGCGCTTATCGCCGAATTGATAGAAGTCAATCTGGAGCCCTTTACCCAGAAGTTGTTGGTGGACAAGGGCAGTCGTGATGGTGTTTTTGTGGGTCAGGCGGTGATTGATGCCAATGGTATTATGGGGCAAATCACCGGAATTTCACCCTCCACCAGTACAATCACCCTGTTGACCGATCCCGGTCATGCCATACCCGTTCAGGTGCAGCGCAATGGTTTGCGCACTGTTTTGTTTGGTACCGGTGCCACTAACGAGTTGTCTTTGCCACATTTAACTGCGACCTCAGATATTATCAACGGTGATGTTTTGGTGACTTCAGGGATGGCTGGGCGTTTCCCGGCTGGCTATCCTGTGGCGCGTGTTGAAAGCATTACCAGCGACGCCAACGAGTCCTTTCTTGAGATTGTTGCTTTGCCCGTGGCGCGATTGAACCATAGCAAAGAGGTGTTATTGATTTGGCCCGGCTCCGAGGTTGTGGTTCCGGTGAAACGGGCAGAGAAGAAATGATCGGGCTGGGCCAGCAACGCAAGGACCGTTGCCGCGTGGTGATCGCCACTTCATTTCTGTTGGCATTGATTCTGGACGTAGTCCCCTTGCCACACTGGGCCGAGCCCTTTCGGCCGGAATGGGTTAGCTTGGTCTTGATTTATTGGTGCATGGCTATGCCCCAAACTGTCAACGTGGGCTACGGTTGGCTAATGGGCCTTATCGTGGATCTTATGCAAGGTAGCTTGCTCGGGCAGAATGCCCTGGCCAAATCAGTGATAGCATTTTTGGCAGTTGCATTTCATCTGCGTGTACGCATGTTTCCGCTATGGCAGCAGTCCATTTTTGTGGCGATACTGGTGCTTATCGGTCAGGCCATTACGATTTGGGTTAAAGGTCTTACCGGTGGGCTATACCCCACTTGGGTGCAGTGGATGCCCGGTCTAAGCAGCATGGTTTTGTGGCCCTGGTTATTTGTTGTGCTTCGTGATGTGCGGCGACTCAGCCGAGCGAAATAGTCCGTGCCACAGATTCGCATCAAAGACTATGCAAGTGAAGCACGTATTTTTCATGCCCGCTTATTTATATTAACCATAGTCATATTGATACTCGTTAGTTTGTTGTTAGGCCGTCTTGTCTATCTACAGATTGGTTATTACGATCACTACGCGACTCTGTCGCAGAAAAACCGAATAAGTATATTGCCCATTACTCCTGTACGGGGTTTGATTTTAGACCGCAGTGGCGCGGTGTTAGCGCAAAACTTTTTGGCCTACACATTAGAGATCGTGCCTGATCAGGCGGATGATGTGTCAGCTTTGTTGCAGGAGCTGGGTAAGCTTATACAGTTGACACCGAAGGACCTCAAACGTTTTGCGCATCTGCGCAAGCAGCGTCCTGGCTTTGAAAGCCTGCCGCTACGGCACCGCTTGAGTGAGCTTGAGGCGGCCCGGTTTGCCGTCAATCGACACAGACTTCGAGGGGCTGATTTGAGAGCTCATTTGCAACGTCACTATCCCATGGGCTCATTGGGTGTGCATCTTGTCGGTTATGTGGGTCGGATCAGTGATTCGGACTTGAAGAGAATTGACAGAGCCGTCTACCGTGGCATGAATTATTTAGGCAAGTTAGGCGTAGAGGCAAGCTATGAAGATATTTTACGAGGGCGCGCAGGTTATGAACAAATTGAGACCAATGCCCATGGTCGACGAGTGCGCTTGCTTGATCGGCGCAAGCCTCATGCCGGTAAAAACTTATATTTGAATGTTGATGCAAGATTGCAGGCGGTGGCGGAGCAAGCGCTGGGGGCTCGTCGAGGTGCGGTGGTGGCAATGGACCCCAAGACTGGCGGGGTGTTGACATTTGCGAGCACGCCTACCTACGATCCCAATCCGTTTGTGAACGGTATCGACGAAGCATCCTATAGTCTGCTACGAGAATCTCCGGACAAGCCCCTGATCAATCGTGCCTTGGCAGGTCGATACGCACCTGGGTCAACTATAAAGGGATTTCTCGGTCTGGCGGCTCTGGAGTCTGGTCGTAAGGCATCGAAACGCACATTTTGTCCAGGATATTTCACCCTGCGCCACAGTCGTCATCGCTATCGTTGCTGGCGCAAGTCTGGCCACGGTTCGGTGGATTTGCAGCGGGCCATCGTTGAATCCTGTGATGTATATTTTTATGATCTTGCCGCAGAGCTTGGCGTCAATAAACTTTATGAGTTTCTCACTGGGTTCGGGTTTGGTCGTTATACCGGGATAGACCTTGATGGTGAAAAAAGTGGACTCATTCCTTCGCCGGAATGGAAAAGACGCGTTCACAAGCAGCCGTGGTATCCCGGTGAGACAGTAATTACAGGTATTGGGCAGGGCTATACTCTGGTGACACCCCTACAGTTGGCGCATTCCTTGTCGTTCATTGCCAACCGTGGTTTTGGTATGCAGCCACGGATCGTCTATGCGATTGAAGATCGAGCCGATAAACTCATTAAACCACTCAAGCCAACACCTTCAGATTTGAATCCGGTAAAGAACAAACAGTACTACGAGGTTGTGATCAAGGCCATGACCGATGTCGTTCATGGGCCAGCCGGTACCGCCAGGCGTATTGGTTATAACGCCAAGTATCGAATTGCCGGTAAGACGGGAACATCACAGGTCATCGGTATCAAGCAAGACGAGGTCTATATTGAGAAAAATATTGCCGAGCGCCATCGTGACCATGCTTTATTCATTGCCTTTGCGCCGGTGGAAGACCCACGGATTGCGATAGCGGTGATTGTCGAGAATGGAGGTCACGGTGGTAGCACTGCTGCACCCATAGCCAGAAAGGTCATGGATTTTTATCTGCAAAAGATTTTGCCCCAGAAAACTTTAGGTGTAATACCCTCTGCGACCCCAGCTGTAGCCAAAGTGAAGAAAGGGCGGTTGGGACGTGGATTGAGTGGCCATAAGCGGCAGAGATCCCATGCCCAGAACTGACGCACTGCATATTGACTGGCCATTGATGATAGGTTTGTTGGCCCTATCTTTTGTTAGCCTGTTTGTGCTCTATAGTGCAGGGGGTGAGGATATGGGGGTGGTGATTCGCCAGGTGCTGCGTATCACCATGGCTTTTGTGGTTATGATTGTTGTTGCCCAGGTCGCACCAGCCAGTTTAATGCGTTGGTCACCCTATCTGTTTATCGTTGGCATGATTTTATTGTTGGCGGTGTGGGGTGTTGGGGTCATCGGCAAGGGAGCGCAGCGGTGGCTGAATCTGGGGTTATTCCAATTCCAGCCTGCTGAAATCATGAAGTTGGCCGTGCCGATGACGCTGGCATGGTTGTTTGCAAAACATCCCTTACCGCCAAATCTTAAGGTGCTGAGTTTGGCGGCTCTACTGCTGGGGTTTCCTGTTGCCCTGGTTTTAAAACAACCCGACTTGGGCACTGCCTTGATGATTGCTGCATCCGGTCTGGTGGTCATTTTCCTGGCCGGTATGCGTTGGCAATTGATGGGTCTGTTGACTCTGGCGTCCGCAGCAATTGCCCCCTTGGTGTGGTCGCATTTGCATGCCTACCAGCAAAGACGCATCACGACATTATTTAATCCTTGGGCAGATCCTTTGGGATCTGGGTACCATACCATCCAGTCTACCATTGCTGTGGGTTCCGGGGGGATCTTTGGTAAGGGGTGGCTAAACGGTAGCCAATCTCAGCTTGAGTTTATTCCAGAGCGGTCAACGGACTTTATATTTGCCGTGTTTGCAGAAGAGTTTGGTTTTGTTGGCGTAAGTATTTTATTGGCAGTTTATGTGTTCATAGTTGTGCGCGGAATCTATATTGCTTACTGCGCCAAAGAGTCCTATACACGTTTGTTGGCCGGGGGGTTTGCGTTAACATTCTTTTTCTATGTCTTCGTTAATATCGGTATGGTGAGCGGGGTATTACCCATTGTGGGTGTGCCGCTACCCCTTATCAGTTATGGTGGGACATCCATGGTCACTCTGATGGCAGCATTTGGTATCCTGATGAGTATTCATACTCATCGCAAATTTCTTTCGCGTTAAAATTATGAGCTTAAACCGATCTGCTGCGACCACTTGTGTCACTCTCTATCTGGGCATGCTATTTCCTGTGGTAGCGAATGCTATTGCTATAGAGCGCATCCCCGAATTGAAGAAATTTGTCGATTTCATGGTGGTCAAGCACGGTATGGAGCGAACTGAAATAGAACGAGTATTAAAAAGGGCGCGAATTAGAAAAGATATTGTGTCGGCAGTAAAACGGCCTGCGGAGCGAGATCCATGGTACAAATATCGGCGTAATTTTGTGAGTAACAAGCATGCCGGTAATGGTGTGCTTTTCTGGAAAAAACACCGGACGATTCTGGATCGAGCTTATCGTATTTATGGTGTCCCCCCGGAGATTGTGGTTGCTATCCTGGGTATTGAAACCCGGTATGGAAAATCTACCGGCAAATATCCCGTGATTGATGCCTTGGTGACTCTGGGCCTAAAGTCTCCTCAGCGAAAGGCATTTTTTATGCGGGAATTAGAGCAATTTTTTTTGTTGAGTAGAGAAGAAGGCCTGGATCCTTTGGCGATGACGGGCTCTTATGCCGGTGCTATGGGTGTACCTCAGTTTATATCGAGTAGCTATCGTCGCTATGCTGTAGATTTTGATGGTGACAACAGGCGTGACTTGCTCGCCAACAAGGCCGATATCATAGGTAGCGTGGCCAATTATTTTTACCAACATGGTTGGAAGCAAGGTGACCGCATCATCTCACCCGTATCTATAGGACGTTCCATGCTTTCTGTGAAGGAGCACGATATGGTTCCAAGCTATACTGTTGCACAACTCAAAAAACAGGGTGTGGTGCTGACGGAAAAACTATCTGATAATAGAAAGGTATCGCTTATCAAGTTACAAATGGAATCTGGGGTAGCTTATAATCTGGGGTTCTATAATTTTTATGTCATTACACGTTACAATCATAATATACGATACGCCATGGCAGTTTATGAATTGAGTCAGTTAGTGCGTAAACGCTACTATGAAACCAATTAGTCGCAACATATTGCTCTTCGTGGTTTGTGTGGGTTTACTTTCAGCTTGCGGGGGGCGGCATAAGCGTGGTGGCTACTATGGGGGTGATGGGCCACCAAAGCGCCTAAAGGTGGATATTGACGCAATCCCGGATGCCGTTCCCAGCGGTGAGGGCCCCAGCCGGTATGGAAACAAAACCTATAGCGTAAAGGGCAAAACTTACCGTCCTGTTCGCAGCGTGAGACACTACAAGGAGCGGGGTGTGGCCTCATGGTATGGCAAGAAATTCCACGGTAGGCGCACCTCCAACGGTGAGGTTTACGATATGTATAAGATGAGTGCCGCTCATCGTACCTTGCCGTTGCCCAGTTTTCTAAGAGTGACTAATTTGGCCAATGGGCGGTCAGTTGTGGTGCGAGTGAATGACCGTGGACCCTTCTACGATAACCGGTTGATCGATCTGTCTTATGCCGCTGCACACCGAATTGGTGTGCTTGCTACCGGGACTGCATTGGTAGAGTTGCAAGATGCGAGTGAGGGAAGTGGTGGCAGACAGAGAGTTAATGCACCACAATTGTATTTGCAAGTAGGTGCGTTTATCAGCAGAGATAATGCGGAGCGACTCAGGTTGAAATTAGAGCAGGCACAATTGGGTCCGATAGTTATTCAAGTAGTTCGCAGTGGGGCCAGAAAGGTGCACCGAGTGCGTATTGGCCCCCTGGGTTCCGTCACTCAGGGTGACGATCTTGCAGAAAAAGTCAGCCACCATGGCTTTGCCAATGTCCGCTTGGTAGTGGAATAGATATCTGCTGTTGGCAACCCATTTGTTTTGAGGTTTGACGCCGTGTCGGTTGTTCGGTATCAATATCAAATTGTTGGCTTGATTGTAATGTCCTTGGGCGTGCTCATCACCCAGGCAGCCCCGGCCGAGAGCCCGTCTTGGCCAGTGCCTCCCTTGTCCAAGACCCGGGCCCCTACGATACCCGCGAAGGCCTGGTTGTTGATGGATTACCATAATGGGTGGGTACTGGCTCATCATCGAGGTACAAGTTCATTAGCAATAGCCAGTCTGACGAAGGTGATGACCGCATACCTGGTATTCGATCGATTACGTAGCGGTGACATAACGCTCGGTGATAAGGTCGTAGTGAGCAAGAAGGCATGGAGCATGTCCGGCGCACGCATGTTTTTGCCCGCCCATTCCAGGGTTCGGCTTGAGTTTTTACTCAAAGGCATGATCATTGGGTCGGCCAATGACGCTGCTGTAGCCCTTGCTGAACATATTGACGGTAGTGAACAAGAATTCGTCAAGCGTATGAATCGTGTTGCTCGAGAATTGGGCTTGACGCATACCTTTTTTGGCAACAGTACGGGCCTGCCGACGGCAAAGAACAGGAGCTCTGCCTATGATTTGGGCCGTTTGGCCAGCCTGTTGATTCGTGAGTTTCCAAAATTCTATGTGTGGTTTGGCGAAAAAGAATTCGAATTTCGCAAAATACGGTCTTACAATCGAAACAGTCTGCTTTGGCAGGCCCCCGGCGTAGACGGTGTCAAGACCGGACAATCCCGAGCGGCGGGATATTGTTTTATTGCGACGACTCAACGCCAGGATATGCGATTGATTGCCATCTTGCTGGGGACATCGAGTCGGGAGTCGCGCAACAAATCCATGAAGACCTTGTTGGACTTTGGGTTCAAGGCCTATGAGACCCGATTTCTTCTGAATGCCTCTGCCGTGGCAGCCCGAACAAAGGTATTTAATGGGTCAAGTTACCAGGTTGATCTGGGTCTCATGCAGGCATTACATGTGACATTACCACGGGGGACGTTTAATATGCTTAGCGCCAGGGTGTATACCGGTACCCAGCCGTCCGCCCCTATCAAGGCAGGCCAACAATTGGGGCATCTCGCTCTCAACTATGCAGGCCAACAACTGGGCGAATACCCCTTGCTGGCGTTGTATTCGGTATCACGGGGCAAGTGGTATCATGGGCCGCTCCACCAGCTACAACAATGGTGGGAGTAAATGATTGATAGGCATTGCTGATACTTTCGTTAAAGTATTACACGTGCAAAGGGAAGGGTGCCGGCCAACTTTCATTTTCCTTGGAACATTTACTCACAGCATTTGTTGAAGACTCATGAATTCAATATCTCAAGTTTATCTCAATGGCGAGTTTGTACCTGCCCAGTCGGCCACAATTTCTGTCTTTGATCGCGGCTTTATCTTTGGTGATGGTGTCTACGAGGTTATCCCGGCCTACGGGGGCCGTCTATTCCGGTTTGCACAACATATGGATCGTCTGGATCGTAGCCTCACGGCCATTGGCCTTGAGAATCCGTTGGCACGTGATCGGTGGAATTCAATTCTGATTAAACTCATTTCACAGTCCGATGATGACCAATCGATCTATCTGCAAGTGACCCGGGGAGTAGCAGTACGTGACCATAGTTTCCCAGATTCGGTAGACTGCACGGTATTTGCCTATACACAGCCCCTGGTGACACCCAGTACCAGGATATTAGAAGAAGGTGTGGCAGTGATTTCGGCCAAGGACAACCGCTGGCAGCGATGTGATATCAAGGCCGTATCTCTTTTACCCAATGTATTGTTACGGCAACAGGCAACGGCTAGCGGGGCAAGTGAAGCGCTGCTTATCCGTGAGGCCAAGGTGACCGAGGGAGCAGCGAGCAATGTATTTGTGGTGAAAAATGGTGTCGTAATGACTCCTCCCCAAGGACCTGCAATCCTTCCTGGGATTACCCGGGACTTGATCGTGGAACTTGCCATGGAAAATAATATCCCTTGCCGCCAAGAGGATATTTCAATAGATGCGTTGCGTGATGCAGATGAAGTGTGGTTGTGTAGCTCGACCAAAGAAATCTTGGCCGTTACTCAACTCGACAAGACCAAGGTTGGGATGGGTAAACCCGGACCTGTATTTAAACGTATGTTACAACTCTATAAAGATTACAAAGACGAGTTTCGTGTCGGGCGCCGGAGTTAAAGGGTGGGCAAGAGGCCTGGCAATGGCAACGGAATTCAAAGCGAAGATCTCATCGAGTTTCCCTGTAAATATGAGGTGAAGGCCATGGGGCTCAGAAGTGTTCGATTTGAGGCCTTGGTGCAAGAGATCGTGTCCCGGCACATCGGCGCAACCGACTTGCGTGCGACCCAAAGCCGTTCAAGCCGAAATGATCGTTATGTGTCTATTAGCTGTGTTGTCTGGGTGACCCGTCGGGAACAATTGGAACGAATTTATGGCGATCTTAGGGATTGCCCCGAAGTATTAATGACCTTGTAGCAGATGTTTATGGGTACTTCTTATCAAGGGAATAATGGACTCTCGCCAAGCCGCTAAGTACGCAGAGAATGGCCTTCGCTCCTGGTGGCGTCGCTGTCGGCTCACTCCTCAAGGGGCATTTTTTAGTGCTCTCTCGAGGGGGTATATCGAGATTTCTATCTACTGCGGTATTGGCACATCCATGCGCATCAAGGCGCTAAGTCTTATTGAATGCCTTTCTCTTGGCATGCTTGGCGACTTGGCGAGAGGTCCAGCGCGGCGAATACGAAGGGTAAATTTGACAGCCCAAGAATCAAGCCTGTTTAAAGCCGTCTTTGGTGAGGTTTTTTAGGGTGCATCCAGTTAAGGTGCGCCCTCTCAAACGCCAGGTCTATGCTGATTCGCTTGCCGCCATGCAACAGTTTGTCGATAAACGCACTGCTTCCACAACCGATGAAATCTGGTTAACAGAGCACGAACCGGTGTTTACTCTGGGCCGGAGGTTGTCATCAAAACCGTTTCCACAACTTGGTGATATCCCGGTGGTGGCGAGTGATCGAGGTGGTGATATTACTTACCATGGGCCGGGCCAGTTAGTGGTTTATCTTTTATCGGATCTACGTCGGCGTGGTTGGGGTGTGCGCCAACTGGTGACAGCCCTGGAGCAATCCGTGATCGATTTACTGGCGGCCGAATCGATATTGGGCCAACGACGTTCGGGTGCCCCGGGGGTGTATGTGGCGGACTGCAAAATTGCCGCACTGGGTCTCCGGGTCAGGGGGGGGTACAGCTATCACGGTCTGAGCCTCAATGTGAACATGGACCTTGGCCCGTTTAAGCGCATCGATCCTTGTGGTTATCCCGGCCTGGAGGTAACCCAGTGTGCCGACCTTGGTATCGAAGGCTCGGTTGCCACTTTGGCGGATCACCTGCTCAAACCGCTATTTCGCCATTTGGGGTATACTGCGGAACCGGAATATTGAATGTAGCCGTTTCTGGCCCTGTCTGATTATTACCGCTTCAAACGTGTCTGATACCGAATCAAAATTGCGCACACGCTCCCGTGGCCCCAATCCCTTAAAGGGGGCATCCAAGACGGCGCGGATCCCGATCAAGGTGGTGCCCAAGCCAGCACTGCGCAAGCCCCCCTGGATACGTGCCAAGGCCCCCAATATGCCATCGGTGCTGCGCCTCAAGGTCCTGGTGCAGAAACATGGTTTACACACCGTGTGTGAGGAGGCCTCATGTCCCAATATTGGGGAGTGTTTTGCCCATGGTACGGCCACCTTTATGATCATGGGAGACATTTGCACCCGGCGTTGCCCCTTCTGTGATGTGGCCCATGGCCGTCCCCAGCCCCTGGATGAGGACGAACCGCTCAACTTGGCCCACGCTGTGGCGGCAATGGAGTTGCGCTATGTGGTGATCACTTCTGTTGACCGGGATGACCTGCGTGATGGCGGCGCCAGTCACTTTGCCCGTTGTATCGATGCCCTACGCCAGGCCTTGCCCGGATTGGTGATCGAGACCCTGGTGCCCGATTTTCGTGGACGCATGGATCGTGCCCTGGATGCCTTAAAGGACTCACCCCCGGACGTGTTCAACCATAACCTGGAAACCGTACCTCGGCTCTACAAAAAGGCACGACCCGGCGCCGATTACGCCTGGTCACTGGACTTGTTGAAAAATTTTAAGCAACGTCACCCGAATGTGCCGACCAAATCGGGTTTGATGGTGGGTCTGGGTGAGACCCTGGTTGAGATTGAGGGGGTTATCCGCGATCTGCATGCCCATGGTTGCGACATGCTCACCATTGGCCAATATCTACAACCCAGCGTGCATCATCTTGCTGTGGAACGCTTTGTTGATCCGGCTGAATTTCAGGACTTGGCCGATTTTGCTAACGCTCTCGGGTTTCGTAATGTGGCCAGTGGGCCGATGGTGCGTTCGTCCTATCACGCCGACCTCCAGGCCGCCGAAGCCCAAGTCTCCAAGTCTTGAGCTTGCTCTTCAGTAAAGTCGTCGCCACCTTGCTGTTGCCCCCCGGACTGTCGATCAGCCTGATGGTGATCGGTGGCCTTGTCATGATCCGCCACCGTCGCACGGGATTGGCCATCAATCTTTTTGCCTTGCTGTTGCTGTATGTGTTCAGCATGCCGATCACCGGCAAGACGCTTCTACGATCCTTAGAGCGCCATGAGGCCCTGACAGTGGGCCCGATGACGACGATGACCCAGCCTGGTGCGATCGTGGTATTAGGAGGAGGCTATTATCCCAAGGCCCCTGAGTACGATGGCCAGGATACGGTAAGTGGCTCGGCCCTGGAGCGTTTACGTTATGCGGCAAGACTGCATCGACAGACGGGTATTCCCATCTTGTTGAGTGGCGGCCAGGTATTTGCCGATGGCTCTGAGCCCGAGTCCGTGGTGGCCGCCCGCGCCCTGAAAGAGGACTTTAATGTTACCAGCCGCTGGGTTGAGTCCCGATCTCGAACCACAAGGGAGAACGCCCGCTTTAGCAAAGAGATGCTGGACCCTTTGGGAATTGACCGGATCTATCTGGTCACCCACGCCTGGCATATGTGGCGAGGCGTCAGTGAGTTTGAAAAAAATGGTTTTCGGGTGACACCGGCCCCCACCCTGTTTATGACTCAAGACGCAGCTGATCGTATGTTGTTGGCCTATCTGCCCTCTGCCGGTGGACTCTATGCCAGTGCCGTGGCCGGTCACGAGTACCTTGGCCGGATTTGGTATGCCTTAACCCAGTAGAAAGTGGAACCGGTGCTGATGTTTTAACCTCAATCCCAAATTCTCCCGCCAAGTCGCAAGGGGAAGGGCGGGGAAGATAATGGTATGGGGCAAGCTTGGGAAGCAGTCAAATTGGCCGTCTGGCCCTTTGTGTGCCTGGCGGCTGGCTTGGTGAGAGCCCGTTATTCGCTTGAATGACCCACAAATTTTTCTGAAGAGCCAACGACTTTAGGTGGCTCTGCGCGAAGTCGTTGGTCGAGTTCGCGTAATCTTTCCGGTGTACCAACATCCCACCACTGTCCGTTGTAGTATTCACCGCTGACCTGGCCGTCTTTAATGGCTTGACGCAACAGCGGGGCCAGGGGAAATGCTCCTTGTGGACAATCTTTAAACAGCTCGCGCGAATACAGCCCGATGCCGCTATAGGTTAAACGCTTATCACCTCGGTCTGCATCCGCAAGGTCCACACTCGCATTGTTTAGATTGAAGTCTCCTTGGGGATGGTGATCCGGATTGTCCACTAGAACCAGGTGGGCCAAACTATTAATGGCGTGGGGCAATCCTTGGAAGGGGTAGTCGGTCCAAATATCGCCATTGACCACCACGAAGGGATCAGAGTGAAGTTGGCTCAGGGCCCTGACAATGCCGCCACCGGTCTCGAGGGCACCATCGGATTCATCTGAATAGCGAATCGACACCCCATAAGATTGGCCATTGCCTAATTTTTGCACAATTTGTTTGCCCAAGTGGGCAGTGTTAATAATGACTTGGTCTATCCCGGCCCGTGCGAGCTGTAGCAGTAGATGTTCTATGAGGCTGCGACTGCCCACTTCGAGCAGCGGCTTGGGGGTATGATCAGTGAGGGGCTGCATGCGTTCGCCCCGGCCTGCTGCCAGTATCAGAGCATCCATTTCAGGTTGCGCTATTGAGGTCCATGAGCAGATTGTGCAGGGGCTGCAAAGGTGTGTAGCGGGCGCTGACGTCTTTGATGTAGCCCATGACCCGGGGGATATCGTCGAGATAGCCTGGCTTGCCGTCGCGATGATTGAGCCGTGCGAAGATGCCAATGGCCTTAAGGTGACGCTGCACCCCCATATAGTCAAACCACTCCAGAAATTGATCTTCGCTGTCACCCACGGGTAAACCGGATTGGGTGCCCAAATCAAAGTAGCCCTGGACCCATTCTTCAACCTGAGACCGGGGCCAACTGATGTAACAGTCCCGCAGCAAAGAGACCAGGTCGTAGGTGACAGGCCCGTATACTGCATCCTGGAAATCCAGTATTCCTGGATTATTGGAGTCAGTGAGCATGAGGTTACGGGAGTGAAAGTCCCGATGTACCCACACCTGGGGTTGGTTCAGGGCGGATTGGGTGAGGTCTTCGAATACCTGTTCCAAGGCCGTAGCCTCACCTGTCCCAAGATGTCGATCCAAGTGGTGACCGAGGTACCAGTCCTTGAAAAGCCCCATTTCCTGGGTCAGCAGGGCATGATCATAGGGCGGCAGGCCGCTGGTTTTGTTCTGGTCGGTCCCTGCCTGGAGCACCACCAGGGCACCTAAGGCATCACCGTACAGGCGCTCCACGGTATCCACATCCAGATGCTCGAGATAAAGACGCTGGCCCAGGTCCGATAACAACAAAAAGCCCTTGCTGGGATGCTGCTCCAGCACCTCTGGGACGTTGAGGCCGAGGTCGCGGAACTGCCTGGCGATGCGTACAAATGGGCCCGTATCTTCACGATCTGGAGGCGCATCCATGGCGATATAGCTACGGTCATGGGTCTGGACCCTGAAATAGCGTCTAAAACTAGCGTCCACCGATGCCGGTCGCAAAACGAACCGTTCCTTGGCCAAGGTTTCCCCTAGCCAGGAATTTAGCTGATTGAGTCTTTCATCCACCCCGTTTGAGCCTCTATAATGCGCCACTGGTACAATAATAACCATTGTAGGAACTGTGGCCACAGCCACCCCCCAAGCAGTCAGACGATAACAACGCCAAATTCCAAGGGGCACTGAATTCTATGCGATTTCACAAATTAAAGAAGCTGGATCTAACGATTAAGAGCGTACTATACAGCCGCCGTGGGGCTATAGTCTTGGCATTGTGCGGAGGGAGTGTATTTCAGACCACCCTGGCTGCTGAGGAAATCTGCAAGCCTGATATATTGCCGATGCGGGTATTACCCCCTGATCAGGCTGGCCTGCCGGCGTCAAAATTGCCTATTGAGCTTGAGGCGGATCAGATAGAAAAGACCAAGCAGGGGCCGGTAGTCTTCACGGGTCGGGCAGTGGCCAATCAGGGCCTGCAGTCTATTTCTGCGGACAAGCTTACCTATTCCGAGTCAAAAGATGAGGTCGAGGCCGAAGGGAACGTGGCGCTGCGTACCGCAGCCGGTGATGCCATCAATACCTCCTTCATACGCTATAAATTGGAGGCGGGAGTGGGCGCGACTAAACGCGCCGATTACCATATCGCAGACCGGTCCCGGGACACGGGAGACCCCAAAACCGTGGCCATGATGGCCCGAGGCACCGCAGAAAAGATCGAGCTTGCCGGTTTTGAGCTTTTCAAGTTGAGCAATGCTACCTACACCACTTGTGCCAAGGGTCAGGATGACGTGATTTTGTCTGCCGGAAAAGTGGATCTGGATTTTGCCACCGGTGAGGGCCGTGCCAAGAATATGACTGTGCGTTTTAAAGGGGTGCCCATCTTCTATGCGCCCAGCATGAGTTTCCCCATTTCCAATAAACGAAAATCAGGTTTTCTATTCCCGACTTTTGGTAGTGTGGCCGACTCGGGCATTGTTTTTGGTGTGCCGTATTATTGGAATATTGCACCCAATATGGATGCCACCATTACACCCCTTATCCTGACCGATCGTGGTCTCAAGGTGGATGGGGAGTTTCGCTATCTGCAAGAAAACTATTCAGGTGTTGTGCGTGGTGCATACCTCCCTGACGACAACGAATTTGGTGATAATCGTGGTGCGTTTAGTCTGGAGCATGATCAACAAATAAGCAGGCGGTGGTCTGGTGCAGTTGATTATCAATGGGTGTCTGATGGGGATTATTTTGATGATTTTACCAATCAAATTGGGTTTTATGCCCGGACCCATTTACCACAGAAGGCGAAGTTGAAGTATAAAGGACGCTTGTGGGACTTTTCCGCCGGTGTATTGCAGTACCAAACCATTGATGATTCCATATCTGCTGCTAATAAACCGCACAAGCGTTTGCCAAGGCTGACTTTAAAAACAAAAATTCCTCGCAAACGTGGTGGACCCAAGTTTGATTTTTCCGGTGAGTTGGTCAATTTTTCTCACGATGTGCTGGTATCGGGAACGCGTCTGGATATGACACCCAGTGTCAGTTATCCCGTAGAGACTGTTTATGGCTACTTTAAGCCAAAGGTTGCGGTGCGCCACACGGGTTATTATGGTTTAGAAAATATTCCAGTAGGAGGTGATGCTAACCCTTCAAGAACCGTGGGCGTGGCTAGTGTTGATAGTGGATTATTTTTTGAGCGCAGCACATCTTATCGTGGTGAGGCCATGGTGCAAACATTAGAGCCACGTGTGTTTTATGTTTATGCCAATCGTGACAATCAAAATGACCTGCCTATTTTTGACACCAGTGTGGTGGCGTTTAATAATTTCAGTGATTTTTTCCGTGATAACCAATTTGTCGGTGCCGATCGGGTCGAGGATGCCAATCGAGTTACGCTTGCGGTGACCAGTCGTTTGTTGAATGCTGATGATGGGCGTGAGCTCATGGAGGTCAGTGTAGGGCAGATTCTTTATCTTGATGATCGAAAGGTTACTTTCAATGGTGTGCCTCAAACTCGTTCCACTTCTGATCTGTTACTTGATGCCAGCGCCAATTTGACCCAGGCACTTCATATGGGTGGTTTTTTGCAGTGGAATCCCAGTGACAATCAAACTGAGCAGGCAAAATTTACTGTAAATTATTCGCCCAAGGCCAATGCCAGGGCCTATGCGTCCTACCGGTATACCCGAAATAGTACCGATCAGGCCGATTTAGGATTCAATTGGCCGCTGGCCTCTCGTTGGGGCGTTAGTGGGCGCTACATTTACTCCTTTAGTGATAAACAAGCACTTACGACTTCTGCGGGTCTGGACTATAACGCTTGTTGTTGGTCTGCTCATGTAATCGCGCAACGACGCGTTGACAATACAACAGGTTATCGTAACGCGATTATTTTGCAGTTGCAGCTCACGGGGTTAGCAAAGATTAGTAGTGGGTTTTAGTTCTTACAGTGTTACACCGATACTCCTTTTAAATAACAGGAATACATCAAAAGTCTTTCAACCGTACCTTTTTGGATACGGTTGAAAGCGCACCTGCGAATGGGTGATACATCGTCAATTAATCACTAGTGAGCCATAAATATTTTTCATGAATGATTCAATATTTATTTTTAACAAGATTGTAAATCAAATTCTTCATCTCGGGAGACGACAACTATCTCGTAGGCTGGTGTTTCTAGGGATGCTCATGTTGGGGTCCCAGGCAGCCCTCTCCTCGGATATTGATCGCATCGTTGTCATTGTTAATGACGACGTTATTACCGAGAACGAATTTATCTCCCAATATAATATGATCAAAAAACGGTTGCGTCTTGCACGCCAACAGAGTTCTCCGGAAGCAGCCTTAAAGAAACAGGTGCTGGAGCGTTTGGTGATAGATCGTATTCAGTTACAGTACGCCGAGCGTTCAGGCATTAAGGTATCTTCAAGCAAAGTTGATGCTGCTATTAAGCAGATAGCCAGACGTAACAAAATTACTGTTAAACAGTTACGAGGGGCGCTAAAGAGAGATCGAATTGACTACAAGAGCTTTCGAAAACAGATCGAGTCTCAGGTTACCATAGGCCAACTGGTAGAGCGTGATATCAATTCACGGGTGCGGGTATCCAAGAGTGAAATAGATAACGCACTTCTCGGTGTAAAGAAAAAAGGTGGTGCAAATTTAGAGTTTGATCTTTCCCATATTCAGATATCCATGCCCAAGTCTGCCGCTGCGGACGTAATGGAGGCCGTAAAACAGCGTGCCGAGTCGCTTCGTGACCGATTGGCAAATGGGCTTGACTTTGCAAAGGCCGCTCTTGAGTACTCACAAGGCAAAGAGGCGCTGGAGGGGGGGCACTTGGGTTGGAAGAGGGCGGTAGAATTGCCCCCGCGTTTTGTTGCGGCTGCCGAAAATCTCAAGGTCAACCAAATCAGCCGTGTGATCCGTTCTGCGGGGGGGCTTCATATCCTAAAGCTTAATGGTCGTCGTGGCGGCGGCAGCAAGGTGCAGAAGGCGACTCAGACTCACGTTCGCCATATCTTGATCAAGACCAGTGAATTACTCTCAATAGAAGAGGCCAGTGAACGTCTCGAGCAACTTAGACAGCGAGTGCTCAACGGCGAGTCTTTTTCCGATTTGGCCAAGGCCCATTCCAACGATACGTCATCTGGGCTTAGTGGAGGTGACTTGGGTTGGGTTAGCCGAGGTGATTTGTTGCCGAGATTTGAAAAGGCCATGATGGAGCTAAAAGTCAATGAACTGAGCAAGCCCATACAGACCCGTTTTGGAGTGCATCTGATTCAGGTCCTGGGGCGTCGCAAGCAGGATGTCAGTACGAAAATGGCGCGGGGAGAAGTGCGCAAACAAATCCACCAACGCAAGGCCCGGGAACGCTACGAGCAATGGATACGCCAGCTACGTGATGAGGCCTATGTAGAGTATCGGCTAGAGAGATAGACACGAAGTACGAGATTAAATCGATCTTAATTCGATACGCCAGTCCGGCCTTATTTTAAGGCTCTGGAAGAAACGCGGAGGCCGCAGAGGCGCGAAGGCGCAAAGATAATAATTGTGGAAAGACGGATTAAAGTTTAGCGAGCGGTTGGGATAGAAATTGGCAATGGGAGGTTAGAAATAGTTGTCAAATGACCGCTTCCGACCCATCGCAATCATTTGACAGAGAGTGAGGGTCTTTTGGGTTAACCCAAAAGATATCTCTCAGCCTTCCCAGCATTGAAATTCACAGTAATTGAGTCCCTTCCCAGTTCCAATGTGCAGCATGGTATATTGAATATACTGCCCCGAAGTCAATAAGAGGGATTAGCAAATCCTGATATTCGACCCTACTTTTTGTGTTTATTCAGCCCCTTAACCCCGGTACCCGGGC
>JAADGI010000034.1:0-79188 GCA_013152415.1 Gammaproteobacteria bacterium | reverse complement strand
CCGTTACAGATACTCAACTGTTATGCGCTTAAAATCCCGAGACCACTCATTAACAGCTTGAGTGAAAATATCAAGAATACCTTAATATAAACAAGTACTTACTAATGTTCTTGCGCTATAGATTCATCTAGTGTGATTGCAAAAGGCACACAAAGTGCTAAAGTTATGTCATGAAACACTTCGCATGGAACTCCAAGAAAAATGCCCAGCTAATTAGAGAGCGGCACATATCTTTTGAGCGTGTGATTTACCATATTGAGAGAGAAGGCGTTTTGGATATTATTAAACATTCAAACTCTTCCAAATATCCAAATCAACGGATGTTCATCGTCAATATTGATAATTATGCTTACCTTGTGCCGTTCGTAGAGAATGATTCTGAAGTCTTTCTGAAAACGATTATTCCAAGTCGCAAAGCCACACGAAAATATCTCGAGGTGAATAATGAATAGTAAACTTAGTAAAGAAGAGAAAGAGATACTTGAGTCATATGAGAATGATGAATGGGTTTCTGTCTCTAGTCCATCAGATATTGCCAAATACAAAGCAGCCGCTAAAAATACGTTCAAAAAAGATAAGCGAGTAAATATTCGTATATCTAAAATGGATCTTGAACTGCTGCAAGAGAAAGCTCTAATCGAAGGGTTGCCATATCAAACACTTATGTCCAGCGTTCTGCATAAGTATGTGACTGGTCGCCTAAAGGATGAAAACGCATAACAAACTCATCCAGGTGACTTTCAGAAGGGGCGCGATTTTTTGCATTCGCAAAAATCGCGCCCCTTCTGAAAGCCCCTGATGAGGGTGTTGCCAGGAAAATGAAAACATGGATAACGAAAACATAATCGACGCTATTCTGAATAACCGCGTGAGAATTACCGATCATGCTGACGAAGAAGCATTCGATGATGGTCTGACGTTCGAAGAGATATATTTCTCGGTAATACATGGTGAAGTCATTGAGGCTTATCCCAATGACAAGCCATATTCAAGCTGTCTGATTATGGGCAAGAATTTCTCAGGAGAACCAATACATAGTGTTTGGGCCTATAATCCAATAAACTTATGGACTGTTTTAATCACAGTCTATAGACCAGATCCAAAACGGTGGATTGACTGGAAAGTGAGGGTGAAGAAATGAAGCCATTTGAAAAATGTCCTGTATGTGGTGGTGAGATAGAAACCAAGCAAGTCGAAAAACTACTTAGGGGCGGCGGGAATACGGTTTCCATAAAAGTTTCCGCTGAAGTATGTTTACACTGTGGAGAAAGGCTATATGCCGAGGATGTAGTTAGAACATTTGAAGAAATTCGAGGCAAACTGCAAAAGCGTGATTTCAGTCACCTCAAGACTCTTGGGCAATCATTCACAGTTGAAGAAGATTGGCCTAACAAAGCCATCCAGCCAACTGCTTAACTCGCCGCTTCGCTTTGGGTTAAGCGGCGGCTGATGGTGGGTGTTAGGCGAGGTAAGATTCAGCGGTTTGGGTGATCTCTGGAAATTCTTGAAGAATCTTTTTATCAGCTGTAATAAGAGGAACATCCAGATATTGTGCTAAGGCAATGAACTCACAATCATATGCCGAGCACTGGCTACTTTTGACGAGCTGCATAATATGTGCAGATGAAATTTCATATTCATGATCAGTCAGTAATTTTTCCGCTTGCTGAATGATGAGTAAAACTTCATCTATTTTTAATAAATTCTTCCGTAAATATTGGGCCAAGACATTTCTGAATTCACTACGCCATAATATGGGGGCAACCCAATTAGAATCGGAAGATAATAAATCCTCACTTTGTTGAGAGCGGTCACCCGAGATATACAAGTAAGAAATAATGTTGGTGTCCACAACAATCATGGGCGACCTTCATTTTTAAAATTATTTAGTTCCTGGTCTGTGAGATTATGCTGTGCAGTTTTGGCTCTTAATTTTCTGGCCATCTCAATGTGCTCAGAAGCATTGATTTTATGTGTCCCAAGTGCGCGCTCTACACAGTAGAGGATTTCGCTATTTAAGCTTCTGTGGTGAATACTCGCTGCAGTTTTTAATTGTGCATAGAGAGAATCTGGTATATTTTTCAGGGTAATTGCAGGCATTAGAGATCTCCAAATAAAACCAATATGGTGTAATTATGGTATACAATCTAGCCTATTTCAAGAGAAAATCGCCTAACGAATTAAGGCTAGATTGTGTGAGGAACGAACCACAATCTGAACCGTTTATTGGACAAGCCCCTGATGAGTGCGTTGAGTATTCACTGCTGGTCGAAAGGCACTGTCCAATATATCTTTCCCAGCGGCTGTTTCCTCTGCAAGGCCATCATTGAGTTGCCAAGGTGTGGAGCGGCAATAGCAAGCTTCTTTCCGCTGCGTCTTTGTGCCTCTGCGGCAGTCGCTTTCGGCCTCCATGCCTACCACGACATTAATACATCCCTGCGTTTTTTCCAGAGTCTTCGCTTTATGTAAGGCAGATGCTGTAGCTGGAAAGCCAAGTGCCGATATACCACCAGGTACTTTGGCGAGCATCCTCAAGCAAGCTGATCTAAAATAGACACGAGGTATATGTCATGAAATATTATGGTAGTTCTTGAAGAAGGCGAAACAAGTTTTGGTGCTCATGTACCTGATTTGTCAGGTTGTATTGCCGCGGGTGAAACACGGGAAGAGGTCTTAGAGCTTATAAAGGGTGCTATCGAATTACATATCGAAGGCCTCATTGAGGCTGGCGAGCCTGTGCCACCTCCTTCCTCAGCAAGCGAAGTCATTGAAGTAAACGCTGCTTAACAAGTCGTCCGAGATCGACACGGGAACTTTTTGCGATGCTTCACGATGAGTTTACAGTACGCGTGGCTCGGCTCTAAACGTTATAGCTACTCATGATTTAGTGCACGAGTAATCATTTCCTATACGACTTTATTGTAGTTTCTTTACGGTTCTAGATGTGATATTGGATACTTTCATGAATACACCCGTTCCAGATTGAGAATGTCTTTCATCGTATAAACCTAGCTCCTTTTAACTAAGTGTTATGTGCAAAAATATCAGACAAAAATGTACGCTGTAATATTTGCTGCAGAAATCAACAAGCTTGATAAAAGCTATTTTGATACGGCAAAAAGGATGAGAGAGCTTGCCATAAATAAATATGGCTGCACTAAATTCATTTCAGTAACTGAAGAAAATAAGGAAATTTCAATATCATACTGGAAAGATAAAGAACAAATAAAAAAATGGAAGAAAGATAAAGAGCACCAGGAGGCACAGAGCATAGGGAAAAGTAAATGGTATAAAAATTATTCGGTACAAATAGTTGAAGTCATGCATGAATATCACAGTAACTGAATAATTTTAACTACTGTAATATATGTAAAAAAGGAATAGATGAAAAAGGTATTATTTGTTTGTAGTGAAAACAGATTGAGAAGCCCAATATATCTTTCCCAGCGGCTGTTTCCTCTGCGTCTTTGTGCCCCTGCGGCAGACGCTTGCCTCTAATAATTTAACAATAAAAAAAACGGGCGCCGAAGCGCCCGATATAAGAGGAGGTACAGTATTTACTTATAGGATATAACCACGTTCGTCGTGCAGGGCCAGATCCAGACCTTCCGTCTCTTGGTCTTCGTCGACGCGAAGTCCCATAACGATATCCAGCACTTTGAGGATGATGAAGCTCACCACGCCGGTATAGACAATGGTAGCAACCACGCCGATGGCCTGAGCGGTGACCTGACTGCCGATGGTGGTATTACCATCACCAAAACCTGCACCACCCAAGGACACGGCAGCAAACACACCGGTCAGCAGGGCACCAATGATGCCGCCGATGGCGTGGACACCGAACACGTCCAGGGAGTCGTCATAACCAAAGGTACGCTTGATCTTGGTGGCAGCGAAGAAGCAACCGACACCGGCTATTGCGCCGATGGCCAGGGCACCCATGGGGCCCACAGCACCGGAGGCCGGGGTGATGGCTACCAGACCGGCTACGGCACCGGTGGCGATACCCAGTACGCTGGGTTTGCCATGGATCAGCCATTCGCTGAACATCCAGCCCAGGGCTGCAGCGGCGGTGGCGATTTGGGTGACGGCCATGGCCATACCGGCCACGTTGTCTGCAGCCAACTCACTGCCGGCGTTAAAACCAAACCAGCCGACCCACAGCATGGCGGCACCAATAACGGTGTAGCCTACATTGTGTGGTGGCATGGCGGTTCTTGGGAAGCCTTTACGTTTGCCCAGCATGATGGCTGCGACCAGACCTGCAATACCGGCATTGATATGCACTACGGTACCGCCGGCGAAATCGAGGATGCCATAGTCAGCTAACCAACCACCACCCCAGACCCAGTGACAGATCGGTGCGTAGACGAAGGTGACCCAAAGACCCATGAAGATCAGCATGGCGGAAAACTTCATACGTTCGGCAAAGGCACCGACGATGAGTGCCGGAGTAATGATGGCGAAGGTCATCTGGAAGGTCATGAATACCGTTTCCGGGATAGAGCCCGAAAGGGAATCTACGGTGACACCTTTCAAAAAGGCCTTGTCGAAGCCACCCCAGAACGCTTGCATAGAACCACCGTCAGAGAAGGCCAGGCTGTAACCGTAGACGACCCAGATGATGGTCATGAGTGCGGTGATGGCAAAACATTGCATCAGCACCGACAGCACGTTCTTGCTGCGCACCATACCGGCATAGAACAGGGATAGACCCGGGATGGTCATGAACAGCACCAGTGCGGTGGCGGTCAGCATCCAGGCGGTATCACCGGAGTTCAAGGTGTCCTCGGCCAGGGCAATGCCAGGCAGGGTCAGCATGGACAGGGTGACCAGCACCCGCTTATACATAGTTGATATCATTATTATCGCTCCCCAGAGTTAAAGCGCATCTTTGCCGGTTTCACCGGTGCGGATACGCATGACCTGGTTGAGGTCATAGACAAAAATTTTGCCATCACCGATTTTATCGGTCTTGGCGGCCTTGACGATGGCCTCCAATACTTGATCGAGGACTGCGGAATCGACGGCGACCTCTACCTTTACCTTTGGCAGAAAATCGACAACGTACTCGGCACCGCGATACAGTTCGGTATGGCCCTTTTGACGCCCAAAGCCTTTGACTTCTGTAACGGTCATACCCTGTACACCAATTTCGGCCAGGGCATCGCGTACATCGTCAAGCTTGAACGGCTTGATAACGGCTACAACTTGTTTCATAGGTATTTCTCCTAAACAGGTGGATTGCCCATCCCGGAGGGATGGGCACGATCCGCTTACAAGGACTTGGATACAGTCAAGACTACTCTGCCGCTGGCGAGGGCATCGGAATCTACATCCGTATCGGTATAGGCCAGTTCAAAGCCGAACCCACCAATTTCCTTGGACAGGCCAATTTTGTAATCGGTAAAATCACCCCCGGTCACTTTGGAGTTCCAGTTGCCGACGTGCAGCCCCAGACCAATACCTTGTGGCAGGTCGAAATCAAGACCGGCGTCCAGGTAATCACCCAACTCCGCGTTGCCAATATCAACCCCGGCAAAATATTTCACGCTGATAAATTTATAACTTAGCCCAGCATAGATTTCATCATAGTCCGTGCTCGGTGAAGAACCGGGGTAGATGTACCGGATCAAACCTACGTCATAGCCCAGGTCTTTGGTAATCTCACCGCTGTAGCCGGCATAGAGGTCTGCCTCAAGGCCGGAACCGTTGTACATATCCGATGAGACATTCGAGCCCCATACGCCGGCGTAGAAACCACTCTTATGGGCATAGTCAAATCCACCCTGGATTGCCGGGTCTTCTTTGGACTGTGAGAAGCCACGGAACACATAGTCTGAGGTCAGTGCCACGTTGGCGCTGAACTCTGCCTGAGCCAGAGACGTGCAGGCGACGAGGCCGGTGGCAAGTAGCGTTTTGCTGAAAATAGTTTTGTTCATCATTGCTCCTATCCCTATTTATTGCATAGGGTTGTTGTAAATTTGATTTGCCAGGCCCGCCGCGCAATCATGCTCGACCGCCTGATTTGAACGGACTACTCACATCCCAATGACCAACACTGTCCGATGCTGGTGCTACTTATCAGGAACCGTGCCAACTCTGTTATTGCTTTGTTATCAATAGGTTAGGGTGATAATGGACCGATGTTAGGTGTTAGACGCACCAAATCGGTCAGCCCACGGAGGGTGGTTGCACCAAATATGTGCGTTTTTGTGACCGGGGCGGCCATGCAGGGCGTTAGTCCGCGCGTTTGCGCCGAAGGGGGCCCATGGAGGCGGTTTACAGCCGGGACCCAGGGCCACCTGGAAGTTCTGCTACAATGGGCGCATGAAGCTGCCCCCATCCCCTCTGGATCAGGTCACAGCGGCCCTGGCCGATGCCTTGCCCAATGGTCTGGGAGATGACCTGAGGGACAATATGCGTGGTGCGGTGCGTGGTGCCTTCGAGCGCCTGGATTTGGTGACGCGTGAAGAGTTTGAGGTTCAGGAGGCGGTGTTGCGGAGGACACGAGAAAAGATCGAACAACTCGAAGCTCAGGTCAGGGCTTTGGAGGCCGAGCTGCTGAAAAAGTAGCCTAGAATTTAAGCAAGAAGTTATGTAGTTACCTGAGCAAAAGCCTAAGGAAGGGTCTAATGAGTCTAGCGATTATTCACAGTCGCGCCCAGGATGGCATTGATGCACCACCGGTTACCGTAGAAGTCCACCTCACCAATGGCCTGCCGACCCTTAATATAGTCGGCTTGCCTGAGGCCGCTGTGCGTGAGAGCAAGGATCGGGTGCGCGGTGCCTTGATCAACTCCCGGTTTGAATTCCCCACAAGGCGTATCACCATCAATCTGGCCCCCGCAGACCTGCCTAAGGACGGTGGACGCTACGATCTACCCATCGCTATGGGTATTCTTGCCGCATCCGGGCAAATTCCCCAACAAACACTGGAGAATTATGAGTTCATCGGTGAGCTGGCCTTAAGCGGTGCCCTACGCGGGGTGCGTGGTGCCTTGACCGCCTGTTTGGGGTTGAAAGGGAACGGGCGAAGCCTGGTGCTACCTGCGGCCAATGGTGCCGAGGCGGCTATGGTCAGCGGTGTCCAACTCTATAGTGCAGATCACTTGCTGGCGGTTACCTCACATTTCAACAATGGTCCGGCTATGGCGGTACCGGTAGGTGCCCCCTTCAGTGGTGAGCGACGGATACCGGACTTGGTTGATGTACATGGCCAGCAGGTTGCCAAGCGGGCATTGGAGGTGGCCGCAACCGGTGGTCATAGTCTTTTGATGGTGGGGCCTCCAGGGGCAGGAAAGACCATGCTGGCGACACGCTTGCCGGGTATTCTGCCGGATCTGGATGATGATCAAGCCCTGGAGGTGGCTGCGGTGGATTCGTTGGCCAATTCTGGATTTGATGCCTCGGCTTGGGGGCAGCGTCCCTTTCGCTCACCCCATCACACCGCATCGGCGGTGGCACTGGTGGGTGGAGGCAGCCGCCCCCGGCCTGGGGAAATTTCTTTGGCCCATCGTGGTGTCCTATTTTTAGATGAGCTCCCCGAATTTGACCGGCGGGTACTGGAGGTATTGCGTGAGCCCATGGAGTCGGGTCATGTGACCATCTCACGGGCTGCACACCAAGCCCGGTTTCCGGCCCGGTTTCAATTTGTGGCCGCCATGAATCCTTGTCCTTGCGGCTATCTCGGTGATCCCCGTGGCCGGTGTACCTGCACCCAGGAGCAAGTGCGGCGTTACCGGCAGCGTATCTCCGGGCCGCTGATGGATCGTATCGACATGCATATCCAGGTGCCACCTTTGGCGAAGTCTTTTTTGCGGCCTGGGGAAAGCTTCGAGGCCTGCGAGAGCAGCGCTGTGGTGCGGGAAAGGGTGATTGCCGCACAGCAACGGCAGCTGTCACGTAGCGCCTGCCTTAATCATAATCTGATGGGGGAGGCCCTGGATCGCAGCTGCCAACTATCAGCTGATGCAGTGGCCCTGCTCGAAACGGCCCTGGATCGCATGGGATTGTCGGCCCGGGCCTATCATCGTGTATTGAGGGTGGCACGTACCATTGCCGATATGGCATCTTCGGCTGGGGTGAAGGAAGAGCATATTAGCGAGGCCATTTCATATCGGGATCGCTAGCGAAAAGGAATAATAGCGCATAGAGTTGGAAGCACATAGCGAAGCATTTGTGAGAAAGGCAAAAGACAAGATCTGAACCTATTTCTCTTGCGGCGCAAACAAGGCCTTATTTATTCTTGTATGACCACCTTCATACCTTGCCTGAATCATCGCTAAAATAAGACAAAGCACACATGCTCACTATAAAAAACACGGCTCGCTTGCTTGGCCCATCGTTAGCCATTGCTTGCCCGCTTTTGATTGATATTCCCGGTCACCCTCAAGCGGCATTCATGCTGGGCATTGCCTTGTGGATGGCGCTTTGGTGGTTAACAGAATGCATGCCCTTAGCGGTGACGGCGCTGATTCCGCTCATTGCCTTTCCGCTGTCAGGCATTGCCACAGCCAAGGAGACCGCACCGCGTTACATGACCAGCATCATGTTTTTGTTTGTCGGCGGCTTTTTAATTGCCCAAGCTTTGGAGCGCACCGGCCTACACAAACGTTTAGCCTTGGTGGTGTTGTCCCGCTTTCATCACAGCCCATTTCAAATTTTGGTGGGTTTTGCCATCACCACCGCCTTTTTATCCATGTGGATATCAAACACCGCCACCACCATGTTGATGGTGACCATTGCGATTGCTGTGCTCAGTCGACTGGACAATCTCTTCAGCTCGGTTCAAATGACCACCTTTGCCACCGTGTTGTTATTAACAATTGCCTACAGCGCCAATATCGGCGGTATGGGTACGCCGGTGGGCACGGTGCCCAACTTGGTGTTTCTTGAAAATGTCCGTACTAATGCACCGGGATTGGTGCCGAGCTTTATACAGTGGATGATGATCGGTGTGCCCATGGTGATCATTGGTTTGAGCATTGTGCTTTTACTGATGGGGCGAAAAATTCGCACCTTGCAATGGCAAGCCGGTTCAGTGGACCATCTGCATGACGAGCTTCATTCCTTAGGCCCACTTCAAGCTGATGAAAAATTTGTCGGTTGGGTCTTAGGGCTCACCGCACTGGCTTGGATGACTCGCCAAGGCATTAAAGGCGGTGACTTTGTGATTCCAGGCTGGTCATCGCTGCTGCCCTACCCCGGCGTCGATGATGGCACCGTGGCAATATTCTCGGCACTGCTGTTGTTTTTAGTTCCGATACGCCAAGGCCAACCCATACTTGGCAAAGAGGCCATCGGCCAACTACCGTGGGACATCCTCGTCTTGCTTGGCGGCGGTTTTGCGCTGGCCATGGGGATGCAAGGCTCTGGGCTCTCGCTTTGGGTTGGGCAACAACTGAGCTTCCTATCCGCCGTACCACTGCCATTGATGTTGCTCGGCATTGCCACCGTGATCATCTTCTTAACCGAAATCACCAGCAACACCGCCACCACGCAAGTTATGTTGCCCGTGCTCGCAGGCGTCGCCCTCGCCACAGGACAAGACTTGATCGCTCTGCTACTCACCACCACCTTAGCCGCGTCCTGCGCCTTTATGTTGCCTGTGGCCACACCACCCAATGCCATTGTTTTTGGCTCTCAACGTATCCAGATCAGCGACATGATCAGAGCCGGCATTCGACTTAACCTCATCATGTTAGTGACAGTCGTGGCGGTTGTTTGGTTTTTGCGGCCGTTGTTGCCTTAGATGCTATGTATTGATCTGCCCGAGCTCGGTGTTTGCGGGACACCCTGTACTGGCGTAGTTGAGGCGATTCCTGGTAACTGGGGGGTAAAAAGGATGCCGGTCAGGTTACATGGCTAAGCCTGTCCACTCAGGCAAGGAGATAGATCAACCCCACCGTCACTAATGCTACCGCCAGACTCTGCAGGCCGCTCCAGAGCCAAAAGGTACCGCCGACGCGACCGAGAAAGACACCCAGGAGGAAGATGATCAGCAGCGCCACAGCCATCGCCGTCGGTAGAGGACCGGGCGCCAGTACCATACCACTACGTGCGAGCCACAGCGGTGCGATGATGATCAGGGCAATAAGCAGCGGGGCAATGCCGTTGACCAGGGCAACCAGCCAGGGGATCCATATCACCGCCCGCGCGTGGTGGCTCTCATCGAGCGAGGTCACCATCGCCTTTTCGAGTTGCGCCAGGGTGCGGCGTCGCTCCGCTGCTTCACTGATGTAAGCGCTGGATATCCCGCTCATGCCGAGAGCCAGCGCCGTAGCGAGGCAGGTAGTGATCACTACCGCAAGGTCGACACGATTACTGACGTAGAAGCCCATAATCAATCCGAGCATAGTCAAGGCGCCATCGAAGCCGTTGACGACAAAGTAGCGACGCATGATTTCGCCGGAGTGGGAGATCTCCAACAGTATTTTGATCTGTTTCAACTTTATTGCCGCCGCCGATGGGTTTCTGCAAACCATAGGAGCATCACTTGCCGACGACAGAAACCTCGTCGATGCTGTGAAGGGAGGCTCCGATTTCACTGATGGAGTCGCTAATGCGTTCAAAATCAAGCCCGTCACCCTCGATTGCCACCCGCAGCGTCTCGGTCTGCTCATCCACCTCTATCACCTGGATATCGACCCGGTAGCTCTCCCCTAACGCAGCAATGGCACGGGCAAATTCCAGGGCATTGGGCTGGTGCGGTTTGAGTACATCGAGAACGAGGCGTTGAACACTGGGCATCGAAATTTCCTTAACCTGGAATGATGTTGGTCAAACAGGTAATCGTTGACTATATTTATAATAGACTACATCAGGAGGTGTTGTGTCCAGACTATGGGTAGTAGTCGCAGACCAGAGCAAGGCACGTATTTTCACCGTTGCCGATCCCCGTGGCGCATTGCTGGGTTTGGGGGAGCTGGAACATCCGGAGGCGCGTGATCGCGAGCAGACACTGACCTCCGATCGGCCGGGGCGCAGTTTTGACAGCAAGGGCCAGGGGCGCCATGCCATGGGTTCAACAGTCGAACCCGGTAAGCAGGAGACCATCCGCTTTGCCAAACAGGTTGCTGACCATGTGCAGGCTGCGCATAACGAAGGACGCTGTGACCGGTTGCTGCTGGTAGCCGGTCCGCCTCTGCTGGGCTTACTGAGAGAGAAGCTGAAAACCTTGTCCGGCATGAAAATTTCCGAGGTTGAGAAAAACCTTGGGCAGTATGATGCGCGGGAGATTCGCAAGCATTTGCCCGATAGTCTGTAATTGCATATTAAGGGAACTCATAAGATCAATGTGTCATGCCGGCGCTGGCCGGTGTCCAGGTTATTGAAACTACTGGATTTTGGTGTACGCCAGAATGACGAAAAATGAATTAATCAGAAGTCTTTAATCTAAACTCCTTGAGTTTGCACAGGTGGCAAAAAGGCAATGCAGGGGTGTCCTTGGGCTATCTCGGTGATTCCCAAGGGCGGCAATTATTACGCGGTGGTCGTTTCAATTCCGATCTGGTTGGGAAGGATATTATCCGTTATTAATGCAGCGGGCTATATCGGTAGCCAGGTCCCCCAAAGGTACGCACTAATCGGTGGGGCGATAGCCCGGGAGACCCACACTCCGAGGCCTATAGACCACAGTTAGGCCTATTTTCTTCTTTTTCCCTTTTTAGTGTCCAGCAATTGATGGTGGTACAGGGGTCGCCTGATCCATTCCAGCACATGCCTTGGGGATTAACTGATCCTTTCCACATAAAATACCAGAGGGCAAGCGTTTGGTGGCCAGATGTTTGCCTGTCAGGACCTATTTGCCACACAATCTGCTAAAGTTAGTGCACAATTGTGGCGATAAACCAGAGTACCTGAATCAAATTAAAAGATTTGCTAACACAATAACAAGATCACAATTACATTTATCCCAGACACGATTCGGCAGCTGTCGGCATCATCGTCAGGCTGTGCGGTATACACAAAAAAATAAATTTTCGCGTGGCGGTCGAAATGGGATGCTTTATTTGCTTACTTTAAGCATGGAAATCGCACTATGGCACAGGTAACATTAGATAATCTGGTGGTCGGTATGATTATCGCCAGTGATGTCTGTGATCGTAGTGGTCGACGCCTGTTGGCCACAGGTACCAACCTGACTAATAAACATTTGCTTACTCTGCGTTCCTGGGGTATCCCGACAATTGAGATTGCTGGGGAAGATATAGACCGACAGGACCCGGCCACTGGCTCAATTGACCCTGCTTTACGCAGCATACTGGAAGAGGAGGTCGGTAGGCGTTTTAAGCGTATGGACCTAAGTCACCCAGCGGTCAGCACATTATTTGAAATGTGCATAGAGCGGATGGCGAAGGAAAGAAAAAATGGGTAATACTGATATTCCAGGTCTTGATGTACTGGTGTGCCGAATCAACACTTTATTCACCTTGCCCGATATCTACGCTCGTTTGGTAGAAGCTGTAAATCACCCCCATACCTCCTTTGAAGACATCGGGACTATTATTGCCTCCGACGTGGGTCTTGCCGCTCGATTACTGCGTATTGCAAATAGTGCCCTGTTTAATTTTCCGGGTGAGGTTGACAGTATCGGGCGAGCGGTCACAATTATTGGTACCGAGCAATTGCGTGATCTGGTGCTGGCCACCACCGTGACCCGTCTGTTCAGGGAAATCCCGATCGGTACAATAAATATGCGTTCTTTTTGGGAACATAGTGTTGCCTGCGGTATTGTTGCACGCAATATTGCCACCTATCGTCGTGAATCAAACTTCGAACGTTACTATGTCTTGGGTTTGCTCCACGATATAGGTCGCTTGGTGCTGGTTATGGAGCTGCCAGACGTAATGAGTGCGTTATTTATTGATGAAGATGAGTCTGAACTGCAGTTCCACGAAAGAGAACAATCGGTCCTTGGTTATGATCATGCCGCAGTGGGTTCCGCGCTATTAGAAATGTGGCGTATCCCCCAATCTATATATGAGCCGACGGCCTGCCACCATAGACCGCAATCGTCGCGACATTATCCCCTGGAATCGGCAGTGGTGCATACGGCTGATATTATTGTGCATAGTCTGCGCATTGGGGGCACCGGGGAATACTATGTCCCACCACTTAACTCAGTTGCCTGGGAGCGTTTGGATATTTCTGAACAGTCATTAGCGGGTATCATTGAACACAGTGAAAAACAGTTTAATGAAGTTGTCGACGATATATTAGCCGAGGACTAACAGTATGGTAGCCGTGCCAAGCGACGACAATACACAAAATGCCCTGTGGGAGCGCATTTCCTTTTTGGAAAAAGCCAATCAATGGTATGGGTTTGCACTTGATGTTGCGCAAGAAGTCAGTGATCTGTATGGCGATAATTCACAGAAGCGGGAGCCGCTGACATTACTGCGTCGTACACTGGATTTTCTTAGCCGCATAGTGGATCTGGATGTAACGGCTTTTCTACTGGTTCGTGAAAAAGATGCCACATTCGAGATGGTTTTGTGTGAACCAAAACTACAACACACTGAAATACAGCAGCATATCGACCATCTAATTGAAAGCGGAAAATTTGCATGGGCGATTAACCAGAACAGAGTTTCGATAACTGAGTCAGCCAGTGGTGAGCAGATGTTGCTGTTGAATGTATTGGCAACACGTAACCGTGTGCGTGGAATGTTCATTGGAATCCCATCAAGGCCTGATACCCTGAATGATGCAACATGTAAGTTAATCACCATTATCTTAAATTGTTGTGCCTACACATTAGAAAGTGCGTCGTTGTATACGCTAATTAAGGAACAGAACCAGAATCTTGAGGACATTGTTGAGGCCCGAAATGTTGAGATTGCTTATGGTCATAGCCATGATGTAATCACAGGATTAACAAACCAAAAAGTTTTCCTTGATAATATGGACATGGTGATTCGTGTTGCCGGGGATAGACAGCAAAAAGCCGCCATCATCAACCTGAACCTGGGGATGTTCAAACGAGTCAATGACTCGTTTGGATGTGCCTTTGGTGATGATCTATTGAAGGCAGTGGGTCAGAAATTAAGTAACCTGCTCTATAGCACCCAGACCTGTGACAATCTTGGTATCAGTAAGAACAGTATTTTCTTGTCACGCCTGCGTGGTGATGAATTTGGTATCATATTTCTTGGTATCAAGAATATGGATGTGTTGCTTTTGACTGTTGACCAGCTACTAAAGAGCTTTGATGAATGCATCAATATACGTGGTGAAGAGCTTTATCTGCCGGTGCGGGCCGGGGTCAGTCTATACCCGGAAGACGGCGAAGATGTTGATCAACTATTACAACATGCGCATGTTGCATTATCGCATGCTAAAGAACGTGGGCTGAAGCGATGTAATTTTTTTGATGAAAATATGAATAAACGGAGTGCTCGGCGTCTGATTGTTGAGCGCCGCCTGCGTAACGCCATGCAACAAAATACTTTGGAGATACATTATCAGCCAAAGTTTTACCTGAAAACAGGAAGGATGTCGGGTATGGAAGCCCTGCTACGTATGCCAGGCACGGAATCAAGTGCAGCTGTATCGCCATCAGAGTTTATACCTGTAGCGGAGAGTACTGGTCTGATCGTTCCGTTAGGGCTCTGGGTATTGCATGGCGTGTGTATCCAAATTCAACAGTGGCTGCAAGGTGGACATATTGTTCCACCTGTCTCCGTTAACCTATCACCCCACCAACTAAAGCAGGAAGACTTGGCCGAGAAGTTTGTCGAGATCGTGTCAATGTATCAATTGCCTCCCAGTTTAATTGAGTTGGAGCTTACTGAAACGGATACTTTGCTCGAACTTGATCACGCCGGCAGCAATCTGAGGACGCTTAGCCGTAACGGCTATGCCATAGCAGTCGACGATTTTGGTACCGGCTACTCTTCACTGCTGTTGCTTAAGCACCTGCCGATTCAGATACTGAAGATAGATCAATCTTTTATTCGCGATATTAACAGTGAGTCGGGAGACAAGGCTATTGTCACTGCAGTCATTGCTATGGCAAAAAGCCTTAATCTTCGTGTGATAGCTGAAGGTGTCGAGAATAAGGAACAGTTGTCAGTCCTGGAGGGGCTGGATTGTGACGAGATACAAGGGTTCTACCTCGCACGTCCAATGCCCGCAAGCCAGCTTGAAGTTTTGTTTCGACAGCCTTAAGGGTGCTTCTATAATCCTGATAAGTCTGAAGTGCATATATGGGTACTTTAAACAGGCGGCGCCTCTAGCTTAGGCGCCAGAGTTCGACCCTAAGGCCTGTTTATGTAATTGTTCAGCTTGTTGCAACCACTTACAGGGAGGACAGGTGCAGCGCAAAGGATGGCCAGCATGGGCTAATTGGGCAGCGACGGAAAGGATGGCGAATTCCAATGCCTGCATGAGTTCGTCCAGAGAACGGGAATCCAAGGCAGCCACCTCATCAGTGGCATAGAGCCATTGGCATTCCGGACCATCAAAGCAACCCCGGCAAGCTGGGTCGGAGGCGTAATATTGAATGTCATGGGGACATTGGTTGATTTCTAACTCGGAGCGGATTAACCGTCTAGGGAGTTCGAGTACGTCAAGGATTTGATTCCTCATGGATTTTTGTCCCATGTGTCTCAAGATCTGCTACGGGTTATGGTAATCGCACCTCAGTTTGAAGTGTACGCCATAGGGTTCTCGTCATCGGGGTTAATATCCATTCTGGTTGATGTAGATCAATAAATGATGTGTAACCGAATGTGGAAGATTGAATGGGAGTGTTTGTTACCCATTGTAATTCAGAGGTGCTTCGTTCAGTAGTGCAGCTTGTTCTCGCAGAGAAAGAATGTGGTCTTCCCAATAACGTTGGGCATTAAACCAGGGAAAAGCCTTAGGAAAAGCAGGGTCATCCCAGCGGCGAGCCAGCCAGGCTGCATAGTGGATGATGCGCAGTGTCCGCAGTGCCTCGATAAGGTTAAGTTCCCGGGCATCAAATGGGTGGAACTGCTCGTAGCCTTCTAGCACATGGCTTAATTGTTGAGTCATATCCTGGCGTTCGCCGGATAGAAGCATCCACAAATCTTGTATGGCGGGGCCCATGCGGCAGTCATCAAAGTCTACAAAGTGGGCACCGTCTTCAGTCCACAAGATATTGCCGGGGTGACAGTCACCGTGTAAGCGGATGGTGTTGACGTCGCCGGCACGGTCATAGGCCTGGTTGATCTGTATCATCAAATCCTGGGCTAAGGACTCATAGGCATGATGGAGTTCGGGCGGTATAAATCCGCTGTCGAGAAGAAATTGAATGGATGCGTTACCAAAGTCTTCCCGGCTCAAAGTGGGGCGATGGGCGAACGGCTTGCTTGCTCCAACCCTATGGATTCGCCCAATGAATCGTCCTAAGCGCTTAAGGTTGTCTGCGGATTCCAGGTCTGGCCAGTGACCGCCTTGTCTCGGGAAGACCGCGTAGCGGAACCCTTCATAGTGATGAAGGGTTTGTTGAGATAAGTCCTGCCAGGGGGCGACGACGGGAATTTCGTGCTCGGCCAATTCCTGGGTAAACTGGTGTTCTTCTATAATCGCTTGATCTGCCCAACGATGGGGCCGGTAGAATTTGACAATGACCGGTTTCGCATCTTCGATACCGACCTGGTAGACACGATTTTCATAGCTGTTTAAGGCCAGCAGACGGGCGTCACATTCCAGGCCAGTCCGCTCTACCGCTGCCAGGATGCGATCCGGTGTAAGATGATTATAGGGTGGGTCTTGTTCTTCAGGACACACAGATAAGGTTGCTCCGTTGTTGCCGTTTGGTGACTCACTTTGTCAGCTTTAGCTTGTAAGGGTTCCGTGATGGGCATAAAAAAGGCCAACCCAATGGGTTGGCCTTTCCTATTCGACCTGTAGTTTAATGAAAACGAAACTACATGATCCTCTGCTTACTTGCTTTGGGCCACCATATAGTCCACTGCGGCTTTTACATCGGCATCGGCAAGGCTGGCATTACCACCCTTGGCAGGCATAAACCCTTTTTTGCCTTGATAGCCTTTGATGGCATGCTTATACAGGGTGTCATTGCCCTGGGCAATGCGGGCCTTCCAAGCGGCCTTGTCACCCAATTTCGGGGCTCCGGCAACACCACTTCCGTGACATGCGGCACAGGAGGCATCAAAAGTGCCCTTACCGTCTGCAGCAGCATTGGCTGCTGGAATCAGGGTGTCCATAGCCGCAGCTGCGGAAATAGACAGGATACCCATGGGCTGGATACGTTCTGCTACGGCTTTCTCACCATCGGCTTGGGAAAGCTTGGTGGCGCTATTGTCACCAATTGTGTTGGCAACCAGAAAAATCACTACGGTAAGTGCAACGAGACCCATCAGCATGCCGCCAAAGGCCTTGAAAAATTTACTATCGCTCATTTGTTCACCCTTCTCAGGTTAAGTTCAGAAAATTATTGCCGCCAACGCCTTGTTTTATCAAGAGTTATTGGCAATTACAAGTCAACGTATCAGAGGTATCAGTATACCCTAAAGTGGCCGTTGTGGAATATCCCCAGGGGGTAGTGGATTTTGGGCAAAAATGGACGGGGCCTAATGATATTGGGTATCCTTGCGCCCGTAGCTCAGCTGGGTGGGCCGGAAAGGGCAAAAGGTCCGGTGCCTTTTGTCCGGCGAACGCCTCACCACGACTGTAGGGATGCAGGCGGTAGAGCATGCAGGGAGCGGTTGCCGAGGAAAGGCTAGACCGGTTTAAACGATTTTGCGCCCGTAGCTCAGCTGGATAGAGCACTGTCCTCCGACGGCAGGGGCCGGGGGTTCGAATCCCTCCGGGCGCGCCAATTATTAGGTTTTTAGCCGAGATTGAATTGCTGCGAATGGGTCTGCTTTTTTGCTGGAAGCCAAATCAGTGTTAACCATATTGTCCATCAACACGTGGTAGGTACAGTATGGGGGCATAGACCCAGACAAATAAAGTAAAACTTAGCACCCAGGAAATTTGGGACATGCCTACCCAAACAGCGTTCAGTTGTGGCAGGGCTAATGGAAAAACGATTCGTAGCAAGCTGGCAAATACCATAAAGGCAAAAACCCACTTCAGAACATTGGGTGGTTCAAACACATTACGCCCGGTGTGGCCCAGGGCAACCCGGGCCATCATGCCGAGGGTCATTAAGCCAATACCCCCCAAAGCAAAGGCATGCAATGCCAACATGGGGTTGACCGTGATGAATAATCCTGCTGTTTTGAGGCCAAAACCAATAATGATCCATCCATAAGCAATGAAAAGTATCGACAGTAACGGTTTTTGCCAAATCCCCTTGGTATACCACCCTGCGAGACGTAGAGCCTGCGACAAAAATAACGTCAGGGATATAGCGGCTGTTATCACAGGGTAGGGTAGGAAGACTTCAAATAATACGAAGGCGGCTAACAGGGGCGGTGTGCTTCTGTCCAGCCACACCCTGTTTGTGGGTTTGAAATTTTCATCAACACCACGCTCAATAAAAAAAGGAATCACTCTTCGTGACACCAGTAAGATAAGCGATAGAATTGTATATAAGCCCCCAGATATTCCCCACTCCATGCCAAACTGTAATTTACCGTTCAGGCCCAGGTAAAACAGGATATTAAATACCGATAGCAAGACAATAAGTACCCAGATTCCCAATTGCTTCCACTGTTTTGTTTTTACAATGGGATACAGGAATGCACTGCACAGGCCAATATTGAACAGGATATCCATGGCCATCATTACGTTGGGTGCGGCGGCGTGATCAACAGCAGGGCTGATGCGGGCAATTAACCAGAAGATGGCCAGCAATAATAGCGGCATACCATTCAGGGTGCGTACACCCGTCCAGTTTTTCGCAGCCGTTAGCAGAAATCCGGTTATGATCGCCAGTCCATAGCCATAAATCATTTCATGTGCATGCCAAATTGTTGGCAACAGTTGGTGTGAGGCAGGCAGCGTATGCTCAAACTGATATAGCCAAAACCACACAGCCATTGAGATGATTGCAAACAGACTTCCAAACAGGAAAAAGGGTCTGAAACTCAGATGAAGAAATGATACGCGGAAGTTATTTGTTTCTTTAATATTTATCATGGTGTAACCCTATGCGAGATTCATTCTCGCTCGGTAGGATGTGTTTAATATAAGGTGGCATGTGAACGGATTCACTAGGCAGGCTCATGGTGTTTTGTGCATCCCTGTCAGTTCCTGTAGCAAGTGCCAGTTCTGTAGGCGGTCCTCCTGGGCCTTTTGTAGTTCCGGAGAGGGCTTGCCTTCCTTGTCAAAGTGTTTGGCGAAACGCCCCTCGCTACGCGCAAAGTGAATGAAATCGATGCGCTCTCCCTTTGGTGTGGTGTACCAGTCTTTGGTGCGTGCGGGATTGCCTTGCAAGTTGGTGCGTTCGGCCAGGGTTTCGCCCTGGCGCGGATCGTGAATTAGCAGGGGAAAGGCCCGTGAATCCACTGCCAGTTTGGATTGGCGTACGGAGGCATCGTCACCGATGCCGTGTTCTGGCTGACAAGGGCAGTATACGATCACTACTGCCGGTCCTGGATACTCGTTAGCGGCGATGATGGCACGGTAGAAATGATTGATATGGGCCGGGGTGGTTTGGGCGACATACACGCCCGGATGCATGATAGCGATTTGGGCCAGTTCCTTGCGTCGTTCGCTCTTGCCGTGAAGCCGTTTGCCGTAGGCCGACATTTTGGCATCCTGGCTCATATAGGTGGACGTTGAGGATTGACCGCCGGTATTGGAATAGACCTGCGTGTCCAGCACCATGACCTTGATGTCCATACCACTCATCAGCATGCGTGACAGGGACTGAAAGCCGATATCCAGCATGGCACCGTCACCACCCAACACCCATAAGCGCTTTTGTTGCCAACCTCGGGCATCCCATTGGGCGCGGATGCCCATGGACACTGCTGGCGCATTCTCGAATAACGAGTTAGTCCAGGGAATGGTGTAGGGATTGTAGGGGTAGGTCGAACCGAACACGGTGTTACATCCGGTGGCGGCAACAATGCCCATTGAATTTTCACCGTGAATGTAGGCGGTGGCAGCCAGCATCATGCGAATGGCCGTTGCCTCGCCACAGCCCATGCACGAGGCACCCCCACCGACATACAGGTGGGTGGCGTTCTTCAGCATCATGTCGCCCAGTATTTTGTCCTGGATGTATTGTGCTGGTGTGTCTGGCAGGCGGCGAAACACCTCGACGGCTGCCGCGTATTGCTGCAGGCTATCGTCGGTCTTGGGTGTCATTTGCAAGGCGTCATGTTTGCCGCAGGCGGTAACACACTCGCCACAGCCTTTGCACTTGCGCGGGTCGGTGACCAGCATAAACATACCACCTTCGTGGCCCTTTTTTTGTGGCACACTATAGTACTTGGTGGTGTGGGCAAACTGTTTGGCGACATATCCTCCCGGGTCTTTGATTTCCTTGAGCAATTCCTTGTATTTAGTTTCAGGTACCACCTTGGCAATGATGGCGGTGTCTGGGCATTGGGTAACGCACTCCATGCAACCGACGCATTTGGATGCATCCAGTATGGGCAAATCAGAGGCGATGGTGGAGAAATCACGCAAGCGGCCGGTTGCTGCCGGTACCCAACTGACGGCTACACCCAGATCGGCAGGCAGTGTCTGTTCGGCGCTACCGTCCTGGTAGGCGGTGACGACATCACGTTCAAAGTGTTTGCGCTCAATGAAGTCACCAACAAAGCTGTCTACCGTCGTGTATTTTTTGTCATGCATGCTGAGACTCAATCTATCAGGGTGTGCGCAGTTGTTTTGCTCGTCAAGCTGGAAAAATCAATTTCATTGACGTCGTGATAACCGAAGCGGATAGCCGTCATGTTGTCTTCTACGACTTGATCGCCGCGGCGACCGAAATATTTTTTGACGGTTTTTTCTATCGCCTCGAATAGTTCTGTTTCTGATAAGGCCCGGTCATTGACAAAGGGGGCTATGCGTAAAAAGATACCCAGCAGGACAACACCCTGCATGCGTAACTGCAGGTCGGCGGAGTGCGCTACCTGCTTGGCGATCTTGACGGTATCCAGGTAAAGCACTCGGATATTGCGTTCGACGATGATCTTGCGTGCTGTTTTGGGGACATGTGCCCAGACTTCGGTATCGGTCTTAAAGCGGCTCTGGATAAAGATACAACCCCCGTCTACCAGACCCTCCAGGGGGTTGCTGGAAATGAAACCGTTGACATCATTCAGGGGAACGAATTCCACGTGATTCAACTCTGAGTGTTCGAGAATAGGCTGTCCGGCTACGGTCAGGTAGTAAGTCGTTGGCAGCCCCTTTTTTTCCGAGCCGTATTTGGGATAGGCCTGGACGTAGAGGCCAAAGATATCTTCTACCAGTGAGGCGATAATCTTGTTGGTGGTCACCGAGCCATAACCACCAATGGAGTGCCCCCGCATGGAGAAGGCACCACCGGGGCGTACATCCGGGTTGTGGACGCGGGGTAGCGCGGTGGGGTGGTCGATGGCCAGGGAGAAAAACTGCCGCCCCTGGGCGACCATATTTTCGGTGACCGCAATCAAATCACCGACCCGGGTATCACGGCTGCCGAGGCCATAAACACCAGAATGGATACGGGGTAGGGTGTCCATTTTGTGGTAGCCCTCGGCACCTGTGGCGGCATCGGCAAAGCTGGCCTTGACCTCAGTGGTCAGGGGGTTGTCCTTGGCCAGTGGATTGTCCATGCGTTCGATAATGGACACTGCCTGGCAATTTTTGAGGGCATTGATAATGTGTTTGCCTGGAAAGGGGCGAAAGGCGGTAATGTTTAGCGCCCCCACCTTCCAGCCCTTTTCTTTACGCATCCAGTCGACGGCAGTGATAGCGGTATCCATCACCGAGCCCATACCGATAATAGCGTAGTCAGCGTCCTCTAGCCGGTAAGCATCAACGTGGCCGTATTTCCTGCCCGTGAGTTCATGGAAGTGATCGAAGGCCTCTTGCAATTGAGCCGGCACCCGATCATAAAAGAAGCGCTGGGCGACCTTGCCCTTCATGTAGGCATCCTGGTTTTGTACCACACCGGTCATCAGCGGCTTTTCCGGATCAAATAGCGTGGCGAGCCGCGAGCGTGGATCACCAATATACGTGGTCATCATTTCGGGTTCTGCCAGGTTTATTTTTTCGATGGTGTGCGTCGTTAGAAAGCCATCTTGTATGTTCATGAATGGCGTAAACGAAGACTCGGCTGCCCGTCGAGTGATCAGGGCCAGGTCATGGGCCTCTTGCGCATTGCGGGCAAATAACATGCCCCAGCCGGTGTCGGCCACAGACATGACGTCATCGTGACCGGCATGGACATTGAGTGAGTGCGATGTGAGTGCGCGTGCGCCGATATGAAAAACTATCGGTAGGCGTTTGCCGGCAATGGTGTAGAGCACCTCGGTCATGAGCACCAGGCCCTGACCGGAACTAAAATTGGTGACGCGGCCACCGGCCAGGGTGTAACCCTCGCAGGCTGAGGCCGAACTGTGCTCCGATTCCGGTTCCAGAAAAAATAGCGGTTGACCCCAGAGATTGGACTGGCCATTGGCGGCTGCCAACTGGTACCCGTTGCCCATTCCTGTCGAGGGTGTGATGGGGTAGGCGCAGGCCGCCCCGGAGATATGGGTCTCTACCCAGACGACAGCCCCTGAGCCGTCGGTGGTGGTGGCCGTACCTGGGTATGGAAATTCTTTATCTTCGATCATTGATGCGCACTATACCTAAAGCTCAGCCATTGTTCCGCTGCTGTACAATATACCCCCATGGCCTGCCAATAGAATCAGGGAGTACCCCGCAGCATTTTGCCGCATATGCATATAACGTAGAGGCACACCAAGAGCGTTTTGCCGAAGAGGTGCGCCAGCCTGGTAGAATTGCCGCATGCTTGCCATGCTCAAGGTGCAACGTAGCAGCCCTTCATATTTTTACCAATAAGAAGGCGGTTGTCACCCGTATGGAGTAAAACGCAGACGCCACTAACTCTCCTTGATGTCGATCAATTGTGGGCAGGGAACCTTTTGTTACGGTTACGCATTCCAACGGGACATAATGATATGTCACTATACCGGTTTAGATAAATTTATTAACAATGAAAAAATATATTTCACGTATGCGGGGTGTGGAAAAGAGCCCGGCAAGAAAACCATTGAGTGAAGTAGCCTGGTCATGGCTGGGTGCATTCGTTGGGATATACGCCACCTCCTTGCTGGGCAAATACTTCCAGTTTTCAGGTTATGATCAGATACTTCTGGTGGGCTCTTTTGGCGCATCGGCAGTACTGATTTATGGTGCCCCCAGGGTGGAATATGCACAACCCAGAAATCTGGTGGGAGGGCACCTTGTGTCCGCTATCGTCGGAGTCACGGTGTACAAGGTGATCTCATTTGATACTGCCCTTGCCGGGGCAGTTGCTGTTTCAGTGGCCATCGTGATTATGCATCTTAGCAAGACGCTCCACCCCCCGGGTGGCGCGACGGCGTTGATAGCGGTGATTGGCAGTTCACATGTGCATGAGTTGGGTTATATGTATGTGTTGTCACCCATTGCATCGGGTATTCTTGTCATGTTGTTGGTGGCGCTGATTGTAAATAATATCTCAGCCAACCCCAGACGCCACTACCCGGTTTTCTGGTTGTAAACTTTAGCCCCTTTAAAAAACAGAGATTAAGACAAGTATTCAGTTAATCGATTTGGGTGTCAGCCGATGAAGCAGGTTGACTATTGCCAGTAACAACAGGGCCGCGACTGCGTTGTGCGCGGTTACCAACAGTAGTGGCAGTTCTGTCATGATTGCGGTTACCCCAAAGCTGGATTGGGCCAATAATAAAAACAGGATGGCAACACAGGTGGAGCGCAATGGTTTGTGTTTGCGTAAAATTATTACTGCCAAGCCACCGATGTATAGCAGTGTTAGCGGGGCACCTATTCGATGCGCCATGTGCAGAGTTGCCTGGGTGCTGTCGACAATAATCCTCCCCTGGCCATCTACTGCCAGCCGACGGGTCAGGTCAAATCCCTGTAATAGTTGGGAGAGGGACATCCAGTCTTGCGTACAAGCCGGAAGTGAGCAGGCAGGGCCGGCAAAATTGGCGCTGGTCCAGGCCCCTAAGCCGATTTGCAGTGTTATTACCGCCACTCCCACCAGTACCCAGGGTCTGAAAGTGCCCCCCGTGTTTGCCGTCACTGCCTCGCCGGTCAGGGAACGTTGGCCCATCCACCACAGCAGGGCCAGTAAAGCCATGCCACCGACTAAATTTCCCAAAGTGACCGCCGGGGCTTGCCATGCGGGGGTATTGAAGCCGAGAACCGACAAGAATACGATCAGTATGAAGGCAAGCAATGGCACGCTCAGCCCGGTGCCGGTCTGACCGCGGTAGCGTATGGCAAGGACGCTAATCACCATCACCAACAGGCCCAAGAGACTCGCCGTCACACGGTGTGCAACACCAGCCAGGGTGGTCGGTATGGTGTCAGTAGCGCTTGCCACGGGTATCTGCCCAAAGCAGTGAGGCCAGTCCCCGCATCCCAGCCCGATACCACCCAGTCTTATGTGTGCGCTTAACACCACTGCTACCAAGGTCAACAGCAGGGAGATAAAAACCAGCACCCTAAAAAACCTTAATTGTTTGTTATTGTTGCCCATATTTTTTTAGAAACTGTGAGAGACTTAGATAAGAACACACAAATAGTGTAGGGGGTTTGGTGCGGAGTCAGCATCCAGGTGCTAAAATAGCACATACGAAAGGCACCATAAATGCCGTGGAGCCCACAAACCCGTGTAAATCCACGTATTGTTGTCGCTTTCCTTGCAGCGGTTAGCGGTAGATTTAACATAGATCAATTAAATATTGTTTTAAAAATGGTCTATTGTGCGCCAAGGTTTGTGCGACCTGCTGCAAGTTGGCCTTTTTGCCCAGTGCTGGGTGTGTCGCTGACTAACAATAGTGGTGCAGTGGTGGTCTGGTGGGTTTTGTGGAAATGGCAGCACCCGAATAATCAACAGCAAGTGTCAACGGAGAAATATAATGGCTGAAGAGAGAGTTCCTGCTATGCAACGTGTGCTCGACAACCCCTTTTTGTTGTTATTTATAGGTGTGGTTGTTCCGACGGTGTTTTATCTCATTTGGGGAATCATGGAGATCATCCACATTCCCATTGCCAAATAATTGTAATAGCTAATAAAGTGGATTAGGAGGAAATGCTATGAGCGCATTAATGCCACCGTCAGATCGGTTGTGGTGGAAAGAACCTATCGAGAAGGTCGAGTTGCTGTGGATTCTCCTCGCCTTACTTTGGGCCGTCTTGATGTTTGTCATGATGCCCTACTGGCATGTTTACGGGAAACAGAATTTGTCGAGTGAGGCGTACAAGACTACAGCCGAGGCATACCAGAAGAAGGTCCAGGCTATGGTAGACCAGTATACCGTTCGCACCGACGGCGCTCGTGATTTTCCGGTAGTGCGGCCCCCCGCAGGTAGTGACATCTATATGCTTGCGCGGTTGTGGGATTGGTGGCCTGTCCTGGAACTTGAAAATGGTAAGAGTTATCGTCTTCACCTGTCTTCCTTGGATTGGCAGCATGGCTTTTCACTGCAACCCGCTAATATCAATTTACAGGTACTCCCGGGCTACGAGATGGTAGTGACTATTACCCCCAACAAGGCGGGCGAATACTCGGTGGTCTGTAATGAATATTGTGGTATTGGCCATCATAGAATGGTCGGTAGAATCTACGTTACAGAATAACGTCAAACGAATAAATTATTAGAATAGGGAGGCGAAATGGCCACTGCTAGTGAATTCCGTACTTGTCCTGATACCGGACTGTTGTTCCACAAACCGGCGGAGAAGTTAATGAAGATTAACGCCGTTGTCGCGGTTGTCTTCCTGTTGGTCGGTGGTGTTCTCGGCTTACTCGTTGGGTTGACGCGTTGGCCAGCCGTGCATTTGCTCGGTGCCAGTGACTTTTATATGGTACTGACTGCCCACGGTATTGATGTCCTGATTTATTGGCTCATCTTTTTTGAGATGGCAGTGTTGTATTTCTGCTCATCTACTCTGCTGGGTTGTCGCTTGGCGACACCGCGCATCGCATGGCTGGCTTTTGCCCTGATGTTGATCGGTGCAATCGTCAATAATATTGCCGTATTCCAGGGCAATTCCAGTGTCATGTTTACTTCTTACGTGCCCATGTCGGCGGACCCGATGTTCTATCTGGGTCTGATCGTGTTTGCCGTTGGGGCGTTGCTCGGGTGTTTCGTATTTCTTGGGACCTTGGTCATCGCCAAAGCAGAGAAAACCTATGAAGGTTCTCTACCGCTGGTGACTTTTGGTGCCTTGACAGCGGCTATCATAGCCATATTTACCATCGCATCCGGCGCGATTATCCTGATCCCAACTTTTCTGTTCTCGATAGGATTTATCAGTGAGATTGACCCGCTTATGTATCGGGTAATCTGGTGGGCCTTCGGCCATTCTTCACAGCAGATCAATATGGCTGCCATGGTAGCCGTTTGGTATGCAGTGGCGGCAGTGGCTTTTGGTGCTAAGCCACTGTCGGAGAAGGTCAGTCGGGCCGCCTTCTTGCTGTACATTATATTTTTACAACTGGCCAGTGCCCACCATATTTTGGTGGACCCAGGTGTCAGTTCCACCTGGAAGATTTTTAACACCAGTTACGCCATGTATCTGGCGGTGTTGGCCAGTATGATTCATGGCTTGACCGTGCCGGGCGCCATTGAGGCATCCCAGCGTAAGCGTGGTTTCAATAAGGGCCTGTTCGAATGGTTGCGCAAGGCTCCATGGGGCAACCCGGCATTTTCGGGCGTGTTTATGTCCCTTGTCCTCTTTGGCTTTCTGGGGGGTATCTCCGGGGTGGTCATGGGTACCGAGCAAATCAACCTGATCATTCATAACACCATCTACGTACCAGGCCATTTTCATGCCACCGTAGTTCTCGGTACGACCCTGGCCTTTATGGCCCTGACGTATTGGTTAGTGCCGGTGTTGTTTCGGCGGGATTTGGTGATGAAGGGGCTGGCCAAATGGCAGCCGTACATCTTCGCTCTTGGGATGTCAGGTGTGGCCGTGTTCATGATGGGGGCGGGTACCTTGGGTGTACCACGGCGTCACTGGGACCTGTCCTTTGTGAGTGCAGCGTTTACCCATAACTTTCCAGAGACCGCTTATACCCTGCTGGGCCTTATGGGGATCTCGGTGGTGTTGGCCGTTATCGGTGGTGCGGCCTTTTGCGGCATCATCGTCGCCTCCCTACTGTTTGGTAAGCGCTTGAGCCTGACCGAGAAGGGTGAAACACCCTTGGTGGCTGAGCCGATTACCAGCTACGAAGGGGTGGGTATGGGCAAGATTGTGGCCCCGGGCACCTTTGTGTTGGCGCTTGTATTTCTTGTTTCCTTTGTCCTCTACTACTTCGTCAACTGGAAGTTCCTTGCCGAAACCTGGGGTATCAGCTGACGTGATACTTGGGCGGAACAGTGTCTGAAGATTCGCTGTTCCGCCCACCTTTCCCGAAAGAACCGGGGTAGTGTAGTAGGTGTTTTAACACAGAGGATATAGGACGTTATGTTTTCTCAACTCGTCAATGTCTTCAAGCTGCGGATTGGTGCCCTGATTGCGATTACGGCAATTGCAGGTTATGTCGTAACGCCCGGCGCCGACCTACCAGCTTGGCAGATTGTTGCACTGGGCCTATTGGTGCTCATGTCTTCCGCCAGTGCGGGTGCTTTCAATCAGTTCGTGGAACGGGATCTGGATGCACGTATGAGCCGGACCTGTAAGCGGCCATTTGTCACCGGTGCCTTTACCGATAATCGACTCTGGTTATGGGGAGTGTCCGCCATGCTGTTGGTATCAGTGGTCGCTGCGGGTTGGTTGTTTAATCTGGTGGCGGCGTTCCATATATTCATGGGTGCCTTCACTTATGCAATCGTCTATACGGTTTGGCTCAAGCGGTGCAGTGTATTCAATATTGTTATTGGTGGTTTGGCTGGCAGCTTTGCCGTTCTGGGTGGTGCTGCGGCCGCCGATCCAGGCCTGAGTCCAGCGGCGATTCTGTTGGCCACGGTACTGTTTTTATGGACACCCCCACATTTCTGGAGTTTGGCCATTGTCCTGCATCGTGACTATGCCGCCGCTAAAGTGCCGATGTTGCCCGTGGTTGTCGGAGATGCCGCTGCCGCACGACTTATTCTTGTCAATACGATTATCCTGGTGGCCGCTTCTATCACTCCTTTCTTTTATGGGCTGGGGTGGGTTTATCTGAGCTGTGCCGTGGTCGGGGGTGGTTACTTTATACTTAGGAATATCGAGCTGGTTCTGCAGCCCACAAAGGAAAAGGCCAGGGTCAATTTTTTCGCTTCAATTATTCAACTTTCACTGGTGCTTGTGGGTGCTATTATTGATGTCCAACTTGCCGGTTGGGGCGGTGTTTGACTTTACGGTCGCGGTTGAGGTGGCTAGCCACTAGGTTTGTTGCGCTGCCATTGTTGTTGTCTATAGGGCAGTGGGCTTGTGCGTCTGAAGGCCCGGTGATATCTAAACCAAAGACCTTCGATAATGCCTCGGCGCTTAAAGTCAGTCAGGCCGTAATTGGTAATACTATCGGTGAGTATGTCTTGGTCGGGCGGACTGGCGAGTCGGTAAAGCTGTCAGATTATCTTGGCAAGCCACTTTTAATTAGCTTCATTTACACCAGTTGTTATCATGTTTGCCCAACAGCTACGCGACACTTAGCCCAAGCTGTAAATAAGGCACGGGATGTGCTGGGTAAAGACAGCTTTAACGTTCTAACGATCGGTTTTGACACCCCTAACGATACCTCGGATGCCATGCGCGAGTTTGCAAGGCAACAGGGTATTAACCAACCAGGTTGGAAGTTTTTAAGTGGGGATCAAAAGACAATCGGGCGCTTGGTCAATGAGGTCGGGTTTCTGTATTTCAGTTCACCCAATGGGTTTGATCACCTGTTGCAAGCGACGCTTGTTGATGGTGCCGGCAAGGTGTACAGGCAAATCTACGGTATCAATGGAACCCGCTCTGATACGCCACGATTAGTAGAGCCGTTAAAGGAGCTGGTTCTTGGGACACCAAAATCAGATTCATTGCTGACTACCCTGGCTAACCGGATTCGTTTGTTCTGTACGGTCTACGACCCTGGCAGTGACCGATATTACTTTGACTACTCACTATTTGTTGGTGTGTTTATCGGTGCGATTATTTTGATTTCCATGCTTTTCTGGCTTGTCCGGGAATGGCGGGGGCAACGTCGCAACGGGACTTAGTGATAGCATTGAAATTGTGATTAAGGATGCTCAATTTAGCGAAATAACATTCATGATTGTGTTATTTAATAATATCATTTGATGTTGATCAAATGACTTTGTCGGGCAGCAAGGTTAAATAGCGGTGTTGTAGCCCAATATAGAGGTTTGTTCTTGCTAACATTTTTTCAACATGGCATACGCCGACTCTTCGATCTGGCGGATGCTGGATTCAATCGTGTATTTGGGCAAACCTGCAATCCCCTTCATCAGCTGGGTGCGTTGTCGTTCTATTTCTTCTGGCTTATTGTTGTCAGCGGCCTGTATCTGTACATCTTCTTTGAAACCAGTGCAACGGCGGCCTATGAGTCAGTTGAGTACCTGACCCACGAGCAGTGGTACCTCGGTGGGGTGATGCGTAGCTTGCACCGTTATGCCTCTGATGCCTTTGTGGTCACCATGACACTCCACCTTATTCGGGAGTTTGCCTTTAATCGCTACCGGGGCGCGCGCTGGTTTTCCTGGGTGACGGGTGTACCGTTGTTGTGGTTGGCATTTGCTTCCGGTATCGGAGGGTATTGGTTGGTGTGGGACAAGCTGGCGCAGTATATTGCGGTGACAACAGCGGAGTGGGTGGACTGGTTGCCCATTTTTACCAAACCGATGGCGCGCAATTTTCTCAGCCAGGCCTATCTGAGTGATCGCTTTTTCTCGCTACTGATATTTTTGCATATCGCAATCCCTCTAATGCTCCTGCTGGCTATGTGGATTCATATCCAAAGAATCACCCTGGCGCGTACCAACCCATCGCGTACCCTGGCCATCGGTACCTTGTGTGCGCTACTGGCCGTTTCCTTGGTTCGACCGGCCCTGAGCCAGGGGGGAGCAGCGAACCTGGACATTGCGGTCAGCGTGATCAATCTGGACTGGTTTTATTTATTGACCTATCCCCTACTCGAAGTCTGGTCTGCGGGTGGCTTGTGGCTGCTCCTCGGTGGACTCACGCTGGTTTTGACAATATTACCCTGGCTGCCCCCTGCCAAAAAGGCCCCGGTTGCTGTCGTTGATCCCGACAACTGCAACGGCTGCCGGCGCTGTTTTGCCGATTGCCCGTTCGAGGCCATTACGATGCAAGCCCACAGCAAACGGCCGGGTTTTGAAGAGGCGGTTGTCAACCAGTCCCTATGTGCCAGTTGTGGCATCTGTGCAGGCTCCTGCCCAGCCTCCACGCCCTTTCGCAGCATTGAAGATCTGGTCAGCGGAATCGATATGCCGCAGTTAAAGATAAAGGAGCTTCGCTTAAAGACTAAAGTGGCGTTGGAGCAGTTGACCGACGATGTGCGGATACTGGTTTACGGTTGTGATCATGCGACCGATGTCAAGGCCGTGCAGAATAGCGGTGTGGCGGCATTGTCATTGCCCTGTATTGGTATGCTACCTCCTTCCTTTCTTGATTATGTATTGCAAGAGGGCAGTGCGAGTGGCGTGTTTATTACCGGATGTGCGGGTGGAGATTGCTATTTCCGCCGCGGCAATACCTGGACAGATCAACGGATAGACGGTCAGCGGGAACCTGTACTTCGTGCCCGTGTGGCACGTGAGCAGATCAGGATACTCTGGACAGGGCTGCTGCAGAAGAAGGAATTGACGAAAAAGATAGAAGATTTTCGTGTTAGTTTGAAGGCTGTCGGCCATGATTAAGCTAGGTCAGTTTGCCGGACAACTCATAGCGTACACGCTCTTTGCTGTCACGATAGGATATTTTTCTGCCTCCCCGGCCTACGTTCGCCTGGCACCCGACCAGGCGGTCGTCAAATTGAGCTTCAGTCACGCCGGGCAGTCTGTCGGTGATTGCTACGAGCGCAGTGATGAGGAGTTGGCAAAGTTGGCACCCAATATGCGGGAGCGGGTTGTTTGCCCCCGGGAGCGTCACGCGGTGAGTGTGGAGCTGAGCCTGGACGGCAAGCTGATGTACCGGGAGACCTTGCAACCATCAGGGATGAGTCGTGACAGTGCCTCCAGTGCCTACAGGCGGTTCACTGTTAAGGCTGGACGCCACTTTCTGAAGGTGCAGCTCGGTGATCGTTCCCCCGAGGAAGGCTATACTTCCGTTCTTGAACAGTACGTGGAGTTGGTACCCGGTCAGGTGCTTGTCATAGATTTTGACGAGGGAATTAGCAATTTTATTTTGAAATAAGCCACGCAAAAATTATTGAGATGACTATTACCACCACAGCAGCAGAAGAAAACGATCACGAGTTTATATCCCCCATTCCATCGGGTAGCCGCCGTACACTGGCGGTGGCATGGTTGTGGCTGGGTCTGATGGCCTTATTGGGGTCCGGTCTTTTTTCAGTCATGTTGGTGTTGTCGCGCACCCCTTATTTGCAAAATATTTTCCCCTGGGTTGATTTTTTTCATACTGCATTGGTGATCCACGTCGATTTATCGGTGCTGGTCTGGTTTCTGGCCTTTGCCGGGTTGTTGTGGAGCCTGAATTCCACGGCACGGTTTATGCGTCTGGGGTGGGGGGCCTTTATTCTGGCAGCGGCGGGTACAGCGGTAATGGCCCTATCACCCTTTATCGGTGCCGATCATCCATTGATGAGTAATTATATTCCGGTATTGGATCATCCCCTGTTTTTGGCTGGTTTGTTGGGGTTTGCTGCTGGTTTTGCCTTACTGGTTGGTCGCAGCATGATAGCGATTCCTGCGGTTGGTCAGCGGATGACGGCAAAAAGTGCGTTACGCTTTGGTCTGAATACAGTCAGCGTATCGGCCGTCATGGTCTTAATGGCCTTTATTTGGTCCTATGTGGCACTCCCCGGCGGTATTACCGGCAAGGCTTATTTTGAGCTGTTGTTCTGGGGGGGTGGGCACATGCTCCAGTTCACCTATACCTTGCTCACGCTCATCGCCTGGCTGTGGCTTGCCTCGGTGTCCGGTATACGTTTGCCCCTGAGTCCACGTGTGGTGGTGTTGCTGTTCTTCCTGGGATTGGTGACCGTGTTCATGGCACCGCTGATTTACTATGCCTTTCCGGTGGCGTCAGCAGAGCATATCAAGCTGTTCACCTGGTTGATGGCGTACGGCGGCAGCCTGGCCACTCTGCCCCTGGGTTTGGCGCTGCTTTATGCCTGGTTCAGGAGTCCCCCAGCAGCAAAGGAATATGCGTGTCACCGCTCGGCCCTGATGACCTCGATGCTTTTATTTGGGTTTGGTGGTGTCATCGGGTTTCTGATTGAGGGTAGCAATGTCACTATTCCGGCGCACTATCATGGTTCTATCGTCGGTGTCACGCTGGCGCTGATGGGCTTGACCTATGATCTGTTACCCCGGCTTGGGTATTCTGCCCCCCATCTCAAGTGGTCCCGGATCCAACCCTATGTGTATGGGGGGGGACAGCTTCTACACGTGGTAGGTTTGGTCTGGTCGGGGGGCTACGGTGTTCAACGCAAGGTCGCCGGTGTTGAGCAAGGTCTCGATGGCCTGGAAAAGATCACAGCCATGGGGCTGATGGGCTTGGGTGGCCTGATCGCTATCTTAGGCGGTCTTTTGTTTCTCATCATCGTATTGAGTGCCATGAAGTCTGGCAGACGTGATACATGATACAAACTACAGAAAACCAGGATCTGTAGCCAGGGCCGATTATTTGGATAACACCAACTCAGCAATTTGGAATACGATCAGCGAGAGAACAGCAATAATGGCAAAAAAGGCTACATTGCGATTACTCAGGCGTTCACCGCGGGCAATCTCAATCCGATCCAGAATCCAATCTGAAACCAGATACAGCATAATCCCTACCAGGGTGAACCAAATAATTTCCAACGCTACCCCCCCGCCTGATTTATAACAGGCTGTGACCGAAAGCTACCGACCTTAATCGAACTCTGGCGTTGAGCTTAAATGATGACAAATAGTTTTCACTTGATTTAAGTCAAGCATTCTTCGACGTCGTCTGTGGTCGGTTTTGCAGCCACTGGTGTGGTTTTGTTGTTCAGGTCAAGCTTCTATGCAGTGATGAGCGTGCTAATGATGTTGCCCATCAAGACGCCTTTTAAGCTTGACTTGGGTCAATTGCCCGGTAGGGCGCTGCATATTTAATATTGGGTAGATAGCAGTGTATATTGGGGAACGTGGGGTCACGGCGAGCTTGGATAGCCTCATCGTCAATTTCTTCCAGTCATTAGGACGTGGAAATACGGAGTGTGGTTTTTGGCACCTGTTGTCTTTTTGAGCGTACTTGTGGCCAAGCGGTGCTATGTCAGGGGAGTGATGTTGATGCCTCCGTTCCTGATGATGTCCGGCCTTGTGTCGCAGGAAGAGATGATGGGGTGGTTTTTCCGTATAAATCTTAAGGCACTAAAGAGAGGTGGTTCTGCTTATGCATAATCCAGCAGTCATTCGCTGGTTTTACCTGCTGGTGGGTGTATTGTTGCTTACCGTAAACTCTTTTGTTCTAGCGAGTACGTCGGTAGCAAATAGCCCCGAGTATTATTCAGAAATCAGGGAATTTTTCCCTGGGGCGTCCCGTGTCGGTGATATGGATGGGGAACCGTCAGCGGCACCTGTTTATAACCAGGGGCAGCTTTTGGGTTATGTGTTTGCGACCAGTGAAATAGTGGCTATTCCAGCCTATTCAGGAAAACCGATCAATGTGTTGGTCGGGCTTGATCTTGATGGCCGTATTACCGGTGTCAAGATTATTGAACATCACGAGCCTATTCTGTTGGTGGGTGTCTCCGAGGAACAACTAAAAAGGTATATCGACCAATATAGAGGGATCAATATTTTTGATCGTGTCCGTGTCGGTGGTGAAAAGCAGGCCGGGTCCACAGGTATCGATGCTATCAGCGGTGCGACGATTACGGTGATGGTTGCCAATGCCACGATTATAAATTCGGCCAGAAAAGTGGCTGCCACCCGTGATATTTCAAGAAAGAATACAACGGCAACGGTTCCCTTGGTGTCAGCGCAAGGGCAGGTTAATAATTTACTTGGACGATCACTTACAAGCAAAGTGAACCAAACCACGCTTTCAGTTCAGCCTGACGGCGTTGCCCCGGTGGAGCCAGTATGGGTCAGTATTTGGCGAGATCGAACAATACAGATCGTAATTCTTGTTACAGCACTGCTATTACTCACCATCATTCTTTTGTTTCAGGACTGGCTGGTACGTCGGCCAAGGTTGTATGACTATGTGAGGGATGGTTATCTGATTTTTACGGTATTTTTCATTGGTTGGTATGCCTTGGCACAGCTGTCCGTGGTTAATGTGCTGACATTTGTACATGCTTTGTTTCATGATTTTCACTGGGAAACCTTTGCCTTGGATCCCCTCATCTTCATCCTCTGGGGTTTTGTCGCCATTACACTGCTGTTGTGGGGTCGAGGAGTCTATTGTGGTTGGTTGTGCCCATTCGGTGCCCTTCAGGAATTTATCAACAAGATTTCACGGCATTTCAATGTGCGTCAGATTGAGTTTCCGTACGTGGTCCATGAAAGGTTGTGGGCACTAAAATATATTATCCTTATCATTTTGTTCGGGGTTTCGTTGCAGTCCCTATCTGAGGCTGAGCGCCTTGCCGAGGTCGAACCCTTTAAGACCGTGATATTGCTCCAGTTTCAACGGGAATGGCCCTTTGTGCTTTATGCTGCTGTCCTGCTGGCTATTTCGGTATTTAACAGGAAGTTCTATTGTAAATATTTGTGTCCCCTGGCGGCAGCGCTGATTATCCCCGCACAAAACAGGATCTTTGATTGGGTTAGACGGCACAATGAATGTGGGCAGCCTTGCCAGGTTTGTGCCATACTTTGTGAGGTTCAGGCGATTGACCCCAATGGTCAAATCAATAAGAATGAGTGTCACTATTGTTTGGACTGTCAGGTCACCTATTGGAATGAGCATAAATGTCCACCCCTGGTTCGTTTGCGTAAGCGGCGGGAGCGTAAGGACAGTATGACTTCCCAACACAAGGAGATTGTAAAATGAAGAAAAGTGAATAAAGGTACAGTTGGTATTTTTATCATCTCGCAAAAAACTTCAGAGATGGGTTTTCAAAAATTTTAATCAATGCGATTGTGGGCCAAGGAGATGTACTTGGAATAATCCTGAGTACTATTGTCGGGTACTGGAATATCCTTAACATAGGTCAAGGACTGTGAATAGACATACTTCCTAGAATGTGGGTCCCAACAGCAAACAAATATCGGAAACAGTGAGCCATGAAAACTTCAGCATTTGTTAAGGTGTCCTATGTGGGCATTTTGATGGTATTTGCACTAGCCAACGGGGCCAGCTACGCTGCAACAAAAACCGAGCATCCTGGCACCCCTGAAGAAGAGTTACGCTATAAGGGCGCACCCACTTCCCTGAAGGCAGATCAGGCGAAGACGCAAGTTACGCCCAAAGCGCCTAAGATGACTAGCGCTGAATTCAAGCATGCCAAGGCCCTGTATTTTGAGCGTTGCGCAGGTTGTCACGGTGTGCTGCGTAAGGGTGCAACGGGTAAACCGTTGACACCTGACATCACCTTGAAAAAAGGTACCGACTATCTCAAGGTCTTTATTGACTATGGCTCACCTGCGGGTATGCCCAATTGGGGGACCTCGGGCCAGTTTAGCAAGAAAGATATCGACATCATGGCGCGCTTTCTACAGCACGAGGCGCCGGTGCCACCTGAATTTGGCATGAAGGAAATGAAGGCTTCCTGGAAGCTTCTTGTGCCGGTGAAGAAGCGTCCCAAGAAAAAGATGAACAAGTACAATCTGGATAATGTGTTCTCTGTGACGTTGCGGGATGCCGGCCAGATTGCCCTTATCGACGGTGACACCAAGAAGATCATCAGCATCATCGACACAGGTTATGCTGTGCATATCTCACGTATGTCCACGTCGGGTCGCTACCTGTACGTCATCGGGCGTGATGCCAAGGTTAATCTCATCGACTTGTGGATGAAGAAGCCAAAGAATGTTGCTGAGATCAAGATTGGTATGGAAGCACGTTCGGTGGAGACCTCTAAGTTCAAAGGCTATGAGGACAAATACGCCATCGCGGGTGCCTATTGGCCGCCCCAGTTCGTTATCATGGACGGCGACACCTTGAAGCCACGTAAGATTGTCGCGACACGCGGCATGACGGTAGATACCCAGGAATATCACCCTGAGCCGCGTGTGGCTGCCATCGTTGCATCGCACGAGCATCCTGAATTCATCGTCAACGTCAAGGAAACCGGCAAGGTTTTGATGGTCAACTATTCAGATCTCGACAATCTCAAGATTACCAGCATCAACGCCGCGCGTTATCTGCATGATGGTGGTTGGGACTCCAGCAAGCGTTACTTTATGACGGCTGCCAATAAGTCCAATAAGATCGCTGTAGTGGATTCCAGAGAGGACAAGCTGGCGGGAATGGTGGATGTTGGCAAGATCCCCCATCCGGGACGTGGTGCTAACTTCAATGATCCCAAGTACGGTCCAGTTTGGGCGACCAGCCATCTGGGTGATGATAGCATTGCGGTAATCGGCACAGACCCCAAGGGACATAAAAAACACGCCTGGAAGGTTGTGCGGAATCTGAAGGGGCAAGGCGGTGGTTCTTTGTTTATTAAGACCCATCCGAAGTCACATTACCTCTATGTGGACACAACCTTGAATCCGGATGCTGGGAAGAGTCAGTCGATCGCCGTATTTGACCTCAAAAATCTGGACAAGCCCTACAAAGTATTGCCTATCGGCAAATGGGCCGGTCTGGGTGAAGGTCCCAAGCGCGTGGTCCAGCCTGAGTTCAACAAAAATGGTGACGAGGTCTGGTTCTCCGTCTGGAGTGGTGCCAAGCAAGAGTCTGCCATCGTTATTATTGACGACAAGACCCTTAAGCTGAAGACAGTCATCAAAGACAAGCGTCTGGTGACACCTACTGGCAAGTTCAACGTGTATAACACCATGCACGATGTTTATTAAATAAGTAGCGATAAATAGGGGGCGATATTGTTCGCCCCCTACTTTTTTTAAGGTCTGGTATGTACACGCATTGGGTCAGTAGTTGGAAGGTTTATGTGCTCAAGAGCGTGGTGATGTTCAGTTTATTGCTGAGCCATGGATTATTTGCCGTGGCAGGCATGCCGGATCAATCCCGTCAGAAAGAATTACGCCACCTACTCAAACACGATTGTGGTTCCTGTCATGGGATGAGTTTGAAGGGGGGGCTTGGCCCAGCGCTCACCATTGAGGCACTGGCCGGTAAAGCAAAATCCTATCTCTTACGCACCATCCTTGATGGGCGGCCGGGTACACCCATGCCACCCTGGAAGGGGATACTCTCTGAAGCGGAGGCGACGTGGCTTGTAGGCGTTTTAATAGAGGGCAAAGGCAGTGACGAGCGCTAGCAGGTCTATCGTCAGGATGTTGGCCTTTGTCGTCGCGGTCATGGCACCTTTATTGCTCAGCGCTTGTGTCGTCACCCCTGATGTTAACGACCTGGGCATTGTTATTGAGCGGGCGAAGGGCAGTGTCCTGGTGGTCGATATCAAACAACACAAGGAATTGGCCAGGGTCGGTGGTTTGGGAGACTTGTCACATGCTTCGGTGGTGTATTCCCCGGATCAACGCTATGCCTATGTCTTTGGGCGTGATGGTGGTTTGACCAAGATTGATATGTTACGCCAGGGTGTGGTCTCGCGTGTGCTGCAGGCGGGCAATAGTATCGGCGGGGCAATTTCGAAAGATGGCCGCTGGGTTGCTGCGTCGAACTACAAACCGGGTGGTGTGCGGATATTTGAATCAGAAACACTGAAGCTGGTTGCCGATATTCCGGCGACTATGGCTAACGGCTCACTATCGAGGGTCGTGGGTCTGGTGGATGCGCCGGGTTCTCGATTTATTTTTACCCTGTTTGATGGTGACGAAATCTGGGTAGCGGATATCCGTAATCCAGACAAGCCGCGTATTCGTAAATTCCATAACGTCGGTCGTCAGCCTTACGATGCCCTGATTACTCCAGATGGCCGCTACTATATCGCAGGACTGTTTGGTGAAGATGGCCTGGCATTATTAGATCTGGATAATCTCGACAACGGTGTTCAACGTATTCTGGCTGGATACGGGAAAGGGGAACGCAAGCTTCCCGTCTACAAAATGCCCCACCTTGAGGGCTGGGCTGAGGCGGGTAACTATCTTTTTGTTCCTGCGGTAGGGGCTCATACCGTCCTGGTGGTAGATCGGTCCAATTGGCAAGAGGTTGCACGAATCCCGGTGCATGGCCAACCCGTTTTTGTTATGGCCAGCCCAGACGGTCGACAGGTCTGGGTCAATTTTGCCTATCCGCGTAATGATACGGTACAGGTGATTGATGCGGAAACGCGTAAGGTCGTACGTGAGTTAGTGCCGGGCAAAGCCGTGCTGCACATGGCCTTTCAATCGCAAGAGAAAAAGATCTGGATCTCGGTTCGTGACGAAGATCGGGTGGATATCTACGATACCGTATCATTTCAACGGCTTGCTTCAATCCCTGCAGACAAGCCCAGCGGTATCTTTTTCACATCCAGGGCAACCAAAATCGGCTTGTAGCCGGATACAGATGAACTGGAAAGGGGCTGTATAAAATGAAGACACAAAACCAGACTTACTCAATTTGTGGTTCATCGTCTGGCCCTCATTTTCCCGAATTGAGCAATATCGAGAAACAGTTGCTTAATAATTTTCAGCATGATTTTCCCGGCACATCGACCCCCTATGCCAGTATCGCCCAGGAACTGGGTGTTACAGAGCAGGATGTCCTTGATGTTTTGCAAAAACTAAAAAAAATGGGGACGGTAAGTCGTATCGGAGCGGTATTTGAACCACAGCGTATCGGTACCAGTACACTCGCCACCATGGCAGTGCCGGCGGCACAGTTACAGGAAGTGGCCCACCTGGTCAGCAGTTATGTATCTGTTAATCATAATTATGAGCGTACGCACCATTACAATCTATGGTTTGTTGTTACTGCGCCTGATGATGAGCAGCTTGAGAGTGTGTTGCGCGACATTGAGCAGGAGAGTGGGTTTCCGGTTTTGTCGTTGCCTATGTTAGAAAGTTATCACATTGATCTTGGTTTTGAACTGGGTTTGGATCAGAAAAAATGAATACCGCCAGAGATATTTTATCCCTATCAACAGAGGCAATGGGTGACAAAGAAAAGAGGGTTGTCACTGAACTCCAGCATGGCCTGCCCATTACTTCACGGCCTTATGCTGTGATTGCATCTCGTGTTGGACTAGACGAAGCCGAGGTGGTGGCAATTGTGCAGCGTCTTCGTCAAAATCTTACTATCAAGCGTTTTGGCGTAATTGTACGTCACCACGAACTGGGGTACCGGGCAAATGCAATGGTGGTGTGGGATATACCGGACAACCAGGTTGCTGATGTGGGTCAAAAAATGGGCACATTCAGTTTTGTCACACTTTGTTACAGGCGGGCCCGGCAGTTACCCGAGTGGCCTTATAATCTGTACTGCATGATCCATGGTCGTGAGCAACAACGGGTATTGGATAATATAGATCACCTGATCAGGTCGTGTGATTTGAAAATATTTCCACATGAAGTGCTTTTTAGTGGTCGTCGATTTAAGCAGAGGGGGGCCGTTTACCAGTATGTGGAGGCGGAAAGGGCTGTTGATCTCTGTCCAACGGCCAGGGTGGGGAACTGAATGATGGACACCGTGGATCGAGCAATCATCAATACGCTACAGGAAGGCTTTCCTGTTTGTGATCAGCCCTTTGCTAAGGTTGCCGGTATGTTGAGTTTGACAGAATCTGAACTCACCACGCGCCTGCAAGCATTGCTTGATGAGGGGGTGCTGAATCGATTTGGCCCCTTGTTCCATACTGAACGGATGGGGGGTTGTGTGACGCTGGCGGCAATGAAGATACCAAAATCCTATTTACATTCGGTAATAAGGGTTATAAACGGTTTTCCCGAAGTTGCGCACAACTACGAGCGTACACACGAATTTAACATCTGGTTTGTTATTGCTGCAGAAACCTTAGCAGCGATAGATGATGTGATTGCGGGTATAGAACAGAGAACCGGGTTTATCGTTTACAATATGCCCAAGGAGCGGGAATATTTTGTGGGTTTAAAATTCAAGGTTTAAGGAAGTTTAATTTAGTTGGAAATTTACATTGCATCAGGAAGCACCTTTCGTTACGGTTACTTTTGAAGGCCAAAAGTAAAGAAAGTGAAAATTTGTACGGCTATATAATGCCTTTAAAATTTCGAGGGTATATTTTTAAAGGCATCTCTTTCCAACAAGAGAATGGCGTACGCATTAAATTTTATACAAAGGTGAGAAGATAACGTGGTTGCAAGTATTTCAGTAGTAGAAGATCTGTGTGGCGAATCAGACGACAGTTCTTTTGTTGATCCTGTAGATCGAGCCATTATTGTCGAGACGCAGGGTGGGCTACCGTTGGTGTCGAAACCCTATCACGCTGTGGCTATAAAACTTGGTCTGTCTGCCGAGGTGGTTATGGAGCGTATTCGTGCCATGCAACGCTCAGGTGCCATTCGACGTATCGGTGCGATCCCAAACCATTTTGCCTTGGGTTATAAAGCTAATGGTATGGCGGTCTGGGATGTTGTGGACGAACAGGTTGATGCCCTGGGTCACCAGATTGGTCGCCTTGATTTTGTCAGCCATTGTTATCGACGTCCACGCTATCTACCTGAATGGCCTTATAATTTTTTTGTCATGGTGCATGGTCAAAGCCATCCCGAGGTTGAGAAAAAAATTGAGGAGATCAGCCATATTCTTGGAGCAGATTGTCGTGCGAACGATGTGCTATACAGTACACGTATCCTTAAAAAAACGGGTATACGATTGAAATAATCTGGACATACAGCGCACCAAATTAAAGAGAGAAAAGATGTTTCGTGTTTCACAATTTATGCATGAACTGGCCCACCCCACTCCCTTGGGTCTTCGCCGCCAGCCACCGGGTCCGGTCGTTATCTGGAACCTGATACGTCGCTGCAACCTGACTTGCAAGCACTGTTACTCTGTTTCTGCCGACAAGGATTTTGTGGGAGAGTTAAGTACGGAGGAGGTATTTAGCGTTCTCGATGACTTGAAAGCCTTCAAAGTTCCGGCGATTATTTTGTCTGGAGGTGAGCCTCTGTTAAGGCCGGATATTTTTGACATATCCCGGCGTGCCAAAGAAATGGGTTTTTACGTTGGGCTTTCTACTAACGGGACGCTGATCGATGAATCCAACATTAGTCAAATCGCTGATGCCGAGTATGATTATGTGGGTATCAGTATTGATGGTCTACGTGAAACCCACGATGACTTTCGACGAAAACAAGGGGCATTCGATGCCTCCTTGCATGCACTTCGTCTTTGTCGTGAGCGTAATCTGAAGATTGGTATGCGTTTTACTTTGACTCAGGACAATGCTAACGAGTTGTCAGATTTGTTACAGCTTGCTGAAAGGGAGGGAATAGACAAGTTTTATCTTTCGCATCTAAATTACGCTGGCCGAGGCAATAAAAATCGCAAAGATGATGTTGTCTTAAAGATAACCCGCCAGGCGATGAATCTCTTATTTGAAACCAGTTGGCAGTCAGAGCAACAGGGGCTGAAGCGGGAGTTTGTTACTGGCAACAACGACGCCGATGGGGTCTATCTGCTAAAGTGGATTGCTGATCGCTTTCCCGATAGCCTGAAACGCATGCGGGCCAAGCTGATACAGTGGGGGGGGAATGCCTCGGGGGTCAATATTGCTAATATCGACAATCTGGGGAATATTCATCCCGATACCTTTTGGTGGGACTACCCCCTGGGGAATGTACGTGAGCAGCGGTTCTCGGATGTCTGGCAGGATACTTCCGACCCGCTCATGGCGGGGCTGAAGGCGAAACCACGCCCACTGGGTGGCCGTTGTGGTGCATGTGAGTATTCCCGTATCTGCAATGGAAATACACGGGTGCGCGCCTACCAGCTTACGGGTGATTTTTGGGCAGAAGACCCGGCCTGTTATCTGGATGATGAGGAAATTGGTGTTAGCGGTACTGGTGAGAGGCTTGCAGTGAGACCCTATTCCCGGCCTGAGAATGACGCTAAAGGGCATGCGGCACATAAGGTGGGATAATGAGTGTTGTTGTTCCCAAGAGGGTGGTTGGGGTGGCCCTGGTGGTGACGATATTTTTAGCGTGCTTTGGCGTAGTTACCCAAGCGGCTGGTGTTACGTCGGTGTACCGCGAGCACTGCGCTTCCTGTCACGGCGCTGGGCGGCTGGGGGGTAACGGACCAGCCCTGTTGCCGGGAAATCTACGGCGACTACGGCGTAGTGAGGCTGTTAAGGTTGTGCTTAACGGCCGGGCGGCGACACAGATGCCGGCCTTTGCCGGCAAGTTGTCTGCAAAGCAGGCCGCCGCCCTGGTTGATCTGGTGTACACGCCGCTGGCACGGGTCCCCCTATGGGGAGAGGCCCAGATCAAGGCGACCCACATAGTCAATAAATTTAAACCGGCACTCTCCAGTACGCCGCTTTTTAAGGCCGATCCCCTGAATCTGTTCGTGGTGGTCGAGGCCGGTGACCATCACGTCACCATCCTTGATGGTGATACGTTCAAACCCATACATCGTTTCCAGAGCCGTTTTGCCCTGCACGGGGGGCCTAAATTTTCACCGCAGGGCCGATACGTTTACTTTGGCTCACGTGATGGCTGGATTAGCAAATTTGATCTCTACAATTTTAAGACCGTCGTCGAGATACGTGCCGGAATCAACACGCGCAATCTAGCTGTCTCCAGTGACGGGCGTTATGTCATGGTGGGCAACTACCTTCCTCATAACATAGTCATCCTGGACGCCCGAGATCTTTCTCTACTCAAGCTTATTCCGGTCATAGATGAGCATGGCAAGACCTCACGGGTCAGTGCCGTATACGATGCGGCGCCACGAAAGAGTTTTATTGTCGCGCTTAAAGATATTACCGAGGTTTGGGAAATCCCCTATACCGATGACCACGAACCAATTTACCCGGGCCTGGTCCACGACTACCGCATGGGTGAGGGACTGGCATTGAAGGGGCCTTTTCCAGTGCGCAGGATTCGGTTGGATGATTATCTGGATGATTTCTTTTTTGATCAGAGCTATGAGCATTTGATCGGGACTGCAAGGAACAGCAAGCAAGGACAGGTGGTTAATCTGGTGGTTGGCCGCAAGACCGCAGAGCTTGATTTACCCGGCCTGCCCCATTTGGGTTCAGGGATCACCTGGGATTACCAGGGAAGACCGGTACTGGCGACACCCAACCTGAAGGAAGGGCTTATTAGCATTATCGATATGCGCAACTGGAAAACAATTAAACGCATCAAGACCCTGGGCCCTGGGTTTTTCATGCGCAGCCATGAAAATACACCCTATGCCTGGACTGACGTATTTTTTGGTCCTGATCGGGATGCGGTCCATGTTATTGATAAACGCACGTTGAATATTGTTAAAACTCTGCGGCCATCGCCAGGAAAGACCTCGGCTCACGTGGAGTTTACCCGTGATGGGCGTTATGCCCTGTTGAGTATCTGGGATATGGAGGGTGAGTTAGTGGTTTATGATGCACAAACCCTGAAAGAGCTTACGCGGATACCGATGGTCAAACCTTCCGGAAAATATAATGTATATAACAAAATTAACCGTTCCCGAGGGACCAGTCACTAACGGGCCAGTTGCCTAGCCGTTAAAGCTTCGCAAACCCTTCAAATCGTTGATATGAATAGCGGGTCCATCGACGTTAATCAGACCCTGTTTGATCAGGTTATGTAATATTCTGGAGAACGATTCGGGCTGAATGGACAGGCGTGAGGCGACAACAGATTTCGGCAAGGTGAGGTGAATGTCTGATGGATCATTGGAGTCTTCGGGCAACTGCTGCAGTAGGTAGGTGACAAACCGTAAGGTTGCATTTTGTAGGGAAAGGGCATCGATATCGTCCAATCGCATTTTGAGTCGCATACTCATATCTGACATGACCCGAAAGCAAGTATCAACACTTTCACGCAATATTTCTATAAACACCTTGCTCTCAAAGGCAATGACTTCGCTCTTTGTCAATGCCTCTGCGGTGACTGGGTAAGAATGGTGTTCCATAAACATGATGGCCTCGGCAAATGTCTCTCCGGGGCCAATGACATGAATCACTTTTTCAATACCATTTTTGGAAAGGCGAAAAAGTTTGAATTGGCCGCTCCTTACTTGAAAAAAGTGCTTGGCTGGGTCATTTCGGGCAAACAATTGTTCCCCGTCAGCCAGGGTCAATACAGAACTTGATTCGACGACTCTGCGCAATTGAGCATCATCCACGCCAGCAAATAAGTAGCTATGTTGAAGTTCGCTGGTAAGCGATAATTTGTCAGAATTGTTTAACATACACTTCTTGTCATTAGGCATGGTATTTGGGTATTCTCGCACAACACGCCTCACGGTTCAGTGTGTTGTTTACGGGAAGACCCGGATTATATGCAGAGTTGGAATCACTGTTAAGTAGAAATTATACTGTGCTACAGCATAAATACATGAATGTTATTTACAGTGGCCCCCTTTTTTGGGGAGTGTAGGGCCCACGTTGTACAGAATGCCGGGACCGGGTAAGGGTGTGGTTAAAAAAAGCCCTTTAATTACAACTCATTACACCGATTTTATCGTATATCCATTGCCCAAATGGGATAAAGCTTGAAGGCTTGTTTTCTTGGGTCAGCGAAGATTGGGTTGATTGCCAATCCAAAGCCTGGCTCGGGCTGTGTAAAACCCAAGCTAAAAACGGGTAGATGCTTTGTATTTCAAATGTGCCTGTATGGGCGCAGCTTAGTGGAGGCGTATTTTGAATTAGGCCCAAAATAAACACAACAGCGGGAGCCTGGCCACTATGTTATAATATATCCAAGTTTTCATGCAGCCGTACCGCGCCCCGGATGTTGCTAAAAATCAAATAACTTACAGATACTTAGGCGTTTGCAGGAACTCAAGTAACTACCCTGTGGATGGCAAATTGCAAGTTTAAGGGGAAAAGACTTGGTATTTTGCTGTACCGGTCCATTCGCTATGGACAGGATGACGCGATACGCCCATCATCTCGTCTATGACAGACGCTAACCCGATTTTTATTGCACTTGGTGGCCTGGCCCTGGTTACGGTGGGTTTGGTGGCTTTTCTGATGGTTCGACGTAGTACAGTTACCATCGAAACCATCAGACGAACCAATGCTGATTTGGAAGTTGAGGTCGCCAAACGGGACCGTCAGCTGCAGGCAGCCAATGCCCAGCTTGTAAAGTTGGTAAGCCATGATTTTCTTACAGGTTTGGCAAACCGTAGCCTCCTAAGAGAACAGCTTGGCCTGATGATGGGGATTGCTGCCCGTGAGTCGAATATTCTGGCGGTGTTATTTATTGATCTGAAGCGTTTCAAAGGCCTCAATGATGATCTTGGCCAGGAAGCGGGTGATCAGGTGCTGATCGAAACAGCGGCACGTCTTCAGAAGGCCATTCGTAAATCTGATCTTGCGGCTAGAATTGGTGGTGATGAATTTGTAGTGGTATTGAATAAAATATCAGATAAAGAAGTGATTACAAATATCGCCAATAAAATTCTCACTGGACTCTCCGAGCCACACATGATTGACGATAAACAGGTATCTGTGCAGGCCAATGTGGGCGTGAGTCTCTATCCTGATGACTCAAAGAAGATATATGAGCTACTAAGCTTTGCAGACCACGCCATGGTCAGGGCAAAACAATCAGGTGGATCAAGCGTTAGCTATCATGGTGATAGCTTAAGTTGAATATGTTGTTATTTGGCTCGTTCAAAAACCTTTAAGGCGGTATCATTCCCATCAAGATTCAGGGTAGAACTGTGGATTTCTATACCGGGAAGTGTGGTGCATTCAGGAAGTTCGCTCAGGCGCACCAGGAGTTCGTCTGCACCCGCAATATCGGTGTGAGGGAGGATGAGCAGCAGATCTCCGGATTCTCCCATGCCGAATATGTCCCCGGCCCGTAGATTAAATCCGATAGCATCAATAGCCGCCTCAGTATTGACTTGAGTCGTGTTGCTGGGGAACTTGATGTTAATAACTGAAAGAGGGGAGTGCCAGTGTCGGCTAAAGCCCTCTTCTGCAACCAGCCTTTCTATCATACGATCAAATTTGTAAAGACCTGTGTCGGTGTCGTATTGTTCTTCGTGTTTTATTTCTTTGGTGAGTGCAGTTTTTTCTAATTGCAAACAGCGTGATTCTAATTCTCGAATTCGCCGCCCCATAATTTCAGTTCGCAAGACGAGTGTGGATACCTCTTTAAACAAAACGAGCAATTGTGGGTCTTCTGAGGACACGCGTTGCGTGGACACCATGTAGAAGTGGTTGTCCGCCCGCTTGATACGAAAACGGGCAATATGGCCTGCATCCTGATCCAGTTTTTTAAGCTGATCCTCATAGGGTTTAAATTCTGGGTAGGCATCAAAGAGTTTGCGTCCCAAAAGTTCAGCACCTGCATAGGGGACTAACTGGCCAATATCGGCGCTAGCCTCACGGACCACATGTGTAGTATCCATGAGTAAATAAGCACAGCCAGTGCGGCGAAAGACTTTATCGACTAGGGACATAGATGGAGTTGGCAACCTTGTTGTAGGTCAGTCACTTCTTCGATGCCCTGATTTTCTTAACAAGAAAATCAACAACTTTCATGAGTGTCTCGTGGGAGCCTGCCATCGATGCTGTTGAGCGGTATCTGCCGTCTACAATAATAGTAGGCACACCGTCTGCTTCATAATTTCGGCCGATAATTTGCGCCTTCCTGAATGCGCTGTCTACGCCGAATGATTTGTACGTCTCGATAAATTTCTGACGATCAATGCCATTTTTTACGGCGAAACCTGTAAGTGAATTGAGATTGTCCAGGCGTTGCCTGCTCAGATGAATGGCATCAAAAAGTTTACCATGGACTTGGTCGGTAACACCCAGTGCCTCAAAGGTATAGAAGGCCCGTGCATGGGGCGCCCAAGCTTTGCTTAACACCGCGGGTGTTCTGACAAAGGCAACGTCCTTGGGTTTCTTTTTTAGCCATGCGTTTAATATGGGTTCCAGGTTGAAGCAGTGTGAGCAGCCGTACCAAAACAGTTCCCTGACTTCAATCTTTTTCTCATCATCGACGGGTTGGGGCTGGGAGAGTACGACATAATGTTGGCCTTTGGTGAATTCGGCTGCCCATGCAGGTGCGATTGCAAGCAAGCTGACCAGCATCCCAAGGGGCAGTATTTTAAACGATTGAAATATTTTCATATTGATTGGCCTTGTGTACGAGTGAATGATTTCCTGGAATAGTTGTTGCTCTCTGTGAGATTAGGTAAAGACCACAGCAATTGCAACTCGAGCAACCCATTATGTTGTAGTGTGGGTGTTGGGGCTGTCATCTTCCATCCAACGCGGCAGTAGTTTGTGGGCTATGTGTAGCTGGTCCAGCATTCTTGCCACCACAAAGTCGATTATTTGAGCCACGGACTGGGGTCGGTGATAGAGTCCTGGGGAAGCTGGCATAATACTGACACCAAGGCGGGCAAGTTTAAGCATATTTTCGAGATGGATGGCAGAAAAGGGCATCTCCCGAATCAATAATAACAAGGGCCGCCGCTCCTTGATGGTGACATCTGCGGCACGCTCCAGCAGATTATCGCTGGCACCGGTGGCAATGGCCGACAGGGTGCCGCCGGTACAGGGGCAGACCACCATGGCGTCGGCCACACTGCTGCCACTGGCCGGAGGTGAGAACCATTGTTTGGGTCCAAAGACCTGGAGCAAATCCAGGTCGGCGTTGTAACGCTGGCAGAGATATCGGGCGATTTCCTGGGCTTGGCCCGGAAGTTTGAGGTCGGTTTCCTGAGCGATAACAATCTGGGCCGGTACGCTTAACATCAAGTAAACTTTAATCTTATATTGCAGCAAGCATTCCAGTAGGCGCAAACCATATGCGGCACCTGAGGCCCCGGTCATGGCGAGGGATACAGTGTTGGGTTTCATTTGTTGAGTCGCTCCAAAAGCTTTTCGTGGATACCGCCAAAGGCACCGTTGCTCATAATGATAACCCGGTCACCATTGCCCAGTTCTTTGCTCAGGTGTTCAACGATACCATTGATGCTGTCACAGACACGGGCGCTGGTGCCGATTTGTTCGCTGATTGTGGACGGGTCCCAGTCCAGGCCTGGCGATTGAAATACAATGACCTGATCGGCTGTGTTCAGTGCCGCAGCAAGCTCATGTTGATGTACACCCATGCGCATACTGTTGGAACGGGGTTCAAGCACAGCAATAATTCTGCGGTCACGGTGGGCCTGTCTCAGCGCTTGGAGGCTTAGACGAATAGCGGTGGGGTGGTGGGCAAAGTCGTCGTAGACGGTAATCCCTTTCACTTTGCCGCGGATTTCCATGCGGCGTTTTACTGGCCGAAAGGACTGTAGAGCCTCAAGTGCGTGGCCTACCGGTACCCCCGCATGACGTGCAGCGGCGATGGCTGCGGTGGCATTGCTGACATTGAAATCACCAATCCAGGGCCAATGGGTCTGACCCTGGATTGTCCCGTCTAACAGTAGGGAGAATTGGCTGCCATCGGGCTTATCGAGTTGGTACTGCCAGCCCGGTCCGGGGGGTATCCCGGTGACCGGGTTTTGGTCTGCAGCACAAAAGTTTTCAGTCTCAGTCCACAGCCCCCGTTCCAGGACCTGGCCCAGGTTGGGATCGCTGGCGTTGACAATGAGCCGCCCGTTGCCGGGGATGGTGCGGATAAAATAGTGAAACTGCTGCTTGATCGCATCAAGGTCGGCAAAGATGTCGGCGTGATCAAATTCCAGGTTATTCAATATGGCTGTCCGTGGGTGGTAATGGATAAATTTTGATCTTTTGTCAAAAAAGGCGGTGTCGTACTCATCGGCCTCAATGATAAAAAAGGGTGATTTACCCAGCCGGGCGGAGAGGCCAAAATTGGTCGCTACACCACCAATGAGAAACCCTGGTGACAGACCGGCATATTCCAATATCCAGGCCAGCAGGCTCGCCGTGGTGGTCTTGCCGTGGGTGCCCGCTACAGCGAGTGCCCAGCGGTCTGCCAACACATGCTCTGCCAACCATTGAGGTCCCGATATATAGGCGATGTCTTGATCTAATACTGCCTCAACCAGGGTATTACCCCGTGACAGGCTGTTGCCAATGATAACCAGGTCGGGTTTGGGTTCAAGCTGGTGAGCCCCGTAGCCTTCGTGTAAGCCAATGCCTTGTGTGCTGAGTTGTGTGCTCATAGGCGGGTAGACACCCTGGTCCGAACCGGTGACCCGGTGGCCGAGTTGTCTGGCGATAAGTGCCAGCCCCCCCATAAATGTGCCACAAATACCTGCGATATGGATATGCATCTAAGTAGTCGCCAACGATGTGATGGCAAGGGTTGCAATGATAAGAACAGATACGCAAGCAACGCTGACCCAAATACTCGTTACGCCTCGAATATCCAGGGCATGCCGAAGGATGTGCGCCAAAATGGCGATGTACCAGATAGTCAGAAAGACACCGATCAGTGCCGGGATGGCACCCTGGGGAGTGTCTTGGGTGTGTTCCATCCAGGGGATAAACGGCCAGGTGACGAGGTTGATTACTGCAGTGATGCCAAAGACGGCCGACGTAGTTTGCGACCAACGGGCAGTACGGCGGCGGAACAGGAGCGCGGTGTGTATAAAGAGTCCCATGAGAAAGAGATGGAAGCTGGCTATGAGCAGGGCATTCGGTAACTCAACGGTGGACCGTATGCTGGTGAATAGTGCGGCAAAGGCAGTCAGCCCCAGCAACACCCGCGAAGTGGGCAGGTCCTGTGGGTTGGTTCTGAAAAAGCAAATGGTGACGAATTGCATGATCAGGGATTTCATGGTTTAGGGTGATCCGGTGTTGAGGGGGGTAAGCTTGTAAAGCGGCTATGTTCTTTGTTGTTGCTTTCGTTTGGCCTGCCATCCAGGTCTGAAGTGTGGGCGTGAAGAGAGATGCCGGTTACGGACCAGTCTTGGTTGAATTCTTTTTGCATCAGCACCAGAAAATGCGCTTGAATATTTTTGGATGGGAAGGACTTGCCTTGAATGACGCTAACCACAATGTGCTTTTCAAGCGGGTTATCATTTTTCTGGGTTGAGGCCTCGAAGTGAGTAGGGATGCCTTGTTGTTGGCGTGCCTGCATGAACTCAACAGCGATTTTTGATGGTAAATCATTTTGTATCTCCTCAACTATAGAGGCGGCACGACCATGGGATAGTGTATCCAGTTTACTTGTATTATCAGGCTCGCTAACAATGAGTTTAACCACCTCCACCGCTTGAGCCTCAGCCTGGGAGGGCTTCTGGTTACAGGCCGCCACGAGTACCGTCATGCCTGACACAAGCAGATAGAGGGCATAAAACTGCCAAGGCCGCAGATCTAAGGGAGTCAACGAGTTGCCCCAGGTTTGGTGTTGTACTTTGGGTCTTGCATAGCCACTGTCAACAGACTGATTCCGGCATGATAGCCGATCTGTTGTCCATCAGCTATCCACCCCGGCCGCGTACCCTTGTTAGCACATACCAGTTGGGCCCTGAGTAGATAACGCGTACACTCGTTATCTATGTTTACCAAAGTGATACAAGATTCGCAGTCTCTGGATCAGCTTATAGCCAGGCTCGCGGACAAAGAGTGGGTCGTCCTGGATACCGAGTTTAAGCGGGAGAGCACATACTACCCTGCATTCTGTCTGCTGCAGTTGGCAACTGACGAAGGCGTTGCCTGCGTGGACCCTGTGGCCCTGAAGGACTTAGGGCCCTTGTTGGATGTGATATATGAGCCCACACGGCTCAAGATCCTGCATTCCGCACGGCAGGATCTGGAGTTGTTCTATAATCTGCGTGGTGCCCTGCCGGCACCGCTATTCGATACCCAGTTAGCGGCAGGCTTGGCGGGATTGGGCGATCAGATCGGTTATGGTGCTTTGGTGGAGCGTCTCGTTGATGTCCGCCTGGATAAGGCCCACACCCGTACCGATTGGTGTCGACGGCCCCTATCGGCAGAGCAGATTCGTTATGCCGAAGATGATGTTAGATACTTGCCTGCTCTGTATCAAAAACTGAATGATCGCCTACGGGAATTAGGTCGGCTTCACTGGCTTGATGAGGAAACACCAGGGCTGTTGGACCCGGATTTGTACCGCAATGATCCTGACAGGGCCTATCTGCGGATAAAGCGTGGCGGCAGCCTGACCCCCGCCAAGCAACAAGTCCTTAAGGCCTTAACCGCGTGGCGCGAACGATGTGCCCAACAGGCGGATTTGCCCCGAAGCTGGGTGATCAAGGACAAGCTGTTGTTCGAGTTGGCCAGCAACCCACCGGCGGATGAGGCCGCGCTAAAGGATTGGGATGAACTCAAACCGGGGATGCTGAGACGTTGGGGTTCGTCATTGCTAGAGGCCCTGCACCAGGGTCAGAATCAGCCCCCACAGGCGTTGTGGGACAACCCCATCAAACCGACCGATGCGCAAAAGAAATGGGTCAAGGCCTTGGCTGCGGCGGTGCACGATTATGCAGATACCAAAGGGCTGAGCCCTGCGCTCCTGTGTAACAAACAGGATTTGGGACGTATGGTCCAGGGCGAGCGAGAATTAAAAGTACTTCAAGGGTGGCGGCGAGAGGAGATTGGTGGAAAGTTATTGGCCATGGTGGAAGAGCAATAGGTTTTTTGGGTCTATCCGGGTTTCCCAACCATGAAGCACCTGCTTCCCACGCGGGAGCGTGGGAAGCAGAGGTAAGATCCGTTCATTCTGCACAAGACTACTCTGCACTAGAGAATCTCAGTATCGTTGTGGGAATAGGCCGGCGCACAACAACACAGCAGTCGAAGCTCTTGGGTGCCGGTATTACGCAGGCAATGGGCCGTGCCAGGTGGAATGCACACACTATCACCGGGACCGACATTAAACGCATCGTCGCCCAGGCTCATGTGCCCACTTCCGGACAGGATATGGTAGATCTCCTCGCTTTCGCGGTGGCGGTGCAATGCTGTGGTGGCACCCGCAGGGACAATGGCCTCAGCCAGGCTCTGCTGCTGGACGCTATGTTGGTTTGGGTGCATGAGTTCTCGAATGAGCGACCCATCTTTGCTTGGGTAGGGTTTAATTTCCGGGAGGTTCGTCTTCGTGGTCATGGCGTATTGATACTCTGTTGGGATCGATGGGGACTAATACATAAAGTCGCCCCACCTGTTTCATGTTACCCGCCATACGTTCGGCACGCTCCCCACTGCCCCAAAAAAGATCGGCACGGATGGCACCTCGAATGGCACCACCGGTGTCCTGGGCCATGACCAGTCGCCGATAGGGTTGTGGGTGCTCATCCGGTGTGGTGGTCTCCAACCACACTGGCAGGCCCAAGGGGATGACGGAGCGATCAACGGCCAGGCTGCGTTCTGCGGTCAGGGGCACATTCAGGGAACCGATAGGCCCCCCAGCAGGGACGTCTCGCAACTTAAAGAAGACATAACTGGCGTTGGTGTTGAGCATGTCGGTAATCTGGTCGGGATGATCTTCGAGCCATGCGCGCAGACTGAATAGATTGACCTCCTCCAGTTTCATCTTGCCCTGTTTGACCAGGGTGCGCCCCAGTGACGAGTAGGGATGGCCATTTTGATCGGCATAGCCCACAGCCACCCGTTCACCATTTGGCAGTTGAATCCGGCCTGAACCTTGAATGTGAAGAAAAAAGGCCGCCACTGGGTCGTCCACCCATATCAGCTCATTGCCCGACAGGGGGTTGTCGGTTCCATCAATTTGTTTGCGGTCGTAATAGGGGATGACCTTTTGTCCTTCGACGCGAGCTCGCACCCGTTTGCCGGCCAGTTCCGGGTATAGCTCGGCCAGGTCCACCGTGAGTAATTCGGGTGGACGCCGGTACAGGGCGACGGGGTAATCCGCAGAGGCGCTCATGCTGCCCTTAAGCAGGGGCTCATAATAGCCGGTGATGAGTCCACGCCGGCGGCCCCAACTCCCCAACACCCGATGGGGTCTGAACCAGTATTCAAAAAACTCTCGTGCCGCCACATCGCTGGGTTGATCCATACTAAAGGCCTGCTCGCATAGCACCGACCAGCGCGGGTCTTTTTTTGGCTTTTTGTGGCAACTTTGCAGCAGTGCCGGCCAAGCCTCGGCATGCCGATCTTCCATCCAGCCGGGGAGCTTCGAATAGGAAAGTGTGGGGCCGATGCCGACGGGTTTAGGAGACAAATAGACACAACCACCTAATAATGCGATAGCAAGAGCTAACAGTAGCCACCGTGCTGTAGCGTGGGGACTGTGTCTGGTTTGGGTTGTGGTCATAGGAAACCAGTTAATTTGGAGTTGCTACCTTTGGGTTGGTGGGGACAAGATAGTGGGTAATGTTCATTACGGCAACTGTACTGTATTTGGCCTACAATTACCCCTGGCAAGTGAGTCATTGGTTTTGACCATACACATGGCATGAGGTGAGTAGGTTTATGGGCAAAAAGAAGCTAAAATTTTCCGTAGGGGACGCCCTTCAACTTCAATGTACCCGCGGTCAGGAGGAGGATCGATACTACGTCAAGGTCATCGGATTTCTGGAGCACAGGAGTCTTATAGTCACCACCCCGCGCCTTGATGGTGTACCCATGTCCTTCCGGGAGGGACATCTGTTTGTTTCACGACTGCTTTCGGGAAATAGCGTGTATGGATTTGAGACCAGTGTGCTGCGAACCAGCCTGCATCCATACCCCTATCTGCATCTTGCCTACCCTGCTAAATCGGCTCACCTGATTGTGCGCAAGGCGCACCGTGCACAAACGGATATCATAGTTTCAGTCACCAATGAAGACTCTGCCGGGGGGTATACCGAAAACCAGTCGGCCCGAATTCGGGACATTAGCACTGCCGGGATTGCCGTGAGTTCACTCCAGGCATTGGGCAAGGTTGATGATTTGGTTACAGTAAACATCAAATTAACAGTGGCCGGAATAGAAGAGTACCAGGTTTTACCGGCGGTTATCAGAAATTGTATTGCATCTCCGGATCCAGAGTTAGACGATCCTCAGGAATTTCGATATGGACTGGAATTCCAGTTACTGGAAGACCAGCAGACCCTGGTGTTGCACGGTTTCGTCAACGAACAATTGGTAAGACAGCTTACTTAATCTGGATTTGGCGATTGTCATCAGGTTCTTCTGCGACTGTATGTGTACAAGCCAATGTGTATAGCCCAGTAAGGCGCTAAGTCGCCATATCCAGACCTGTGTCCTTGTTTCTAATCCAGTCTTAAAACTTAGGGAAATTTCTATGGGTACGGTGATATAGTGAGGCTTAAAGTAGTGCATAAAAATAGGGTTCGCCTTCAGGTCAGCGTGAAATCAGCATATCGGGCCAATTTTTAAATGAACGCCAGACTTCTAAAAGTGGATACAGGGGTGATAGGTGAGCGAGTGGACATATGCCACACCTGTTAAAAAATCGATCCATGCGGAGCAAGGTAGTACTGGCCGTCATGTCGGCCACGGTTATGGGCCTGTTTTTGGCGGGTAGCGTATTTATTGTCTACGACCGTTCGTCTACAAAACAATATATGTTGCAAGAGCTCAATGTGCTGACCAGGGTGATCGCAGATCGCAGCGCTGTGGCATTGTTCCTTGAAGACAAAAGTCTGGCTGTCAAAGATCTCAGAGCATTCAGTGCCCAGCCCGCCGTATTGGGGGTATGTCTCTATGCTGCTGACAAGGCCATCTTTGCTAATTATACCCAGGCCAATTTGTCTGCCACCTGCCCGGAGAGGCCGGTTTATACTGGGCACCAATTTACAAAAAATGAGCTTCACCTGGTTGTGCCGGTCAGCCTGGAAGAAAGGCAGATTGGTACTGTCTTTGTTCGCGTGGGTCTTGACGAGTTAAATAGCCGGTTTATTCAACATATAAAAATCATCAGCATCATTATCATTTTCATATCCATTCTTGTTTACTTTTTACTAAAGCCGTTACAACGTCTGATAGCTTTACCAATAGTGCATTTGGCGGCCAAGGCTAGAGTGATCGCGGATAATAAAGATTATTCTGTGCGCGCAGAAAAGGAAAGTGAAGATGAATTTGGAATGATGGTGGATGCATTTAACGACATACTTGACGATATTACCCTTCGGGAAGAACAACGAGATAGAACCGAGCAGGAGCTACGGGCACACCAGGAGCGTCTTGAGAGGCTGGTCAGAAACTACACCGAGAATTTGGAGACGGTCAACAAGGAGTTGAAGGATTTCAGCTATTCTGTTTCTCATGATTTGCGAGCCCCATTGCGAAGTATCAAGGGATTCAGTCAGGCATTGTTCGATGAATACGCTTCCCAGTTGGATGAGGGCGGACAAGATTATCTTAATCGTGTGCGTAAAAACACCCTGCGTATGGGTGAGCTCATTGATGGTCTGTTGCTGTTGTCGAAGGTGACACGCAGTGAATTGAATGTAATGGATGTTAATCTTAGCAAGCTCGTCCAGGATGTGGTGGTGCAGGTTCAGCAGAGTGATCCGGAGCGTAAAGTTGAGTTTCTGGTTGCACCTGATATCCGTACCCAGGGAGATTACAAATTGTTGCATATTGTGCTTGAGAACCTGGTTGATAATGCCTGGAAATTCACGGCTAAGGTCGGCCTGCCGACGATTGAGTTTGGTGTGTTAGGTGGAGACAGTGGGCCGGTCGTTTACTTTATTAAAGACAACGGAGTGGGCTTTGATATGGACTACTCCAATAAGTTATTTAGTGTGTTTCAGAGATTGCACAGACGAGACGAGTTTGAGGGCACCGGTGTTGGTCTGGCTGTTGCTGCACGAATTATTCGTCGCCACGGTGGTCGTGTCTGGGCCAAGGCCGAGGTAGACCAGGGTGCGATGTTCTTTTTTACTCTGTCAGATGCATGATGTTGGGCAACTTCCGTTTTCCTTAGTAACTCATCAGTATGTCAAAACAAGAAATACGAGGCTGAGGCTCACGGCGTTTTCGTGCTGTAAATGGAAATTTGTGAAACACAATATGAAACAAGCACGTCAGATACTCAATAACACCTTTGGCTATCACGATTTCCGCCACCATCAAGCGGATATCATTCACACTCTGATTGAAGGTGGCGATGCGTTGGTGTTGATGCCCACCGGTGGTGGCAAGTCGCTGTGTTACCAGATACCGGCACTGTTACGCAATGGGGTGGGCGTTATTGTGTCGCCGCTGATCGCGTTGATGCAGGACCAGGTTGATGCACTCACCCAGCTTGGATTGCGAGCGGCCTTTCTTAATTCCACCCAGGACAGCACTACACAACAGGCAACCGAACAGGCATTGTTGGGCGGGGAGCTCGATCTGTTGTATGTCGCGCCGGAACGGCTCCTAAGTTCGCGCATGTTGGCGTTGTTGACGCGCACACCACTGGCCTTGTTTGCCATCGATGAGGCCCATTGCGTGTCCCAATGGGGGCACGATTTCCGCCCTGAATACCGTAAGCTGTCTGTATTGGCCGAACGCTTTAGCAAGGTGCCGCGTATCGCCCTGACGGCCACTGCGGATCGGCGTACACGCGATGAAATTATCGAACAACTCGCCTTGGGGCAGGCCGAGGTTTACATCAACAGCTTTGATCGGCCCAATATCCGTTACGCTATCAGTGAGGGTGATAACCCTCGTGAGCGACTGTGGCGCTTCCTTGAATCTGAACACACAGATGATGCAGGCATCGTGTATTGTCTTTCACGTAAGAAAGTGGAGCAGGTGGCAGACTGGCTAACTCAAAAAGGCAGGACGGCCCTGGCCTACCATGCCGGTCTACCCGAGCAGATGCGCCGCCAGCACCAGATGCGGTTTTTGCGTGAGGACGGCGTCATCATGGTCGCCACTATCGCTTTCGGTATGGGTATCGACAAGCCGGACGTGCGTTTCGTCGCTCATCTGAATTTGCCCAAGAGCCTTGAGGCCTACTACCAGGAAACCGGGCGTGCCGGTCGCGATGGGCAGCCTGCCAATGCCTGGATGGCTTACAACCTGCAGGATGTCATTACCCTGCGGCAGATGATGAGTGATACGGATGCAAACGAACAATATAAACGGATCGCCCACCATAAACTGGAGACCATGTTGGGACTGTGCGAATTAACGGGTTGTCGGCGTCAAGTGCTGCTGGCCTGTTTCGATGAGTATCTGTCAGAGCCTTGCGGTAACTGTGACAATTGCTTGCATCCACCTGTCACTTGGGATGGTACCGAGGCGGCGCGTAAGGCGTTGTCGTGTGTCTATCGCACCGGCCAACGCTTCGGTGTCAAATATGCCACCGATGTACTTATTGGCAAAGATGATGAGCGTATCAAAAACAACCGTCACCACCGCATCAGCACCTATGGCATAGGTTGTGAGCATAAGGCTCAGGAGTGGCGTGATATTTTTAGACAGCTCATTGCCCAGGGTTATCTGGATATTGATCCCGAGGGCCACGGTGCCTTGGGGCTTACGGCCAAGGCACGGCCCTTGTTGCGTGGCGAGATGGAACTACAGTTGCGCCTGCGGCCTAAAAGGGAGTCCAAGCAGGCTCAGGGAACCCGTAAGGCATCGATTGTTTTGTCAGCCCAGGACCAGCCTCTGTTTGAGGCGCTGCGGGTGCTGCGTCTGCGGTTGGCCAGGGAACAGGGTGTGCCGCCCTATGTCATCTTTCATGACAGCACCTTGTGTGAAATGGCCAGTCAGCGGCCGGATAGCGAAGCCGCACTACGTGTCGTCGGTGGGGTAGGCGAACGAAAACTTGTGCGGTACGGCAGGGCCTTTCTCGAAGTGATCCGGGATTGTCCTCTCTGAAGCGGGTAACTTTTATTCCCCTGAGTTAATCTGCTGCCACCACACACTGGGCAGTAACAGCCTTTAACTGCAACCTTTGGGGCGTGGTAACCCAGCGATCTTGTTGGCACACTTAATCAGACCGGTCGGGAACAGAGAATAAATATATTTCTGGCTGCTGCGGTCGTCTCCATATTTCTTTTTCATAATCTTGGAAAATCTACGTGGTTCAGCCACGGTGCCATATTCCACGAAATAGGACCGGGCGGCATTGATGATGTCCCAGTGTTCATCCGTTAAATCCGAAATTTTTTCATTTTTGGCAATTTCATGTGCCAAGTCTTCACTCCATTCATCAAGGTTCTCGAGCCAACCGGCCTCGCTGAGTTGAATGGTGCTGCCATTTACTTGTGCTTGCATGGGGTTACTCCTGAAGGGTGTATATGGGGTTGTATAATACCTGACTAATTATGTCAAGAAATACAGTGAATCGCTGATACTATAACCGCAAGTATAATGTGGTAATGGGGCCTGTGCGTACATCGGGATTGTTCATGCCGCTACAAATCTTTGTGGCTATCTGATATTTTGCCGATCATCCACTCGCTGTATATGAGCAGCCATACGTTGGCTACAGGCTGTGTGCCACGATTTGTTAAGTACAAATGAAGCCATGAAACTTAATATCGCAAGCAAGAATTCTCGTGTTGATCAGGCAGATGAAGGCACATTGATGGACCGATTTTTCAATCTGCTTAAATCTCATAGAAAACGCACCAGGGTTGAGAAGCGTGGTATATCCTTGGCGTCAGAAAGCTGGGATGTGATCACCGATTCCATGCGTGAGCAGGCACTAAAGCGTCAGCGTGAGAGTGCGATTGCCAAACAAGATCGCAGATTGCCGGGTCGTGAGATACTTGAATTGGTGCAAGCGAAGCAAAAAAAAATTATGTGGGCAAAGCCCCTGTTAGAGCGCCGGTTACGGAAATTTGGAGAGTATGACTGTATTTATACGCTGGCCAAGAGGAACCCCCAGGTTATGGATTGGGCCAAAGGCCTGCTGGAGCAGCATTGGACATTTGATGCGAGCGCGTGGGCCATAAAGTTTGTAAAAGAATGTGCTGTGGATCGAGCATGGTGTGAGGCATTTATTGAAGATCAGGTGTGCGCACTGTCAGCATGGAAAGCGGTAAATGAACTTTGCAGCGAACGCGAATGGGCCCGAGGCCTTGCTACCAAGGCAAGCAAGCTTGCGCAATTGGAGCCCTTGGAGATACCCGCATGTATGCAAGAGCGTGCCGAATATGAAAGTGAGGAGTATTTGGCCGGACTGGAGAGAGAATACAAAGATGCGCGTGGGCGGTATTTTCCTTGGGGCCAAATTATAGAGCGTAATGATGACGAGGGCACAACCTGGAAGATGGTCTTTGTTGAAGCTAAAATCCGGCTTAACCCAAAAGGTGTGAGTTATAAGGAGATCAAGGCGCACAGTGAGTATATTACTGAAAGGCTCCTCGAAAATGACAAGAAAAAAGGTGCGGTGGGGGGTGATGTGGTGATGGTCGATGCAGGTGAATATTGTGATGTTGCGCTATCCTTGGTGGATCGGCGGCAACTCGATCGCTCACGTGCCTGGATTTATGACGTTTTTTCCAGATACCATGGGGCGGGATATCACAGCATGATACGCAAGAGGGTGTTCAGCCCGGAATCCACCCCAGTATACTGAATCTGGATGGGATGCTGATTTTGATGGCGACTTAGGCTGCACCACGATGGGGCCGGAAAGAGGGGTTTTGAGTCTCTATCCCGCGCAGCAAGACAGTTGCCTTACATCTTTGTTAAAGGTTTGGGCCGTTAGTTTCAGGCCTTCCACCATTGTTAAGTAGGGGAAGAGTTGATCGGCCAACTCATCAATAGTCATGCGGTTGCGAATGGCCAGGGCCGCAGTCTGGATGATCTCACCGCCTTCATGCGCCAATACCTGGCAACCGACGATACGGCCACTGTCTTTTTCTGCCACTAATTTGATAAAGCCACGGGTGTCCATGTTAGCCAGGGCGCGGGGTACGTTTTCCAGATCCAGTGTGCGTGATTCCACTTTCATATCCTGAGCCTGTTGTTTGTTTAACCCGACGGTAGCCACCTGAGGGTCGGTGAAGATCACCGTAGGCAGAACGGATAAATCAATGGCTATATCATCACCGGTCATATTGCGGGCGGCACGGGTACCGGCCGCTGCTGCGACATACACAAACTGAGGCTGATTGGTGCAATCACCTGCTGCATAAATATTTTCAACATTGGTGCGCATGTGATCGTCAATCATAATGCTACCCCCTTTGTCGGTCTTAAGACCAATTTTGTCCAGATCCAGTGCCTTGGTGTTCGGTGTGCGACCGGAGGCCACCAGCAACTGGTCGCCCCGTACTTCGCCCTTATTTGTCTGCAGTATGAATTGTTTGCCGTCGTGCGTTGCCGATTCTGGAATCGTGGTCAACATCACCTTGATACCTTCATCTTCAAATGCCTGCATCAAACCCTCACCAATTTCTGGGTCTTCTTTTGATAACAGGGTGCTGCGTGCCAACACGGTGACCTCTGCGCCAATGTGACGAAATGCCTGTGCCAGCTCAAGTGCGACCACAGATGCGCCTAGCACGACTAAATGTTCCGGTGTCGTTTCTGAGATTAGGGCTTCGGTTGATGTCCAGTAAGGCGTTTTACTCAGACCTGGAATATTGGGGATGGCAGGACTTGCACCAACGGCCAGTAAAATACGATCAGCCTGGATTTCTTTTTCACTACCGTCTTGTTTTGTGATGCTTAGCGTATGGGCATTCTTAAATCGTGCCATACCGCGCACCAAATGGATGTCTGGGTGAGCTTCCAGAATGCTTTCGTACTTGGCATAACGCAGCTTTTTTACCCATTGTTGTTGTTGTGTCACCATCGCCTTACGATCGATCTTGGGGGTATTTCGTGATAGGCCATTAAAGGCATGATGGCCCTGGATATGCGCAATGTGGGCGCCACGGATAAAAATTTTTGAAGGGACACAGCCCACGTTGACACAGGTTCCGCCGATCGTCTCGCTTCCTTCGATGATCGTCACTGTTGCCCCCCGCTCCACAGCCCTTATGGCTGCAGCAAAGGCACCGGAGCCGGTGCCGACGATGACGATGTGTAATCTGCCGATACCGCTCACATTTGTCTCATCCTGGTGCGTTGTTGTGGTCTTCATTACCATTTGCAGTCAGCTTATTCCTTCAGTTTTGATGGATAGCCGGCATTGGTGGTGGCTTGGGTAAGCGCTTCAAGCGTGGTCTTGGCGGGATTAAAGGTGACCGTGGCAGTCTTGGTATCGAAGCTTGCCTCGGCCTTGATCACTCCCTCAACCTTCTCCAGAGATTTGCGCACGGTGAGTGGGCATAGGGCACAGGTCATATTCTGAACGTCCAGGGTGATAGTTTTGGTTTCAGTAGCCGGTTTGGTTTCATCGGCCTGGGCGGTCATCAACATATTCGCGGTGGCGATGAAACTGAGCAGGGCAAAAGATAACAGGAACTTGGGCATCATAATTCTCCTCAACTTGGGTTTGTGTAACGTGGAGTTTTGAAAGTTTTTGTGTATTTAGCCGAGCAGGGCCAGCCCGTACCAGGGGAAGGCCACCAGGGCGGCGAGTACCAGCGTGACGGTCCAGAAGATGATGCGCTGATTACGCAATGTACCGGGAACCGCACAGGCATCACCGGCTGCGCATTTTCTCGGGGCAATATAGAGTTTGTGGAATGCCAGCCCGAGAAACACCAGGACCACGCCGATAAAGATGGGCCGGTAAGGTTCCAGTGCGGTGAGGGTGCTGATCCAGGCGCCACCGATTCCCAGAGCCAGTAACACCAGGGGGGCGACGCAACACAGCGAGGCCCCGATTGCGGCAATACCTGCCGCGAACAAAGAGCGGCGGGGTGTCGCGTGTGCATTTTTCGGCATGGCTATTTCTCCTGTTCGTCACAATTCATGGCAAGGATAGACTCCGTACCAGGGTACGGAGTCAATGTGTGTATTTTTAGATATACATATGGTTGTGTATATATATGGATTGACGTATATTGCCCACATGAACATTCAGTCGCACCGTTTCTTCAAGCTTCTTGCCGATACGACCCGGCTGCGTTGCCTGCTTTTGATGCAGGCGGAAGGTGAACTGTGCGTCTGTGAGTTGACCCATGCATTGGGTCTTTCTCAGCCCAAGGTGTCACGACATCTGGCCTCGTTGCGCGAGGCCGGTATTGTGCTCGACCGTCGTGAAGGGCTGTGGATTTATTACCGACTGCATCCAGAATTACCGGCTTGGGCGCAGTCAGTGATTGAGGCGACCCTTGAGGGCGTAAGTAAGCATGAGCCCTTTATTGGCGACCATGTGATGTTGGCAGAGATGCCCAATCGGCCCAGCGCAGCGTGCTGTGCATAAACTACAAGGCAGAAAAACACGATGAAATTATTGTTTTTGTGTACCGGCAACGCCTGTCGTTCACAGATGGCAGAGGGCTGGGCACGTCACTTGGGTGGCGATGATCTGGAAGTCTGCTCGGCGGGTATCAAGGCCCATGGCAAGAACCCACGGGCTATCGCCGTGATGAAAGAAGCGGGAGTCGATATTTCCTGTCAGGAATCGACCCAACTCACGGGCACGATGCTGGAATGGGCGGATCTTGTGCTAACGGTATGCGGTCATGCGGATGAGCATTGCCCGGCATTACCGGTTGGCACCCATAAGGAGCACTGGCCACTGGATGACCCGGCCAAGGCAACGGGTAGCGATGAGGAAGTCATGGGTGTTTTTCGTGCCAGTCGGGATGAAATCCGCAGTCGGGTCACAACCCTGATACAAAACTTTTAAGTAATACGGAGACACCCATGGGTACACAACGCGAAACTGTCGCCGATAAAACCTCCGCCACCGAAATAGGATTCTTTGAGCGCTACCTCAGTGCTTGGGTATTTCTGTGTATCCTTGCGGGCATCACACTGGGGCATTTTTTTAATGCTACGTTTCAGGTCGTGGGTAATTTGGAAGTGGCCCAGGTCAATCTGCCAGTGGCAGGACTGGTGTGGCTCATGGTTATTCCCATGCTGCTCAAGGTCGACTTGCGGGCCCTTAAGGGTGTAAGCCAACATTGGCGTGGGGTTGGTGTGACTCTGTTTGTAAACTGGGCGGTCAAGCCATTTTCCATGGCGGCTTTGGCCTGGCTATTTATCGGCTGGTTATTTCGTCCCATGTTACCCGCAGAACAAATCGACAGTTACATTGCCGGACTTATTATCCTCGCCGCTGCACCCTGTACCGCCATGGTCTTCGTGTGGAGTCATCTGTCAAAGGGTGAGCCCCACTTTACCTTGTCACAGGTGGCGCTCAACGATGTGATTATGATTTTTGCCTTTGCCCCGGTGGTCGGGTTGTTGCTGGGGTTGTCTGCCATCACCGTCCCTTGGGACACCTTGCTGCTATCGGTGCTGGTTTATATTGTCGTGCCGTTGATGGTCGCTAATCTTTGGCGAGGATGGTTATTAAAACACGAGCATGGCCAAGCTCGTCTACAGCGTGTGCTTGATCGCCTGCACCCGGTTTCCTTGGTCGCATTGCTCACTACATTGGTGTTGCTATTCGGATTCCAGGGTAAGCAAATTATCACTCAACCCCTGATTATCGCTTTATTGGCGATACCTATTCTGGTCCAGGTATTTTTTAATTCTGGCCTGGCCTATTTGCTAAATCGTGCGCTGCGCTCACCGCACTGCGTGGCCGGGCCATCCGCTCTCATCGGTGCCAGCAATTTTTTTGAACTGGCTGTTGCCACTGCTATTGCGCTATTTGGTTTTGAGTCGGGAGCGGCATTGGCCACGGTAGTGGGTGTGTTAATTGAAGTCCCGGTAATGCTATTGGCGGTAAAGCTCATTAACCGTAGCGTGGGTTGGTACGAGCAGCGCCCGGGAGTTCAATCCTATGCAGAATGTTGCCCTGACAACCTGCACATACAGGCGGGCCATTAGTTGTGCTTTTTTGCCAGGGTCTGGACGATGGCGCAATGGGTGGTGTCGCGGCCGCTATGACATGCTTGGATTAGTTCGTTTATCTTCGTGCGCAGTGTTTTTAGGTCAGCAATCTGTTTATCGATCGTAGCGCGTTTCGCCTCCGCACGTTGACGCACGTCATCGCAGTGGCCATCACCCAGTTCAAGTAATTCCGAAATTTCCTGCAAGCTGAAACCCAGCCGTTGGGCACGTTTTATAAAACTAAGCCGATCTACCACTTGTGGTGGGTATGTCCTGTAGCCTTGGATTGGTTTAGGGGGTTCGTTGATGATCCCCAGGCGTTGATAGTAGCGAACGGTCTCTACATTCACGCCTACAATCTGCGCCAAACGGCCAATGGTCAATTTTGAATCATCCATAGTGAACCCGTTGCTTTCTCCACATTGAGATTTAAGTCCGTACTTGAGTACGGACTTGGTATCCTGGGCTAAGTTCCCCTTGACCTGGAGTCGACTCCAGGGGCGAGTATCTCACCTGTTCCAATTGAAATCGGTATTTAACGTGGAACCTGGAGCCCACTCCAGATTGCCAGAGCACACAACACGCGTTGTCCCCTTGTCGATGAGCAGGAGAGTTGTAGTGAATCAATTTAAAACAGGCCTGTACGGGTTGGGTTTGGCCACCTTTCTAGTGAATGGTGTGGCCGAGGCGCACGATCCGGTTTTTGGTATTGGTCCCCATGTGTTGTTTAAGGGGGGTGTCGAGATCGCCCCGGAGATCCATACCCGCAAAAAAGGTGGTGATCGAGATACCGAGCTGGGCCTGGAGCTGACCTACGGTATTACCGGTGACTGGGCCGCCGGTATTGAGCTGCCCTATGCACGGGCCTTGAAAGGGGATAAATCCTCATCCGGGCTTGGTGATGCAAGCCTGTTCACCAAATATCGATTCTGGCGCAAGGACTCTCTCGGCCTGCAAAGGAGTGCCACGGTATTGCTCAAGCTCAAGGCCAACACTGCTGCTAACAAGGACACACCGGCCTTGGGTACGGGTAGCACCGACGCCATTTTTGGCTTGGCCTATGGGTATGAAAGTCGCAAGTGGTACCACTGGGCCGGTGCACGTTATCGGAAAAACGGCACCAATGCTGCGGGTCTGCGCCGTGGTGACAAGATATTGTTGGACCTGGTGGGAGGGATCCGCCCCAAACTCACCGGTTATCTGGAACCGGATACGGTTTGGCTACTGGAGCTCAATGGTGAACTTGGCCAGCGGGCGGAACGTAATGGATTTGAGCTTGGCAACACCGGTGGTACAGAGGTGTTTCTATCCCCCGGCATCTTCTGGACCAAGCGCAATTTTGCCATCAAGGCCGGGGTGCAGATTCCCATCTATCAGGATTTAAATGGCGATCAAAAGGAAACCGATTATCGTGCCAAAGTGGTTTTTGAATGGCATCTGTAGACCTGAACAGTTTTTTAGAAATCAAAATTTCAAAGTTAAGAGGTAACATGATGAAAAAGCTAATGGCATTGCTATTGATAACCCTGGTCTGGAGTCATTCGGCGCTTGCCGCCGGGACGCAATATCAGATGCGTGTGGATGGTCTGGCCTGCCCCTACTGCGCCTATGGCATTGAGAAAAAACTGAAGAAGATAGAAGGTGTGAAAAAGATCGAAGTGGATCTCAATAAGGGGCTGGTGACGGTGAATGTTGTGGATGGCGTTAAGCTGACAGAGGAACAGATGACCAAGCTTTTTAAAGATGCCGGATTCACCTATCGTAGCATGATTGAGAAGGCCTTGTGAGCCAGGACCTAAGCAACCCGATGACAGACAGGCGCGAAGGCAGCCTGACTTGGTTGACCTTGTTGGCATCGACTGGCACCTTAGTGTGTTGTGCGCTACCTATTATACTTGTGACCCTGGGGCTTGGCGCCACGGTGGCGGCCATGACCAGCAGTTTTCCATTTTTGATCACGCTGAGCCAGCACAAGGAATGGGTGTTTGCTGGTTCTGCGTTTATGCTTGGCCTGTCTGCCTGGTTCATGTACCGCCCAGGCCGCAGTTGTCCCACTAACCCGGAACTGGGTGCCCTGTGTAATAAGGCTCAGATCTGGAATCAGCGCATCTACTGGAGTTCGGTTATTATTTGGGGTATCGGGTTTTTCGCAGCCTTTCTGGCCTTACCCTTACGTATTTGGCTGGATTTTTAAAGTACACTTGCATTTTCTACCGATCAGGGCAGACCCAAGCATGGGCATAAATGTCGAAGTCTTTTGTTCTCCCGGCTGTAGTCAATGCGGTCATGCCAAAGAAATAATAAAGAGAATCGCTGATGACATCGGTGGCGATCAAATTCACTTGCGAGATGTGAATGTTCTGGAAGAGATGGACTATGCTGTTGCCTTAGGTGTACTTGCCACCCCGGCTATTGCTGTAGAGGGTAAACTCATCATTACTGCATTACCGTCCGAAAAGAAGTTACGGAAAATCCTTGAAGAAAGGCTCAGCGAGTCATGATTTTGAAAATTTCTTCACCTCAAGATATAGATACAGCAAAGTATTATCGTATTGGTGATGTTATTCGTCTGCTGGGCCTGAGTGCGGATACACTACGTTACTACGAGAAGATTGGGTTATTACCGCCGGTCAACCGCACACCTTCGGGGATACGGATATATAACAAACAGGATCTTTCGCGCCTGCGTTTCATCAAGCGGGCACAAAAGATGCGGTTCACCTTGGCAGAGATCGGTATGCTGATGAACATGCGTACCAATCCGCAACATGCCAGGGATGAGGTGCGCCAGCTTACCGCCAACAAGCTGGCTGAGGTGGAGCTTAATCTAGCGGAGATTCAGGTCCTGCGTGATGAGCTGCGACTGCTGCTCAATTTATGCCGTGGCAGCGAAGACGGCTGTCCTATTATTGAGACAATCGACGAGGATATAACCCCCGCCAAATCATAGGGTGTAGCGACCCTGTATGTGGCGCCATTGCCCGCCTTTGTGATCGGCGTGAGAATGCTGTGTCGCGGAACTATTTGATGGTGCCGTACTCTTAGTTTGTTCCATGGTTGTGGAAAACCTGTTGTCACCAAGCGCCAACGTGGCATCAATGGAAATAGCGGTAGAGTATCGGTGGGTATTCCCGAACGAGCGCTTGGAGGGAGATGTTTTTTATCCGGTGTCAAGAAAATACATGCTATAATGGCCGTCCAATGCGTAAAATTGCCCTGACCATCATATTACTTTTCTTTGCCGTGTCGGCCAGCGCCACATGGCATAGCGATGTGGTGTCTGTCTCCGATGCTGGAGGATATTCCAGCGTTTCGTCTGGTGTTCCAGGCAATGCTGACGGCAATGCACAATATGGTGTCCATGGCCATTGTGGCCACGTGCTGTCGCATTTTATGGCCTTGCCTCTCGGTGCGGGGGTGAGCACTAATAGCAACGGCATTTTGTGGTCTATGTCGACCTATTTTCCTCCTCACCACTTGCCGCTGGAATCACACTACCAACCTCCCCGTCGTCGCTTGTCCTGAGTTGATTTGACTGTCCTGGCCTGTGCCAGGGTTTGTATCAATTTTGTGATAACGAGGACGCGCCATGTCGCTGTTGCGCCGCCCGCTTTTTGGGCTATTAGTTTTATCTGTATTCATACATTCCAACGTTATTGCCGCCCCTGTCATTGCGGCATCGGCAACTGACAATGGATCAGGCCAGATCACTGTTCTCGATAGAGAGACAGCCGTCAACCTGGCCATCAAAAATAACCCCACACTGCAAGGTGCACGCCAATATGTTGAAGTGGCACGTGCACGTAGATTACAGGCAGATGGGTTCGAGTCACCCACGGTGTCCTGGGAGTGGGAAGAGGCCCGCCAACTGGATAAGCCCGGCCAGTTCGGTAACCAGATTTATGGGGTAGAGCAGTCCCTGGAGTGGCCGGTGTTGCGGTATCGACGTAAACAGGCCGCAGACCTGGGCATCGACGCCGCAATGGCCCGTTCTGAACGCACACGCCTACAGATTATTGCCCGCGTCAGCAAGGCCTTTGATCAAGTGCTGTTGACCGACGCGTTGCATGATTTATTGCAGGAAATGGCCCAGCGCACAGCCGAGGCGGTGGATATCAGCCGGGTGCGCGTCAAAGGGGGTACCGGACAATATGTTGACTTGCTGCGTACCCGTATTGCCAGGGAACGCTTACAAAATGAAGTTCGCGACACGGGAGTCAGACTCGCCGTTGCCCGTCGTCAACTCAGTACCCTGCTCGGGAGCAATACGGCATACAGCCTCAAAGGTGAATTAACATTCGGGCCTTTATCTTTGGCACAACGCGACTGGCTTGCGCGGGCACGACAACAAGGGCCCACCTCTTTGTTGATTCAGCGCCGCATTGCCCAATCCAAAAAAGAGGTTACGGTGGCACGCGCCAACCGTTTCCCCGAGTTGACCCTGGGCCTGGGTCGCCAGCGACTGCGGGATAATGCCCGTAATGAATATGGCTGGGCCGGAGTGATTGGCCTGAAGTTTCCCTTGCCGGGTACGGACCGGCAACGGGGGCTGGAAAGTGAGGCACGCGCCTCGGCCAATGCAGTTCAATACACTGCCCAGGCGCTCCAATACGAGACCCAGGCACGTCTGCAACAGCGTATTGACGAGGCAACCACTCTGGAGGCCCAGATCAAAAACTATCATGATCGTATCCTGCCGGATGTGGATGACCAGCTTAAGGCCGCCCGTCAGGAATACGGTGTGCGCCGTATTGATGCGCTCAATCTACTCGATGTCTACACCACCTATCTGGAAACGCGCCGCAATTATCTAAGGACACTGGTCCGCTATCGAGCGGCACAGGCCGATTTGGATACCTTTGGCGAAGATCTTTGGGAGGTCGCGCTATGAACTCTTTCAGGAATCACAACATGAAATTTGCAAAAAACTTATCGACCCCTCTTGTCGCCGGGCTACTATTGTTGCTCGCACTTGCTATTGATCCATTGTATGCCACTGAGACCCGTGGGCACGACCATAAAGAAGCCTCTGGGCAGGGTCATGAAGAAGCACCAGCAAAAAAAGAGGCCCTGGAGAAATCTTCCTCGGAGACAAAGCATAAAAAAGAGTCAACGGCTGATCATAAGGATGAACATGGCCAAGGTGGCGGTCATGATGAACAGGAAGAAGAGGGGGGTGTCACCCTGAAAAAGGAACAAACCCGCGACATCATCAGTCAAGCGCTGGCACCGAAGGCCTTGGCAGAGATTATTCAGGCCCCGGCCGAGATCGACTTTAATGAACAGACCCGGGCGGTGCTGACCGCACGTAGTGAAGGATGGGCCGAGAAGGTTTCTGTCTACGCCAATGCCAAGGTCAAGAAAGGCCAGCTGTTGGCCACAATCTATAGCCCCGAGTTTTTGAGTGCCCAGCACGAGTACATGTTGATCCACAAGCGGTCGCAAAGTGGTGATACCGCTGCGGCCAAAGAAAGCCGTTCCCTGTTGGTAGATGCCAAGCAACGTCTGAAGATTCTCGGCCTGGCAGAAGAAGAGATCTGGCAGTTGGCCCACCGTGGCAAATCATTGCCGTTTCAGCATTTACACAGTCCCATAGACGGCACGGTGATAGATCATAAACTCAATGCCGGTGAAACCGTTCAACCGGGTCAGAGCCTGTATGTGATTGCCAATCTGAAAACGGTATGGGCCAGTGTTGCCTTGACTGAAAATCAACTCGGTAAGGTGCAAAGTGGGCAGGTAGTGAGTTTGACGGTCAAGGCCTATCCGGGGCAGCGTTTTTCCGGCAAGGTCATCTCTATCGGTGCCAACATGGATGAGATCACACGCACTGTAAAGTTACGCGCCTTGGTCGACAATCCAAAGCAATTGCTCAAACCTGGCATGTTTGCTACTGCACGGATTGAGATTGCCGGTGGCCCACCGGTGTTGGCTATACCCGAGGATGCCGTATTACGCAGCCCGGATGGTGACTGGGTGGTTTTTATTGAAGACAAACCAGGTCGCTTTAAGCCTGTTGAAGTCAAGGTCACCAAGACCATCGGTGACATGATGGTTATTGAGGGTGTACGGCCTGGCGCTAAGGTCGTTGTGCAAGGTGCATTCTTTGTTCAATCGGAACTCGCCAAGGGCGGATTCGATATTCACAACCACTAGGAGGAGATTGTCATGCTAAACAAGATCATTGATCTTGCCGTCAGCAATCGCCTGTTGGTGGTGCTGTCTTTACTGGTCCTGATGGTAGGTGCCGTCCTTATTCTGCCCCGTTTAAATCTGGATGCCTTTCCCGATGTCACCAATATTCAGGTGAGCATCAACACCGAGGCCCGTGGCCTGGCGGCGGAAGAGGTGGAGCAGTTGATCACCTTTCCCATTGAGGCGGTGATGTATGCCTTGCCGGACGTAGAGGAGGTGCGCTCTATTTCCAAGACCGGCTTATCGGTGATTACCGTGGTGTTCAAAGAGGGCACAGATATTTATTTCGCCCGGCAGTTGGTGTTTGAGCGCCTGCAAGCAGCCCGGGAAGAAATACCCGATGGTATCGGTACCCCGGAGATGGGGCCGAATACATCCGGTCTGGGGCAGGTGTACCAATATATCCTGCGTACCGACGACCCTGAGAAATTCGATAGTATCGCCTTGCGCAGCCTTAACGACTGGGTGGTCAAACTGCTGTTGATGCCGGTCAGCGGTGTCACCGAGGTACTCTCATTTGGTGGTGAGGTACGTCAGTACCAGGTGCAGTTGGATGCGCAACGCCTGTTATCCTACAAACTAACCGGTGATGATGTCGCCACTGCCATTGAGGCCAATAACCGCAATGCGGGAGGTTGGTACATGGACCGTGGTGCCGAGCAACTGGTGGTGCGTGGTGTCGGTTGGGTGCGCAGTGAGGCCGAGGGACTGCGTGATATCGGCAATATCCCCCTTAAAGACGAAGACGGGGTGCCGGTGCGCATCAAAGACGTGGCGAAGGTGACCTTTGGGCCTGAGATTCGTCAGGGTGCGGTGCTCATGACCCGTCGAGACGAAACGGGTAAGCCCGTGGAGATCGGGGAAGTCGTTGCTGGCATTGTGCTCAAGCGCATGGGGGCCAACACCAAGGCCACCATCGACGGTATCAAGGCGCGGCTACCGGCCATTCAGACCGCCCTGCCGGATGGGGTGACCCTGGAACCCTTCTACGACCAGTCCGATCTGGTCGACAAGGCGGTATCGACAGTCAGCAAGGCGCTGCTGGAGGCCTTTGTGCTCATCATCGTGGTGTTGATGTTGTTTCTGGTCAACCTGCGCGCCACCTTTCTGGTGTTGATCTCGGTGCCCATTTCCATTGGTATGGCCCTCATGGTCATGGCCCAATGGGGGGTGTCGGCTAATCTGATGTCTCTGGGGGGTCTGGCCATCGCTATCGGCATGATGGTGGACGGCTCGGTGGTGATGATGGAACATATCTTTGGTCATCTGACCCGACCCGACGCCGGCCATCGTAAATTTATCAAGACCCATGTCGCGGTGGATGATGATTCCCCTTTTGATGCCGCCCATGACAATCATGGTATGGCCTTACGTATACAGGAATCGGCCCGTGAAGTGGGGCGACCGGTGTTTTTTGCGGTCATGATCATCATCATCGTATTTGCGCCCTTGTTTACCCTGGAAGGTGTCGAGGGCAAGCTGTTTCAGCCCATGGCCATCTCCATTGTCCTGGCCATGATGGCCTCGTTGTTGGTGGCCTTGATCGTCGTGCCGGCCTTGGCGACCTATTTGTTTAAGCGCGGTGTTAAGGAAAAGGAGAGTCCGTTGATGCGGCCCTTACAGAAAGGGTACCAACGCGGCCTGCGGGCCGCACTAGAAAAGCGGCGGACGGTAGTGGGTGCCGCCCTCGGCCTGTTTATCGCGTCGCTCATTTTGGTCCCTTTTCTGGGTACCGAGTTTGTGCCGGAGTTGGAAGAAGGCACCATGAACGTCCGCGTGACCCTGGCCCCGTCTTCCAGTCTCGAGACCTCTAAGCAAGTTGCCATAAAACTGGAACGGCAGCTCATGCAGTTTCCAGAAGTATTATATGTCTCAAGCCGTATCGGGCGTGCCGAGATCGGCGGTGACCCGGAGCCGGTCTCTAACGTAGAGATCTTTATTGGTCTCAAACCGGTGGATGAATGGCAAAGTGCAGATGATCGCAAGGCCTTGCAGGTGCTTATGGAAGAGAAGATGTCCGTTTATCCTGGGCTGTTATTTTCCTTTTCCCAGCCCATCGCCACCCGCGTCGATGAATTGTTGTCTGGCGTCAAGGCGCAATTGGCCATTAAGTTGTTTGGTGCCGATCTGGATGTTTTGGCCGAAAAGGGTGGGGAGATCGAGACCCTGGTCAAAAAGGTTGAGGGCACCCGTGGTGTTGCCATGGAGCAGATCGCCGGTGAGGCGCAGTTGGCGATCAGGCCCGATCGTGATGCCCTGGCACGTTATGGCATTCCGGTATCCCAAATCATGGACCTGGTGGCCGACGCTATTGGTGGGCGTACCGCCGGGCAGGTGATACGGGGCAACGAACGCTACAATATTTATGTGCGATTGATTGAGGCACAACGCAACAGTGTGGAGGCCATACGCAACCTGGTGGTTCAGGCCCCAGGGGGAGCCTGGGTGCGCCTGGGTGATGTGGCCACGGTCGCCATCGAGTCCGGGCCACCACAGATACGGCGTGACGATGTGCAACGCCGGGTCGTCATTCAAACCAATGTGGAAGGACGCGATATGGGGGGGCTGGTGGCGGAGCTGCGCGAACGTATCGACAAAGAAGTCGATCTGCCAACGGGCTATACGGTGGTCTTTGGTGGTCAGTTTGAAAACCAGCAACGGGCCCAGGCAAAACTCATGGTGGTGGTGCCCTTGTCCCTGGCCTTGATCTTTTTGTTGCTGTACTTTGCGTTTAATTCCGTCGGCCAGGCCATGTTGATCATGCTCAATGTGCCCCTGGCCTTGATCGGGGGAATCGCCGCCCTGTTTTTATCTGGACAGTACCTGTCGGTGCCGGGGTCCATTGGCTTTATCGCCCTGTTTGGTGTTGCGGTACTCAACGGGGTGGTGATGGTGAACGCCATCAACCAACGGGTCACGGGTGGCCTGGCGCTCGATGAGGCGGTCTTCGAAGGGGCCATGTCCCGTCTGCGACCGGTGCTGATGACGGCCTCCATCGCGGCCTTGGGATTGATTCCTATGTTGCTGTCCAGCGGTGTGGGCTCGGAGGTGCAGCGACCCCTGGCCACCGTGGTGGTGGGCGGCCTGGTTTCTTCCACGTCGTTGACACTCTTTGTGTTGCCGGTGTTGTATGGTGTCTTTTCCCGATCCATGTTGCGCGAGGAGAAGGCTTACAGCAGCGGGGGCTAAGTGTGTGAAGTCGACATCGACAGAAAAATCGGAAGAGGTGGTGTGCCATATCGATGGCATGGACTGTCCTGACTGTGCCGACAAGATTGCAAAGGTGGCCAATCAGGTCCCCGGCGTAACTCAGGCCAATGTCAATTTTGCCGGTGAGACCTTGTCGGCCGAGGTGGCGTCAGTGGCCGCCATGCAACGATTACAGAAAGTGGTGCATGAATTGGGTTACCGGTTGAAGGTCCCCCAGTCTGTGCTCACCACGGTGTTGCAAGTAGAGGGCATGGACTGTGCCGAGGAAAAGACCCTGGTTGAAAAGGCCCTTGGGGATTTGCCTGGGCTGGAGCGTTTTGCGGTGAACCTCGTGGGTGCACGCCTGACCGTCGTCCACGATGCCAAGCGCTTGCCAGCGGAGCAGATTATCTCCACCCTGTCCGAGGTGGGCCTTAACGCCACGCCGTTTGGGGTGCCCCAGGAAGGCGGTGGCTTGTGGACAAACCAAGGGCATTTGCTCTCTACCGTGCTGGCGGGTTTGTTGACGGCCAGTGGCCTGTTGATGCACCTGTCGGGCGGTGCAGGCGTGTGGGAGAAGGTGGCCTTTGGTCTGGCCATGATCTGTGGCGGCTGGTTTATTGCCCGCAAGGGTTTGGCCGCCGTCCGCCATGGCGCGTTGGACATGAACTTCCTCATGACGGTCGCGGTGGTCGGTGCCTTGTTTATCGATGCCTGGGACGAAGGCGCCATGGTGGTATTTCTTTTCGCCCTGGCAAAGGTCTTGGAGAGCCGCTCCATGGATCGCGCCCGCCATGCGGTACGTGCCCTGATGGACCTGGCCCCCCCGGTGGCCAGGGTGCTGCGTGAGGGCAAAGAGCTTACCGTGGCGGTTGACGCGGTGCAGGTGGGCGATGTGTTTCGATTGCGTCCCGGCGAGAAGGCCCCCCTGGATGGAGAGATCGTCGACGGCCTCAGCAGCCTGAATCAGGCCCCCATCACCGGTGAATCGGTGCCGGTGGACAAGTCACCGGGGGATACCGTCTACGCCGGCTCCATCAATGGTCAGGGTAGTCTGGATGTGCGGGTGACGCACATGGCGTCCGACACGACCCTTGCGCGCGTGATCCATTTGATCGAAGAGGCCCAGGCCAGCAGGGCGCCGGCCCAGGCCTTCGTGGATTATTTTGCGCGTATCTATACCCCGGCAGTGATCGTGCTCGCGGTCTTGGTGGCGATATTACCGCCCTTGTTGCTTCACCAGGCCTTCGATATCTGGTTTTATCGGGCCCTGGTGTTACTGGTCATCGCCTGCCCTTGTGCCTTGGTGATCTCCACCCCGGTGGCGATTGTCTCTGGACTGGCGCGTAGTGCCCGTGCGGGTGTGCTGATGAAAGGGGGTGTGCATCTGGAAAATCTGGGACAACTGAAGGTGCTTGCCTTTGATAAAACCGGCACCCTGACAGAGGGCAAACCACGGGTGCAGGGTGTCGAGACCTTTGATGACACGACTCAGGCGGCATTATTAAATATTGCCGTCGGCCTTGAGTCTCGTTCCGAGCACCCCCTGGCCCAGGCCATTCGTCACCACGCCGAGGAGAGGGCGATTGATCCCCCCGTGGTCGAGGGTTTTCAGGCCTTGATCGGTCGTGGTGTGGAGGGCCGCATCAATGGGCAGCTTTACCGTTTGGGTAATCATCGCCTGTTCGAAGAATTGGGCTTGTGTTCCGCTGAGGTGGAGGCCCGGCTCGAACAGCACGAGGCGGAAGGCAAGACGGTGGTCATCTTGGGGAGTGAACAACGGGTGCTTGGAATGATTGCCATCGCCGATGGGCTCAGATCCGAGGCCCCAGCCGCGATCAAACATTTACGTCATTTGGGTGTTGACCCTATCGTGATGCTTACCGGTGATAACCGGGGGACGGCTCGGGCCATCGCCGGTCAATTGGGGATTGATGAGCCCAGGGCTGAACTGTTGCCAGCAGACAAGGTTCAGGCCGTTAAAGACCTGGTGGCCCAACACCAGAAGGTGGGTATGGTGGGTGATGGGGTCAACGATGCCCCGGCGATGGCCGCCGCTACCCTCGGCATCGCCATGGGGGCCGCCGGGACAGACGCCGCCCTGGAAACCGCCGACATCGTGCTCATGGGGGACGACCTCTCCAAGCTCCCCTTTGCCGTTCGCCTGTCCCGGGCGACATTGGGGGCCATCCGGCAGAATATCGTGCTGGCCCTGGGCATCAAGGCGACGTTTCTGGTGCTGGCAGTGGCCGGTCTGGCGACACTGTGGATGGCCGTCTTCGCAGACGTTGGCGCCAGTTTGATCGTCATCGCTAACAGCTTGCGTTTACTGAAGGCCAAATAAAGGTCGGCCTGTGCGGAACGGTTTATGTAATCGCATTGGCTAACAGTACACTGCTCCCTAGCCTTGGATAGGGACCGTCTTTATCTGTGTAGCCTTATCGCCATCAGTCCACAAGAGCGCCAATCTTTGCGGCGCAAATAAAGTCGTTTTCCGACAGTCCCTGTACCGAGTGGGTGGTAAAGCGCACACGACAAGTCTTATAGCTTACTTCGATGTCAGGGTGATGGTCGTCGCGGTGGGCGATCCAAGCCAGAGCATTCACAAAGGCCATGGTTTCGTAGTAATTTTTGAAGTCGAAATTGCGATTGATTTCAGTGGCATCATCATTCGTGTGCCAGCCTTCAATCTGTCTAAGTAGATCGTTAGTGGATGTACGATCAAGCCGATCTGCCCCACCTTTGCGGGGGCGGCATGGCCTGTCGACCAAGGCAGTCACTTTTTGGGTTCATCCGTCTTTGGTTTATCTTCTTTGGGGTCGACAGTTTCAGGCATGTCCATTTTGGATTCTTCGGCTGTGGTAAATTTATAAAACTCGTCGCTTAAGTATTTAATAATATCGTCCATCTGGGCCTTGTCAAAATGGGTGCCTGTATTTTTATTGCATCCCTCCACCCGTGCCATCAGTCCCTCAATCGTTGTGACTTTTCTATCTTGTCGTGTATAAATCTTGCTGCCGTCACCACCGAACATGGAGATATGACAGATTGTGCACGACTTATCGTGCAGCGCCTTACCCAGCTTGGCATCACCCATCAAAAGGGTGTCGGTGGGCTCTAGGGTGCCAGTGGGCTCTGCTTGTACGGCAGTTGGGGCAGGGGCATCAGCAGATGCCAAGTGCATAGAGGTCAAGGAAATCACCAGCATTGTGAAAAGGATTTGTTTCATTATCTAGTCTCCAGTGGGTCTGGGTATCATCTATGTGTGTGCAAGCAGTTGTGAAATGCGGATAGATGCCGGTGGATGGGAGTCGTAGAACTGGGAGTGCATTGGGTCGGGTGTGAGCGTGGTGGCATTCTCCTCATACATCTTTACCAGCGCGGTGACCAGGGAGCTCGCATCGACCTGTTGTGAGGCAAAGGTATCGGCCTCAAATTCGTGTTTGCGGGAAGACCAGGCGATAACGGGGCTGAGAAAAAAAGTAAACACCGGAATCACCAGCAGAAACAACATCAGGGCACCATAGGTCGATGGGGTCGATAAGCCCAGCCCGGCATAGAACCAGGGGGCCCCGATCAACCAGCCCAACAGGGCCAAACCGGCCAGGCTGGTGGCAAACATCAACACCATGCGTTTGGCGACGTGATGGAGTTTAAAATGGCCCAGTTCGTGGGCGAGTACCGCCTCGATCTCTTTGTGCTCCAGGGTTGACATCAATGTATCAAAGAACACGATGCGTTTATTTTTGCCAAAGCCGGTGAAATAGGCATTGCCGTGCCCGGAACGTTTGGAGCCATCGAGGACAAAGACCCCACGGCTGCGAAAACCGGTGCGATCCAGCAGATTCTGAATCCGCTCTTTTAATCCGGCATCGGACAGCGGTTCAAACTTGTTAAACAGCGGGGCAATCACCACCGGATAGGCCCACATCAACAATAGTGTAAACGAGATCCAGAGTAACCAGACCCATAACCACCATAGGGGGCCACTGAGCCCCATGAGCCACAGTATGGCTGCAATCAAAGGTGTCCCTATGACCAACATAATTGCGGTCTGTTTTAGGGTGTCGGTGATAAACAAGGACATCGTAGTTTTGTTGAAACCAAAACGGTCCTCAAGCACGAAGGTGTGATAAATCTGCAGAGGCAGCTCTATCAGTCCCATGATCAACATGGCGCTGAGGATGAAAGCCGTTCCGGTGAGCAGTTCCGATTGGCCCAGGCCGCGCCATAGCTGGTCAAGCAGATCCAGGCCACCCCCCAGGGTCCAGATGAGCAGCAGCAGGGTGGCCACCACATCCTCAACGATTCCCAGCCGGGTCTTGGCGATGGTATAGTCCGCCGCCTTTTGGTGATCGCTTAGGGAAATAGCACTACTGAAGCTGTCAGGTACCTTGGCGCGGTGGTTGATGATATGGTTGATCTGTCGATTGGCCAGCCACAATTGGGTGATCAATCGGCCGCCAAGAAAAATGACAAACAGGGTCGTTAACGTATTCATGCGTATCCAGGATTAGTCGGTGTGTTTCGGTAGGCTAATGCACCCATGAAATCCAGGTGGCCTGTAAAATCTAAATAATGGCGTTAGACGGTATTCGACAAAAATCGTTCGCGAGATTGAAATATTCGTCTAGCCTTGCATGGATGTTATCATGTCAAGGTCAGCGCAGTTCATAAACCGGAGAATAGCATGCCCCAAGACCCCAACGCACTGGTGTGGATAGACCTGGAAATGAGTGGTTTGTTGCCAGATACAGACCGGATCATTGAGATCGCCACCATCATTACCGATGGTAATTTGAATATCGTTGCCGAGGGCCCGGTGTTGGCCATACATCAGCCGGCCAGTGTGATGGACAACATGGACGAATGGAATACCCGGGTGCACAACAAGACTGGATTGGTGACGCGGGTCAAGACTTCGACTCTTGATGAAAGGGAGGCCGAGCGTCAGACCCTGGAGTTTATCCAGCGCTTCGTACCTAAAAATAAATCACCGTTATGCGGTAATAGTATTTGTCAGGATCGGCGCTTTTTGGCCCGCAATATGCCCGAACTGGAGGCCTGGGTGCATTATCGTAATCTGGATGTAAGCTCGATCAAGGAGCTTGCGCGGCGATGGAACCCGGCAGTCTGTAAGGGCCTGGTAAAGAAGAATACCCATAAGGCCCTGGATGATATTCGTGAATCCATTACTGAACTGCGTCACTATCGTACCCACTTCCTGAAACTGCCGGTGAGTTAAATTTGAATGGCCTTTTTGCCGCAAAGACGCAGAGCCCGCGAAGGGAAAGACGGGCAAGGACAAAAGCTAAGGTCGGGATATTAAGCGGAGAATCACTGGTTTCTTGGCGTGCTTGGTGGCTTGGTGAGAACAACCAGATGATAATCTCGCAAAGACGCAGAGCCCGCGAAGGGAAAGACGGGCAAGGGCAAAAGCTAAGGTCGGGATATTAAGAGCGGAGCATCACTGATTTCTTGGCGTGCTTGGCGGCTTGGCGAGAACAATTGGATGATAATCTCGCAAAGACGCAGAGCCCGCGAAGGGAAAGGTGGGCAAGGGCAAAAGC
>JAADGI010000018.1 GCA_013152415.1 Gammaproteobacteria bacterium | reverse complement strand
TTTTGGCTCAAAATCCGATTGGCTTTCACATGCAACCCGCTACTCACTTCACCGAGTCTCGGCTAAAAACCGGCTTTTTCAGGGCCGACTAATTATCAGGAGGCTATACAATGGGCTGGCGTTTAATTTTTAACCACTGCCCACTTTTTTGCCTATCGATATGCCCGTGTGCAGCATGTTGCTCATTTCGTCAGCACACAACGGGTGGCTGAAAAAATACCCCTGTACAAGTTGGCAATCTCGCTGTTGCAAAAAATCTAATTGCTGCTGGTTCTCAACACCTTCGGCTATTATATCCAGTTTCAGGCTGTGTGCCATGGCAATAATTGTTGATGTGATAACGGCATTATCCGGGTTATCTGTAACTTTTCTTATGAATGACCGATCTATTTTCAAGGTGTCTATTCTAAATCGATGTAGATAGCTTAGGGATGAATAACCTGTTCCAAAATCATCAATAGCAATTTTAAAACCATAGGCGTCCAGCTCATCTATAATTTTGATGGTCTTTTTGTGGTTGTCCATCAGAATGCTTTCTGTGATCTCCAGTGTTAGATGCTGAGGTGATATATGGTGCCGCTCTACCAGACAGGTAACCAGTTTAAAAAAATTAAGATTGTGTATTTGTTGGCCTGATACGTTGACCGATATGGTTAGGTTGCTGATGCCGGATTTTTGCCAGTCACTTAACTGTTGGCAGGCTGTGTTCAGTACCCATTCACCAACCTTTATGATGAGGCCGGTCTCTTCAAGCATGTGAATAAAATCACCAGGTGATACTAAGCCGAGTGTTGGGTGTTGCCAACGTATCAGCGCCTCTACGCCCATTATCTCGTGATTACGCGTATTTACCTGTGGCTGGTAGTGGAGTACGAATTCGTCGTTTTTTAATGCGAGACGCAGTTCATTTTCCAATGTCAGCCGCTGAAAAGCGCGTGCGCTCATATCCCGAGAATAAAATTGGTAATTATTTTTGCCCATATCTTTTGCGCGATACATAGCAATATCTGCATTTTTCAATAAAGTGTCTGCATCTTCACCGTCATCGGGAAACAGGCTGATGCCAATGCTGGCGGTTATATACAGGCTATGCTTATCAATTGTTACCGTCTGCTCGAGACAGCTCAGAATTTTTTGGGCCAATGGTACGATATCGTTTTCCGTGGAAACCTTATCCACAAGAACTGCAAACTCATCGCCGCCCAATCGTGCGATGGTATCATCTTCGCGGATGACACCGTTCAGACGTTTTGAGATTTCGACTAACAATTTATCGCCGGTAACGTGCCCCAAAGTGTCATTAATGTTTTTAAAACGATCAAGATCAAAAAATAAGATAGCAGCGCTTTTATCATTACGTTTAGCACGTGCCAATGACTGGTGGACTCTATCCAGGAAAAGAACACGATTGGGGAGGTTGGTTAATGCATCATGATGTGCAATATATTGTAATCGTTGTTCATGCTCCATGCGTTGACTGATATCACGTCCTGTCGCAACAAAGTGGGTAATATCGCCCGCATTATTTTTTATCGGTGTAATCGTTTCATCTTCATAAAATACGGTGCCGTCTTTCCTTTTATTGATTAGCACATCGGAAAATGTCTTTCCACTGAGAATAGAGTCCCACAGAGTTTTATAAAAAATGTTATCATGCCTGCCCGATTTTAATTTATTTGACTTTTTTCCGATGACATCAGATTTTTTAAATCCGCTGATCTTCTCAAATGCCGGGTTGATATATTCAACGATCCCTTCTTTGTCTGTTATTAGCACCATGTCAGCTGTTTGCTCCAGTGCCCCAGACATTTTACGCATCTGTAACTCAGCCTTATTTTGTTTTTCTATGGCCGACTTGCGTTCGAGCTCCATCGCAATACGCTGTCCAAATGTGCGCAGTAGTTCTTGTTTCTGGTCGTCGATTTCATGGTGGTTATCGTCTAGCAGGCAAGTGGTTGAAATTACATTGCCCAAGCTATCCATGGCTGGAACGCCATAATAAAAAGAAACATGCTGTTGTTTTAGAAAATCAACCTTAGGAAATAGTACAGAAACCTGGTCAAAAAACTGGGTTTGCTTGCCCTCTTTAACGAGGGCACAGGGCGTTAATTCGAGTGGCAAGTGGCCAAGATTTGTCTTTAGCTCCCCATCCACGTTTGCGCATAAGAGGTGAATTTCCTTGCCCTTTATCTCTGTCAGGACGACAATCCTAACTTCAAAAAACTCAGCGATCATTGCAGCTATATTGCGTATGATTTCATCCGGCTCACCAGACAAAAGCAGGCTGAGTTCGTATAGTTTTCTGAGTTGTTTTTTCTCTATATCTGACATGAATTTGGGCTCACAAATTCGGCGCCATACCCTGTAAATAATAGGCATTGATTATTCAGTGGTTTTGCCTTTTTGTGGCAATAACGAACTAATCTGGGATTGGGACGCTTCTATTTAGTCTTCTCTACCCCACGAGGGGCCTCGGTGCCCCCTCGTGGGGTAGAAGGGGTTGTCAATTAATAGAAGTGCCCGTATAAACATCCGGGTTTGGGTATGATTATTCAGAGAATAAAAGTCCTTTTTCCTAAAGTCCACAACTCATTGAGTAACTGCCCAACTTTTTCGTCTGGTTGTTTCGAAATCCTGTTGAATTGTGCCATCTCCGATCGAATATTTCCCCGCTTTGCTGTATTGGTGTAGGTCAGTAGGGAGAGGGCATGAAAGCCTTGAATATTCGCTTGAGCCGCTGCCCCCAGGGCCTGCCCAAACTCGATCCGGGTGGACTATTCGGTAGCCTTGGTTTGCTGGCGGTGAACCAATCGGTGGCCGTGGCTGCGTAATATGCCACCGGCCTCTCTACCCAGGTAGCGCCACGGTTGGTTGATGGCCATGGACGTGTCCACAATGCAATACACACCGCAACCCGGTTGGCAATCCTTGGGGTATTTGTATTCCAGAAAATCCGCAACCTCCATGTCCATGATGTTTCGATCGGTGCGGCGTTGGCTGCACAACCAGAATTTGCCCTGGGCGGAGACAAAAAAGTATTTGTATCCTGCCACGCACTCCCACTCGGCCTGATCGCCCAAAATCAGGCCGCGCTGATAACCCAACAATGTCCTGGATGATTGTACGGCGTCACCGCGGCGTTTTCTTTCCAGCTGGTGGTCCATGAATGCCAGCAGCTCATCTTGGGCTAAATCCAGACGCAGTGTACGTTTGTTGACCAGGTCATCGTGTATGAGGTGGGCACGGACGCGCTCACCCTTGGCGAGGACGGTATCCATGACCTGGTACGCCTCCTCTACGGTCTCGTGGGACAGCACTCCAGACACCTGGACCCGGATGGGGGAATCGGCAAACCAATCAATCTTATGGGCCACGCTCTTCAGTGACTTACGCGTACTGGGGATGGGGGTCATGCGGTCCACCGAGATCTGCATGGAATCGAGGCCGGCCTCCCCCAATGCCTGGAGCATAGGTTGGGTCAGGCGAAAGGCATTGGTGGTGAGCCCCACCTTGGAAAAGCCCAGGATATTCTTGGCATGATGTACCACCGCCACAATATTGGGGTGTAGCAGGGGTTCACCCCCCTGGAGCCCTAACCGGGTCACACCCAGGCTGCGAATTTTGTCCAGCCAGGTCTTGAGGTCATCCAGGGGTGGGTGGGGTATGTTGTTGTCGTACTCATTGCAATAGTGGCAGTCCAGATTGCATTGGTCGGTGACATACAAATGGGCGATCCAGGGCCTGGAATCAAAGAGCCGGGCCGCATCTCCTTTAAAGATCAGGGATTTTTTGGTTTTCATCGTCACAGCGATCGCGTGCTTATTGGATCAGATACGGGTCGTATGCAGCGTTTGGCCTTAGCCTCTCTCGAAACATTAGCATTTTTCCATGGCGGTTTGTCGATAGTCCAGCACAATCATTGTCGCAGGCAAGCTATGGATCACTGCTGTGGCCGCTGCCCAAAGGCAAATGGCCCCATAGGCTTGGGTGCCGCCACCTGATTATTAGCAGGCCTATTGCAAAGATCCAGACGTAGATATTACATCTACCAGCGATAAGGTGCAGTCGTCAGTTTATGGGGCTGATGCCATCGATAAAACGCCCGGCGACAGTCAGCACGGTCAGGCGGATTGAGTCGCTGGCCCCAGAGCCTGCCCGAACCTGATCCGGGGTCATGCGCCGCAGCTACTTAGTGGGTGCTGGGTCTTGTGGTTCATCTGAAGACGCCATGGGCACCCTTGGTGCTGGCCGATGAGTATTGGGAGCTGCAATGATCTGGTATTTGTTTTAGTCTGTGGCCCATGCGCGTATTGATCGTTAAAACCTCTTCTCTCGGGGATGTGTTGCACACGCTGCCCGCAGTCTCGGATGCGAGTGCAGCCATTTCAGGTATCCGTTTCGACTGGGTGGTGGAGGAGGCATTTGCGGAAATTCCAGGGTGGCACCCGGCGGTGGATCGTGTGGTCCCGGTGGCGACGCGACGTTGGCGCAGGCAGATAGGTCGTGTGCGTATCGGTAGTGAGTTAGGTTGTTTTCGCACCATGCTAAGGGCACGGTCCTATGATTACATTATTGATGCCCAGGGTTTGCTAAAGAGCGCCGTCATGACGCGCATGGCCCGGGGTCGGCGATGCGGTCTGGACCGTCAATCTGCACGGGAGCGATTCTTGGGCTTCGCCTACCAGCAGCGATTTAATGTACCCAAGGCCATGCACGCCGTCGATCGTGTGCGCCACTTGTTTTCCCAGGCGCTGGATTACGTGCTGCCACAGTCAGAGCCACAATTTGGGTTGGACCTTTCAGTGTCAGAGAAGGCTACATTAGCTGAGCCGTATGTCATTTTCTTTCACGGTACCCATTGGGCCAGCAAGCATTGGCCGGACTCGTACTGGCAAGTGTTGGCCCAACGAGCCAATAACGAGGGTTATAGAGTTTATCTCCCTTGGGGTAATCGGGCCGAACAGGAACGCGCCCATTCCATAGCGGCAAGCAGCAAAGATGCCCAGGTTGTGCCCCGGGCATCACTGGCTGATCTTGCCCAGTTGTTGGCCGGTGCCCAGGCGGCAGTTGCGGTGGATACCGGTTTGGTGCATCTTGCCACAGCCTTGGGTGTGCCGTCGGTGAGTTTGTATGGGGCCAGTGACCCGGCGTTGACCGGTACCCGTGGAGCGGGCCAGATACAGCTCAGCGTGGACTACCCCTGTGCCCCTTGTCTGCAACGATCTTGTCGGCAAGCTTCTGTGCAACAGATTGGGTATGGGGCATGTTACGCCAGTCTGACGCCTGATAGGGTTTGGCGGACGGTAGAGGACAATATGTTAAGGCCTAAAATGGTGGTGAACGAATAATGGCATTGAGTGTGTTGGTAACCGGCGGTGCTGGTTATATCGGTTCGCATACTGCCCGGCAACTGGTAGCAGCAGGGCATCAGGTGGTGGTGCTGGATAATTTTTATTCAGGTCATCGTTGGGCGGTACCGGCCGATGCGACTTTGGTAGAAGGTGATGTGGCCAACAGCGAGCTGGTAGAGCGCTTGCTGCGTGACCACGATATCCAGGCTGTCATTCACTTTGCCGGTTATATCGTGGTCCCGGAGTCGGTGGAAAATCCACAGAAGTATTACCTGAATAATACCGTCGGATCTTTGAGCTTGATGCAGGCCTGTATGGAGACGGGAGTCGATAAATTTATCTTTTCTTCCAGTGCTGCGGTCTATGGGATTCCGGAGGTCTTACCAGCCCGTGAAGACGCGCCCACCGCACCGATCAATCCCTACGGTCGGTCCAAGCTGATGACCGAGTGGATGTTGCACGATCTGGCCGTCAGTCGCCAGTTGGGTTCTGTACCTTCTGATGGCCAGGGTGATTTTCGCTACGTGGCCCTGCGCTATTTTAATGTTGCCGGTGCCAGCCTAGATGGTACTCTCGGCCAAGCCACGCCCGAGGCCACCCATTTGATCAAGGTGGCCTGTGAGGCCGTTTGTGGCAAACGCCAGGGCGTCACTGTATTTGGCGATGACTACGACACTGTTGATGGCACCTGTGTACGTGACTACATCCATGTCGAGGATCTTGCCAGCGCCCATCTTGCGGCGCTGGATTATCTTGCGGTAGATGGCAAGTCTGAAATACTCAACTGCGGCTATGGTCGTGGATTCAGTGTCAGTGAGGTGTTAAATCAGGTGCGCCAGGTCAGTGGTATAGATCTTCCAGTGACCATAGGCCCCCGTCGTGCCGGCGACCCCCCCGCCCTGGTTGCCGATGCCACACGTATTCATGAGGTGCTGGATTGGACACCGCAACACCAGGATCTGGCCGTGATTTGTCGTACCGCCTACACCTGGGAACGGGATGGTATGGCGAGCCGGGCTGAGGCTGAAGCACCGTCGGCGGCTTAGGGCCTGTTAGTCGTTATCCCTGCCACATGATATTGAGTGGGCAGCTTGGTCTCATGCAATGCAATGCGTTTTTCGATAGTCATCCCCAGTTATAACTACGGTGAATTTCTGCCACGGGCACTTGATTCCGTACTGAGTCAGGAGGGCGATGATTACGAGGTGATTTTGGTGGACGATGGCTCTACCGATGATACCCAAGAGCGGATTCAAGCCTACAGGAAACAGCTGTATTATTTTCGACAAGCCAATCAAGGTACCGCAGCGGCACGAAACCGTGGTGTTGACATGGCCAGGGGCGATTATCTTATTTTTCTGGACGCCGACGATTGTTTGTTGCCTGGTGCTTTGGGTTATTTCCGTCAGGTGTTGCAGGCCCATGTTGGAGTTGATGTCTTGATTGGCGGCTATGTTTCGACAAATGCACGGGGTCGGCAGCGAAGGCACCCAGGGCCACGACTTGATGAGGATCGCCTGGCCAATTTTATCGCCTATATTGAGGGCAAGCTGCGCATTCCCACAGGGGCGGCTTTGTGGCGGCGACAGGTGTTCCACCGTTTGCATTTTCCGGAGGCGCTGCAAAATTATGAGGATACCGTTGTTGAGGCCCAGGCCTTGGCCTGTTTTTATTGTATTGGTTTTCCCAATCCGGTGGTGGAGGTGCATGACCACCCAGGGCGAAAGCGGGATAATATCTCCGGTATCCGTGAATCCGGGGACCAGGTTGTGACTCAGGTATTTGACCCGGTTTTGCTTCCACCTCGATTTATGGGCAGACAAAAACAATTTGAATCAAATCATTTGCTTAATCTGGCGCGAGCCCACTACTATGCCAAGGATTATGCACAGACGATTGCTCTTTACCATCGGGCATTGGCAGCCAGACCGATCAATATCCTCAAATGGCCACACCTGAGAAAATACCTGCGTGCCCTGTTCTGGCAGAGAACGCCCGGCTAAATCTGGAAACGGAAGAGGTCGCTGCGCAGACATCATCGCATCTACGAGTGATCTTTGCGGTGGCGACACTCTCACCTTCTAGTGGCTTGTCGCGTAATGTTCTGCGGATCGCCAGGCGTTGCCAACAGCTGGGCGCACAAGTAGTTGTGTTGGTTGCACGGGTGAGAGGGGACCGGCCTACGGGTTTAGCTATGGAGGTTTTGCCGGTACGGTCCTGGACCAATCATGGTTTTAACGCCAAATTTGCCCATTGTGTACAAGTTTGGCAAAAGCAAAAGGGTTTTGATTGTGTGGTGAGTTCTACGCCCATGCAGGGCCTGGATGTTTACTATGCCGGTAATCCTTGTTTTGTGGCAGGGACTCAACACAAAAATGGCTGGTATACCCATACGCCACGTTTTCGTCAATACCACGAACAAGAGTCCACGGTGTTTAAAAAAGGTGCGAGTACCGATATCTTGCTCATCGCCCATGACCAGCAAAAATGGTTTGAGCAATACTACGGTACCGAAGCCCATCGTTTCCATTGCCTGCCCCCAGGAATGGATAGTTCGAGATTGACGCCTTGTTTTGATGACCCCAAATTGCGTATCAAGACCCGCAAGGTGCTGAACTTTGGTGAGGGTGTATTCGTGATATTGATGATGGGGTCTTCGTTTCACACCAAGGGTGTGGACCGGGGGATTCACGCCATTGCCAGCCTAGACAGGCCGCAACGCAAACGGACCAAGATGGTGGTGGTAGGCGCGGGTGATGTTAACCGTTACCAGCGCCTGGCGTGGCGTTTGGGGGTACGAAATCAAATACATTTCGCCGGTCCACAACAGCAAGTGGCAGCCTACTATGCTGCTGCCGATTTGTTGTTACATCCAGCGCGTCGTGAAAATACCGGTGGTGTGCTCATTGAGGCCTTATTTTGTGGCTTGCCAGTATTGGCCAGTGAGGCCTGCGGTTATGCTCACCATATTGATAAAGCACGGGCGGGTTTGATCTGTCCCCTGCCGTTTCAACAGTCACAATTAAATCAGCGTTTGGTTGAAATGATGAGTCACAGCGCGCTTAAAAGCTGGCGACAAAATGCCATCGCCTACACCAAAAGCCAGGATTTGTGCAGTCTGGTAGATCGGAGCGCCGATATTATTATGATGCGGGCGCAGCTTAACCGGAAGGCAGGATTATGACGGTGCTTTATGTGCATCCAGAGGTGCAAAATATTTTTTCGGAGTATTCCTCCATCATCGATTTTCTGTCCATTAAGGGCAAAATTATTAAGTCCAGTCCACGTCGTCGTGTGCTCCAAATCAAGTGTGGTGGCCAGACCTTTTTCATCAAGATACATGAGGGTGTAGGCTGGAAGGAGATATTCAAGAATCTTTTTAACCTGCGCCTACCCGTGGTCAGTGCGCGGATTGAATGTATGGCCATTCGTCGCCTGGAGGCCTTGGGTGTTGCCACGATGTCGGTGGTGGCCTGGGGGGAGCAGGGTTGGAACCCTGCTCGACGTCGATCTTTCATTATCACCCGGGCCCTGGAGCACACTATCGATCTGGAGCATGGTTTGTTAGATGTCCTGGATCGGTATGGCCCCAACCGGGTTGTTCAAAAACGCCGACTCATAAGTGCGGTCGCGACATTGGCCCATAAACTTCATGCCCACGGTATCAACCACCGGGATTTTTATTTGTGCCACCTGCGTGTGGATCGGTATGGCCCCGCCGCTGTAAATGATCCCATCAAACTCTATGTGATGGATCTGCACCGGGCCCAGCTTAGACGGCACACCCCCCGGCGTTGGATTGTCAAAGATTTATCCGCGTTGTTGTATTCATTGTTGTTGAGCCCGTCGGCTGTCCCCTTTGCCCGGCGAGATGGCCTGCGATTTATCCAGGCCTATACAAATAGGCCATGGTCGCGTGCACTGGTCGAAGAGGCTGCGCTGTGGCGTAAAGTTGTAAGTCGAACCTCGCGTATGTTGCGACGCCATCCATTCGGTAAATTGGAGTCAGGGCACCATGCCTTGCTATGGTTGAATAATTTGCTTCCGGCAGAATCTGCTTGTTGCTCAGGTCGCCAGGGTCGGCTATGCATCGACTCTTCGTTCCGACAGTCCTTTGGTTTGCGCAAGCTGTTACGATCACCGGATGCGGCTATGGGTCGGGGTAAAGTGCTAAAGATGGGCCCAGCCACCACTGTGGTGCGTGTTGAAATCAACAAACAGCAATGGGTGATCAAGCGATATACCTGGTGCGGCGGATGGTCTGCTTTTAAAGCGGTTTTTCGAAACAGCCGTAGCCAGCGTGCCTGGTGTAATGCCCATCGACTATTGTGTAGCGGGGTAGAGACGCCGCGTCCAATTGCGGCCATGGACAAAAAGATTTCATGGTGTCGTGGTGTCTCGTACTTTATCAGTGAATATGTAGACGGTGAGCGTTGCCGGGAGTATTTTGAGCAGCCGATACATCGTATGGCATCACGAGCCGTGGTGGTGGAAAATCTTATCGGGTTGTTTAGGCGCTTGTGTGTGGCAAGGCTCAGCCACGGTGATATGAAGGACACCAACATCATACTGCGGAACAACCGTCCCGTTTTGCTGGATTTGGAGGCGGTACGACAACATCGCAGTGATTGGGTTTGGCGTTGGCATTTTAGTCGGGACGTGAGAAGGTTTCTTGGGAATCGATGGTGTGATCCAGAATTGGTAGGTTACTTGAGCGAGCAATTGTTGCCTTATACCAACAGAAAGCAGTAAGGGTCTTTATGTTATCTTATTAGAAGACGTCTTTTGGTTGGCCTGAATCACAGGTCATATCTATGTTATGGTTGAACCTATTAACAGTATCCGCCCTTAATATTATTTAAGTTCGCTGCATGTGATTCGATTCTATTCCCTAATGCTTTATCTGTTATCGCCTTGGTTGCTGGTGCGCCTGTTGTGGCGTGGGCTGCGCAACCCGGCCTATTGGCGGCGGTGGGGGGAACGCTTTGGTTATCGGTTCCCCGATGCCCGTGATGTGTATTGGGTGCATGCGGTATCCGTGGGGGAAGTGCGTGCCGCTGTTCCCCTGATCAATCGTTTATTGGAGCGTTATCCTGATTGCCGTGTATTGGTAACGACCATGACGCCTACCGGATCAGATCAGGTCAGCCAACTGTTGGCCGACCGGGTGGTGCATAGCTATGTGCCCTACGATTTTCCGGGTGCCGTGACTCGCTTCCTGGAGCATTGTCAGCCACGATTGGTGGTGATCATGGAAACTGAATTGTGGCCAAATCTATTTCATGCCTGTCGTGCGCGGTCTATCCCATTACTGGTGGCTAACGTGCGCTTGTCGGAAAAATCTGCACGAGGGTACGAACGATTTTCCCGTTTGAGCCGAAGTACCTTAGAGCAAGTCGGCCTGTTTGGTGTGCAAAGTGAGGTGGATGCCCAACGCCTGCGACGTATTGGCGCACCCCTGATGACGGTTCGCATCACCGGTAATATCAAATTTGAATTACAATTGACTGCCAGTCTGTTTGAGGTTGGTGAAGCATTACGACGAGATTGGGGCACCAGTCGCAATGTGTTGCTGGCTGCCAGCACTCGGGACGGTGAGGAGGAGCAGATACTCAAGGCCTTGCCTGACATCAAAAAGCGATTTACCAATCTGTTATTGGTATTGGTGCCGCGTCATCCAGAACGATTCTCAACGGTGGAACAGTTGTGTCGCAAAGCGGGTTATAAGGTCGCACGACGTAGTGATTTTAAGAGCCAAGCCCTGGATGAATCTGTCGATATCCTCATCGGTGACACCATGGGGGAGCTGTTGTTGTTCTACACTGCTGCCGATGTGGCTTTTGTTGGCGGTAGTCTGGTGGGTACTGGTGGGCACAATATTCTTGAAGCCTGTGCGGTGGGTACGCCGGTAATATTTGGCCCAAGCATGTTTAATTTTTCCGAGGTCAGCCAGATGGTAATTGATAGGTCGGCAGGGACGCAGGTCAAAAATACTGGTGAGTTAATCATGGCCGTTGTTGGCTATTTGGAAGATCCCAGCCGACGTTTTGATGCCGGTGAGGCAGGTAAAAAACTTATCGAAGAAAACAAGGGTGCCCTGGCCAGGACCCTGGCACTTGTAGATGAGCTGTTAGCCTGAAGAGGCACTTTGTGCCGTAAAGAACGAGTTTTGTGGGCTATTAAAAGACAAACTTGGGTGCTTCATCTACCCCGATCAGTCGTGGCAGGTCGGTATCAAACACACTACGTTCCACCCAATTGTGTTCACTCATCCGGGTGCTGACAATGGCTTCCATGGCGGGGGACTGACCAACGATGGCGGCTAAACGACCTCCCTTGTTCAGTATTTTTCTATAGTGATTCGGCATGTGTGGTACTGAACCTGTTAACACGATGACATCGAATAAACCGTATTTACCATATGTGTCGGCCGCGTCGCCAGTGACGACGGTGACATTGGAGATACTGTGGGCCGCGAGTCTTTTTTCTGCCTCATTGGCGAGGTCTGAATAAATTTCCAGGCTGACAAGCTCCGCACCAGAGCGTGCCAACAGTGCGGTTAGGTAACCACTGCCGGTGCCGACTTCCAGCATCCGATCTTGAGGATTGATTTCCAATTCCTGGAGTAATCTTGCTTCAGTCTTGGGGGCCATCATGACCTGGTCATGACCTAAGGGAATACGCATATCGGCGTAAGCCAATTTGCGATATTGCTTGGGGACAAAATCTTCCCGGTATAGCTGGCCAATCAGATCCAGTACGCGTGGGTCCAACACTGCCCAGGGGCGGATCTGTTGTTCCACCATGTTAAAACGTGCCTGCTCGAAATCCATCGCTATCTCTTGTGTCTGAATCTGGCTGATATATTTGGTATAAGAACGGCTAAGGGTAAGCGGTTTACGGGGGATGTGCAAGCAGGTGCCGAACGGGCTCGGGGCAGACAGGATGCCGCCAAAACCTTTGTATCTCATGGGCCTTCTTGCATTGGGCGGCGCAATTGTTTAGGTTGGCTGGCCTGATACAGCTAGGGGTGCCCAACAAGGCTGAGACTATACCCTTATAACCTGATCCGACTGATCCCGGCGTAGGAAAGCTGATTTTGCCATCCAGCTCCCCGCGCCCTAATGGTCCATCACCGGAAGTTTAGGAAGCAAACGATGAGCGCAAATCCGCACGATATTCTGAAGTCTGCCGCCAGTATCGATCCGGCCGCAGTGGCCGCCTACTCGGGGTCACGAAAATGCTATGTTCAAGGGTCGCGACCTGACCTGCGTGTGGGCATGCGCGAGATTGAGCAAGGCCCTACTCAGACCCAGACCGGTGTAGAGGAAAATCCCCCGGTAACTGTCTACGATACCTCAGGCCCCTATACCGACCCGGAGTTTCAGATTGATCTATTAAAGGGTCTGGCACCCTTGCGCGAGACCTGGATCAGCGAACGCGATGACACCGTACAGCTCGAGGGCCCCAGTTCCGAGTTTGGTCGCCAACGTCAGGCCGACACCCGTCTGGCCCATCTGCGTTTTGAACATATTCGTTCCCCGCGCCGTGCCAAAGCCGGTGCTAACGTGTCACAGATGCACTATGCCCGCCAGGGCATCATCACCCCGGAGATGGAATATGTCACCATCCGTGAAAATCTGCGTCTGGATGAACTCAGAAAAGACCCCCGATACGCTGCACTATTAAAACAACATCCGGGTGAATCTTTCGGTGCCAACGTTCCTGGGCAGGTCACGCCTGAATTTGTGCGCGATGAAGTGGCCCGTGGTCGCGCCATCATCCCTGCCAACATCAATCACCCGGAATTAGAGCCCATGATTATCGGGCGTAATTTTCTGGTAAAGGTCAATACCAATATCGGTAACTCAGCAGTGACATCATCCATCGAAGAAGAGGTCGAGAAGATGGTGTGGTCTACCCGCTGGGGCGGCGATACCCTGATGGATTTGTCCACCGGTAAAAATATTCATGAAACCCGGGAATGGATTATCCGCAATGCGCCGGTGCCCATCGGTACTGTGCCTATCTATCAGGCCCTGGAAAAAGTCGAGGGTACCCCCGAAGACCTGACCTGGGAGCTGTTCCGCGACACCTTGATTGAGCAGGCTGAACAGGGCGTGGATTACTTTACCATCCACGCCGGTGTGCGCCTGGCCTATGTCCCCATGACTGCAGAGCGCCTCACCGGCATCGTTTCCCGTGGTGGCTCGATTATGGCCAAGTGGTGTCTCTCTCATCACCAGGAGAGTTTTCTTTATACCCACTTCGCAGATATTTGCGAAATTATGCAGGCCTACGATGTGTCCTTTTCACTCGGTGATGGGCTACGACCAGGGTGCCTGGCCGACGCCAATGACGCCGCTCAGTTTGCCGAGCTGGAGACCCTGGGTGAACTTACCCGGATCGCCTGGGAGCATGATGTGCAGGTGATGATCGAAGGGCCTGGGCATGTGCCCTTGCAGATGGTGAAGGAGAACGTCGACAAGGAATTACGCGATTGTTTTGAAGCACCGTTTTATACCCTGGGTCCCCTGGTGACCGATATTGCTCCGGCCTATGACCACATTACCTCGGCCATCGGTGCCGCCAATATCGGTTGGTACGGCACCGCCATGTTGTGTTACGTCACCCCCAAGGAACACTTGGGCTTGCCCGACAAACAAGACGTGCGTGACGGTATTATCACTTACAAGATTGCCGCCCATGCTGCGGATCTGGCCAAGGGGCACCCTGGGGCTCAACTTAGGGACAATGCCTTGAGTAAGGCGCGGTTCGAATTTCGGTGGGATGACCAATTTAATCTTTCCCTGGACCCGGACAAGGCAAGGGAATTTCATGACGTGACGATGCCCAAAGAGGCCCATAAAGTCGCTCATTTTTGTTCCATGTGTGGCCCCAAGTTTTGTTCCATGCGCATCACCCAGGAAGTCAGGGAATACGCCGCCAAGGGTATGGACCAGAAGGCGGTTGAATTTTCCCAGGGTGGCGGTGAGATATACAAAAAGGTGTAGGGTGAGAGGCGTGTCGATGGAGGCGGCCTGGCGTTGAAATTTATAAAACGACTGATCCTGTTATTCATTTTCTTCGCTGTTCTGATCGGTTCGGCACCTTTTTTAATCGCCCGCTATGTGGACCTCAATGCCTATCGGCCACAGCTCGCTGCCATGGCTTCCAAGGCCTTGGATGCCCAGGTTATTCTGGATGGGCCCTTGAGCTTTACGGTGTTTCCCACCCTTGGGCTCGTCCTCAGCAAGCCGCGCATTATCAAGGACGGTCGGCAAGTTGTCGCACTGAAAAAAGTTCGGTTGGACCTCGCTATTAAACCGTTGTTTGATCGAGTGCTGCAATTTGAACGCATCAATCTAATATCACCGCAGATCTCCCTGACTTCAGAATCCAAACTGGGCCTGGTCACCTCGGGTATAGGTCATGGTTCTGAGACATCAATTCCCTATGGTTTCAGGATAAAGATCGCGGACAGCGGTGATGTGAGCATCCAAAATGCCGATATTAGTTTTAGCCGGGCCAATTGGAGACAGCCCTTACGGTTTGTTGATGCCCAATTCCATCTCCATAGCTCCGAATTGAAATCCATAGGCAGGCATGACGGTTCCAGTGTGTCGGCCAGCGGCAAACTGTCTATCAGATCGCTGCAAACACCTTATACGTCTATAAACAAGATAAAATCGTCGGTAATAAAATCTGGGCCGGTGGTACGTTTTAATAATCTGAGTGCAAATCTATTTGAAGGTCATGGCCAGGGGCAACTCATCGTTGATCAATCAAAGACCATAGCCAAAATGGATTTTCAATTTGAGCTGGAAGGTTTCGATATCGCCAGATTGTTGGAGACCGTGTCCGAGCAAGCGGTGATGTCTGGGCCGGCCCGTGCCAGTGTTAATCTACATTGGGAGGGCATGACGCTGCAGAATATGCTGGCCACCCTTGGTGGCGAAACCCTGGTCAATGGAGAGGGGATCACCTTGCATGGGGTGAATGTCGATAAACTGCTCGATCGAATCAAAAAGGTACAGCGTATCAATCTAGTGGATCTGGGCGCATTCATGTTCATGGGGCCATGGGGTACGGCCATGGTCAAGGGGCGGGAGTTGTCTAATGTGGCCAAGGCCACATCCGGTGCCACCGGGACTCTGGATCAATTTGTTTCACGTTGGTCGATCAAAGACGGCATTGCCCGTGCGGAGGACGTCGCCTTCACCACAATCAAAAACCGTGTTGCCTTGCGTGGCCGCATCAATCTGGTGAGCAGATATATTGATGGAATGACTGTTGCCGTGCTCAACAAAAAGGGTTGTGCGACGTTTAGCCAGAAGATCCACGGTGCTCTGGACAACCCTACCATTGAGAAACCCAGCTTTTTTAAGGCTATTACTGCACCGGTGAGTGGCGCACTCACCGCGCCACTTAAATTGCTTAGTGGTAAGCGTTGTAATGTATTCTATGCAGGTTCTTTGGCGCATCCTGGTTGAGAACTTCTGTGGTTTTGTTTAATACATAGCGCATAGGTTTTTTAGAGTCGAGCGCGATCTAAAGTAGATTACAGTCGTGAGGACCTTCATTTGTCGGTTTAGAGGGCATTAGTGATAGCATGTCTACATTCTTAAAAATGTACAGGGGAGAAAATTGTGTCAAATACAAAAATTTTTCTTGATGAGTCCGATATCCCGAAACAGTGGTACAACGTGGTGGCCGATATGCCGAACCCCCCGACCCCTCCGCTGGGTCCGGATGGCCAGCCCATTGGTCCGGAGGCCCTGGCGGCCATTTTCCCCATGGCACTGATCGAGCAGGAGGTCTCCGCACAACGTTGGATCGATATCCCGGAACCGGTGCGTGAGATTTACCGCCTGTGGCGGCCCAGTCCGCTGTACCGGGCGCATCGTTTAGAGCAGATGTTGGGGACACCGGCAAAGATTTATTACAAATACGAAGGTGTTAGCCCTGCCGGTTCACACAAGCCCAATACCGCCACCCCACAGGCGTATTACAACAAGGAGGCGGGCATAAAGCGCCTGTCGACAGAGACGGGTGCCGGGCAATGGGGTTGTGCGCTGGCCCTGGCGGGGCAGATGTTTGGTATCGATGTGCATGTCTACATGGTCAAGGTGAGCTATGGGCAAAAACCCTTTCGCCGTTCCATGATGCAGGCATGGGGTGCCGAGGTCTTGGCCAGCCCCACCGACCAGACCGAGGCAGGGCGCAATATTCTGGCACAAGACCCGGACTCGGAAGGTTCTTTGGGGATTGCCATCTCCGAGGCCGTTGAAGAGGCCGCCGGTCGTGATGACACCAACTATTCACTGGGTTCGGTGCTCAATCATGTCTTGCTGCACCAGACCATCATCGGTCTGGAGGCAAAGAAACAATTTGAGGTGGCCGGAGATTATCCGGACATGGTGTTTGCCCCCTGTGGCGGCGGTTCGAATTTTGGCGGCATTGCCTTTCCCTTCTTTGCCGATAACGCGGCGGGTAAAAATGTGCGCCTGGTTGCGGTCGAGCCGACATCCTGTCCTACCCTGACCAAGGGAAAATATGCCTATGACTTTGGTGATGCCATAGGCATGACGCCGTTGATGAAGATGTACACCCTGGGGCATGACTTCATGCCACCGGGCATCCACGCAGGGGGGCTACGCTACCACGGTGACTCCGCATTGGTCTCACAACTCTACAACGAGGGTTTGATCGAGGCGATTGCTGTGCCACAGATTGCCACCTTCGAAGCGGGCGTCATGTTCTCCAAGGCCGAGGGCATTATCCCCGCACCTGAGTCTAATCATGCCATTCGTGCCTGTATTGACGAGGCCTTGGCTTGCAAAAGATCGGGTGAGGCAAAGACACTGCTCTTTAATCTATCGGGCCACGGGCATTTTGATATGGCAGCCTATGACCGTTACTTCAGTGGTGAGCTTGAAGATTTTGATTACCCTGAAGAGGCGATCAAAAAATCGATGCAAAATATTCCAAAGATCGCCGAAGGCTAGCTTCAGTTCATTCATAAAAGCTGGGGTCAGGGCTTATCCAACGGATATTGGGTATCCATACGAGGTGACAAAGATGAAATATATAGTTGCTACTGTGGCAGGAATCAGTCTAATCGCCCTGCAAGCCGTGGTTTTGGCAGCGGATGTGCAAGGTAGTGAAGATTACCCCAATATCGGCCGTTTTAAGGGCTCTGAAATTGTTGACTATAAAGTCGAGAATTATGGCAAGACAGTATTTGCCACCGGGCCTGTAAAAAAGGACAGCGATGCCGAAAAGACCGCATTAACTGTAGAGGGTAAAATTACAAGGATCTTCTATCGTGTGCCCAAGGGTATCTCAGCTCTGGAGGTGTTTCGTAATTTTGAAGTACGTATCAAAGAGGCAAACTACGAAATGATTTTTTCCGGTGGCCCGGATAAAATCAATGATTATGTGTTTAAGTATAAACACCCAGTTGATATTGTAAAAGAAGCGGCCCTGGGGAGTGGCTTCCATTATTTCGTCGCGGCTAAAGATGTTTCCGGGGCAAAGAATTATATCTCTGTGTTGGTGGCCCCCCACGGTGGGGGTAACGGGATGCGGGTTGGTTTGATTGCCGCCGAAACCAAGGCCATGGAAATGCAGATGGTGGATGCCAAAAAAATGCAAATGAGTATGGCGGAAACCGGTCGTGTTGCCTTGTACGGTATATATTTTGACTACAACAGCGCGACCATCAAGCCCAACTCAAAGCCTACTTTGGGAGAAATTGCGAAACTACTTAAGAGTCAGCCGAGCCTTAAGATCATCGTTGTTGGCCATACCGATTATGTGGGTGGTTATGACTACAATATGAGCCTCTCGAAGCGCCGTGCCAAGGCGGTAATGAACGCCCTGGTTTCCGATTATAAGATCGCTGCGACGCGTCTTAAGAGTGATGGCGTGGGTTATTTGGCACCGGCTGCGACAAACCTGACTGATGCAGGCCGCACATTGAACCGACGGGTGGAATTGGTTCAGGATAAAGACTAGGTCCGGCACGCCTCCCCTCTTTTTTTTGATACCAGGGCCATGGGTTCTGTCTGCAGGTACACCATTTCAAAGGGGGCCTGATCGGACATATGTACCAGAATGGTACCGTATAGTACGGATGCCCCATGAAATAACTGAGATCAGTGCCTACACTTATGCCGTAAGCGCCTGCCTTTATCATTGAGCAGTTGCCCGTGTTTGGCGTGGTGACTCTAGAATAGGTCAATATCCTGATTTATTGCCCAATGAGAGGGTCCGGTTCGGCAGGAAGTTAACCGTTAGACCAAGAGGAATTTGCCATGACCCCAAAAACCCGCCCTGTAGCTTTTCGTCATTTGATCATCGGGATATTAACAATTGTACTGGTAAGCTGCGGGGGTGGTGGCACCAGTACAGGTGGCGGCAGTGGTTCTGCCATACTTAATGGTAACGTTGTGACCGTAGTCGCCTTGAATAAGGTATTTGGACCCGAGTTGGCCCCTGTTATACGTCAGCATACGTTGGTTCGGGTGCTGGATTGGGTGATTGCACCGGTACTTGCGCAGACCGGTGGCGTGGGGGGTATTACGGTAACCTCTTCATCCGGGTCCTCTACCACAACTGACGATGCGGGTAATTTTTCCATGAGCACCACCCCCGGTGCGCAGACTGTCACATTCCAAACCCAGACCGGTGGTACAGCATCAGTTTCAGTGAACGCACAGGCAAGTGCTACGACGACGATGAGCAACGTTAGCCTGAACACCAATAGTGGTCAGGCCAGTGTCGGCAGTGTCACCAGTGCACCCCATGATGACAATGGTGGCAATGGCAACGGTTCCGATAATGATGGCAATGACAATCATGATGATGGTGCCAATGACAATAGTGGCAATGACAACGGTTCCGAGGGACATGGGAACGATAATGGTAACGAAAATGAAGACGACAATAAAAATGACAACGGTGGAAACAGCAACAGTTAAAAAGGGCTGTTTAGAGTTGAGACAATGAGTGGGTCTGGTTCAGTATAAACACCAAACCCGGCGTAGCCCTCCTTCCCACGCCAAGGATTTTTGTGGGGAGAGGGTGGGGATGTTTGTCACAAACTGGCCAAAGCGATTGTCAGCTTGTATTTCTAAATGACTGTCCCTGACAAAACAAGGACAGTCATTTCTTTTTGCTCAAATTCTTCCCCTTTTTGTTTGGGTTAGGTGGCCGTACCCGGAAACTTGCGTGCCAGAAGATTGTAGAGCCAGCCGAATATGGCACCGCATATTGCCCCGTCCACTAATCCATAAAGTGTTCCTGTAATGACAGATCCCATGCCGGTGCCAGGGTTGAATCCTGGGTATATGGAGGCCGCAAGCTCAAGGAAGGCACTGCCGTAACCCGGCCAGACCAGGTTCGCGGAGGCAGTGATAAAGATTGCTATACCCCAAAACAATGCGGCGGTAACAGATAGAGCCATAATGTTGATTCTCATAAGTCCTCCATTACGAAATAGTGGTGGATAAAAGATCAGGGTTCACTGTTTAGTATAGTCTATATGGGGGCTTCACTATCGCTCTTCAAGGAGCTCATATCCTGGCCTATTCCCGACTGGTCTTTTTAAAGCAAAAGATCAAGGCCCTATTCCATTTTGGGATAACACTTACAGATTTCCTGTCCCCAATTCCAAGTCTCACCAAGCTAAGTAAGACAACCCAACATCATGCGACGAGAAAGGTAAAAAAATATATCCTACGCGGCAAGACTGCATTTTTACTTGGTAAATTGTATGAGGTCAGAACACAAACCCAGAGTGCCTCGTTAAAACATCAGGATTTGAGAGAATCTGCTCATTTCCCCGCAAGTGTACGAGGTGTGGGTTATCATTTTGGGTGGCTATGGGGTGTCTTTGTGAGCTTGCGTGTTATTTGTATGACTCTGATTCAATCAATGCAGGGATTACTTTTCCGTTCATTAAAACCACGTAAATTTGATATTTAGGTTTTTTGTCGTCATTGGTCTTTACCTTAACCAGATAGTGCCAGTAATATTCATGCCGTGACAGCTCTCTTAGTTCTATTTCCTTGACCGACTTTGGAAGCAACTGATCACGGTTTGTCTTGTACAGATCTTTGATGGCTTGAATTGCCTTGCTTACGGACAAAGGCGGCGCTTCTGTTAATGGGTGCCACAGGGGATAATTTTCAATATCGGTTTCATTTATAAATGCAACCAGCTTAACATCATCAAATTGTTCAATAATTTCTATTGATGGTTGAAACGATTGTGCATTTCCACTAAAAATTGCTAAAAGCAGCCATAGCCATCTATGATTCATGTAACAGGATCTCCGGTTAGAAGGTTTGTTTGCTGTGGGTGACGGTATTAAACCCCCAAGGACCAGCCCAAGGGTCAGGTATGCGTGGCACACCTTAACCCACGGATTTATCCCATTTCAAGTGAATTGCCCCCGATTCTACGGTTTATAGCCTTTTTGCGATTACCACTTCCGATGGAACACCGTAAGACACAATGACCGGGTCATGAACAACATGCCATTGATCATTTTGCAGGTATTTTTTTAAATTTATTGGGCGGCAGCCGCCTACAATAAAGGGTTTTAATTGGTACAGCCTGCGCCATAAAATCTCTACAATACGTGAAACGAACGAAATGCCATGGGTTAAACTGGCGAGGCACAAATACCCCCCTGGCAGGAGTACTCGATGTGCCTCGTTTAGCAGGCTTATGGCGTCTTCTTCGGTCAGCAAGTCGAGCACATAGGTGGAAATAAATCGGTCGGCAGTTTGATCTGGGGCATCTATTCTCGATTCCCCTTCAGTTTTATAGCATGTTGCACGTTCTGAAAAGGACCCAATATTTTTTCGGCAAAGAGAGACCATGGTTTGGCTGATATCGACCCCTAAATAATGGCAACTGTCAGGCGTGATACAGGCCAATAAACGAGATGCCAGCTTCCCGGTGCCACAACCAAATTCTATTATATTTTTTGCCTCGTCAAATTGACCCTGTTCAATCAGATCGTTAATTGCCGCTTTCTCGTAGAATTGTTTGTCCTGTCTCTTGCCGAACGCGTCATAAAATTTTATGACTTCACAGTAGCTAAGCATCTCTCGTTTTTACCTAAAATATTTTCTTCAAGGACTTTATGGCTATTCTACGGTGTCTGACCTCGATTGTTTTTCGGATCACGTTATGGCGATATGCAAAACGTACCGTTAAAATTTCCTCACTAATTTAGTGAGGCCAAGTAATTTATGCGTGTCCCAGGTGTCTGATTTTTGTATTCAATGTGTGGCGGCCTGAGCAAGGTGCATGTGTTATGAAGCAAGTGATCTGCCCCCTTTCTTCTTTGTCCTCTTGAGTTTGTTAGCCGTATTTTTACTCATCATATAATTCATCGAAGGCAACATATATCATAGAGTTTATATTTTCAATCCACTGCAACACATCATTTATATATGTATCTGTTATATCTATGTGTTGCAGCCAAAGTTTATATGGTCGATTGCAAAATACTAAAGTTGGCGATATGTGACGAATGTCAGCGGTTTGGTAGAAAGGATAAACATCAAAAGTATCATCATCGTTTTTACTTAGACACCAATCTAAAGAGTCATTCCAAGAGCAATGTACAGCTTCAGACATCATGCCGTATGTACAAGCGTAAAGATCTTTCCCTTCAATCTCCTTGAAAATATCGAAAAAAGACTTGTTTTGTAACCGCCATCTATTTCGTTTTTGTTCTTGAAAGTCATCAATTGTCAACTTTTCAAAATTCATTTTTTCTTGAACAGATTTCAATAATCTTTTTCCGGCTTTTGTCTCGTAGAAAGCAGATCCTTCTTTTAGTTCTCGTAATATCCTCAAGCGATCTTTGTAAGATATTTTTCTATAGTCTTCTATTGCTTGGCTGTTTGATTTTAATAAATAACTAGCCGTCACTGAAGATTCGATTAGCGGGCGTTCAAATAAACTAATTATTTCAGCATTGTCTTTTTCATAATACACAATTATTTCTTTAAGAAGTTTCCATATTTTAACTAATAACGCAATTATAGGCGCATCATCTAATGAATACCCAGTGGGGTTCCTTTTTGTGTTTTTTAATCTCGTTATGCAATCATATACTTCTGAAACATCTTTAAAAAACACCAGCGAAAAGGCTTTGATATCCTCTAAGGAATTCAGGCTATCATCAACATGACCTTTATTGTATTTTTTTATTATGTTATGTATTTCTTCCATTCTCTAATTCATATACGTGGCGCGATTTTATTTATACAGATAATAGTGTTATTAAATTCACTTTCCATATTATGGATATATTGTTCCAGATAGAGGTGTATCTTTCCATGTTTGGATAGTCCGGTTTGGATTGTTTTATATCTCTGCGTCCTTGGCGCCTCCGCGACCTTTGCGTTTTATCCCAGAGCCAAGAAGTACGGGTCTTTCTTTGTGCCTCAGCGACAAAGAATTAAATAATTACTGGATTCTGGCTTTTGCCAGAATGACTTCATTCCCTCTCCTGGAGGGAGAGGATATTCACTTTTTCTTGACGCCCTTTTTTGTTTTCTTTGTCGTTTTCTTTTCCGCCACTTTACGCCACAGCCCATTGGTGGCAAAGCACTCCCAGCCCCAACGCAACCAGCGTAGCAGGGCGAAGGCCAACCATAGTGCCCAGGCCAGCATAAGAAACCGGTAGATAAACAGCGGCACCGATGCGACCCAAGCGGTGGGCAGGGTTTCACCGCTGCGGTCCTGGTACCAGTTGAGGCGGAAGGCGTGGGAGCCGTTACCGGCAATCTGCATGTCCGGTGTACCCAGCAAGCCCTGTTTCACGGCGTTGAATAACAACAACAGTGCGAGCACGGTCAGTAGGACAATGGTGATCTGCATGAGATCAAAACGTTGTTGACCGATGTTTGCGTCCAGTCGTGCCCGCATCCCCAGTACCAGTAACCAGGCCACGACGGTGGCTCCCGTCCATACTGGGACTTGGCTCAGGCCGATCAACAACAATAACCAGTGCCAATGTTTCAGGGGCGTCAACGGTATCCGGCCAAGTCCCCAGGCCAACAGGACCAACACGATGAGTACCCCCCAAAATAACACCGCCGGTCCCAGGTCTGGTCCGCCTACAAACAAGACCCAGCGATCCCGGGGCAGGGTCAGGTGCAGTCGATGGTTCACGCTGGCCGCACCCAGGTGGATGGCCGGGGTGGTCAACCCGGTCTTGATGCCCTGGTCGCTGCGTAGTTTAAGCACGACACGCTGGCTGCCGGGGACAACGGGCAAGGTGATCTTGTTGCCGTCCTGGCGTATGGGTTGGGGGCGGCTGTTGATGGTCACCGATTGTAATTGTGTCCCCTCGGGAATCGTAATTGTGTGTTGTCCGCCCTGACTGCTGCGCAGTGAGAAATTCAGAGTCAGGTCCGTGGCCCGTAGACCGGGTTCTACACTGAGTTGACTGCTATCAATAGTAAGGGTCCGTCCGTCCACGCCTTGTGGGCGGTGTATTTTCAGGGTGATGGATTCGCCGGGCCAGGGTTGCCAGGTGGGTAACCATTGGCCCCGGTTTTGGTGGTGTACCACCGGGATGCCGGAGAAGGTGGGATGCCAGATGGGACTCACATCGAGACGCCATTGCTCCACCCACCGGGAGGTGTCTGCGGCGGTGAGGGTGAGACTGTCCTGTTTCTCCAGGGTTGAATGCCAGACCATCCGTGTTTGACCGGCGGACATGTTGACCAGGACTTTGCCATCCTTGATGCGCACCCCATCGGTGGTCACCGATTCTTTGCCGAGCAGGGGGACTTCCAGCAAGATTGCCGCACCCTTGGGTGAGGCACGTACCACGCGGGTCTCGAGCCGCCAGTCGAGTCCCAGGTGCAGGGTGCGTACCACGCGGACAAAGGGTGGCAGGGTGTCGGACTGAAGTGTCTGCAAGCGGGGGGCGCTGCCGCGACTGCGGGTAAGTTGCAGTTGTTGATCGACAAGCCCGTTTTCATGGACGCCGTCCACGGACCACCCCTTGGTGGTGATGCGCACATGATGGGGCCGCAGGGGCAGGGGCAATTCCAGATTGTTGCGTTGGGGCAGAGGCCCGGCCATGAGGATTTGGTGTCTGCCGGGGGCAAGCTGTAGCCACAGCCCACCATTTTTACGGAACAGGCCCTGGGCCATTTTGCCGTCGACCAAGACCTCAGTGGGCAACCAATGTTTGGCGTGACCGGGCAGGGGTACCGCCACGGCCTCCTGGGTGTGTATCTCCATGCGGGCGCTCAAGGTGTGGGGCGACAGCTGCAACTGCAGCCGTGGAATCTGGGCGCATTGAGGCAGGCACTCGGGGGGTGCCAACAAACGTTCCTTAAGAGTCTTCAATATTTCTGGTGTGGGTATGTCGGCCTGTGCCGGTGAGGGTGTCAGTGCCAACAGGTTGCCTGCCAGCAATGCGGCCATCAGAACGGGGGCGCCCAGGCGGATACCTTTGTTTGTGATTCGCATCACCCCTGATAAGAACAGGGCCAGGGCCAACAGCAACAGGATTTGAATAAACTGTAAGATCATATTGGATGCTGGGGACAGCAATACCAGGGACATGGTTTGATCTTTTTTGACCGGCCCACTCCAACTCAGGGGGATGCGGGTCCAACGCCAGTTGGGGATGCCCGGTCCGGTTTGGATATGGGCCTTGGGGTCGATTTGCTGATTGATGTCAATGGCCTGTTGTTGCGGGGAATAGAGCATTTTTGATCGCAACTTGCGAGTGTGTTTATCCTTGTAGGCGGGTTTTGGCTTGGCCGTCTGTGCCTTCATTGCACCAAGTAACTGTTTTTGCACCAAGGGTGCGGCGAGTTCTGTGATCTCAAGGCGGTCATCCGTGCGTGTGTCGAGGAGCCGAAGTTGCCCGGGCCGTTCCAGTTGCGGGTACAGGCCGGTGCGTACCTGATCGATCATGAAGGGGATGGCGATCAACACCAGGGCCAGGAGGCTGGCGTTGCGATACCACGTCACCGCAGTGCGCAAACGATTGGCGGGCAGCACCCGCAGCAGCGCGATGGCGGCGAGGATGTTGAGCCAGACATTTTGTGGTGCCCCCGGTTCGTGCCAGACCAGGCCCAGGGTGACCAGGGCCAGCAGCCCACCTCGCCAGTCCCACAGGCGCAGGGTGGTGACGGCGGCGATCAACACCAGGAACAGGTCGAGCAGGGTCCAGCGTTGCAGCCAAGTGCCGGGGACCTTGTCCACACCGTTGGCAGCGAGCAGGCGCCAGCCTGGGGGCAGGTTGAGTTCGCCGCTGACAGATTGAAAATCCTGGTTCCAGCCCACTACCGGTAGGCGACGATCAGCTTTATCCAGGCGGCTGTCGGCTTCCAGCCTGATGGCGCCCCGGCGAACCTCTATGCCGTCCTCGGCCTCACCTTGTAGCCGGGTGATGAATTGGGGTTTGCCGTCGACGGTGACACGGCCCAGGTGGGTGGGGTTTGACATGGCCAAGCGCCAACCCTGGGTCATGCGGCCACTGATATTGTCCTTGATGGTGTAACCGCCGCCGTCAAAATCCAGCCACAGGGTACGCTGCAATTTGAGGGCATTGGGTTCCGGGGACGGGTCACCGCGACGCAATATCTTGAGGGAGAACACCTCCCCTTTGCCCATGCGATAGGCGGGAAGGTCTTTCCAGTCCTTGGGCAGGTTGGTCTGGCGGGGGTCTATAGGAGTGACCCCCTGGACCTCCACCAGGCGCAACGCGTTACGGGCATCGAGTACCCAGACCTCGTCTTTAGGCCAGGGCGGTCCCGTCTCGGGGGCCGACAACTGGGTGCGTGGGTCGGGGAACCGCACCACCAAGTCGATCTGCCAGCGCCCCGGACGCACTTGTATACGCAGGCGACCGTCTGCCTCCAGGCGCACGGGCAGGGTGCTTTTCAGTTTCAGGGGAATGGCCTCAGTGAGCAGGACCGGACCCAACACGATCTCCCGCTGGGTGCCGGAGACGGTGAGGTCCAGGCGGGTGGTGATCTGCATGGGGATCGAGTCCCCAATACGTCGATAGACTTGTACCTCTACGCGGTCCCCTAGCTTGGTTTTGTTAGCGTCGGTATCCCGCTCCCGCAGCCACAGGCGACCCCCTGTGTCCAAATTTGGGAAAGGGACTGTGCGATTTTTGATCTTGAGACCCACCAGACCCGTGGTCCTGGGGATGGACAGGGATTCGGGGAGGCGGTCCCAGGTGAACCTGCCCTCAACGGTATGTGTGCCGGCTGCCAGTTTGAGGGTGGGTCGACCGCCACGGTTGAGTACCACCGCCGGTTGGCCATCGACCTTCACCGACTGGGGCCAGTGTTTGGGGCTGCCCGGCAGTGCCGCCCAGGATTCACTATGCACTTGCCAGCGTTGTTCAAATTGGCCCTGACGTGTATCCAGCTCCAGTTGCAGTTCGCTGGGCCAGGCGCAATAGTGTTGTTTTTCGTTGTTGTAGGTGAAGGGACAGGTCTTTTGTTCTTCACCGTGGAGGGCCCATTCGACCCAGGGTTTGAGGGGTTCGGGGACCCGGTCGGGTTTCAGGGGGGCGGCGTAGAGTGTGGTTGGCACCAACAACCACAGTACAAAAAGAACGCGCCTTAGGGGGTCGTGATCCATAACATCGTCCCTCGAATCCAGTTCCGGCAGTGGAGCCTTTGAGTGTAGTGCCTTTTGCTTCCATGACCAACGCCAGGGAGGCAGGCAGTTGACCTACGGGCCGGTACCCAGCACCAAGAAAGGGTTTTTGTGTGGACGGGGCGAAGGATTATAATAGACCTGGAGGTACAGTTATGTCAGCCCCATCGGCACGTCCCAAAAAGACCAAACACAGGATGATCCTGGCGGCCATGGATCTGTTTCATGCCCAGGGGGTGCGCGCCACCAGTCCCCAGGACGTGATGGATCGTACCGCTACCGGCAAGAGCCAGTTTTACCATCACTTTGGCAGCAAAGAAGGCCTGGTCCACGAGACCCTGCAATATTTTTATGCCCAGATGTGTGAGGGTCAATTCAACAACCAACCCATCAGGACCTGGAAGGGTCTGGAGGCCTGGTTTGGGTTTTTCGTCACCGTCAGCAAGCAGTATGACTGCCAAAGAGGCTGCCCCATCGGCACAATTGGTAATGAGCTTGATCCTGCTCAGGAATTGATCCGTCAGGATGTCAACGCCGTATTTACCAAGGCGATGGCCAATTTGGAGCGGTTTTTTGATAACCAAAAGGAGCAAAAAAGGCTTAAGGTTGGCGCAGACCCCCAGGAGCTGGCGCAGTTTTGTTTTGCTACTTTGCAGGGTGGTTTGCTGGTGTCAAAGGTACAACGTCATCCTCAGGCCCTGGAGGCCGCAGTCAAAAATGCCCTGATTTATTTAAAATCCCTGAGACAGTCGGGCGGGGCGGCTTGACCAATACTGTACCTGTAGGTACAGTATTGGTCCGCCAGCCTGGCATCAATATGGAGGATTTGGATATGCGACTTTACTGTTTCCCCCCTTCCCACCATTCGTGGCGGGTCCTGGCCACCGTGGCCCATCTCAAGGCCGACGTGGATGTGGAAGTGGCCAACTTACTCAAAGGTGAGCACAAGGTAGCAGAGATTCAGCAGCACAATATCACCGGGCGGCTACCCATCCTGGTGGACGGTGATTTTAGTCTATGGGAGTCCAATGCCATTATGCAGTATTTGGCAGATCGTTTTGGACCCAGCTCACTCTACCCCGAGGACACCCAAAAGCGGGCCGATGTTAATCGATGGTTGGCCTGGCAGATGTGTCATCTGGCGCTGCCTACCAATACATTTTTGTTCCAGAATATGCTCAAACCTATACTGGATATGGGTGCCCCGGATCCAGCCAAGCTGGAAGAGGCCGCAGAAAGCTTCAAAGACTGTGCCGTGGTCCTGGATCGTCATCTACAGACGAATAAATTTATTTGTGGTGATGAGCTGACCCTGGCAGATTTTTCCATCGCCTCTTGTTTTGCCTATGCCGAACCCGCCAAGATGCCATGGTCAAGTTATGACAATGTTCAGGCCTGGTATCAGCGTGTTGCCCAAACACCGGCCTGGTCAGAGACCACACCCGAGTGGGAAGCCGAGACGATATCAGCGGCGTCATAGTTTTGGGCCTCCCTTGATTGTCTGAAAACCGGGCTTAATCTATCGTGGTGCGATGCGGTGCACTTAGGTAGGTTTTGCTGCGCATTTCCATGAGTCGACTGGCGGTGCGCTGAAAAGCAAATTCCAGGCTTGATCCCTGGTAAAGTTGTGTCGGCTCAGTTTGGGCGCTGATAATCAATTTCACATTGTTGTCATAGAGCGCATCGATTAGATGAATAAAACGTTTTGCAGCCGCATCTTGTGATGGCTTAAGGATGGGTACATCACTCAAGATGACGGTATGATACATTCGTGCGATTTCAATGTAGTCACTGGCAGAGCGTGGTGAATCACACAGGGCGTCAAAATTGAACCAGACAACATCATCTGCCAGGGCCACGTAGTCGATTTGGCGATGGTTGATCTCTAGTTGGTGGTTGCGCTTGGGTGTGCACGGTACCAGAGCGCCAAGTTGGCGCTCCAGGAATTTTTTGCTGCTGTCAGCGTTACCTGCGAAGTAGGTGCCATTTTCTTCCAGGACATGATAGCGGTAGTCCGTGCCGGTACCGAGGTCGACCTCCAGGGTATGCTTCTTGAGCAAGCCGATGGCATACATGAATCGGTCTCTTTGTAATCCATTTTTATAAAGGTCTTCAATGGCTATATTGGATGTGGCCACAAGTGTGACCTCTTTATCGAAGAGGGCCTTGAGCAATCCTGCCATGATCATGGCGTCGGCAATATCATGGACATGAAATTCATCCACACATAAAATTTGGATCTTGGTTGCCAGATCTTTGGCGATGATCACCAGAGGGTTGGGGGATTTGGGTAGCCGTTTAAGGCGACTGTGGATGTCCCTCATAAATCGATGAAAATGAATCCGGTGTTTCTTGTCTGTGGGCAGGCACTGATAGAAACTATCCACCAGGTAGGTTTTGCCACGACCTGTGCCGCCCCATAAATAGAGTCCACGAACGGGTGGTGGTTTGCGGAACAGGTGGGTTAAAGAGTTTTTATGATTCTGTTGTCTTAATATTGCATCATATAGGTCCTGAGTGTGACTGACAGCGATCAGTTGGCGAGCATCTTTATGGTAGTTTTTTCTACGGAGGTCTTGTTGATATCGTTCCATGGGTGTCATGGCCGTCCGGTTCCCCAGTAAAATAGATAAAGTAAATTAGATAGAGCAGTATGATTGACAGTTTTAACCCATAACGGGTTCCCATCTCAATCTATCACGTTTTACTAATGAGTACGTTAGTAAGAAGACAGGGTAACTAACGAACTCATTAGCATGTACCAGCATCAGCTCGAAGCCACCATGTTGTGGTTGGCGGTGGTGGTTTTTGGAGGTGGTGGTGAAATACAAGAGACTGAGATTACTGCTGTGGCTTTTAGGTGTGGGGTCTATTGCCCTGGCACAGGGTGCTCTTGTAGATTCGGTTTCGCCCCGCTGCCAACTGACACACCACACCCCAGTCTGTTGGGCCATTGATCGAGATAAAAATCAGCTCAAAGCCGACTCCCGTGAGTATGCCATATTGGGGGGTTTGCAGTGGGTGTTGGCGCTTGTAGATGACGACAACCGATTTGAATATATCGCCCCCGACTATCTGCTTATGCTGGAGGAACTGGCGACAGGCAGCCAGGGTTCCGCCATGGAGGGATATGTCGAGGCACTGTCACGCCAGGCCCTAGGCCGGTTGGCGGGGCGTTTGTCTGCCGTCTTCCCTATCACCGATTCAGCCAGGCAGCAATTTATCGCCATTTTGCCTTATGTGTACAAATATGGTGTCGAGGTGAACAAGTTTGCGGACTACTATCGCTTGGGTTTTGATCAGTTACCGTGGGCAGAACAAGAATCCATCTTTGATAACGCCGTTATATCGAAAGACTACTCAAAATTGACAGACCTTGTTATCAACGCTTATTACCCAGATCGTTTGCAAAGGCGATTTCCCAAGATTGATTTGGCCCTGCCCCAGGGGGTACTTGATCGGTATCTTGCCAAGCTGGTGGATTTGGATCTCGTGTACGAGTATACCGTTGCCGATAAGTATTCCTTACAGAATTATTATGTCACCCATTTAATCTTTGTGATGTCTGATTTTGGGCGGCATGCTCCAGTAAAAAACAAGCTTAGACAAAGGTTGGAAGGCTATCTTCTTGCGCATTTCGACACCGTGCGTGATATTGTGAACGATAGGGATCTTCTTGCCGAGTTTGTCCATTGCCTAAAGATTCTTGGGTATAGTGAGTTACCCAAGTTGCGGGATGCTGAACGGTACCTTCTTGGCCTTCAGGATAGGCAGGGGTCCTGGACATCTTCCTACTATCAAAGTGGGGATGCCTATGATCAATTTCATCCCACTTGGACCGTACTGACCGCCCTTAACTATCACCCCCCTGGGTAGGGGCGTCACCGTATTTCAATATCCCACATATGGAGCCAGGCCTATTCCAGATAGGGCAATATGGTATGTACACCAATACGCACCTGTTGAGCGCGCCGCTGGGCCCGTGTTTTGCTGTGCATCCAGGCCAGTGTCCAGGCCGGGACGACAAACAGACCAGCGAGTAAGCAGTAGGGTATGGCCCCAAGGGACTGCCAGTAGGGGTGGATGGAGAATACAATACTAAACCCTGTCATGGAGACCACGGTGGCGACAATCAAGTAGTTGACGCCATAACGAAAACCACCACCGACAATGGCCCATAGATACATGACGTAGAATAGGACGCCAAAGTCACCCAGGTAGCCAATAAAAATGGTACACCCCACGACATCCAGGCAGATAGAGGCGTAACGTCTCGATTCAACAGTCTTTGGCCAGATTAAGATAGACAGGGTAAGCAGGACGGTGACAGTGAAGAAGACTGCCCCTACCAATAGCAGCATACGTTGGGTTTCTGCTAGCTGTAGTGCGGCATATTGATCGTAGGGTGCCACAAAATAACCATAGGCTATCAGGCAGGGTGCAGCGAACAGGCGTATTAGTGCCTGATCGTGCTCGGAGTCCGGGCGGTGTGTGAAGCGATGCCACAGTCTGCGCCGCAGGGAGGTTTTGCTTTTAGAAATGATCGGGGGTACCCGTTCTGAAATGGGCGTGTTTTGTGAGTCCTCAATAAAAGAATCATTTTCAGACAGGGGTACTCCTTCATTGGTCCAGCCTTTGACCTGGGCCCAGATCAAATTGAGTCGCATCCCGGTCTCGCTGGCCACTGTCTCATAGCGTTCAGCCTTGGTCATTCCCAGGCTTCCATTCCACGATTTCCAGATGGCTTGGTCTTCCTCTTCAGTGGTGCGCCGGGGGCGTCCCGTATCGGCTCCGGAAATGTCTAAGGCCTTGCGGCGGTCAGCGCAGTCCTGGGCGCTCCAGCCAAAGAGTTCTTGCATCAGTGGTGCAGGGGCACCCAGAGAAAGCAGTCGATCTTGAAGCGCCCGGTGCCGTTCCTCTTTTTGCATATGTACGAGCATGTGATCCAGTGCATCCGTGTCCATATGCATGTTAAATAATTTGAGCTTGGGATCACTAAGACGATGGAGTTCGTGGGCAGAAAGACGGGCGATGGTTTCTGCCTGGGTACGGGTAAAGCCATAACGTTCGACCAGGGCGGCTTTGCCCTCGGCGTGGGCCTTGGAAACTGCGGTGAGGACGTTGTAAATCAGGTCAGAATTGTGCGCCAGCGATTGTGTCGTCGCTGGCTTGACAACGTGTACTTCATCTTCATATGGGACGTTCTTAATGACTTTATTCATTGTGCGCCCGTGTCCACTGTGTCGTTTCAATCCGCTGTGGGTGACCAGAAAATGATCATGCCATGGCTACGAGCTCAGTATAAGGGGAATTGCTAATATTATAGCGCCTGTGACGGAATAATCAGGCCGATTTGAGTGCCCTGGGGCGTTAATTTGTATGTGTAAGGGGCTGACTGAGTTGCCCGTGCGCATCATTCGGGGCTTGTTATTTTTGGTGGGAGAGTAAGGCCCCGTCCATGGGGCCTTATGCAACAGGCTACTCTCCCGGTGCCTGTTCCTTGGCGGACTGCCATCCTTCGTCCATGTCAAACCTGGCACGGCGATATGTTCTATACCTTGATGGCGCATACCATAGACTGACTGGTCGTCTGGACTCTACAGAAAACCCTAATCCCAACGCATTAGGGTTTTTAGCCCCGATTTAATGGGATGGGTGCCGGGTCGCGTGGGCCAGCAGGGTTCAAAACTTACCGAGATTGAGTGGTTTGGGCGATGAGGTGGATTGCTTTTCTCTGTGGCTACGCCCTGTGTTGTATTTAGCGCTCTGTCAAATAGGAACGTGGAACGTTGTTTGGCCACTTCCTTCATGATATTTTGAAATTCCCTATAAAGAGCTCAAGCCCTTCAATGTTGAACTCATAGCGCCGTGTTGTTACTCATACCTCTAGAAAAGAATATTAATTGGAAAAATCCTCCATTTGTCACCATCGCTTTAGTGCTGATTAACATATTTGTTTTTTTTGTTATTCAAGGGGGCGATGCTAAAAGGCTAGCACAAGCATCAAACTATTACTTTGCAGCTAAATTGCATGTCATAGAGTTTCCGCTATTTGCTGATTATCTAAGTAGCGTTGGTGAGTATGAACATTCAGCCTCTGTGAGGGAATCAGTAAGTCAAAATAAACAGGCAATGTGGATATTCTATGATATTCAATATACTGGCGAGTTTATGGAAAAACTCCATCGCAATGAAATCATAACTATCGCGCATCCCAAATTTATTAAATGGAAACTTTCTCGAATTAAATTCGACCGAATGTATGGCCGCTTGGTAACAAATAATTATTCCTTCCATCGTAACGATGCCATTACATATATAACATCTGCATTTCTACACGGTAGCCTAGGCCACCTTGTGGGCAACATGCTATTTCTATTCATTGTCGGTTTTGCAGTAGAGCGAATATTAGGACATACCCAGTTCTTTTTTTCTTATATTTTGGGTGGGTTGTTGTCAATAGGACTTTGGGCTCTAGTGTATCCAGACCGTTCGGTTCTTGGAGCCTCGGGCGCTATTAGTGCAGTAATGGGTCTCTACTCAGTACTTTTTGGTGTGCGTAAAATAAGATTTTTTTATTGGATAGTCTTTTATTTTGATTTTGTAAAAGCGCCAGCCATTATTCTTATACCCTTATGGCTGCTGAACGAGTGGTATGGTGTTTTTAATGGCTACCAGAGGATTGCTTATGTCGTGCATATTGGGGGGTATTTAGGCGGTGCAGCAATCGGTTTGCTGCAAGCGAAGGTATTTCGGACTGTAGATTTTGACTACATTAATGAGTCATCTGAGAAGCAACGGCGCATAAGTGATCTTGAACGAGGTTTGAACTTTATGGCGGAATTGGAATTCGAGAAGGCCAAACGAGTGTTTAAAGAGATGTTACAACGCGACCCCGATGATCAAGAAGTGTTGGTGAAACTCTATCGCATCAATAAGATGCACCCGTTGTCTGACGGCTACCATAGCATCGCTCTTAAATTACTCAAAATGGGCATGGGTGACCAACATTATTTGATGACAGCCAACGAGATATTTTCGGACTATAGTAAGCACGCCAGACCCACCATGAGAATGTCATCAAAAGAGTTTTGCGAACTGGGGGTTTGTTTTGCCAAAGGTGGTTACACTAATAATGCCGAACAAATCTTCACCTATCTTCTTAAGAAAGATAAGGATTTGGCTGGCTTGCCAGATGGACTCTTAATGCTAGCAACCGCATTTTGTCGTGAAGGCAAGGAAAACAAGCACAGGCATTATCTGAAATTACTCTCTGATATATATTCAGGCAGCCATGCTGCCAAGCTTGCAAAACGTCAACGTTGTTAGCGATTGGGGCCAGTATGTTAGTGCGAAGTTGATAGCCTATTAACCACCTCTAGATATGATGCAATCTCAGGTGCCAGTTCGTGTTTCGGGTACGTTTTTAGTAGGTTGACCAGTAGTCCTTTGGCTCTATTGTCCTTTTTTAATGTTTCACAAAGTATCTTGGCGGCCAGTAGATACAGCCGTGGGATATCAGGATGTTGTGGGAAGCGTTGAGCATATCCATTTATTATATCGAGTGCATGTTGCCCTTTTCCCGTGGAAACCAGCTGTCTGGCAAGTGGATATATTAGATCTGCATTTCCAATCTGAAATGAAGATTGTAGTGTCATGATGTCTACAATAACACTCGCTGCTTCTCCGGTGTAATTGCGTTCTATGAGTTTAGAGATTAGGCTCTCTCCGTTATCAAGCACTGCAACAGTATCATTTGCCATCATAGCCAGTTTATGGAGTAGGCGATGAGTTGAAATTTCGCCAGGCTGTGTTTTTATCAGTGCTTTTAGACGGCCAACTACTTTGGCTATTTGGCCTTCTTTAATGAGAACTTCGATATCATTTGGCATGCCCACATATTGTTTTGTTGATTCCTGATTGGTTTTTCTCGTTTGCTCATCAGGTTCGATTTCAATTGGATAACCCAGAGCTTCGTGGTGTTGGTATATCGCATATCCCATCATGTTGAACATAATGAGTAAAAAATACATTGAAAAAATATTGAAGATAAACAGTGCTGCCAAGAAAGATTCAGGACGACCGAATAAACTCATCACTAATCCTCCCCCACCCTGTAAAATTAAAAGAAATATACAGAGTATTAGATACGGCAAACCCATTCGCCTAATAATGGAAAACAGCAGTATGGGGTTTATTGCGCGAAAGAAACTGTTGTCAATCGCTAATACCATAACTGTTGCAGGGATAAAGAGATTAATGATTATGTCGTAAACGTATGCCGCTACTGGTCCAGTATTCCGGTATACAGCTCCACCGATAAACCCAATAAGAAGAAATATGCCGAGCTGTTTGAAGGGCAAATCTAATCCCTGGTTGATCATATCTGCGTTTATTTCGGGTGGGCTTTCATAACCGGCCGCTCGTTGGGCCAGGACAGCATAGGCATATTTTAGGAAAACCAGAAAGATGGCTAACTGAAAAAGCAAGCCGATAAGCGATGGTTGAAATGTAATAATGCTAACTAGCGACAATGCCCCAATGTACAAGAGGGAAGATATGTTTAAGGGGAATAGAAAAAATCTTGGTATTCGGAGCCAAAATGGCTGGATCAAATTTTCGGATCCAAGCGAACGTAAATTCTGGTCGCAGACTGGGCATACGGCAACTTTATCAGGCAAATAGTCATGCTTGATGCACGATGAACAAAGATCTGTGCCGCATTGGTCGCACGTCCAACTTGCGGGTGCAGTAGGATGATGTTTGCAGTGTATTTTATTCATAAAGTGGTGCTGTTTTTTAAAAGGCAACAAAGGGTGCCGTTGAGATCCGGTGACAGTTTGGTATGTCAGGGCTGATCCTTAAGGAAGCTCTTCAAATTCAAATCCTGTGGAATGTTTCAGAATGGTCACGTTGTGGACCCGGTATTGGTCTTGGCGGCGGTCCTCAAGAAATAGACGCAGAGTTTTCTCAACAACAGGAAAGGCAAGCCGATCCCAGGGAATCGCGTCTTCATCTAACAGCGCCACCTCTAAACTTTCCTCCCCAGGACTCGCTATTCCATCTTTAAGCTGCCCGCGATACATCATGTAGACCTGGCTGATATGGGGTAGGCTAAAGACGCTATACAGGGTTATGTTTTCGATTATTGCATTGGCCTCTTCCTGGGTTTCTCTGGCCGCCGCTTCCGCAGTGGTCTCTTCGTTTTCCATAAATCCTGCAGGCAGGGTCCAAAGCCCCCGCCGTGGTTCGATGGCTCGTTTACAAAATAAAATTTTGTTATTCCAGGTTGGGATGCAGCCTGCAACAATTTTTGGATTTTGATAATGGATGGTGTTGCATTGGTCGCATATAAATCTGGGCAGATGGTCTCCTTCTGGGATTCGTGTAGATACACGGGCACCACATTCGCTGCAATAGTTCATGTTTGTAAATATTAGATTAGCTGGGAGGTGGGGTCATTATTTAATAGTGAGGTGAATTCCATATCAAAGTCTACAATCTGAGACGTTACACTTTATCGTGTCCGAGGTGAAGTGGTAGTGAAGGGGTCGGGTTTTTAAAGCGGGGGCCTGGTCGTAATCAGCCGTGTTCGAGCAGGATGGGGTTCAGTATAGCGTATCTCCCCGGCGTGATATAAAGAAGGCGGGGATAAATACCCTCACAGGCGGCGGCATCAGCGGGATTATTTTCAGTCCGGTATTGGGCCTAGTCACTATTAAAGCGGTTCATGCCTGAGTTCAAACTTAGCTCCAGGAGGGTTAATAAGCTGATTCATTCAGCCCCATTTCCTCGTCATCCAGCGGGTTTGTCTACCTTGTTCTTCACCGAAATGTGGGAGCGTTTTAGTTACTATGGTATGCGCGCCCTGTTGGTGTTGTACCTGGTCAATGCCTTGGAGTACCCCCGGGATCAGGCCCTGAAACTGTATGCCACTTACACTGCTTTGGTGTATTTGACGCCAATCATCGGTGGCTATATTGCCGATCGTTACCTGGGTGCGCGTCGAGCGGTACTGGTGGGTGCAGCGGTCATGGCCATGGGCCACTTCACCATGGCCGTGCCGGATCTATTGTACGTGGCACTCGGTTTTTTAGTGGTCGGTAATGGGTTCTTCAAGCCCAATATCTCCACCATTGTGGGTAGCCTGTATGGTGATAACGATACCCGACGCGACAGTGGCTTCACTATTTTCTACATGGGCATCAACTTGGGTGCATTCATGTCGCCATTGGTCTGCGGTACTTTGGGCGAGCGATACGGTTGGCACTATGGTTTTGCCGCCGCCGGGGTCGGCATGGTGATCGGGTTGTGGGTTTTTGCAACCGGGCAGCGAAACCTGAAACAAGGGCCTCTAACGGCAAGGGATGGCTTGGTTGTGGTATTCACCAGCATGGTGACGCTCATTACGGTGCTAAGCATTGTTGGCCTGTGGGCAACTTTTAGTGGGTGGTGGAGTGGATTGAGTGGTTTGTGGCAGGGGGGGATTGGTTTGTCTGTGGTAGCCCTGTTGTGGTGGTTCCCCAGCTTGTATCGTGCCGGAGTGTGGGGGTTAAGCAAAAAATCCACTGACGGTGCCAACCAAGGTCGACGGCGGTTGAGTCGAGTGGAAATGCATCGTATTTTCGCCATCGCCATTATGAGTCAGTTCGTTATCTTCTTTTGGATGGGTTTTGAACAGGCTGGTGGCACCATGAATTTGTTTGCCGACAAGCTGACCCATCGTCAAATCGGTGACTGGCTTATGCCGGCGAGTTACTTCCAATCGGTCAACCCCCTGTTCATATTGGTACTGGCACCCCTGTTTTCACTATTATGGGTACGCGTGGACCGTTCCCGGTTTGCCCTGTCTTCGGTGACCAAGCAGGCTATCGGTATGTTGATTCTGGGTTTGGGCTTTGTGTTACTGGCGCTAGCCCAGGAGCAAGCGGATTTGTACGGCACAGTGGGTCCGCAATGGCTATTAGGGGTGTACTTGCTCCATACCATAGGTGAGTTGTGCCTGTCTCCCATTGGGCTTTCTATGGTGACTAAATTGGCACCGGCCCAGTTGGTATCGATGATGTTGGGGTTTTGGTTTACAGCGGTAGCTGCAGCCAATTATTTGGCCGGAATGCTGGAATCTTTGTTGGTGGAATCCGGTCTGCCCCTGTATTGGTTCTTGGTGGGGAGCTCGACGGGGGCCGGACTGTTGTTGTTATTGTTGGCACCCTTGATTAGGCGCCTCATGCACGGGGTCAAATAGTCGCTGAGTGGGCTTGGGCTAGGCGTTTTTGACGGTGCCTGCTTTATTTGGGTAATCCTGTTCGTGATACAGATTACCATTGACGACGGCCCCGGGGTCCATGGCCAGGGAGGAGTAATGCACATCACCCTCTACATGGGCATCAGCGTGGAGTTCCACCCGCTTTCTGGCAATCAAATTTCCATTGATTGAGCCACTGACGATGACCGTGGGGGCATCCACGGTCCCTTCGACCGTGGCGGAACCGCTTAAAATCAAGATAGCCTTGTCATCTGCAGCCGTGACATTACCGTGTACTTTGCCATCTATGCGCATACCCCCCTGGAAAGAGATATTACCAATGGCCTCGGTTTTGGCACCGATCATAGTGTTGATGGCGGCTGGTTTTTGGTCACTTTTTTTGTTGCCTAACATGTCTCGATTCCTCCAACCGTCTTTGTGCCTACCGCTCAACGTATTTTGTTGTGACGGTTTCCGGCGAGTAGGTTAACTTAAAATGACAGTGCAATCACCCTCTATTTCCAGCCATTCGTCGCATCTTTCGTCGGCCATTATTGGATTTCCCCCCTGCAACTATTGGGGGGGCAGTGTGGTCTATACTCTGTAGTGAATGACTGTGTGGGGGTAGGCACTGATGCTTGATCACATATTACGTCAAGTTCAGGGGTTTGAGCGTCGGCACGGATACCGCCCAAATGTGGTATTCATCAATCGTCGGCACTATCGGGTGCTGCGGCACAACTATCCCGGCCTGTTTCAGGCTGATCCTAGCATTGAGTTGGGTTTCCGGATTGCCGTGGTACCGGAAGATCTGATGAGTCAACCCGAAGCCCTGTTCCTAAGGCCTCCACCCCAGGCGGCCTAAGGCCGAAAGTGGGCTTGGTTTGGGTGTTGGTGCCACGGCGGTTTGTCTACGATCACCCACCTTTTCCCCTTCTTGAGGCAATTAATGCCTGGGGACCGCTGTCGCATCCTCTGAAATTCCATATGACATCCCCTAGAAATACTATAACTATATGATTTTAAAGTAATAATATTTTTGTGGGTGCTGTAGGCAGGGTAAAATTAGGGCGATTCTTTTTGCAAGTTACAGGGTCTAATTAACTTAGACTCTTAACTAATTTACTTAACTTATTGATTTTATCGTCTACACTTGAAATTAAGTCCAAGTAATTACCTGCGTGGCAGAGGATTGAAACGTGGAGATCATCAGTGATTTCAGGGGAGGGTCGAGCCTGGAGGCGGCCGTTCTGGCGTGGTTGGATGCGGGCCAGCATCGCAGTGTCCCCTGTGCATCCAAAAACAGGCCCCTGCTTATATTGGCCGAGCAACACGGTTGGCTGAGAAAGGATCGAGGTCTGAGCACATTGGGTCATGCCGCGCTACGGGGCTACCAGGTTGCCCAGGGTGAGGTCAGTCGTCAACGCCGGGCGACAGAGCGTCTGCGCCTGGAAAAGAAACGTTACCAACAGTTGTTTGAGCATGCCCCCGCTTGTTTGGTGGAACTTGATTTAAGTCGGTTGCAGTCCCAATTAGACAAACTCCCGATTCGGGATAGCACTGAACTGAAGGCCTTCCTGCTTAAACACCCAAAATGGCGGGCCCAGGCGGCCAAGAAACTAAGAGTGCGTGACGCCAATGTAGCCGCCTGTACACTCTTTGGGGTGGATCACAAATCAAGTCTGCAGGGTCCTCTCACAAATTGGTGCGGGGGTGCCGATGAGGCCGTGGTGTTGGTGCTCAAGTTGTTGTTGGGGCATCAGGGGGTCCTGGAGCATGAAGTCGTTTGCCGCAGCCAACAGGGTCGACGCCTTGAGGTGTTGATAAGCGTGATCTCCAGTCCCACGATGAACCTGCAACTTTCTTTTGTTGATATTACAGAGCGCAAGAAGCACGAGCGTCAGCTCGCGCACCGTGCCCACCATGATGAACTTACCGGCTTACCCAATCGTGCATTACTTTGGGATCGTTTAGACACGGGTTTGGCCCGGGCGCAACGGAACAAGCGGCAGTTGGCTTTGTTATTTATAGATCTGGATGGTTTTAAGCTGATCAATGACAACCTGGGGCACCATGTTGGCGATGAGCTGTTGAAGGCTGTGGCCAAGCGATTGAAGCGATGTGCCCGGCGCAGCGATACAGTGGCGAGGTATGGGGGCGATGAGTTCGCCTATATCATGGAAGCGGTGCGTTCAAAGGACGATGCTATCGGTGTGGCGCGAAAAATCATACAAGTGATGAAGCCCCCCTATTGTGTCGATGGTTTCGATGTCTCAGTGACACCCAGTATAGGCATCGCTATGTTCGATGTTGGCCATTCTGCCATTACACCGCAGGTGCTGATCCGTCACGCGGATAGTGCCATGTACAATGCCAAGGGATCAGGAAATTGTTTTAGGTTCTTTGCTGCGGTGGCGAGCTAAGCTGGGTGTGGGTGAGCCTTGAGTTATCAGTATCCTGATACCTTTATTTATTAAGGCAATTGTAGGTTGGGATCGTCTCGGTATGTTCAAGGCCTATCGGGTCGAATCAGTCATCCAGACTGGGAAAGCGGTCGGCGTATTTTTCTATCCATTCCAGTGCCGCCTCTCGACCACTTAATGATCGACCTTCCGCCCGCTGTACTTCTTTCCGATAGTGCTCAATGTGGCAAATTTGCTCGACCATTCTCGCCTGGAATACGGCCTCTTTATCAAGCAACTCAGCCCCCACTTCGTAGTATGGGGCTTTGGGTTGGCACCATACTACGCGTGCACGGGTCTCAAAGGGTGGGTTAACCAGGTCGATTCGGATATTGAGTGAGGTGCCAATATCGAGTTTTGTTTTAGATCGGAAGGCCACTCCCCCGGGGCTAATATTGGACAGAGGTTCACTCGTTTTATTGCCGTCTTCGGTTGTGGTGATTTCAATCGGAATATCGGCGGGATGACGGATATAGTGTCTCACATTATCTCTTTGGCCATAATCAGGTCAGGGTCCGGTATTTAATAATTATCTCAACCCTAGATCAAGGCAAATCCTGAAACTACATCTACTAATGAGTTCATTGCTTACCCGACATCCTTTATCAGCGGGTGTTGGCAGCATGGACGCTGCCATCAAGCGTACAGGGACGTATTCACCGTGTCCCGCTGATAAAGGATGTCGGGTAACTTTCGTTTTCCTTAGTTATGAAGCAATTGATTGCCCCTGGTGCTGGGACAAGCTCCTGGCCCAGTATGGCGAGCTTGCATGCTGGGTCGGTCCTGTTTAGATTGATGGTTCTATTGCGTCCATTAAGAGGCCTTTAAATAGTCAGCCATGTCTATAACCATTAAAACAGTATCCTGTCGCCGTGAACTCAAGACATTTATTGGTGTACCTTTCGCCCTGTATCGGGACAGTCCTTACTGGGTGCCCCCACTGATTAGTGATGATCTGGCGACCTTTAATCCCAAGAAGAATCCGGCCTACGAGACGGCTCAGACGAGATTGTTTGTGGCCTATCGAGATGGTGTGCCGGTGGGGCGTATTGCCGCTATTTTGAATCATGCCGCTAACAAAAAGTATCAAACCAAGAATCTTCGCTTTGGTTGGTTCGATACCATCAATGAGTTGGAGGTTGCCCGTAGTTTGTTTGTAGCGGTGGAGGCATGGGCTCGAGAGTTGGGCATGGAAACATTGACGGGTCCCCATGGATTTTGCGATTTCGATCCCCAAGGTATGTTGACGCAGGGCTATGATCAGTTGCCTACGATAGCGACTTACTACAATTATCCCTATTACGTGGAACTGACAGAGCGTTGTGGTTTTGAAAAAGAGGTCGACTATGTGGAGTTTCTTACCCCGGCACCCACCGAGACAGGTATTCCATCAAAATTGACGCGTATTGCCGAACGTGTGCGCCAGCGGTCGAAGTTGAGGGTAGTCAATTTCGAAAATAAGCGTCAGCTTTTAAGGCGGGCTCCGGAGCTCTTTCGGTTGGTGGATGAAACTTTTGAAGAAATTTACGGTAGCGTACCCTTGAGCAAGGATCAGATGCGCTACTATATCAAGAAATATATTTCTTTTGTGAACTACCGTACGGTCAAGATTGCCGTTAACGAGCGCGATGAGATGGTTGGTTTTATGCTGGCTATGCCCAGCTTGTCACGGGGGTTTCAAAAAGCCAGAGGACGGCTCTTGCCCCTGGGGTGGTGGCATATCCTCAAATCCTTGCACAGCTACGATATTTTGGATTTTTACCTGGCCGGGATTAGGGCTCAATATCGAGGTAAAGGTGTAGATCTGCTTATGCAATTGCAGATGATTGAAGTGGCTTTGGATCTGGGTTTTAGTGCGGCAGAGTCCAATCCGGAGTTGGAGTCAAACAAGAAGGTGCAAGCGCAATGGAAGCATTTCAATCCGGTGCTGCACAAGAGACGGCGAATTTTTAGAAAGCAGGTGGCCTAAATTGGGTGCTTGATGGGTATGCGAGAGTCCCCTAGAGTGGGGTCTATTTATCACTGCTACTTGCCTACACAGCATAGTAGCTGGCAAAATTCAATTTACGTCATTCTTGAAAAGAGGATATGGACATAAGAATCATAACGGGAATACTGCTGGGGTTGCTGACAACACCCCCAGTGCTTGCGGGTAGCCTGGTCAGCAAGATCGGTGACTATATCCCATCTCTGGATGAGCTGGGCACGGAGCTAAAGGGCGCGGTAGGTGTGGCGGTGATTTCTTCACCAGACTATTCCGGTTCGGCAAGTAATAAACTAAGCCTGCTTCCCGTGTTGATAGCAAGCTACAAGGATAAATATTATTTTAAGGTCAAGCGAGCGGGTGTATGGCTATATCATACGGATGATCGTAGCCTGAAATTGGGTCTGGCGGTTGAGCCTCGTGGTGGTTATGGTGCCGGGGATGGCGATGTGCTGTCTGGGATGGGGGGTCGCGAGACATCCCTGGAAGCGGGTGTGGCCCTGTATTGGCGGACACCTATAGGTGTTTTGCTAGAGGCGTCTTATGATACGGATATCAGCAGTACCGCCGACGGTAATTCTGCCAACCTCAAAGTTAGCGTCCCTTTTTACCAAAACCAGGGGCTTACACTCGCAGGCTCTGCTGCTGTCGAGTGGTTAAGTCGCAACGTAGTGAATTACTACTACGGTGTGACGCCTTCAGAAGCCACTATATTCCGCTCGGTCTATAGCCCGAGCGGTACCTTGAACTATACCCTGGCCTTTATTTCGGAGTACCGGTTTGATGAGCATTGGCGATTGATTTCGGGAGTTTCCCTGCGTCGTCTGGGTGATGATGCTGCCAACAGCCCGATCGTGACTGATCGCTATCAAAAGCTGGGTTATGTGGGTTTGGGTTGGGGCTTTTAACCCAGTTTAGGCGTTCTTTTATTGCCCGAACCGGGTCTGTTACACTGCGCCCCAGATTTTCGCTACGCCACAATAGAAAGGTTTTCAATGAAGCAAATTCCCGTTGATGTAGAGATTACATCGGAAAATAAATGCAGTTTTTGTAAGGGCTCTAACTGTTGTACCTACATCACTCAACAGATCGATACTCCTCGCTCCATGGAGGACTTTGATACGTTGTTGTGGCAGGTGTCTCATAAGGATACGGAAGCCTACAAAGATGACGATGGATGGTTCTTGCTGCTTCCCACCCGGTGTATGCATCTTGAAGCCGATGGGCGCTGTGGCATTTACGAGGAACGCCCCCAGGTGTGTCGTGAGCATACCAATGACGGTTGCGAATTTGACGGCCTTGCCGGTGCCGATGATTTTGATTTGTATTTTAAGGACTACGATTCTCTGGTGACGTATTGCAAGAAACGTTATAAAAAATGGGACAATCGTTTTAAGAAGTGGGCGAAAGAAAAAGATAAGTGATGGATAGGGTCTGTGGGGAAGAGTGTCCCAGGGGTGGTAAAGGGAGCCCTAAGCAGAGCAGGTATCTTTTTCTTGATTTGTTCGCAGGTGTTTATTTCGAACCCCAGAAGCGTTGCATTTCATAATACAAGAAAGAAGCTGTCCAGGTAATCAGGACCAGGCCAGTGAGTGATTCGATGCCCGTCAAATACCTCAGATCACCCAGGGGTTCAATATCACCGAAGCCCAGGGTGGTAAATGTTGTAAACGAAAAATAGGCACAATCCACCAAGCTGCCAGAAAAGTTTCCCACCAAAGTCCCCCATTTTTCTGCCTGGTGCATGAAATAGTAAGCGAATGCAAATATCCATATTTCGACCGCATGGGCGATGAGTGCCCCGAAGACCCCAAGCACTATTCTAAAACGATGCCTGATTTTCATCTTTGGCATAAGGGCGGAAAGCTGAATCAGGAATTCGTAGTGAATGATTACGGCAATCGCGACGACCATGCTGTTGATTAGAAATACACTTACCATGTTGATTCTGCCATTGTTTGATTCAAAGGCTTCGTTGTTTCAGTGCGTTTGCTTGTAAGTACTTGCTGGGTATTCTTTTTGTCACCTGTCCCCGATTCTTTATGGCATTATTTCCGCGAAGCTGTGGATGGCGCTGAATTCTTCCACGTCTTTTATCGGTTGTTTTGAATCGGGTTTATGGATGGCCAGTAAATGCGTCATGCCGAAGCGGCGTGCGGCACGCAGTACCGGCAGGCTGTCGTCCACCAGTAGGGTACGTGCTGGATCAAAGGCCTCTTTTTGTTGTAACTGCACCCAAAATCCGTCTTGTTCTTTGGCAGTGCCGATGTCATGGGAGCTGATGATCCGGTCCAGGTGTTGTCCCAGGACGGTCTTGCGCATTTTGATGTCAATGCTTTTGCCGTGGGCATTGGTTACCAGGGTCAGTCGTTTCTCCATCTGTCGCATGGTGGTGAGAAACTCGAGGACATCGGGGTGGACGGCAATGAGGTGGTCCACTTCTTCTTTGAGCAGAGCGATGTCCATATCCAGTTCATTGCTCCAATAATCCACACAGTACCAATCCAGGCGACCTTCGGCGGCACGAAAACGGGGGATGAGCTGGGCCAAAGCCTGGTCGGTACTGATGCCGTGTTTTTCGCCGTAACGCTTGGGTACGTGTATTTGCCAGAAATGATTGTCAAAATTGAGATCGAGCAGGGTCCCGTCCATGTCCAGGAATAGGGTGTCGAGTTGGTCCCAGTCAAAATAGGGTATGGTCATGGTACATCAGGTCCGATAGGGGTTGCTTGTGTTGCGGTGCATCAGGCAGATTGTAGCAGATCGTTTGGCCAGTGATTCCCCGGACAGCCTGGCTATGGTCCTGGTGCGAGGGGAATTTTTTTGTCTGATGATAGTCTTACCGATAGCGATGTCGGGCAACTTCCGTTTTCCTTAGTAAATATTCAAACACGTGCGCGATGCACTATCAGCCTGACCTAGAGGATACTCATGTGGATACCAATGCGATACGTCAGATCAAAATGGGTGAGCGGTTACTGCAGGTGGTGCTCACCAAACGGGCACAGTCTGCCCTAGAGCGTGTCAATCAGCCGGTCCATTTTGAGATGGAGCTTTACTTTAGCTGCCTGATTCGAAAGCGGGTAAATGTGCTGTCCACGCCTCGCAAGGAACACAGCCTGGTTAATTTGAATAGTCGGGTGTCCATCAGTTTTCGCCCCGTTATGACCCGGCGCTGCCGGGTCAGTGACATAGTGGATGAACCCGACGTGATTGATTTTCCCTTGCAACATGATTCTCGGATTGCTCCACGGTGGTTGAGCCTGGATTATTCCCGGGGGACGTGGCGGGGTGACTTTGGTTTTACGCCCCTGGCCCACTAAGCCAGGCTTTTGTTCCTCAGAGGACTAGAGGACCTCAAGGCTTAGCCTGCCAGCCAATCATTGGCACTGGCAATATCGGGAAAGGTTTGGACCTCAGCCTGGGTGAATGTTCCTGACAGCCAGGATAACCACGTCAACCACTGACTATCAGTGACTATGGCAATGCGTTTAAAGTCATGAGCGTGTTGGCGATTAAACTGAATATCTTCGAGTGCGGCGTCCAGGGTAAAGCCGGTCATTTCACTCAGGTCCACGAGTAGGTCAATCTTCTGATAACGTTCCAGTTCGTCGGTGACCGCGTCCTCGAATTCTCGAAAATCTGCTATAGTCAGCTCCCCAAACACTTTTATTCCTATCAGGTTTTTATCTTCTTGTGTCGTAATCACTATGATGCCCTCTGACGTTATATCCCATAGTTTAGCTGTAATATTTGTTTTACGCTCGGTGTTATGAAAAAGAAACCGAGTATCGAGTCTCGCCAAGTCATCGCCCAATCGAGGTTGTTTCAAATTGAGCAATTGAACTTGGTGTTTTCAAATGGGATCAAGGCACAATATGAACGATTATGTGGGGCTGCGGCCAGTGCGGTAATGGTGGTGCCCATGGCCGATGCCCATAATATTATCCTCATTCGAGAATATGCTGCCGGGGTTGAGGACTATGAGCTCACTTTTCCGAAGGGGCGGATAGAGGCAGGCGAAACGCCGGAACAGGCGGGGCAACGGGAGCTTATGGAGGAGATAGGGTTGGGTGCTCGACGTATAGAGCCCCTTCGGAAGGTGTATCTGGCGCCGGGTTACAGTGACCACCATTGCCATGTTCTGTTGGCTCAAGATCTTTATCCGCAACAGCTCGAGGGTGATGAACCTGAGCCTATCGAGACGCTGACCTGGCCCGTTGACGATATTAAATCCTTACTGGATCAGCCAGATTTTACTGAGGCAAGGAGCCTCCTTGCCCTATTCCTTTTGCGCGACTATCTGGCCGCGGCCGGTACTTAAGGCCAGTGTCAGCCCGGTATAGTCATTATTTGTCTCGGATACGGGAACTGGCGGCCCAGGCGGCAGACCGTATCCTGGATATTTATCAACGGGGATTTGATGTGGACACAAAGTGTGACGGGTCCCCCCTCACGGACGCAGATCGGGCCGCCCATCAGGTTATTGTTACCGGGTTGGCCAAACTTACGCCAGATATTCCTACGTTATCCGAGGAGTCGGACAGTCGTGTCTTGGCCATGCGTCAAGACTGGGAGAAATTCTGGTTGGTCGACCCCCTTGATGGCACGCGGGAGTTTGTTAAGCGCAATGATGAGTTTACGGTGAACATTGCCCTGATTGACGGTCACAGGCCGGTGCTGGGCGTGGTGCACCTACCGGTATCGGGGGTCAGTTACTTTGCCTGTGAGGGTGAAGGTGCATTCCGCTGTGACCCAGAGGGTGCCGAGCGGGCAATTCATGCACGTTCGTATCACGGTGGCGCGGCCACAATCGTCACCAGCCGGTCCCACCCAGGCAAGGATCTGGCCGACTATCTGGCGCGATTCGAGCAATGCCAAGGTTCTTTTCAGGCCTTGGCGATGGGCAGCTCCATCAAGCTGTGCCTGGTGGCAGAGGGTCGTGCCGATGTCTATCCGCGCCTGGGGCCCACCTCGGAATGGGATACGGCTGCGGCCCAATGTGTGGTCGAGGCAGCCGGGGGGAGGGTGGTGGATTCTAAAAATTCTCCCTTGACCTATAACAAGCCTTCCATACTCAATCCGTGGTTTTTTGCTGGTGGTAGCGGTAACCACGATTGGACCGCTTATCTTGGTGAAGGCAATCAATAGTAACTTTTCGATAAGTTCGTTAGATTGAGGTTGCACGGACTTATTGAGAGGTTGTAAGTAATAGTGCCAAGCGTTTGATGCAATGATATTCTTGCAAAGACGCAGAGGCTAAGACGAGTGATGATACTAAAGTTTTCTAAGATGCAGGCCCTGGGAAATGATTTCATAGTCATCGACGCAGTGCGCCAGAAAATACGGCTGGAACGTGACCAGATTCGACGACTGGCGGATCGGCATTTCGGTGTGGGCTGCGATCAGTTGCTGTTGGTGGAGCCGGCGAATCAGGTGGGGATCGATTTTAATTACCGGATATTTAACGCTGATGGGGGTGAGGTCGATCAGTGTGGTAATGGTGCGCGTTGTTTTGCTCTGTTCGTCCGTCACCAGGGTTTGACCGATAAACGTCAGATCATTGTGTCCACCGGAGCCGGTGTGATCGAGGCCAAGGTAGAGCAGGACGGGCGTGTTAGCCTGGATATGGGCGCTCCCCAGTTTGAACCCACCCGTATCCCGTTTGTGGCCGATGGCCGGCAAGACAGGTATGATCTGGACGTAGAGGGTAATATTGTGGAAGTAACGGTGTTGTCCATGGGCAATCCTCATGCGGTACAGATTGTTGATGCCATTGACCGGGCACCCGTAACAACACAGGGACCTTTGATAGAGCAGCACTCAAGATTTCCCCAACGGGTGAATGCGGGGTACATGGAGATCGTCAGTGACGTCGAGATTCGGTTGCGCGTGTATGAGCGTGGTGTGGGTGAAACTCTGGCCTGTGGATCGGGGGCCTGTGCTGCAGTGGTTACGGGTCGTATTAGAGGCGTGTTGGGTGAACGGGTTCAGGTGCAATTGCGTGGTGGATGGTTGGATGTGCGTTGGGCAGGTGAAGGTCACGGTGTTGAGATGACCGGACCCGCCCACCATGTATTTGATGGTCAAGTTGATATGGATGCATTGCGGGGTTAATAAGCGAATGAGAGAAGAACAAAACACTGAGGTGTCCCCGGAACTACAGTGGGAGGAAACTGTGACTCGCTATTTGGGTGAACACCTGGACTATTTTGAGAGTCATCCAGAAATACTAATGCATTTGCGTATCCCCCATGAGGGTCGCGGCGTCACAATATCGCTGATTGAGAAACAGGTCGATGTGTTGCGCACTAAGAATTGTGCTATGCAAAGACAGTTACAGGATTTGATGGCCATCGCACGCGAAAATAATGTCGCGGGTGAGCGTCTACATCGGTTTTGTTTGGCTTTGAATGAGGCGAGCAGTGCTAAAAAATTATTGCGTGTCATCAGTGATCGGTTACGCGATAACTTTAAGCTTGAGACGACTCGGTTGGTGTGTGCCGATGATAATGAGGCACTGGCCAAGATGGGTGCCGAGATCATCTACCCAGAGTCTGAATTGGCTCATCATTTGTTAAATTGGATGGGTGATGCCCGAGTGCGGTGTGACGATCAACCCGATGCCACGATCATGGAAGCCCTGTTTTTGGGCAGTGCGAAAGTTATTGCCTCAGTTGCCTTTGTTGCCTTGGGGACGGGTGCCCCATGGGGTGTGTTGGTGTTGACCTCATCGGATAAACGCCGCTTTCACCCTGACATCGGTACCGTTTATTTGGGGCGTTTGGGTGAGGTAATGAGTAGCGCCTTTCAGAGATTCCGCTCTTAGTGTGAGGGTAGGGCCATGAATTTGTGAATACGTCGGCCCAAAAGCAAATCTCCGGCTATTTAGACTCGCTAAGGGTTGAGCGGCGTTTGTCGCCCCATACCCTAAGTAACTATGGTCGTGACCTTGGCCGATTGGAAAAATTTTGTGACCAGCAGCATATATTGTCGTGGGACATGCTCACTGTTCACGATAGCCGCAACTATGTAGCTCATCTGCATCACAATAATCTCTCGGGTCGCAGTATTGCGCGGTTGCTCTCTGCAGCCCGCTCGTTTTATCGATACCTTATCAAGCAGAACACGGTCAGCTATAACCCCCTGGAAGGGGTGGCTGCTCCCAAGTCACCCAAGTTGTTGCCCAAGACTCTGGATATCGAGCAGGTCGGCTTGTTGGTGGCAGTAAATAGTCGACAGCCTTTGGCCTTGCGTGACCGGGCTATTATGGAATTGTTGTATTCCTCTGGATTGCGCCTTGCTGAGTTGGTGTCATTGGATGTGGCGGATATCGATCTGGTGGACGCGACGGTACGGGTGACCGGTAAGGGTGGTAAGACGCGTATCGTGCCGGTGGGCCGTTTTGCCCGCGAGGCTACTCAAGAATGGCTGGTCTGTCGTGGGGAAGTCGCAAAACAAGCTGAATCGGCCTTGTTTGTTAATAGTCGTGGCCAACGTATCAGTGGGCGTGGGGTGCAGGGCCGTATTCAATATTGGGCTCGCCGCCAAGGGGTGGGGGTGCCGGTGCACCCACACATGTTGCGCCATTCTTTTGCCAGCCACCTGTTGGAGTCCAGTGGTGACCTGCGTGCGGTCCAGGAATTACTCGGGCATGCAGATATTGCCACCACCCAGGTTTACACTCACCTCAACTTTCAACATTTGGCCAAGGTCTATGATCAGACCCACCCCCGAGCCCGAAGAAAGGGCAACGGGGACTGAATTAAGGGCTCTCTTAGTCGTCTTCGTGTAGTTCGTCGATGTACTCTACGTCAAAGGCCAGGGTGTGGGTGCGGTCATCATTCTCGATGGCCACCGACGGGCCCATACCATGTTTCAGGGGCTCCATATTGATTGCGAGCAAGGTACCTTCGTGTTCGGTCTCGTCATTGCGGGTAATGACTTTGACTTCCTTGCCAACCAACTTGTCGATCCACTTTTGCATGATTTTTTCCTCAGTTGCGTAAGGTTCTGGTGGAAGCCAAAATCCAGAGAAACAGGTGTATGGGGCATCCCTTCCCCTCGTTCCTTTCGCCTGTTTTTATAACAACGGCACCATCAGCAGAGCGACAATATTGATAATTTTGATCAATGGGTTAATGGCGGGACCGGCGGTGTCCTTGTAGGGGTCACCTACGGTATCACCGGTCACAGCGGCCTTGTGGGCGTCGGAACCCTTACCGCCATGGTTACCATCCTCGATGTACTTTTTGGCATTATCCCAGGCACCACCACCGGTGGTCATGGAGATGGCCACAAACAGGCCGGTGACGATAGTGCCAATCAGCAGGCCACCCAAGGCCTCTTTGCCCAGCAGCAGGCCCACCAGAATGGGCACCGCTATCGGTAATAGGGACGGTATTATCATTTCTTTGATGGCGGCCTTGGTCAGCATATCTACGGCCCGGGTGTAGTCCGGTTTGGCCGTGCCCTTCATGATGCCAGGGATTTCTTTGAACTGCCGACGTACCTCGTTGACGATGCCCCCAGCGGCCCGACCTACGGCCTCCATGGCCATGGCACCGAACAGGTAGGGCACCAGACCACCGATAAACAGACCGATGAGCACCATGTGGTTGTCCAGGGAGAAGTTGAGAGGCTGTCCACCATGGGCGTCCAACGAGTGGGTGAAATCGGCAAATAACACCAGGGCAGCAAGCCCGGCGGAGCCGATGGCATAACCCTTGGTGACCGCCTTGGTGGTGTTGCCCACCGCATCCAGGGGGTCGGTGATGTTGCGAATTTTCTCGTCCAGTTCGGCCATTTCAGCAATACCACCGGCGTTATCGGTGATGGGGCCATAGGCGTCCAGGGCGACAATGATACCGGTTAGGGACAACATAGAGGTCGCGGCGATGGCGATACCGTACAGTCCCGCCAATTCATGGGCCCCCCAAATACTGGCACAGACGGCCAATACGGGCAGGGCGGTGGATTTCATGGACACACCCAGGCCGGCGATGACGTTGGTGCCGTCGCCGGTAGTAGAGGCTTCAGCAATATGCCGTACCGGCTTGTATTCCGTACCGGTGTAGTACTCAGTGATGACCACCATGGCTGCAGTGAGTGCCAGTCCGATCAAGGTGGCGTAATACAAGTTTAATGACGAGATGGTGTTGCCGTCTATGCTGACGCCGTCACCCATCATCCACATGGTGGCCGGATAAAAGCCTGCTGCGGCAAGGATCCCGGTGACGATGAGCCCACGATACAAGGCATTCATGATCTTGCCACCTTCTCGTGCCTTGACGAAGAAGGTTCCAACGATACAGGCAATGATGGAGACACCCCCCAGGACCAGGGGATAGATTGCCGAAGTGGTTCCTGCCCCGCTGATAAGTAATCCTCCCAACAGCATGGTGGCGACGATGGTGACGGCATAGGTTTCAAACAGATCAGCGGCCATACCGGCGCAATCCCCTACATTATCCCCCACGTTATCAGCGATTACTGCGGGGTTACGGGGGTCATCTTCGGGGATACCGGCCTCGACCTTGCCTACGATATCGGCACCTACATCGGCACCCTTGGTGAAGATACCGCCACCGAGTCGTGCAAAAATGGAGATCAGGGAACCACCAAAGGCCAAGCCTATCAGGGGTGTCAGGTTGACGGTCTCGCCGCTGGGCGCCATGGCTGCCAGGACCCCGTAGAAGCCGGCCACACCCAGTAGCCCCAAACCCACCACCAGCATGCCGGTGATGGCACCACCGCGAAAGGCCACTTGCATGGCGGCGTTAAGGCCATTGTTGGCGGCCTCAGCGGTGCGTACGTTGGAGCGCACTGAGATATGCATACCAATATAGCCGGTCAGGCCTGAAAGTACGGCGCCAATGACAAACCCCACTGCGGTCATGGTGTCGACAAAATAGGCGATGGCGACCATGAGGACAACGCCGACTACGGCGATGGTGGAATATTGACGGTTAAGATAAGCCATGGCCCCTTCTTGAATGGCCGCTGCAATTTCTTGCATGCGTTCGTTGCCGGCTGGCTTGGCTAGAATCCACTTGATTGAGAACGCGCCGTATAACAATGCCGCAGCTGCGCACACTAATGCGATGATTAATCCGGTCGCCATGGGTACTCCTCCTAAATTATAGGGTTAGGTTCGAGATTATAGTTTTAGTCACTTAAAGCTAGATGAACGTTGCCTTAGTCATCTATGGCCAAGCCACCCTTAAATTCCGTACCCGGTTTAAAACCAAAGATGTGTTCCAGTTCCAATTCACGAATGAGTTGGTCCACAGCGGCCTGTCCATGTTCACGGCTTACCTCAGACAGGATCAGTTTGGCCGAATTGCCATTATAGAAACCACCGAAGCCGGCCTGAACCTCTAGTAACTCGTGTGCCTTATCAATTGTCATTAGTTTCCGGGGTCGGAAAAACAGCCTGCAAGCTTGCAGCAAAGGTATAAATAGGCAAGGTAAATATTTTTATGCGGCCATTAAATTGGAATCTTTCTAGCACGAAATTTCATCAATAGTTTTGTAAAAAAATCGGATAACTCATTGATTTATAAATGGGAACGTACACTTGCTGTGTTGCAGGTGGGAACGCCACCACCGATATTGCTATCAATAGCGGCGGTGGCGTTCAGATTACAGCTCGAACTTGTTTTTGAGCTTTTTTGGTACGGCCACACTCTTGGGTCGTACGTATTTCGGCATGCCATCCTTATAAGGCGGGTAGTCTTCACCCTTGATGAGGGGGGTCAGATAATTGCGGCAGGCCTGGGTGATACCAAAACCATCTTTACTGATAAAGTTTTTCGGCATCATTTTTTCCACATTGGCCACCTTACTCAAGGGGGCCATGCCCACTTTCCACTTGAAGGGTTTGTTGGAGGTGCGGACTACGGTGGGCATTACCGAGTTGTGACCCTTGACGGCATACTGCACTGCGGCCTTACCCATGGCGTAGGCCATATCCACATCGGTCTTGGAGGCCACATGGCGCGCCGCCCGCTGTAGATAATCGGCCACGCCCCAATGGTATTTCAGGCCCAGGCCATCCTTGATCATGTTGGCGACCACCGGTGCGGCCCCCCCCAGTTGGGCATGACCGAAGGCATCCACCAGGCCCTGGTCGGCAAGAAACTTGCCGTCGGCACCTTTAACACCTTCAGACACCACTACTGAGCAGTAGCCGTGTTTCTTGACCAGTTCATCCACCCGCTTGAGGAATTTTTCCTTATCGAAGGCCACTTCCGGGAACAGGATAATTACCGGAATTTCGCAATCCTTGTTCGAGGCCAGGCCACCGGCGGCGGCAATCCAGCCGGCATGGCGACCCATCACTTCCAGCACAAAGACCTTGGTAGAGGTCTTGCACATGGAGGCCACGTCGAAGCTGGCCTCTCGGGTGGAGATTGCAATGTATTTGGCTACCGAACCGAAGCCGGGGCAGTTGTCGGTAATGGGCAGATCATTGTCCACGGTCTTGGGCACATGGATGGCCTTGATGGGATAGCCCATGGTCTCGGATAGCTGGGAAATCTTGAGACAGGTATCGGCAGAATCACCGCCACCATTGTAGAAGAAATAACCGATATTGTGGGCCTTGAAGACCTCGATGAGGCGTTCGTACTCACGGCGGTTGTGTTCCAGGCTTTTGAGCTTGTAGCGGCATGAGCCAAAGGCCCCACTGGGAGTATGGCGCAGGGCGCGGATGGTGGCCGCAGATTCCTTGCTGGTATCAATCAGGTCTTCGGTGAGCGCGCCGATGATGCCATTACGGCCCGCATAGACCTTGGCAATATGTTTTTTATGTTTACGCGCGGTTTCGATGATGCCACAAGCGGACGCATTGATGACTGCGGTGACACCGCCGGATTGGGCGTAAAAGGCATTTTGGGCCTTGGGCTTGGGGGTGACCCGTGACTTAGCGCGTTTCACGGTTTTTTTCTTGGATTTAGTCTTCTTCTTTCGGGCTGCCATTGGATGTTACTACCTCGCTGCTGCTATTTATATTGGATAGGGTTAAAAGAAATCGGGTGAATTGCTTGGCCGATCAGGGCGAATCAGGCGTTGCTCTCTTGGTGTCCCCGGTGCTGTCTTCGGGTTCCGTGGCCCGTTTGGCCTCGTGATCAGCCTGAACTTGCAATAAGGTGGTGACACACTCCGCCAGGTTGTCCCACTCATCACGGCCAACGCCAAACTGCTCGTGGCCGCGATAATAAAACTGACAATAAAAGCGTTCATCGCCGAGTTTGGCGACCACAAAGTTGGCATCGCGTTCAGACCAGTACAGGGCTGGGCAAGAGGTGGTTTCGCGGTCAGCGGGGCTTAGGCGTAGATCAACATCCGCCAGCTGCACCTCCACGTCCTTGCCATAGCGTTCCTTCAACGTGGTCTGGATGGTCCACATTTCGGTGTCGCTAAAGTCGTTGATATCTGGCATGGGATTCTCCGGAGGGGGATTGTCCCACAACGACGTGTCATGGCAAGGCCGCAGCCCGGTTTTTTGCCCCATCAGCAGAGAAATCGGGATTTTTTCGTGTCCAGGGTCACGGGGTTAAGGGGTTAGCCTTGAAATTTCAGGGTGCTGAGATCACGCATAATTGGCTTTCACCATTGACGTCAGGGCCGTCAAGGCGGTAGTTTAGCGGCCTTACATAGACCTGGGCCAAGTGAAGGTCTGGGGCAAGAAAAATCCAAGAGCGAGAAAATCATGAGAATAATACTGTTGGGTGCACCAGGATCCGGGAAGGGAACCCAGGCCAAATTACTAGTTGAGAGATACAAGGTACCGCAGGTGTCCACCGGGGACCTGCTGCGTGCTGCAGTCAAGGCAGGAACGGCTCTCGGCAAGCAGGCCAAGGCGGCTATGGATGCAGGCCAGTTGGTATCAGACGACGTAGTTTTGGGTATGATCGAAGAGCGTTTGACCCAGCCTGATGCCAAGAGTGGCTTTATCCTTGATGGCTTTCCCCGCAATATCCCCCAGGCCCAGGAACTGGATGCCAAGCTCGCCTGGTTGGGTCGGCCCCTGCAAATTGCCCTATTGGTAGCAGTGGACAACGATATCCTGATCAAACGGCTGACCGGTCGACGCACCTGCAGCAGCTGTGGCCAGATGTACAACATTCATTTTGCCACGCCCAAGATTCAGGGTCGCTGTGACAAATGTGGTGGATCACTCATGCAACGTTCGGATGATAATGAATCCACCATCCGAAAACGGCTGGAGGTCTATGAAAGCGAGACCGCCCCCTTGGTCGCCTATTACAAGGCCCAGGGAAAGCTACGCCGGGTCCATGGTATGGACGAGGTGGATGAGATTTTTTCCCACATTTGTGACATGGTGGATGCCGAGATTCGGCCACTACAGGTAAAGGGCGTCGAGGCACAGCCGGTGGTGGCAGCGGTGACATCACCCACTGCAACGGCCAAGACTGCTAAGAAAAAGAAGAAGAAGGCTACCAAGACAACTAAAAAGAAACCTAAAAAGGCCGCAAAAAAGAAGGCCAAGAAGAAGGCTGCCAAGAAGAAGGCTGCCAAGAAGAAAGTGACCAAGAAAAAGGCGACTAAAAAGAAGGCCGCCAAGAAAAAGAAGGTTAAGAAAAAGGCAACCCGGAAAAAGGCTGTTAAGAAAAAGAAGACTAAAAAGAAGGTCAAAAAGAAGGCTAAGAAAAAAGTAGCCAAGAAAAAGAAGACCAAGAAAAAGGCGACTAAAAAGAAGGCCGCCAAGAAAAAGAAGGTTAAGAAAAAGAAGGCTAAGAAAAAGAAGCGGAGGTAGCCATTGGGCTGGGTTGATGGCGTCCTCTTTGATTTTTGCTCCGGGGCCAGGCCATGATGTGCTCTCCAGGTTGATTGGCAAGAGCCGTTTCTAGCGCTGTGTCCGACACCAAAAGCCCAGGCCGTTTTCCCTTCACTCGTATGCGGCGGTTGCGTCGCGATGAGTTCAGTCGGCGTCTGCTGCGTGAGACAGCATTGACGGTCGACGACCTGATCGCACCCGTGTTTGTGATAGAGGGCCGTGATCAGGTCGAGGCAGTACCTTCCATGCCCGGTGTGGAACGAATGAGCGTGGATAGGTTGCTGGACTACGCCGAGGAGCTGGTGGCCCTGGGCATCCCCGCTATGGCCCTGTTCCCAGTTGTCCCTGAAGACAAAAAATCGGATAGTGCTGAAGAGGCCTATCATCCGGATGGTCTGGCTCAGCGTGCCACCCGCGCCGTAAAAGAGCGCTTTAGTACATTAGGCGTGATCACCGATGTGGCCCTTGACCCCTTTACCCGGGATGGCCAGGATGGCCTCACCGATGACAGCGGTTATGTGATGAACGATGAGACCGTGGAGGTCCTGGTTAAACAGGCCGTGTCCCATGCCGAGGCCGGTGCCGATATTGTTGCTCCCTCTGACATGATGGATGGCCGTGTGGGCGCCATTCGTCAGGCCCTGGAGTCGGCAGGTTTTATTCACACCCGCATCCTTGCCTATGCGGCGAAATACGCCTCTGGTTTTTATGGTCCGTTTCGGGATGCGGTGGGTTCTGCTACCAATCTGGGTGGGGGCGACAAGGCCAGCTATCAGATGGACCCGGCCAATAGTGACGAGGCCCTGCGTGAAGTTGCTCTGGATATTGAAGAGGGTGCCGACATGGTTATGATCAAACCAGGTATGCCCTATTTGGATATTGTGCGTCGGGTCAAAGAGTCGTTCGAAGTCCCCACCTTTGTCTATCAGGTCAGTGGTGAGTACGCTATGCTCAAGGCCGCCGCCCAAAACGGCTGGTTGAATGAACGCGTCGTGGTGCTGGAATCTTTGTTATCCATAAAACGCGCTGGTGCCGACGCCATTTTAACCTACTTCGCAGTGCAGGCCGCCCACTATTTGAAAGAATAATTTCTACTTAGCCAGGGTTTGTGTTCGGTTGGTGTGAATGTATACTGCGCGCCAATTGCAGGGGCTAAAAGCAGGTCAGAGTGCCGGTAGGCAGCATCACGGGGCACTGGGGGCGGTACTTGTAAAAGACATGATAAAAAAATATTTTATACTTTCTGGAAATCAAGCTGGCGTAGATGTTGTCAGTCGGCAGTTTTCTTCCTTTTCTTCAAAACAACTTTGTTGTCGGTCTTTATCTTGTGTGACCTTATGGCCCATCCATGTTACGCGTCGACAGAAGACGAGACTCACCGTACCCCATGATCCAGATTGGGCGCTTCAAGCACCTAAGAATGTGGCTGCTATAGCGGGGTGCGCCCTTCATTCCAAAATATTTGGAGGACACTACGGTGGCCAATAGTTATCTGACAAACCTCTTTGGTCGTTCACCTATACGTCCCTTGCAAGAGCACATGAGCAAGGTGTTTGGGTGTGTTTCCCAGTTAAAGCCTCTGTTGCAGGCCATGGTGGACGATGATCAAGATGAGGTGAGAAGAATCCAGCGCATTATCAGCCAGCTGGAGAACGATGCCGATTCAATGAAAAAAGAGTTGCGCAATCACCTGCCCAAAGGGCTGTTTATGCCTATTGATCGCCGCGACCTGCTCGAATTGTTGTTGATGCAAGACAATATCGCCAATCGGGCAAAAGATATCGCTGGTCTGATTGTGGGTCGAAAGATGACTGTTCCCAAGGCCATGCACACACTGTTTCTGCAATATGGTGATTGCAGTATCAATGCCGTGGCTAAGGCTCTGGATGTGATTAATGAGTTGGATGAATTGTTGGAGACTGGTTTTCGCGGTCTCGAAGTAGAACGCGTGGAAGAGATGATAACAGAGATTAATACCATCGAAAGTGAGACCGATAAAAATCAAGTCGAGCTACGCGATATGCTATTTGCTATGGAAGACGACCTAAGACCCACAGATGTTATGTTCACCTATAGGCTCCTGGAATGGATTGGTAATGTGGGCGACTACGCTGAAAAAGTGGGCAGTCGTTTGCAATTGTTGTTGGCCAAATAGGGGGGGGAGACAACAGTGGATCAGATGACAATTTATATCATTCTGGCCGGTGTATTTGGTTTGTTTATGGCTTGGGGTATCGGCGCCAATGACGTCGCCAATGCCATGGCAACGTCGGTAGGTTCTCGGGCCTTAACTGTAAAAAAGGCCATCATTATTGCCGCAATCTTCGAATTTGCCGGTGCCTATCTGGCCGGGGGGCAGGTGACGAAGACCATACGTAAGGGCATCATTGATTCGGATGTTTTTTGTGTGGGCTGCCAGGCATCACCCGATATATTGGTGTATGGCATGCTCGCCGCTTTACTGGCGGCGGCGACCTGGCTGCTCATTGCGTCGCGAAACGGTTGGCCCGTATCCACCACCCACACTATCGTGGGTGCGGTAGTGGGTTTTGCCGCTGTTGGTGTGGACGTCGATGCGGTGCAGTGGGGCAAGGTCGGGACCATTGTCCTGAGTTGGGTGGCGTCGCCGCTGTTTGCCGGTATCTTGTCTTACATGATCTTTACCAGTGTTCAAAAATTGATACTTAATACCGAGCGTCCCTTTGAAAATGCCAAGCGATACGGTCCCCTATATTTATTTGCCGTAGGTTTTCTTATCGCCATGGTTACCATCAAGAAGGGGCTGAAGCATGTGGGCCTGGATATTGGTAATGGTGAAGCCTTCTTGGTGGCCGTCAGCCTGGGTTTGGGCATTGCTTTTATTGGTGGACTTATGATTCGGCGCATCAAAATGGACCCCAAGGCAGACCGTAAATTCCACTATACCAATGTAGAGAAGGTCTTCGGTTTGATGATGATCTTTACCGCATCGGCCATGGCCTTTGCCCATGGTTCAAATGATGTGGCCAATGCGGTGGGTCCAGTGGCGGCGATAGTAAGTGTGGCCACGACGGGTGAAGTGTTGCAGCAGTCCGTTTTACCTCCCTGGGTATTACTGTTGGGGGGTGCAGGCATTGTGCTGGGGCTGGCAACCTTTGGTTACCGGGTCATGCGCACGGTGGGGCGTCAAATTACAGAATTGACACCCAGCCGTGGGTTTGCTGCGGAGATTGCAGCGGCCGGGACCGTGGTGATGGCCTCCTATACCGGTATGCCTATTTCCACCACCCACACCCTGGTGGGTGCAGTGTTGGGTGTGGGTTTCGCACGAGGTATAGCGGCCTTGAACCTGCGCGTTGTCGGCAGTATCTTTATGTCCTGGGCCATTACCCTACCTGCGGGCGCCGGTCTGTCCATCATGTTTTTCTTTATGTTTAAAGGGATATTTCTGACCTAGAAATAAGTCCCCTGGTTGTTTGTCACGGGCTTACCGGCTGCTTTTTTTAGGGCTGGGCGTCTTTTTCCATTTGTTCCATGCTGACGTGACGAACATCCTTTCCCTTGACCAGATAGATTACATATTCACAGATATTACAGGAGCGGTCACCAATACGCTCCAGTGCACGGGCCGACCACATTACATTAAGAACGTGTGGAATTGATCGAGGGTCTTCCATCATATATGTCATGAGTTGGCGCATGATGCTCTCATACTCACGGTCAACTTTTTCATCTTCACGGGCGGTATTGAGCGCAACTTCCACATCCATTCGGGCAAAGGCATCCAGGGCATCATGCAGCATTTTGCGAACATGATTACCCATATGTTCAATTTCCACATACAGTGCCTTATTGAGTTTTGCGTCATCGCTTAAATACAGGGTCATGCGGCTGATACGTTCCGCCTCATCGCCGATACGTTCCAGATCAGTGATAGTCTTGATAACGGCGATGACAAGTCGCAGATCACTGGCTGCCGGTTGCCGACGGGCAAGAATCTTTGTGCATTCCTCGTCAATAGAGACCTCAAGGGCGTTGACCTGGTAGTCGGTTGTGATGACGCGTTCGGCTATATCGCGATCTGCCTCAATCAGAGACAGTATTGCCTCAGCCAGTTGTTGTTCAACCAATCCACCCATGCCAAGAACACGGTTACGAATATCTTCCAGTTCGGCGTTGAATTGTTGTGATATGTGGTGTCCGATGTCGCCCTTTTCCATTGTCGATAAACCTCTGTACCAATAAGTTTGCCTGGGGTGTTAGCCGTAGCGGCCGGTAATATAATCTTCCGTGCGTTTTTCCTGCGGATTGGTGAACAATGTGTTGGTGTCACCAAACTCGATGACCTCACCGAGATACATAAAGGCGGTGTAGTCCGAGACCCGCGCTGCCTGCTGCATATTATGTGTAACGATGACGATAGTGTAATTATTTTTTAATTCATAGATGAGTTCTTCGATCTTTAGGGTCGAGATAGGATCAAGTGCTGAGGCCGGCTCGTCAAGCAATAATACCTCTGGCTCGATGGCAATAGCGCGTGCAATAACCAAACGTTGTTGTTGGCCGCCAGACAGACCCAAGGCATTTTCCGTTAGACGGTCTTTTACCTCGTCCCAGAGTGCGGCGCGTCGTAATGCCTTTTCTATCGCCTCGTCCAGGGTCCTGCGGTCATTGACACCCTGTAGGCGTAAGCCGTAGGCGACATTTTCATAGATCGATTTTGGAAAGGGGTTGGGCTTCTGGAAGACCATGCCCACCCGCCTGCGCAGATCGGCAACATTGATCGAGGAATCATGAATGTTCTGTTCATCGAGCAGAATGCGACCTTCGATACGCACGACATCGATTAAATCGTTCATGCGATTAAAGCAGCGTAACAGGGTCGATTTACCGCAACCGCTGGGCCCAATATAGGCCGTCACGCGTTTTGCAGGTATGTGCAGATTGATGTCTTTGAGCGCCTGTTTCTGCCCGTAATAGAGGTTGAGATCCTGCACTTCAAGACAGATATCTTCCTGTTCGAAATCAATCTGACCAGAGGCCCGGTGGGTCAGGGCGCTGACATCAATGGCATGGGTGGGTGTAGTCGGTTTGCTCATGTTGATTACCGGTTATGACTCAAGTGCGCGGTATTTTTCACGCAGGTGGTTGCGCACCGCAATGGCCGTCAGGTTGAGGGCAATGATGACCAGGACCAGCAACAAGGAGGTAGCATAGACCAACGGGCGTGCAGCCTCGACATTGGGACTCTGGAAACCCACATCATAAATGTGAAACCCGAGATGCATAAATTTACGTTCAAGGTGTAGAAAGGGGGCGTTGGTGTCTAACGGCAGAGAAGGCGCAAGTTTTACCACACCGACCAGCATCAGTGGTGCGACTTCACCCGCAGCACGGGCGATGGCCAGGATCAGCCCGGTCATCATGGCCGGGCTGGCCATAGGCAATACTGTTCGCCACAATGTCTCCGCCTTGGTCGCGCCGAGCGCCAGGCTACCCTCGCGGATCGATTTGGGTATACGGCTCAAGCCTTCCTCGGTGGCGACGATCACCACCGGCAGAGTGAGTAATGCCAGGGTAAGCGAGGACCACAGGATGCCAGGTGTTCCAAAGGTCGGTGCCGGCAGGGCTTCCGGGTAAAATAATTGGTCCAGAGAGCCTCCCAGAAAGTAGACAAAAAATCCAAGGCCGAACACACCGTAGACGATGGAGGGCACACCGGCGAGATTATTTACCGCAATACGGATTGTGCGGGTCAGTGGACCTTGTTTGGCATATTCACGCAAATACACGGCGGCAACAACCCCAAAGGGGGTGACGAATATTGACATGAGGATGACCATCATCACCGTACCAAAGATGGCGGGCAATATGCCCCCTTCGGTGTTGGCCTCGCGTGGTTCATCGCTGACAAACTCCCACAGCTTTTCAGCGTAGAACAGGCATTTTTTTAAAAAACTCATGGCGTTGGGCCGATAGGCGCGCACAACCTTGCTCAGGGGGATATCCACCACTCGCCCCTCACCTGTTTTCGCGACCAATACATCTCGGCCGATGTCGGCATACAATTGGACCAGCTTTTGTTGCAGGCCCTTGTAACGGGCCTGCAGTACGGCCCTCTCGCGGCTAATGGATGCCCGATCATCGGCATCGTTATTATTGGCGATTTCCATGTGGCGCTCATCCAGGCGCAGGCGTTCCAACCGATAGTTGATGGCACCGATGTCGTCTTTCTCAATCTCCCTGATCTCACTGAATATCTTTTGTGTGCGGGCGATACGTTGTTGTAATGCGTCCCAGGCCCTGTCGCCTTCTTTAACGACCTTTCCATCTTCCTTAATGGCCTGGAGATGACCGTAAAAATTTCCCCACTCACGACGCTCAATGACCATGACAGCGTCGGGGTAGTGTTGCTGGCTGAGTTTGGGTTTCAGTACCCAACGGAAATCCAGGCCCTGTATATCCCGATTGCCGACACGCAGCAGGTAGCGGGTGATGGATTCACTGTCGCTTTTGATGGTCTCACCGTTGGCATGTAGACGCGCCAGGGGCACCGACTCGCTATCCCGTATTTCACCGATGATGTGCACAGTGCGCGTGTCGGACTCATGATAATCCGCCACCATTACCGGAGTGGGCCAAAAGTGACTCAGTCCACGGACAGCAATCAGGGCAAGCAGGCCAGCGACCATGATGATGCTGGCACTGACCGCTGCTGCGGTAAGCCACACCCAGGGTGAACCGCTCTTGAACCAGTTTTTGGCTGAATGATTCATATCCCGATGGTCTTGTTTGTTGCTGTTCATTTTTCTGGCTACAGGTTGCTGTATTTTTTACGCAGCCGTTGTCTGACGACTTCTGCGGCGGTGTTGAACAGAAATGTGGCGGCAAACAACACCGTTGCCGCCAGAAACAGCACCCGGTAGTGGGTGCTGCCCACTTCGGCCTCAGGCATTTCCACGGCGACATTGGCAGACAGGGTGCGCATGCCCTGGAAGATGCTGAAGTCCATGACCGGGGTGTTACCGGTGGCCATCAGCACAATCATGGTTTCGCCCACCGCACGACCCAGCCCAATCATGATGGCGGAAAAGATACCTGGGCTGGCGGTGAGGATGACAACCCGGCTGAGGGTTTGCCAGGGGGTGGCCCCCAGGGCAAGGGAGCCTTGGGTGAGGTGCTTGGGCACCCCAAATATGGCGTCTTCGGCAATGGAAAAGATCGTGGGGATGACCGCAAAACCCATCGCCAGCCCCACCACCAGGGAATTCCGTTGGTCAAACTGGATGCCCATATCATTGGATAGCCACTTGCGAATATCACCCTGGAAGAACCATTGTTCCATGGGTTGGCTGATGGAAATGGCCGCCCAACTGATCAGGATAATGACAGGGATGAGGAGCGCCCCCTCCCAACCCTCGGGGACACAATCACGTAGTAATTTGGGTGCGCACTGCCAAAGGTAGGCAAATAACAGCACCCCCACGGGCAGAATAATGAGCAGGGAAAATACCCCCGGCAGGTGTTTCTCCAGAAAGGGCGCCAACCATAGTCCGGCCAGAAAACCGAGGATTACGGTGGGCAGGGCCTCCATGATCTCGATGCTCGGCTTGACCAGTCTGCGCATGCGCGGCGCCATAAAATAGGAGGTGTAGATGGCACCCAGGATGGCCAGGGGTATGGCGAACAACATGGCGTAGAAGGCCGCCTTGAGGGTACCGAAGGTGATGGGCGTCAGACTGAATTTGGGTTCGTAATCATTAGAGGCAGAAGACGATTGCCACAGATATTGCGGTGCGTCATAACCCTCGTACCACACCTTGCTCCAAAGTGAGGACCATGAAATTTCAGGGTGCTCGTTGTCGACGAGGTAAAACTGTATCTGTTGGCTGGCGTCTTCCAGCAGCAAGGCATTGGCCCTGGGTGCAATCGCCAATTGGTTTACACTGTATTTTGACAGTGTTTTACGCAGCACGGTGCTGTGCGCGGTGCTGTGGTAGATATTGAATTGGCCCCGTTGGCCAGCCGCCATAAAACCCTTACGGCTAAACTCCGGGGTAATGCTCGTGACCGGACCGGTGAGGGGGTCAAAACGGCGAATGGCGGACAAGGTGTAGTTGTTGTGCGAATCACGTACCGGAAACCATTGGCTCAGGCTGCCATCGGATCCCCCTACCATGATAGAGATTCCCCCGGACAGGAATTGTAAGGCACTGATTTGTACGCCGTCACGGACTGCGGCAACCGTGTGCACCAGGCGAGGTGCGGATTTGTCGCGGATGTCATAAAAACTGATACGCCCTTCCTGGTCGGCGGCGTAGAGTTCCCGTTGGTCCAGATTGAGGATGATGTGTGTAATGGGGGCAGCTGGGGCCTGGAGTTCGGTACGGGTCGTGGTCCACTCCCCATCATCGAGTAAAGACTCTGATTTTTCCAATCCCAGCAGCAGCAGCCGGTGGTCATCGGTGGCCGCCACCAGGGTGGCGGTATCCTCACCGACCTGAACGGCGAGTTGTACCAGGGGGTGTTTCTTGGGGTCCACCACCAGGGGGGCGTCTCCCAGTGGGTTTTCCAGCCGGGGTGTAATCAGTCTGTGGTCACCAGGAAAGGTCACATCATAAACATGGCGCAAGACCTGGGCACGGCCATCATCCAGGCCGTAGGCCACGGTGGCCTTGTTAGGGGCACCGGCGGTAAAGCTGGTGATGCCAATATTCTTGGGCAGTTTGCTATTGACCTGGGAGATAATTTTTCCGTTGTTGGCGGCAAAAAACACCACCTGACCACGGTCGGTAAAGCGCACACCAATCTCGTGCTGTTCCTCCATGGCCAGATACCGTGTGACTGCATCGGCATCCCCTGGGGCTGGGTATTGAGCGGTTTTATGCAGGGATGCGGGCTGAAACAGGGGCAGGGTCACCCACACCAGATAGAAGAAGATCAGCACAATGGCGATGATGACCCCTACTCCCCCAGCGGCAATACTCCACTGCGCAAAGCGATCTTTCAGTGCACGCAATCGCCTGTGGCGGGTGTTGTGCAGGGCCTTTTGCAGGGCCTCGGAGGTGTCTTGGGCAGGGATAGTCATGGAGCCGGTGAGAATAGCCCCGATTTATGACAGTAGTGTGACAATTTGTAGTCCCCCCACGACGGCCATCGGTAAATAGGACTATTTTATGACATCGGTTTGCCCGATTCTCATCTGTCTCAAGTTTGGCCGGCGCCAGTCCGTTGTTGTCGTATCCGTGGGTGGGATCACCCGTAACAGGCATTGCCGGGCGGATTGTGCGAGTTCTATTCGGCTGGTGGCCGTCGGGCTTATGGGTGGTGTTGAATAAATATCGAGCTGTATGTGTTTGCGCCCCAGGATACGCCACAGGTGGCTCAGAAAGGGGTCGTCACCAATGAAGGGCACGAGCGGGTCAATCCTGCCCTGGTGCGTATAGCATAGTCCCAGTGGCTGTATTGGACATTTGCTATCAATGGCAGACTGAAAGAGGGCAGAATGAAAGGGGCCCACGGTGTGGCCATCCAGGGTAGTGCCTTCTGGAAACAGCGTAACGTTGCGCCCGTCTCTTAGCAGATTTGTTAGCTTGGCCATGGCCCGGCGAGTAGCGCGTGGCCTGTTGCGACAGATGAATTGGGTACCGCTAAGGGCAGCGAGGAAACCTAATACTGGCCAGTCCCTGATTTCTGATTTGGCCAGGAACACCGTGTTGTGCACCGAGCGTAGGGCGATGATATCGAGCCAGGAGATATGATTGGCCACCAGCAGAGCAGTTTTCAGTATGGGTATACCGTGTGTCTGTACCTGGATTCCCAGTGTCCAGCATATTTGCTGCATCCAGGCGGTAACCAGCTTGCTGCCGATGGATTGCTGATACCACAAAGATCCCAAGAATATCCGGGCCAGCGATGCTGTCAGTACACCACCCAGTAGCAAGGCCCCCAGAACCGGCAGGCGCAGGGTCCGTCTAAGGGTAGGAGTGAGCAAAGTCAGTTAACACGGCGTACGAAGCGCCGGGCGTAGCGCCGGTCCAGGCGGTCGCGTTCCAGCAGAATGAAGACATCCGCCACATTGAATGCCTCGTCCCAGGCGGGTTCACCACAGACCATGGCCCCGGAGTGTACGTAGCCCTTGAGCAAGGGTGGCAGAGAAATAGACTCGCTGGCCGTGGTCTTGCGGCATACCATGGGCACCCTGGGATAGACTCGCAGGTGCTCCGGTGCGTAGCAGCGCCGCCGAAGCTCGGTCATCACCGTTGCTACGTAGCTAAGACCTGGGTCTGCCGGGATGCTGGCGCAGCCAATAAGATAGTCAATGTCCTGCGCCACCATGATGTGTGCCAGACCACGCCACAGTACGGCCAGGGCGGAACTGCTGCGGTACGCACTATCGATACAGGTGCGGCCAATCTCCATGAAGCGGCCGGGCAGACAGAGGATGCGTGTTAGATCAAATTCGGACTGTGAGTAATACATATTGGCCGACGCTGCACCGTCACGGGTCAGCAGCCTTGTGGTTCCCACCAATTGGCCGCTGACTCGGTCCCGGACCATCAGGTGCATGCAGTGCTCGTCGAATGCATCCCTATCCAAGCCAGCTTGGGGGCTGGTTTTGTGTGCCCCAAGTTCATCCACGAAAATGCGATAACGCAGGCGCAGGCAGGCGTTCACTTCGGCAGCTGACTGGGCCGTAGTAACATGCAGGCGAGGTACGGGGGCAGGGGCAATAAGATTTTGCAGTACTTCCTGTGGCGTTGCCATGACAAGAGACTCCTCATAGTTTCCGCTGCAGTTTAGATAGCCTCTATGAATGCCGAATGACAGATCCATTACGGTTTTATAACGGCCTGGCTTATCCCCACGACGACAGTTGCCGGCCAAGCTTCAGTATGTTTTGTAGCCAGAAACCAGGAAACTGATGTGTCACCAACTGCTCTGGTGGTGCGGGCTCTTGTGTAAGGTGCGGACATAAAAATGCCCCCTTACGGGGGCATCGTGTACGTTTTATAAGCGTCCAGTTTTATGGTCGTTCATATCTGGAACAGGTGGCAACTAAAATACGTATTGTGTTTGCAGGAATACCTCATCCCTGTCACTACCGGCCTTACCATTGGTGTTTCGGCCCACCCGATAGCTGAGCTGCACCTTGATATCGTGCTTGGCGATGTACCAGTTGGCGCCCAATGACGTACGTGTCCATTGCTTGGCATAGTTGTCGGCGTCCTGTGCCTGGTAGCCGGCCACAAGCTCAAACTTGGAAGGCACCATCATATAACCGCCTTCTACAGCCCAATTTTTCAGTTCTGTGCTGCCCGATTTAAATATTCCACCCGTGAATGCAGGATCTACCGTATCCGCGTTGAATACATTGTATGCAGCGTCAACAGAAAAACCACCGCCACGCAGTGCACCGCTGATTTCAAAACCGGTTACGCTGTCAACATCGGCCTTTTTTGCGTTTGAGGATGATCCAGAAGCACTTGTGTAGGTATTGTTATCACCATCATTATTCCAGCTAAACGCCCCAATGCCGATATTGGCCCTGGTTTTGCGTTTGAAGTCACCCTGAGAAAACTTGTAGTGACCCAGCGGGAAATAATCCACTCTTGCTGCGATTGTCCTGCCCTGGTTCCAGTCAGATCTATCATTGGCCGGGGTATCGAAGTCCAGTTTCTTGGCATCAGGATCTATATTTCCGTTGCCCAAGGCCAGTGAATAGGTAATATTCTTGTCGGAGGAATGGCCATCCAGGAAGATTCCCAGCATGCGATCTGGCGTTCCGTAGTTGTGGTCGCCGACAAAGGTGCGTTCAACAAGTTGCTGTTTTTTAGAGGAGGTTAGAAATTCCTGTGAGAAGGGTGTTTTTTTGTTGCCGATAGTCAGTTTCTTGTTGGTGAAGCCCTTGTACTGTAAATAAGCATCCTTCACGGCAATTTCGTTACCGTCCTCGGCCTTGCCCATGTCCCATTGGAACTTGCCTTTCCAGTTTTTATGTATGCTGCCTTCGATGTACGGGCGGAAGCGACGGAAAAATATTTTATCCGCACTTTCTTTGTTGTCCGCATCGTTCTGATAGTACTGTATCTGGATGCGTCCACCCATTTTCAGGTATTTATCACCATCTTTAATGGTCACGCCACCGGCATAGGAGTCTGGTGCTAGCAACAAGACACTTATAGCTGTGATCGTGATAAGTTTAATATTCTTCTGCATGGTATTCCTCCGCATGTTATGTAGAACTTGAAAAGTAAGTTCTGCACTATGTGGACGAAGTATGACGTTGGCGTGACAGGCAGAAGAATATTTTGTGACATGAGGGATTAAAATAAGGATAAGTTCTTGGTTTTTAATATCCCCTCATCCTAACCTTCTCCCGGAGGGAGAAGGGATTATTAATTAATAGAAGTGCCCATGAGTTGGTCGGAGCGTTTACTTACAGGATTGCAGTTCGACAAGCGATTTTATCGCTGTGGTCAAGGAGCACTTTTTTGCGTTGTTCAATCATGTCGCTGTAGGCGCGTATCAGTAAGCGTTCATAGGCACTGTTTCCCATATCCTCAATAGCCGTAACCCTGTTTTCCAAAACGCGTATTTCATTTTGAAGGGTGTTGTTGAACCCTTCGGGGTGGCTTCCAAATCCGGTCATCATTTGCATTATGTATTCCTCGATATATTGTTCAGTCGCGGGAATTGTACGGTGCGTTTGTGAAATTTTATTGACACTTCCTTGTTAAGGAGTCCATCACGGGATCATTGTCATAAAAAATTCACCAAACCGTCATCAATTCTTCAAACGACTCGTCTATATACTATCCGAGGCCAATGCCTGGCTTAAGTCGGCGTAGGCCTCGGTCAGCGTGTGCAGGTCGCTGAACACGGTCTTGACCAAGTCGACATTGTTGCGGATATAGCCGGGCGGGGTATTGATCTCATGGGCGACACCGGCAACCATTTGTCCCAATGACGCCATTTTTTCGGATCGTACGAGTTGGCTCTGGGATGACTGGAGTTGTTGATAGGCCTCTGACAAATCATCGCTATGACGGGCTACCTGGTGTTCCATGGCCTTGAGCAGATCGATCACGATGCCCAGACCCCGGTACGCGCCATTTTGTGTAACGATATAATCTTCGGTGACCGGAAATTGAATATTCTCGGTAATGTGTTGACTGGCTCTGGGAAGGGTCTCATCAATTTCGATAACCAATGACCGGGGATTCATGAGTTCCCGGACTGGCCGTTTACCATAGAGTTCACGCCCGTACAGGCGTATAAAAATATTCATCAAGCCATAGCGGCTGATGGTCCCCACGGGGGTCGTACCATCAACTGCCGGCAGTGAAAGGAATTGGCTGTATTCCTTGGCGAGAAATTTTTCCGCCACATCACTCACCGTATCCTTTGCTGAGACGGGGGCAACGCTCAGGCTCAGGCTGGAGATATTTTGTACCGTTTCCATAGTACTGACTGCAGATTATGTCATTAACGATGCAGCAGGGTATCCAATCAGTATGACAGGATTGTGTCAGCGGAGAGGGCTTGGCCTGAAAAGGTCGATGATTTTGGCGTGAGGTCTTTCACGGCAATACTTGAGGTACAGGCAGGTGGATGGAATTCGACCACCGCTAAAAAAGGCACAAAAAAAGCCCCCTTACGGGGGCATTAACAGGAGCTACTTTTTTGTTATGTTTGTTTGTAAGGCTTAGTTCAGTTTAGCCAGTTCCGCCTTGGCAATGGCGGCGGTCAGTGGGATGTAACCGTCTTTTACAACCACCTGTTGGCCGGGTTTGGCGAGTACCATGGTCAGAAACTGTTTCTCCAATGGAGTCAAAGCCTTGTTTGGTGCCTTGTTGACATAGACGTAGAGGAAACGCGCCAGCGGATATTCGCCGCTAAGGGCCTTCTCAGGTGTGGCGGCGATAAAAGGTGCACCGTCCTTCTTGGTCAGCGGCACGGCCTTGACTCCGGAGGTCTTGTAGCCGATGCCGGAGTAGCCGATACCGTTTAAGGACGTGGATACCGATTGTACGACAGAGGCAGAACCGGGTTGCTCGTTGACGGTATTTTTGTAATCACCCTTACAGAGGCCCTTTTTTTTGAAGTAGCCGTAGGTGCCGGATACCGAGTTACGGCCATAAACCTGGATGCTACGGTCACGCCAGGCACCGGTCAGTCCCAGGTCGCCCCAACGGGTGATGTCTTTAGCGCCACCGCACTTGCGGGTGGAGGAAAATACCGCATCAACCTCTTTGAAGGTCATGCCTTTAATGGGGTTATCCTTATGCACATAGACTGCCAAGGCATCAATGGCCACCCGGATCGGGGTGGGTTTGTAGCCGTATTTCTTTTCGAAGGAGGCGATTTCTTTGTCCTTCATCTTGCGGCTCATGGGGCCGAGGTTGGATGTGGCCTCGGTCAGGGCAGGTGGGGCAGTAGAAGAACCGGCGGCCTGGATCTGTATGTTGACGTTAGGATACAGGTGCTTGAATTTCTCGGCCCACAAGGTCATGAGGTTGGCCAGGGTATCAGAGCCGACACTGGACAGGTTGCCGGATACGCCGCTGACTTTACTGTAGTCGGCAATGGCTTTGTCGACCTTGGTTTCAGCCAAAGCGGGCCCACTGGCCAGCAAGGCACTGAATCCCAGGCCGGTAATAAGTTTGTAAAGTTTCATTGTCGTAATGACTCCTGATCAATCTAGGGTTAGGGTAGGCGATGAGTATGCAGCCGCTTGATGACAGATGTGTGAACAGTTTGTGACTATTTCGTGACAGATTGCGGATTGGCTGTGTTGCTATGGTGCATTATCGCATGAGAGGGGAAACGACAGCTAAAGGTGCTGCCTTGCTCAGGTTTGCTGTAGATTTTCAGGGTGGCCCGGTGGCGGTTAAGGACATGTTTGACGATGGCGAGTCCCAGGCCGGTACCCCCCGTCTCCCGTGATCGGCCCACATCCACCCGATAAAACCGTTCGGTGAGCCTGGAAATATGATGGGCGGCAATACCGATGCCCGTATCCTGTACATCGAGTTGTGCCCCACCGTTGGCGCTATGCCAGTTGATGGTGACGGTACCTGGGTCCGGCATGTAGCGGATGGCGTTAAACACCAGATTGGAAAAGGCACTGCGCAGTTGTTGTTCATTACCGTATAGCCACAAATTTTCGTCCATATCGAGTTTGATACGGTGCCCTTTTCTTGCGGTCAAACTCACAGCATCGTCCCGGATACCGGCGAGCAGTGATGGAACCGATACCGGGTCATGGGGTGGGGGCGTGTTGTTGCCTTCAAGTTTGGCGAGTAGCAGCAGGTCTTCAACAATATGCTGCATACGATCGCTTTGTTCCTGCATGACCTTGAGAGATTGGCCCCACATGGCGTGGAGATCACTATCATCGGTGAGGGTTTCCAGGTAGCCGGTAATAACGGTCAATGGGGTACGCAGTTCATGGGAAACATTGGCAACAAAATCTCTGCGCATCTGTTCGAGTTGTTGTAATCGGGTGATATCACGTGCCACGATCAGGCGTTGCCCCCGGCCATAGGGGACCACATGAATCTGCAGGCTGCATTTTTCATCGACCGGTGAATTCAATTCCAGGGGTTCGGCAAAATCATATTGTTCCAGATAGCCTACGAAGGTGGGCTGTCGCACCAGGTTAAGGATGTGTTGGCCCACATCCTGATGGCGCAGCCCCAGAAGACGGCCCGCTGCATCGTTAAACCATTCGATGCCCCCCTTGGCGTTCAGCACCACCGTACCATCGGGCATGGCAGTGGTAAGCTGCTGAAAGCGGTCCAGCATGGCCGTCAGTTTTTTTTTGTGTTCGTTATTACGTTTTTGTAGAAGGTAAAAATGGTGAAAGACTTCTCCCCAGATGCCACGGGCTTCAGGGGGTGTGGTGTGGCTGGCACCACGTAGCCAGCGGTCCAGTCGATACAGGTTGAACACATGCCACCCGAGGTAGAGGGTGCCACCCATTATGAGCAGCAGTACGATTTTATTAAAGACCAGGCCAAGGATCAGGCACAGTGTTATTAGGCTGGCGAGGCGCCAGAATTCTTCAGACCAACTGTTCAATGGAATTATCCCTGTGACGAAAACCGGTAGCCAACACTGTGTACAGTCTGAATAAAAGAGTCATACCCGTACGGTGCGAGGCACTTTCGCAGGCGTCGTATATGCACATCCACGGTGCGTTCTTCGATATAGACATTGCTCCCCCAGACCCTGTCCAGTAGTTGCCCACGGCTGTATACCCGCTCCGGGTGGGCCATGAAAAATTGCAACAGACGGAACTCAGTGGGACCGATCTCCACCGGATCGTCATTGGCCAGCACACGGTGGCTTTCCGGGTCCAGCGACAGTCCCTTGTGGGTGATGGGTTCACCGTTGGCGGTGGCAGAACTACGCCGAATCACCGCCTTGATGCGGGCAATCAGCTCTCTGGGCGAAAACGGTTTGGTGACATAATCATCTGCCCCGGCGTCGAGGCCGACAATTTTGTCGTCTTCTTCTGCCCGTGCCGTCAGCATGATAATGGGGATATCCTGGGTGTGACCGTCCTTTCTAAAGCGGCGCGCAAGTTCAATACCGCTCAAATCAGGCAACATCCAGTCAAGCAGGATCAAATCCGGGGTATTATCGGTGGCCATAGCCAGGGCCTGGTGGCCATCCGGGGCCTCTTGTATCTCAAAACCGGTCCGTTCCAGTGCAAAGCGGATCATTTCCCTGACCGGGCGCTCATCTTCGACGATTAATATTTTATGGTTCATGGGTGTAACATCTGTGAAATAGGCGCCTATTTCATACTAAATATATTACAGTTTGGTGACAGAGCGGGTTTTGGAGAAAAGCGGTACAATCCCCGACCCTAGATATTCAAGTCTATTTATATCCGCACTCACTCAGGGGCAATTATGGCAGCACATCGACCCACCGACATCAAACTCCATCAGAAATCCCGGATGTTAGAGCTCACTTTTGAGGACGGCAAGCACTTTGAGTTGCCCTGTGAGTATCTACGGGTCTACTCACCCTCGGCAGAGGTCCAGGGTCATGGCCCCGGCCAGGAGGTATTGCAGTTTGGTAAGGAGAAGGTGAATATCGAAAATATTGAGCCGGTAGGGCAATATGCCATTGCCCTGCACTTTGATGACGGTCACAGTACCGGTATCTACTCCTGGGAAACCCTCTACCGATTGGGCTCCGAAAAGGATGCCAACTGGAAGCGTTACCTGGAGCGCCTCGAAGAGGCTGGCCGCCCACGCAAGACCGTCTAAGCACAGGACTGATTACTATGCCCCAAGACCCACACCCGAACGAACACCCAGACAACACCACCCACTTCGGTTATCGAGACGTGCCCGAGGCCGACAAGGCCGGTCTGGTGGGCGAAGTATTTTCATCGGTGGCGGGTAAATACGACGTCATGAATGATCTGATGTCCATGGGCGCGCATCGGCTGTGGAAGCGTTTTGCCATCGAACAAAGTGGTGTACGGCGTGGCCAGCGGGTGTTGGATGTGGCCGGTGGCACCGGTGATCTCACCCGTGCCTTCGCCAAACGGGTAGGGCATGACGGCTCCGTAATACTGGCAGACATCAACGCCGCCATGCTCCTGCGTGGGCGCGAGCGTTTGGTGGATGAAGGTGTGGTGGGTAATGTGAGCTACATGCAGGCCAATGCCGAGTGTCTGCCCTTTGCCGACAACAGTTTTGATTGTATTACCATCGCCTTCGGTCTGCGCAACGTCACCCGTATCCCCAAGGCCCTGGCCTCCATGAACCGGGTGTTGGCCCCCGGTGGGCGCCTGCTGGTACTGGAATTCTCTCATCCCACCCTGCCCGGTCTGAACACAATTTATGATGCCTATTCATTTAATGTATTACCCCTGCTCGGACGCGTCATCGCCAATGATGAAGACAGCTATCGCTATTTGGCCGAATCCATTCGCAAACACCCGGACCAGGAAACCCTGAAAGAAATGATGCAGACCGCCGGTTTTGAGCGGGTGGCCTATCATAACCTGGCCGGAGGCATCGTCGCCTTGCATAAGGGGTTTAAGTTTTAGTTTTTGCCGCAGAGGCGCGAAGGCGCAAAGGGAAGATAATGTTTTTCAATAATATATTGGCTTTTTTATTAGAACTTGAATAGATAATGATATTCCCGCTTTCACTTCGCTAGGTCCGGAATGGCGAATTAATAAAAGTTTATTTTTTCTTTGCGCCTTCGTGTCTTTGCGGCAAGAATTCATATAACCATGTCTAATATAATCACCAGCATTGCCGAAGAACTCAGTAACCGACTCTTGCGGCTCGATCCCGATACCCTGGATCGGTTTGCCGATCTTGACGGTAAGGTAGTGTGCATACACCTCAAAGACTCATCGCTAAAAATGTTCATCCGCCCCTTCGGCGGTGGCTTTCGGATCACTGAGAAATGGGATGGTGAGGTAGACGTCACCCTTACCGGATCCGTGTTTGCCTTCGCCAAACTGGCTACCCGCGAGGGTGATACGGATCTTTTTTTTAAACGGGAAATCCTCATCGAAGGCGATACCGATCTGGGCCAGCGTTTCCGCCGCATCCTGGAAAGACTCGACATCGACTGGGAAGAGGTTGCCTCCCGCTGTGTAGGTGATGTGGCTGCCCATCAGATGGGCAAGCTGACACGAGACATGCGTCACTGGGCCAGCGACACTACCGACACCCTGGGCAAAGATTTTGCCGAGTATTTTCAGGAAGAGCAAAGAGAGCTGGCCAAAAAGGAACCGGTAGAGGCCTTTATGCGTGCCGTGGATGTGTTGCGTGCCGATGCCGACCGTTTGCAAAAACGGATTGAGCGCCTACAGGAAAAAATTTCACTATGATTCGCATGAGCCGTATGGCCCGATTACTGCGCATCACCCAGGTGTTTGTCAAACACGGTCTGGATGATTTTGTGGTGGCCATTCATTTGTTTCGACCCTACCGCTGGGTCTTGCACCTCATGCCCTGGCGTTGGCGCAGTCGTGTTCGCCAGGCCCGGGGGGTGCGCCTGCGTGAGGCCCTGGAAGAACTCGGTCCCATCTTCGTCAAATTCGGGCAGATGATGTCCACCCGTCCCGACCTGTTGCCCGATGACATTGCCCTTGAATTGGTCAAGCTCCAGGACCAAGTGCCGCCGTTTCCCGGCATGGATGCCCAGAAGATTATCGAGCAGGCCTATGGCGAAAAGATCGAAAAACATTTTAAGCACTTTGATTTAACACCCCAGGCCTCGGCATCAGTGGCCCAGGTGCATTTTGCTGTCCTGTGGGATGACCGTGAAGTGGCGGTCAAGGTATTACGCCCAGGTATCCACAATATCATCAAGCGTGATCTGGCACTGTTATATACTCTCGCCGAACTGGCCCAGCGTTACCTGCCCGATGGCGAGCGCCTGCGTCCGGTGGAGGTGGTGGATGAGTTTGCCAAGACCCTGGAGGACGAACTGGACCTGATGCGCGAGGCGGCCAACGCCAGCGTGTTGAGAAACAATTTTCATGGGTCGGATGTGCTGCACATCCCTGCGGTACATTGGGACCACACCCGCAGCACCGTCATGGTGATGGACCGTATTCACGGCATCCCCATCGGTAATATGGACGCCCTACGCGAGGCCGGGATTGATTTTAAAAAGTTATCCCACGACGGTGTCATCATATTTTTTACCCAGGCCTTTCGTGATGGTTTTTTTCACGCCGACATGCACCCCGGCAATATCTTTGTTTCTACCGAGGGCCAATATCAGGCAGTGGACTTTGGCATCATGGGGACCCTGAGTGATGTCGACAAACGCTACCTGGCGGAAAACTTTGTCGCCTTTTTTAATCGTGATTATCGGGCCGTGGCCGAATCGCATTTAAATGCAGGATGGGTGCCGGCAGACACCAAGGTGGAAGAATTCGAGGCCGCCATCCGTACCGTGTGTGAACCTATTTTCGCCAAGCCGCTCAAAGAAATTTCCTTTGGCCGTTTGCTCATCCGGCTGTTTCAGACTGCACGCCGGTTTAACATGGAAGTGCAACCCCAATTGGTCTTACTGCAAAAGACCCTGCTCAATATCGAAGGCCTGGGCCGACAACTCTATCCCGACCTGGACCTGTGGCAGACCGCCAAACCCTTCTTGGAAAAATGGACCCGGGACCAGTTAGGGGCCAAGGCCTTTATGCAAGGCGTTGTCAAAAACCTGCCCCAATGGGGCAGAATCGCACCCGAGTTGCCAGGCCTGGTTCACGATTTTCTGCGTCGCACCCGGGACAACGAACTGGAGATGGCTTGGAAGTCCGAAGCCCTGGACAAAATGCGCCAGGAGAGCAAACGGAGTTATCGAAGATTGTACTTTGCTATCAGTGGCAGCGCCTTGGTCGTCGCCAGTGCGGTGATTGCGGGGCTGGGGCAGCCTGTGGTTTGGCCGGTGTTGGGGGTTTCTGGGTTGGCCTGGGGGCTGGCGGGTGTGGGGATTGGGTTGATTTTGGGTGGGTGGCCACGCAAATAGCCCCTTCCCCCTCCGGGGGAAGGTTGGGATGAGGGAGTAAACGCGGAGGCCGTAAAGGCGCGGAGGCGTAAAGAAGAACGATAGTTAGAACAATGCTATTACAAAACCTAATAGAATAGGCATGCAATGGGAGGATTATGGCCTGATTCTTTGTCGAGGGACCTCGGTACCCCCTTGAGGGGTGTGGATGGGATGGGTTATAAGAAAAGTTTTAAGTGTGGTGAGTTCTTTGCTGCTTTCATGGTTGGAGTGGACGGTCTTGTTCACATTCCCAATTCGTTTGTTTCTTTGCGCGAGTTAAAGGGCCTTTTGGTCCTAGTTGTTTACGTGGTACGTACTTCCCATTTGAGTCGAGGGCGCGTAGAGGGCATCGTTGCAGTTGTAGTTGTAGAGTGATGCGTAGGTGCTCGACCCTTTCTGTTCTATGACCGCATAGTTTGCCCGCTGATTAATATCCGGTTTCCCACTATCGCCGGTGATCCAGGTGCCAGTATTGACGTAGATGAAACCACTCGCTCCCGACTCGTCGGTTTTCGGAAGATTTAGTAGGCATTCAAGAGCCGATTCTTGGTTCGGGTGCGTTTTGTCCCGAGCAGCTTTCAGTATCTCTTTCGATTCATCGGTTTCCGGGAGCCAGCCGGATTTTATTTCTGCTTTATGGGTATGCCCAAAAATGGCAATGTTGCTAGAGGAGAAAGAGTGGTACTTCAGTATAGCGGCTGGCCTGAGCATGCCGGTTGCTCCGACGACGGCGGTGGTTGCATTCACGGAATCGAGCATATGCTGGTCCCACTCATCGTAAACGTTTCCGTAGGAATCTGTTACATCACTGGTGTTTTCGATGTTCTGGTCGATTCCGTCCAAGCCGTTCATGACGATATTCTGGTCATTGGTATGGGATAGGCTGGCGATGGCATCGTATATATTGGTGACAAGAGGATCCTTTTTGTTCCAACTATTCCAAAGCGCTTTGATTTCTTTGAAGACGCTAGATTGCGAAAGTGGATGGCCATTGATGACCCCTTCCGCTTGGGATCGTGCGACAAAGAAACCTACCGGTAAATGGTGCGTGGCACCCTGGAGTGTGTCGTAGGTATCGGGAGCGTTAAATAGGTCATAGCACGATCCGTGTTCGGCATGGACCGCACCTGATTTGTAGACCCCTTTCCCTGTCACGTTTGGATCAATAATCGGTTTGATGCCGGGCAGAATTTTGGTGAGCTGTCCGCTTTGAATCAGCATATCGTGGTTACCAGGCACGTAAGATACGGTAACGCCGGAAGTAGCAATTAATTGCTTTAATCCCTGAATCACAGGCCGATTCTGAGGAGCGCTGGCAATGACGTCAAACTGATTCGAGCCTGTGGCAACCGGACTGATACCGTATGGAACGACCCACTCGTCGAAAAGGTCGCCGACGATTACCAGCTCTGCCACCGTGTCGTCGCTGGCGAGATGTGTCAAGAACCCCCCCAGTAGCAGCCCCTTTTTTTTCCAGAACCATCCATACTTTTTTATCCAACTATCTTCGGTTCCCATATGAATGTCGCTGATAAATATCCTTTTTGTACGACTCATAATTTCCTCCTATTAGTATCAATGTGGCAGTAATTAATTTTATAAGTGCAATTCTGATGAGCAATAATAGGATATCCATCTATTATGCCACCTATTTTTGGTTTGGCAATGTTGGCTAACAACTAAAAAGCTCATGTCATCCACTAATCATTGCGTAATGAACGCTATGAAGCGGTTTGACGGAGAGGGAATACATCAGTATTGGTATTAAATTAAATCATAAAGCGTAAATCATAGACACCCATTGATTTGACATGTTCTTTCATACTCATCCGGGGATGTGTAGTTCAGGGTTTGATGCAGACGTTTGCGGTTATAAAACAGCTCAATGTAATCAAAGATAGCCGATCTGGCTTCACTCTTTGTTTTAAAATCCTTGTGGTAAATGACTTCGTTCTTCAGGTTAGCGAAAAAAATAATCATAGACACCCATTGATTTGACATGAGTTTACGGTTGAATTAACGTACTCTGCGCCTGCTTGGAAGCAGGCAATCAAACCAATGATTTAACTTAAACAAGGAGGTTTAAGATGCCACGTCCCCGTCGTACCCTCGTTTCCTTAGTCGACACCCCGTACTACCATTGTATTTCCCGCTGCGTACGCCGGGCCTTTTTGTGTGGGCAGGATCGGTTTTCTGGCCGCAGTTATGACCATCGTAAACAGTGGTTGGTGGAACGGTTCAAACTCCTCACCGAGGTTTTCGCCATCGATATCTGCGCCTATGCGGTGATGAGCAATCATTATCATGTGGTGGTGCGCATTGATGTAGAACGGGCCCAGGACTGGTCTGTCGACGACACTATTCAACGTTGGGGCCAACTCTTTACACTGCCGGAGGTGGTGGCACGGTATCAGAGCGGGGCACCGCTGCTGGAGCAGGAAAAGGACTTGGTGTTAGGCTTGGTCCAGCTATGGCGAGATCGTCTGATGGACTTGAGTTGGTTCATGCGCTGGCGCTGTGTGAATGAACCCATCGCCCGCCAGGCCAATGGCGAAGACGCCTGTACGGGTCGTTTTTGGGAAGGGCGTTTCAAGAGCCAGGCCCTGTTAGATGAAGCGGCATTGCTCACCTGCATGACCTACGTGGACCTCAACCCCATTCGCGCCTCGCCCACAAAAACCCTGGAAGCATCCGATTTTACCGCCATCCAAACACGCATTCGGCGTCATCAACAGGCACATCATTCAACACATGCTGATGGTGAACCGCCCATCTCACCACCACTTTTACCCTTTGTGGGCGGTGAGCACCAAGACATGCCTTTGGGTATCCCTTTTGCCTTCAGCGACTACCTGGCCCTGGTGGACAGCACCGGTCGTGCCATCATCAAGGGCAAACGGGGTTATATTCCAGAGCATGTCCAACCCATCCTCACACGCTTGAACATTGACC
>JAADGI010000016.1 GCA_013152415.1 Gammaproteobacteria bacterium | reverse complement strand
ACAAAAGCGCCCAAGCCGAGTACAAAAATATTTCAAGCACCGTTGCATTCAGTATGCAGCGTAACGTATCTATAATGATGCCAGGTTAATAATTAGCATAATCTGCGATAATGCGCTTATCGTATAAAGTTGTGTCTCACGGAGTACATCAATTACCGATGAAGTGCGTCTAAAACATACGAATGATCAAAGATGCTATCATTCTTCGAAGATGTTTTTATAGACCAGTGGTTATGTTTCGCGCCATACCCTCAAAGTATGGTGTAATTTTTTTGATGATAGCCAGGACTCAAATGTAGAAAAGACGCTGGCCTTCATGAAGGAATAATTTACGTGATCGTTTGCAGGAGTTGGATTTGTCACCATATTGGAATGACCTTGGAAAGACGATGGAATACCGCATCGCAAAGGTCTTGAAAATGACACAGTTGACAGATTTTGGGTGAGTAGACTGTATGCCGCGTGACTGGAATGGAAAATATAGAGAGTTTTGATAAGCGTGCAACTCTCGGCAACCATCGTAATAACAACAAAAAACAGACGAGTTGAGTTGACCAACGCAATAGAATCTGCACTTAGCCAGTCAGGTGTACCTGAAATCATTGTGATTGATGATGGATCAACGGACGGAACGTATGACATGGTTCTGTCGAAGTTCCCGACTGTAAGGCTCGAAAGATCAGAAGAATCATTAGGACTTATTGTTCAGAGGAACTTTGCTGCATCTATAGCCACTGGAGATATCATATTCTCGCTTGATGATGATGCGGAGTTTACAACAGTAAATATTGTAAATCATGTATTGAAAGAATTTACCGATTCACGTATCGGTGTTGTTGCAATACCCTATCTAGAGCCCAGAAAAGATAATACGTTATATCAGTCTGCCCCTGATTCACACGGTATATGGGTTACGAACTCATTTATTGGCACTGCACATGCTCTAAAAAGGGATATTTTTCTTCGATTGGGCGGTTACCGTGAGCATCTCGTACACCAGGGTGAGGAGGGTGATTATGCCTTGCGCCTTATGGAAGCAGGTTATGTTGTGCGTCTAAGTTGTGCAGATCCCATCAAGCACTGGGAATCACCTAAGCGAGATTTAAGTCGAATGGATTATTACGGCACACGAAACTCAATACTCTTTGTGTGGCAGAATGCACCACTCGTTTATTTGCCTGTGAATATTATAGTGACAACTTTTAAATGTTTATTCTTTACGATAAAACCAGAGCGATTGTGGAACCGGCTCTATGGGATATTCAAAGGCTATCATGATTGCTTTTTTGAAAAACGATTAGCTGTGAGCTGGCGTACTTACCGGATATGGCGATATTTACGAAAGCGTGGCCCTCGTGGAATTGAGAAAGTTGTTCCATCACTAAATAATATGTAGCCTAAATTCAGGACAGTAGTGATGCGATGACAAAGTACCGCGTAATACAGCTTTGATGTTCAATAGCACTGTACTAAAAGGAAAGTCATTACCAGGGATCGGTATTTTGGGCACCATGGTGGGGACCTTTCTGGCGATATATCTGGTTCCTGATAATTATCAGAGCCAGGGTGAATTGCAAATGTCCGCTATCGCCCTATCCGTGGGTTTGCTTCTCGCGCCAATAGCGGCGTTTGCTCTATTTAGAGAAACAAAAAGTCTATTGATGGTACAGAATGTCATTATGGTAGGCATTGTGTATTGGCTGTTACTTGATCACGCGCAAGGACTACAGGGTGTTCCAGGCGTGAGAAAAGACTCCGTTAAACTCTGTTTTGCTCTAATTGGGCTATTTTCAGTTTTCACATGGAGTGGTACTTTTGCGAAGCCCTGGAAAATTCCACGGGTTGTTCATGCATCAATGAATGTTGAAATTAGTGAGCAGATGCTGTTCAGGCTAATCATTATATTTTTTGTATTAGGGTTCTCGAGGTATGCCATTCCTGCCGGGTTCGATATAGGCGTTATGATAGATGCCTTGGGAAGGAATAGGTGGGCAGGCCCTTGGTCAAGAGGCGCGTTGGGGGGGTGGGATTCATTTCTAGATCACATGAGCTATTTTGGTTATCTGGTTCCTGTGCTAACTGTCGCAATTATTTCAAAGGTAGGCTTGAGGAGTGTGAAAGTAATATTTTCCATAATGATGAGCATCATTATGGTTATGTTGCTGGCCCAAAGTGGGTCGAGAAGGATAGTAGGGGTTGTGCTTGCGGCAGGTATTATTTACTGGATGATCAATAAGAAAAAGATTGGGATAAAATTGATTGCACTAGTTACTGTCGCGATGTTAGCTACATTAACCTTCCTACAAAAAATGTTAATAGTAAGAGGTGTAGGGTTAACCAGCGTCCTTTCAAGAAATCCACAGGCCCTTGATGTAACACATTTTAGTGTGGATGATAATCTGTACAGGCTGATACAGATGCTGGAGATATTTCCAAACCTTCATGATTATATTTATTTTAGCCAAATATATTATGTGCTTGTGAGGCCAATCCCAAGGGTCTTTTGGCCTGGTAAACCTACTGGACCTGGTTTTGAGCTGGCACCATTTCTCGGTTTTGAAGGTCTGTCATTAACTTCATCCATCTTGGGAGAATGGTATGCTGCCGGAGGAATAGTGATGATTGTAATCGGTGGTTGGTTTCATGGACGGCTCGGTGCGATGTGGAGTCAATTGCTAGACAGCGATAAAGAGTCTGTACTTATAGTCTATAGCATAGGTGTACTCACCATATTCGCGGGATTACGAAGTATGCAGGATTTAGTATTAATGAGTTATATGGTTATAGCATGGATCATCGTGATGAAGTTCTATAGGGTATTTCAAGCACGATAGATGTAACCTATGCACGTAATTCTAAGCCATTCTGGCAAGCAGCATGCGTACTGGCTAGCACTTGCCTTACAGCAAAATAGTTCACTTCAGAGATTCTATACCAGCAATTATTATAAGCCGGATTCTTGGCCAGATAGCTTATTTGCTAAGCACGCTCGTGTATCCCAGATTTTACAAAAGAGATACCAGGAGGGCCTCTGTACATCGCTAGTAACACGTGCGCCTATTTTTGAATTACCAGAACTCATTTATCGTGGTGTATTTGGTAATAATGGTATAACAGCAAGTCTGGTCGAGGTGCGGGATATAGCGTTTGACGCGTGGATAAGTCGTAAACTCAAAAAGAATAGCGCACAGGTTTTTTGGGGCTTTCAAGGGAGTTGTCTGAGGAGTTTAAAGGCGGCCAATAGCGCAGGCATGCTCTCGGTCGCTGAATTTGCAACTGCCCATGTTGATACTGCTATCAGGGTGCTTTCAGAGGAGGCAGAGCGCCATCCTGAGTGGGCAGATTCAATAGGAAATCTAAAGTTCTTTGATTGGTATCGAGACAGGCTTAGGGAGGAGCCGCATCATGCTGATTACTGTGTAGCAGCATCAACATATACGCGTAAAAGCCTGGAAGAGGTTGGTATCACACCTGAGAGCATTATCAATATACCCCTTGGGGCCAATTTGAGCCGGTTCCATGCACAACCGCGTGAACTCAATAATACACTTCGTGTATTATTTGTAGGATGCTTGAGCCAAAGAAAGGGGCTCAAATATCTATTACAAGCCGTAAAGGCAATTAAGTCCCATAAGCTTAAACTAACCCTTGTTGGCCCACGCATTGGTAGTGGTCGAGGGCTAGATGAATATAAGGGTATATTTGACGAAAAAGGTGTTTTGCATGGGAAGGCACTGTTAGATGAGTACTATTCCAATGATGTTTTGGTTCTGCCTTCTGTTTTTGAAGGTTTTGGCCTTGTGATTATCGAAGCAATGGCTACCGGGATTCCAGTTATTGGAAGCACTCATACCTGTGCCCCGGATGTGATACGAGACGGGTGCGATGGGTATGTCTTGGAACCAGATGATGTTGAAGGATTAGTGGGGAAGCTTGAAAAATTGGCTACAAATAGATCTTTAGTGCATGAGCTTGGAATGAATGCCTCTAAAAGAGCGCAGGAGTATAGCTGGAAACAACATGCTAAACGTGTTGCATTATTCCTAGAATCAATAGCTTAAGGGGTGCTTTGCTTAGTTTAATAATCGTTACACAGATACCATCACCTTATCAAGTCGAGCTTTTTGATGCGTTAACGATGGATGGTATTTTTAATCTAAAAGTTATTTACCAGCTTAGGTTTGACTCCAAAAGGTCATGGGATAGTGGTGGTGTAAAACATGATGCCATTTATCTTGAAGATGGCTTTGGGGCAGTACAAATGGCTGAGCATTATGTTGACGTAGCAGACTACGTAATATTTTCAACTTATCAAGATGCTGGGGTAAACAAACTAATAAGTCAGAGGTCGGCAAGGGGCTTACCCTGGTGTTTCTGGGGTGAAAAATTGGGATTTAATTATGGACAGCAAATTGGTCAATTCTACAGGAAATATAAACTGCGTAATCTACATGCTTCAAGCGCGCCAATATGGGGAATTGGTGAATGGGCAGTAGACAGCTATAAAAAAGAATTCGGGAATTCAAGACACTATCGAAATATTCCATATTATTCAAATCTAACCCGCTTTAATAGACAAAACGATTTTAGAAGAGATTCCAATGCTGTAAGGGTTCTCTTTTCAGGTTCCTTAACAAAAAGAAAAGGGATCGACCTATTGCTAGACGCTGTGCACGATCTGTATGTAAATGACGTGGACATTAAGCTTGATATCATAGGTGATGGTCCTTTGAGGCCTGGCATATTGCATGATATTAAGAAATATGAATTACCCGTCAATTATCACGGATTTATTCAATGGAATAATTTACCCGAATATTACCAGGCAGCTGATATTATGTGTGTGCCATCACGGTATGATGGGTGGGGCTTAACCGTTGTAGAAGGTTTGGCTGCGGGTTTACCCGTTATTACAACTAATCGGGTGGGTGCGGGGATTGATATAGTAAATAATCATAAAAATGGATGGCTGATTGAAAGTAATAGCAAGAAGGCGATATATCATGCGTTGTACAGTGCGTATTCTTTGGGTAATGAATGTCTTAAGGATATGTCTACAGAGGCAATTTTAAGTGCGCAACAATACGATGTACAACATGGAATAAAAGTGATAACCAAGGCTATTTTGGAGGACACATAAAACTTAGGAGCCCTATGCAGTTTTGATCCGTATCTTTATGCGAGTAAGGCCAGATTTTGTTGCATCAGGTGTATTTGAGCAAAATAATATCGAAAATATAGCACTGGAGTTACACGCATGTATTATGAAAGATAGCGGAAAATCAGAAGAAGATATATTGTTTTTTCTTAAGCAGAGTGGGTGCAAAATAAATAAAGAGCATCAAACTTTGGTATTTTCAAAAAATTATGGTTAGCATTAATATCCATTACCAGTGAAAATCCTTCATATAGTGCCATCGTATCTTCCAGCCTGGCGCTATGGTGGTCCCATTCATTCTGTTCATGGGTTGTGCGGGGCTCTGGCTGCACAAGGGCATGAAATTCATGTGTTTACTACCAATGTAAATGGCTCCACTGATAGTGATGTGCCACTTGGCATAGCCGTGGATATTGATGGCGTACAGGTGTGGTATTTCCCCTCTAAATGTTTGCGACGTTTATATTATTCACCTCTGATGAAAGGAGCTTTGAAGACCCGAATAAAGGAGTTCGATCTTGTGCATCTTCATTCAGTATTTCTTTGGCCGATGTGGGTCGCTGCAGGTTGTGCTCGCAGGGCTCATGTGCCGTACGTGATCGCGCCACGTGGCATGTTAGTAGCTGAACTCATTAGAGAAAAAAACAAAGTAATAAAAAAGTTATCCATTGCACTTTTCGACCGCCGTGTACTGAAAGGTGCCACAGCTATCCATTTTACCACAGAGCGTGAAAAGGCCGATTGTTTAGCTCTCGGGATAAATGTGTCATGTGGGGTTGTTGTGCCCAATGGGATAGATATTTCGGAAATACCGGTCAACATTCGTAATAGCAAGAAGAAAAATACTGCCAAACCTTATATCTTGTATTTTGGCCGCATTAACTGGAAGAAAGGTATAGATAGGCTTATCAGAGCTATGCAGTTTTTGCCAGAAGCCCGTGTAAACATTGTTGGCAACGATGAGGAAGCTTATCTACCTACCCTTAAGTTACTGGCGCACGATTTGGGGGTAAGGAATCAAGTAAAATTTCACGGACCTGCGAAATTGGAAAAGAAATGGGAATGGATTACCGGTGCTTCCGTGCTTGTTCTACCCTCTCGATCTGAAAATTTCGGTAATGTGGTGCTTGAGGCCATGGCAGTCGGGGTGCCCGTTGTTGTTACACCGGAGGTTGGATTGGCCGATACTGTCAAGCGTTCGGGGGCCGGTATAGTAGCTGATGGGAATCCAGAGTCGATAGCCACAGCTATTAAGAAGATAATTCATGACAGGAAAAAAGCCCACAGTATGTCGGAAGCCGGTCGTCATACGGTAGAGACAGAATACACATGGGAAAATGTTGCGGGTCAAATGGAGGAAGCCTACCAGGGTGTCTTGAGGACGCCCCTTAGGGAATAAAGGGCGTGCAAAACAAAGGATGTCATTGATTTTAAATCCCCTCGGCAACTGCGTCCTGCGTTGCTCTACCTCCTGCTTCCACACAGTCGTCATCCTAACCTTCTCGACTCTGGTTCTGAACTTCGTTCTGTCTCCTCTATCCCTGGAGTTGTCCCGGAGGGAGAAGGGATTCTAATCGTATCTTGTGAATTTTATGTTAGATAATATTACCCCCGTTCTGCTCACCTATAATGAGGAAAACAATATTGGCAGATCTCTGGAAAAACTTAGTTGGGCGAAAGATGTTGTAGTCGTTGATAGTTATAGCAGCGATAGTACCAAGGAAATCCTAAGCCGGTTTGCCAATGTGCGATTATTTGAAAAAACATTTGATGCACATGCTAATCAATGGAACCATGCGATTAAGGATACAGCAATATCTACAGAGTGGATATTGGCACTAGATGCCGACTATGTATTAACAGAAGAATCTATAAAAGAATTAGAGAGTCTAGTGCCAGATAGCGAAATTTGTGGTTATGAGGCTGATTTTAAGTACTGTATATTTGGAAAATCACTACGTGGATCGCTTTATCCCCCTGTAACAGTGCTTTATCGGGTCGATAATGCAGAATATATGCAGGATGGTCATACACAGCGAATACGACTATCCGGGAAGATAGGTAAACTACAAAACTATTTTCTGCATGATGATAGAAAGCCTCTGTTTCATTGGCTTAGATCGCAGTATAGATACATGGTGCTTGAAGCAAATATTATTCAAAATAAACGACTATCAGAATTAAAGTGGCCAGATAAAATCAGACGTATCTACTTTGTAGCACCGTTCCTGGTATTCGTATACTGTTTAGTGTGGAAAGGGTTGATTCTAGATGGTAAAAGTGGGCTCTATTATTCTTTTCAGCGCATGCTGGCAGAGATAATACTGTCGTTAATTATGATTGAGCATAAACTTAAGAAATCTGGCAATTTAGAAATATAAACAATGGGCGATGGAAATTATGATGATAACGGTATTGGGTACCAGTACCGTGATACAAATCCCACATGGTCTAACAGTTATCTTTGGCCTGTCGTTAAAGAAATAGTTAACAAAAGGAGCATGGAAGACAAACGTGTCTTCGAGCTAGGTTGTGGTAACGGTGCGACGGCAGATATGTTACAAAGCTTGGGTTTTGATGTGGTTGGCGTGGACCCTTCGGAAACTGGAATCGAATTAGGAAAAAAGGCATTCCCAGGCATAGAGCTCCGCTGCGGTAGTGCATATGACAATCTTTCAGATATATACGGCACTTTTCCATTAGTAGTTAGCCTGGAAGTTATAGAGCATTGTTACTACCCAAGAAAAGTTGCTCAGACGCTCTTTAATTTATTGGAAAGCGGTGGTATTGGGATAATATCCACACCGTACCACGGTTATTGGAAGAACCTGGCATTATCAATTACGGGTAAGTGGGATAGACATTTTACCGTTCTGTGGGATGATGGCCACATTAAGTTTTTTTCCATTAATACTATGCATAGACTCCTCGCTGAGGTGGGATTTCAAAAGATCAATTTCTTGCGTATTGGTCGATTGCCACCGTTTGCCAAATCACTCGTTGCAATAGTTGAGAAGTAATTACTTGCTATTTTGTATTCTGCATTATCAATGGGCACTTCTATTGGGGGAGTCAAACAAGAAAAGCGCATTGATTTTAATATCCCCTCATCCTAACCTTCTCCCGGAGGGAGAAGGGATTGTCAATTAATAGAAGTGCCCCAATGTATATTCTAGGTCTTAACGCCTTTCATGGTGATTCTTCTGCCTGCATCATTAAGGGCGATAAAATCATTGCAGCGGCAGAGGAGGAGAGATTCAGGCGCGTAAAGCACTGGGCAGGGTTTCCTTCGGAAGCTATAGATTATTGTTTGAGATCGACTGGTCTTTGTATCTCGGACATCAGTTATGTTGGCATCAATAGTGATCCGTCACAGAGTTTCTGGAAAAAAATAGGTTATACGCTTACTGGAAAGGCAAGTCCGTCGTTGGTGCTGGAGAAGCTTCGTACGCGAGGAAAGCGAAAAGGGGCAGTGGAGTTTCTACAGGAGTACTACCCGGATAATGAGATAAAGGCCGAACTTGTTGCTGTTGAACATCATTTGGCCCATCTTGCTTCTTGTTTCTATGTATCCGAATTTGAATCGGCTGCGGTTCTTTCTGTGGACGGGTTTGGTGATTTCAGCAGTGGGGCATGGGGCCGAGGTAAGGGCAATAAAATTGATGTTCAGAACAGGATTTATTTTCCCCATTCACTGGGGGTATTTTATCAAGCGCTGACCCAATATATTGGATTTCCACACTACGGTGATGAGTATAAGGTGATGGGGCTTGCGCCATATGGTAGGCCGAAATATATGGAAGAGATGGGGGGTATTGTTCGCTTGGGTTTAAATGGTGAGTATTCCCTGAATCTGAAATATTTCAGGCATCAGCGGCATGAAATTGGTTACGAATGGGACAATGCCACGCCCAGGGTCGGCCGGCTCTATACCGATGCGCTGGAGAAACTATTGGGGCCAGCGAGAAAAAAAGACGAGCCCCTAGAGCAGAAGCATAAGGATATCGCCCATTCCATCCAAAAGACGTATGAAGAGGCATTTTTCAATATATTGAATCATCTACACAAAGTGACGGGTGAAGACAGGCTATGCCTTGCCGGGGGTTGTGCAATGAACTCGGTGGCCAATGGGAAGATATACCGTAATACGTCGTTTAAACACGTTTATATACAGCCAGCAGCCGGAGATGCGGGAGGGGCTGTTGGTGCGGCCTTAGTGGCTGCGCAAAGAGCCGGGATAGATGTGTCTGGCTCGAGTATGAAGCATGCTTATTGGGGACCTGAATTTGATGATAGTCAAATTCTGGAGGTGCTGGGGGCCAGACGTTCAGCATTAGAGGGGGAGAACTGCGATATTGAGCATATTGACGATGAGGCCGAGTTAACACGAAGGACCGCTGTTGCCATTTCCGAAGCCAAGGTCATTGGATGGTTTCAGGGCAGGATGGAGTGGGGCCCCCGGGCACTAGGAAATCGTTCTATCATCTGTGATCCACGGCGGGCGGATATGAAAGATATTTTGAATCTTAAGATCAAGCGCCGGGAGTCATTCAGACCTTTTGCACCGTCGATCTTACGGGAACATGTTTCGGGGTGGTTTGAAGAAGATGACGATGTTCCATTTATGATGAAGGTGTTTAATATTAAGGAAGAAATGAGAAGTAAAATACCAGCGGTCGCCCATGTGGACGGAACGGGACGGCTGCAGACTGTAACGCAAGACCAAAATGAAAGATATTATAAGCTTATAAACGCATTTTACGAGAAGACGGGCATCCCCTTGGTCCTCAATACATCCTTTAATGAGAACGAGCCTATTGTATGTAAACCTGATGAGGCACTGGATTGCTTTTTGAGGACAAAGATGGATGTGTTGGTACTGGGTGATTATTTTATTAGTCGAAAGAGCCCGATTGCAGAAAAGTAGTATTTTAGTTCGTTAAAGTCGACAAAGTACGCGTGACCGGGCATAGCCTCTATATTATCGAAGGATCGCAAACCGTTGCGGAGTTGAGTCCACCGCCAAAGCCTGGTGTGTCCATTGAGGTATTAACTGGATAATTAGAATCGTTGCCTAAATTAGGTGACGATGCATTCGCTATGGCCAGGGATTTGGAAAGCATACGGCGTCAAGGGGTGTAACCCGAATGGCACTTACTTAAGCCTAATACCACCATCATCCCGAGGCATGGGCCGAGGGATCTTCCCTAGGTTTGGGAAAAGTAGAGTTTTTAATTCATGGGCACTTCTATTAACACCCTCTACCCCCATGATATTTTACATCTAGAGGCTATAAGTCATTATACCTTGAATGTTTACATCCTGTAGGAGCGGTCTCCTGACCGCGAATATTAAACATCGCGCCGGGGGACGGCGCTCCTACGGTGATAACGAGTCCCCTTGTGGGGCAGAGAAGGTATTATCAATTAGCAGAAGCGCCCTCATTGTTATCCCGTTAACGCCTCTGGTAAACACGTGATACGTGATGGATGCACGAATCATGGTAGAGCCGCCCCTGACGGCGTAGTAGCAGGGTTCGCGACCAGAGGTTGCGCCTATACGACAGGGAGCGCGGGTCCGCGATGATTTTGTTCCGTCGTAATGATTGCGGCTAAACGGGAATTATGCAAAATTGGCATATTCATGAGCAGGGAAAAGCAGATCGTTTGGATAGGGTCCTCGAAGGAGGACCTGATGTTCCCGGTACAAGTGCAAAAGGTGATCGGTTATGGGCTGCATTTGGCCCAGCACGGGGACCGTCACCCGGACGCAAAGATCATGAAGGGGTTTGGTGGTGGGGCCGTTTTGAGATCGTGGATAATCATGCAGGTGATACCTATAGGGCTGTATATACCGTCCGATTCGGGGATAAAATTTGTGTACTCCATACCTTCCAGAAGAAATCGAAGAAAGGTATCCGCACCCCAAAACCGGATATCGCTATGGTCAAAGCGCGTTTTAAGTGAGCTAAAGAGTTATTTGGATAAGGTGAGATGATGAGTAGGAACATTAAAGTCGCGAAAAGTAGCGGTAATGTGTTCGCTGATTTGGGGTTGCCCAATGCAGATGAACTATATGCTAAGGCTGAACTTGCGCGCAGAATCAGTAGAATTATCAAAGGGCGACACCTGACGCAAAAACAGGCAGCAGACATTTTAAGGATAGATCAACCCAAGGTAAGCGCCCTGATGCGCGGTCATATCGATGGGTTTTCTACAGAGAGGCTGTTTAGGTTATTAATGGCCCTTGGCCGCGATATTGAAATTGTCGTTAAACCAACACCACGTTCCCGATCACATGGGCATGTGACCGTGGCAGCATCTTCCTGAGTATAAAGGGGTAAGAAAGGATAAAAATCGTTGCCGAAATTAGGTGACGATGCATTCGCTATGGCCAAGGATTTGGAAAGCATACGGCGTCAAGGTGGAGACGTTAAAGGTCCAATGCCGTTTAACAATTCGTTACAACAAAGCGTTAAATAGCATTATTGAGCTGACAATCGTCAGTCATTTGGAAAAATGAGCATCTAGTTTATCGAGTAATTTTAGACCTTTTTCGATATTTCCACTTGCAGCTAGAGCGTGGAATCGTACTTCACTATCAAATTCAGCAAGAGCTTGTGTCGAAAGTTCTTCAATTAATTTGTTTACGCTTATATGTCTATGTTGCGCTAAGGCTTTTAAGCGGCTGTGTTTACCATCAGGTATCCGGACAGTTAAAGTTGCCATATTACTCACCTTGCAATATTGTTTCAGGGGTTAAGATTTTTAAGTTTGAGAATTTCAATTCAGCATTTAGTAAATCACGAATGTTGTTAGTAACGATGTGTGTGGCATTGCCTGCGAGAGTAAGCTCAATCAAAAAATTATCACCTTCATCAATAATATTGGGGCGCCATAAATAGTAAATTGGAACCCATCGACAAACATGGTTTTATGATAGCATGTATGCAAGTCACAATTAACCGCAGGCTAAATGATTAAAGGGGCTCTTCAGGTGCACCTAATTGTTAATTCACGCTGTTTATTTGCCATCTCATAGGAACTACATGTGATAGAACTGGTTATTGTCCTGGTTTCTGGGGGTGCTACCTGCGTTTTTATACTGGGTTACAGAAAATATGCCCATCGTTTGGACCTGTTAGACTATCCTGGTGGCCATAAACTTCATGGCGAACCCACGCCGCTGGTGGGTGGGCTGGCGATGTTTAGCGGATTCTTCGTCACGCTGCTTGTATTGCCCATACAAGTGTCTAGTTATAGAAGCCTGCTTGCTGCCTCTGTGTTGCTCGTGGCCGTTGGTGTCCTGGATGATCTGCATGAGTTGAGTTCACGGTCTCGATTTATCGCACAAATCGGTGCTGCCTTGCTGATGTGTTATTGGGGTGGGGTGGTGATTTATGATTTGGGGGCATTGGTTGGAGGCTCAATTGTCATCATGGGATTATGGGCTATCCCGTTTACAGTCTTCTCGACTGTTGGAGTTATTAACGCAATCAATATGTCAGATGGCATGAATGGTCAAGCCGGTGGATTTTCATTGGTTGCGGTGGCATCATTAATTATATTGGCTTACCTTGAAAGCCGTACCAATGAAGTTATATTATTGTTTGTCCTAATGGGTGTTATAACTGCATTCTTACTGTTTAATTTAAAATCGAAACTGGTCAAGCAAATAGTCTTTATGGGGGATGCAGGTAGTTTGTTTATAGGTTTCATGCTGACGTGGTTTCTTATTACCCTGTCTCAGGGTGATCATCGCATTATGAGTCCAGTGTCAGCCTTATGGATACTTGCTGTGCCATTACTTGATACGGTGGCCATTATGTTTCATCGAATGATTAAACTGCGGTCTCCATTTAAATCAGACCGCATGCATATTCACCATATCTTGCAGAATATGGGGCTATCGATGAATGCGACAGTGATAGGGTTGGTGCTTACGTCTATCGTATTGAGTGGATTCGGTATCTATGGCCATATTACCCAACTGGCCGAGTCAACAATGCTAAATATATTTTTGGCATTATTTATTGTCTACTATAGTACGATGAGTTACCTGTGGGAGCGATTTGCTTCGAGTGATTTATCCTCGAAAACCAGTTAACATAGCCGCGTAAAAAGGCATGTACTTTGTCATGCTAGGCTGTTCCGGCATCCAGGAAGTCTTTGAAACCACTGGATTCTGGTCTTCGCCGGAATGACGGGACAGCACTGCTAAGAGTTACTAGAAACAGGAGAGGTGGTCGAGTGGTCGAAGGCACTGGTCTTGAAAACCAGCAAGGGTGTAAGCCCTTCGTGGGTTCGAATCCCACCCTCTCCGCCAACTGCTATTAGGGTATTTGTTGCTTACAATATAATTACAGCCATAGACATGTTATGGACTATCTTCCTATATTTTTAAATTTAAAAGGCAAAACCTGTGCTGTAGTTGGAGGGGGTGAGGTTGCTGCCCGAAAGATTTCTCTTTTGCTAAAGGCGTATTCCCAGGTAAAAGTCATTGCCCCCCAAATCGAGAGTGTGTTGGAAAAGCTTAAGGAAGAGGGCAAGGTAGACCATGTTAAGGATCGTTTTGTAGGTAAATATTTAACGGGTTGTTCGCTTGTTATTGCTGCCACCAATGATCAGGCAGTAAACAAAAGCGTACATGACTCAGCGCTAAAATTAAACATACCGGTAAACGTCGTGGACGACCCCAGTCTTTGTACTTTTATCATGCCCTCGATAGTTGATCGGTCACCACTCATTGCCGCAGTGTCTACCGGGGGTGCTTCACCCGTTTTGGCCCGTTTAGTAAGAGCGAGAATGGAGTCCTTGATACCGGCATCCTATGGAAAGTTGGCTAAACTGATATCCACCTTTCGTTCTAAGGTTAAAGACACCATAAAAATTCCACGGCAACGGCGACTCTTCTGGGAGAAGGTACTACAGGGACATATTGCTGAATTAGTATTTTGTGGCCGAGAGAAGGACGCAAGGGTGGCGATTCAGGAGGAATTGGACAGCCTTGCTTTGGGTAATGGCGCGAAAAAGGGCGAAGTTTATCTGGTTGGTGGTGGGCCGGGAGATCCGGATTTACTGACCTTCAGGGCCTTACGATTATTGCAACAGGCTGATGTTGTTGTGCACGATAGGTTGGTATCACCTCGAATAGTGGATATGGCGCGACGAGATGCGAAACGTATCTATGTTGGCAAAGAAAGAGATAAGCATGCGCTTCCACAGGAAGACATCAACAACTTATTGGTGAGGTTGGCAAAAGAGGGCAATAAGGTTGTCAGGCTAAAGGGTGGCGATCCATTCATCTTCGGAAGAGGAGGAGAAGAATTAGAAACCCTGGTGTCCGAGTCCATACCTTTTCAGGTGGTACCCGGTATCACTGCAGCATCGGGTTGTGCGGCCTATGCCGGTATACCGCTGACCCACAGAGATTTTGCACAGTCTTGTGTGTTTATAACCGGTCACCTAAAGGATGGCACTACCAATCTGGATTGGGATGCGTTGGTACAGCCAAGACAGACGATTGTCTTCTACATGGGCTTGGCTGGGCTGGACCGCTTGTGTGCAGAACTGATGAAGCACGGCATGTCCGAGACTATGCCAGCCGCATTGGTGCAACAGGGGACCACACACTTTCAAAGGGTATACGTGGGTGATTTGAAGTCTTTACCCGATATTGTAGCGAAAGAAAACGTAAAGGCACCCACATTAGTGATAGTGGGAGAAGTTGTGCAGTTACGCAATAAGCTGGATTGGTTCGATCCCGGATTGGCCAGTGATGCCAGTTGGGGCGTGGATTCCAAGATGGGTGGAGGACTCGAGAAGACGCTTCCCTCGTAAAGACGTGAATGGCGGGCGTCAGCGAGAATTTTAATATGATGCTATCATCTGCCCGGTATGGATTTTGATATCCAAAATTGTTTCATAAATGTTTGATTATGTTGATAGTATAGGCGCTTAAAATAATACCACTCTCTATGATAATGAAAAAATTTCCAACATGGAGCGCCGGAGACCAAAGATTTGATTCCCCCCGTCCCGAATTCTTACGCCTCAGTGTGGCAAAGGCCGTGATGTTTGGCCCTAGCCAAGTCTAGTCCGGAGCTTTCTTCCAGCATGCGTATACTCGTCAGTAACGACGACGGCTATCTGGCACCGGGAATCACCTGCTTGGTTGAGCGGCTCAGTAAAAAGGCCGATGTTATTGTCGTCGCGCCTGATCGAGATCGTAGTGGCGCCAGCAATTCCTTGACCCTGCGTAGTCCTTTGCGTGCCCGTCGGGCGGATAACGGGTTTTATTATGTAGACGGTACACCAACGGACTGTGTGCATCTTGCCATCACGGGCTTACTCGAAGAGGAGCCGGATATGGTCGTGGCGGGTATTAACGGAGGTGCCAATCTTGGTGATGATGTGCTGTACTCAGGTACCGTGGCAGCGGCCATGGAGGGAAGGTTTCTCGGTCTTCCGGCTATCGCTATTTCTCTGGTCGGCAATCAATGCAGCAACTATGAAAGTGCGGCGGCAGTGGCGCTGAAATTCTTGAAGCGATTGAAGAAAAATCCTTTACCTGCGGATACCATACTGAATATCAACGTACCCGATGTACCGCTGGATCAATTTGCCGGCTATCAAGCCACCCGCCTGGGCCACCGACATAAATCTGAGCCTGCAGTACGGGGTACGGATCCTCAGGGAGAGGAAGTCTTTTGGGTGGGTCCTGCCGGTGCCGAACAAGATGCCGGGCCAGGAACCGATTTTTATGCAGTGAAAAACAAATTTGTTTCAGTGACACCGCTACAAGTTGACCTTACACGCTATAGTGCACTCGATCAGGTAAGTAGATGGCTAAAGACATGATCTGGCGCAGCGAACGCTTGAGTGGTATTGGGATGACATCCCAGCGCACTCGAACCCGGTTGGTGGACCTGCTGCGTGGACAAGGCATATCCAATGAGCAGGTTTTGGAGGTTATAGGGAGTGTGCCCCGACATATATTTTTGGATGAAGCCTTGGCATCACGGGCCTATGAAAATGTCGCACTACCCATTGGTTTTGGGCAGACCCTATCGCAGCCCTATATCGTTGCAAAAATGACCGAGGTGTTGCTTGCTGCCGGGCCCTGCCAGCGGGTACTTGAGATCGGTACCGGGTCGGGTTATCAAACTGCAGTATTGGCATCTTTGGTCAGTAAGGTATTTACAGTAGAACGTATTGCCTCGTTACTTAATCGAGCCATGATCTGTTTAGGGGAACTGGGTTTGGCCAACATCCAGTTTCATCATTCCGATGGTATTTTGGGCTGGGCGGAGCATGCCCCCTACGATGGGATCATGGTTACCGCCGCGGGTGCCCAGGTGCCCGACTCATTGCTCCAACAGTTGGCGGACAAAGGCCGAATGCTATTGCCGGTGGGTGCTGATGACTTTCAGCAGCTCCGCCTTATCACCCGTGAGGGCGATCAATTTAATGAAGAAGTATTGGATGCGGTTCGATTTGTTCCGTTGTTGGAAGGTAAACAATAATGAAAATATTTTCCTGGCTCTACACCCGGTCAATAAAATGGGCGGGGCATAAACACGCACCGCGTTACCTCGGTTTGCTCAGTTTTGCCGAATCATCTTTTTTTCCCATTCCTCCAGATGTGATGTTGGCCCCCATGGTGCTTAGGAACCGGGATAAGGCATGGTGGTATGCCAGCCTGACCACCATAATGTCCGTGCTCGGCGGTGTGCTGGGCTATTATATTGGCGTGTTTTTATATGCGGAAGTCGCCCAGCCCATTCTTGAGATATATCACGCCGAGGCGCGCTTTCTTCGTGTGCAGGAATGGTTTGCTGACTATGGGTTTTGGGTGGTGTTCATCGCTGGATTTACCCCTATTCCCTACAAGGTGTTTACCATCTCTGCGGGTGTAACGGCCATGGCGCTATTGCCGTTTATTATTGCTTCCTGCATTGGCCGTGGTGCCCGATTTTTTCTTGTAGCCGGTATTTTGTATTGGGGTGGGCCACGTTTTGCCGATGTATTGGAGACTAAGCTCGATAAAATAGGCTGGACAGTGGTGACCCTGGCCATATTGGCCTACATCGTATTGCGGGAGGGGGGCTTCTGGGCGGCTCAATAGGTCTCGTCGGGCTGGCGACGGGGCTGTTGTTGTTAAGTGCCTGCAGCGGCACCCCCTTTGCCCCCGTCAGCGAGCGTACCACTGCATCACAGCGATCTGTTCCCTACAGAGTCGTTAACGCCGGTGACACCCTCTATAGCATAGCCTGGGAGGCCAGGCTGGACTACCATGATTTGGCTCGCTGGAATGGCTTACCGTCCAATTATCACATCAAACCGGGACAGCGGCTGCGTCTTCGACCCGCACCCAGGCTCAAGCAGGCTCGGCCCAAAACCCTGGTAAAAAAACAGCTCAAATCCTGGTCCAAAGCAAAAGCCAAGCCCGCAGTACGCAAAAAGACGCCCCAACGTAGCCAAGCCTCCATAACCCGATCTCGACCCATACGCTGGTCCTGGCCCACAAAAGGTAAGGTTATTAAAGGGTTTTCCACCCGGCGTCGAAATAAGGGTGTGGACATCGGGGGGCGGTCTGGCCAGCCCGTACGGGCTGCCGCCAGTGGTAAAATTGCCTACCTGGGGAGTGGACTTCGTGGATACGGTAAGCTTATTATCATAGAACATGATGAGTTGTTCCTAAGTGCTTATGCCCACAACAAAAAACTGTTGGTCAGGCAGGGTCAAAAGGTGCGCAGAGGAGAGCAAATTGCCAGTATGGGCAGTACCGATACTAACCGTACCAAGCTTCATTTTGAGATACGCCGACGGGGGATACCTGTTAATCCACTGCGCTATTTACCCAAGAAAAAATAAGGAAAATAGATTTGTCAATGTCTCAGTCCAATAAGGATGTCACCGGGGTAGAGGACCGAAAAAAGAGCACCAAGGCCGACGATTCGGCGTCGCGCCGGGGACGTCCGCCTGCACGGAACAACCGTGGTGCCCAGGCCGATGCCACCCAGATTTACCTGCGTGAGATTGGATTTTCCCCTCTGTTAAGCGCGGAAGAGGAAGTCTATTTTGGCCGTAAAACCCAAAAGGGTGATGCCGCCGCACGTTCCCGCATGATCGAAAGTAATCTGCGGCTGGTGGTCAAGATCGCCCGTCGTTATATGAACCGTGGCTTGGCGCTACTGGACCTCATCGAAGAGGGCAATCTGGGTTTGATTCGGGCGGTAGAGAAGTTCGATCCAGAGCGTGGATTCAGGTTTTCAACCTATGCCACTTGGTGGATACGGCAAACGATTGAACGGGCCATCATGAATCAAACTCGCACCATTCGTTTGCCGGTGCATGTGTTAAAGGAAATCAATATTTATCAACGTGCGGCAAAGATGTTGGCCCAGAAGCTGGACCACGAACCGAGCCCTGAAGAAATTGCCGAACTGTTGGATGTCCCCATTGAAGATGTCAAAAAAATGCTCGGCCTGTATGAGCGGGTTGCCTCAGTGGATGCCCCTGTGGAGAGTGACCGGGAGCGGACACTGTTAGATGCCATACCGGATCAAAATGCCGTTGATCCGGCTGAGGTCTTACAAAGTGAAAAGGTGCAAAAGTATATTGGAGAGTGGTTGGACACCCTGACCGAGAAGCAGCGCGAGGTGGTGGAGCGGCGCTTTGGTTTAAAGGGGCGTGAGGTTGCCACCCTGGAGCAGGTGGGTGCAGATGTGGGCGTGACTCGAGAACGGGTACGCCAGATACAGGTTGAGGCCTTGCAGCGCCTGCGAACCCTACTGGAGAAGAAGGGGTATTCTCTCGATTCCCTTTTTTGATTAATTTTTTGGGTCTATCCGGATTTCCCAACGAATTTACCAGCGATTTGCGTTGACGCAATGACTTGGATCTCTGGTTCCCACGCTCCCGCGTGGGAACCCATAGCTCTGCCCTACCGAGCCAAACATATACATTCCCACGCGGGAGCGCGGGAGCGCGGGAACGAGGTGCTATGCACAAACCAACAGCTTTGCCGACATGATTTACCTGACCGTCAGTGACCTCGATATCCCTGCGCATATTACCAGCGATTTGTGCACACCGTAAAAGAAGCCAAAACCCCTATGAAACAGCTACAGTACCGCAATTCATGGTTGGGAAATCCGGATATAGCCAATTTTTTTATTCCCTCTACCTACTTCACCCTTATCCTCTCCCGGAGGGAGAGGATAGTAGAAATACCCTTTAAATCATAAACAGGGCGGCAGCCACGTTGCGTCTATCTTCCATCAGGATATTAAAGGTTCGGCAGGCCGCCGGGGTATCCATGACCTCAAGGCCGATACCGCGCTCCATTAAGACCGCCATTAAAGCAGGTTGCGGGAAGCACAGACTGGCCCCGGTACCCAATAGTAAAATCTCAGGTCCCATATCGGCAATGGTGGCAAGGTGTGCGGCCTTCAGATCCGCCATGGAGGCAGGGGCCCAATCGGTATAAGTCCGATCAGCCAGTACCACGGTACTGGTGGTGACTACTTGGTCGTTGATAGTGATCTGTCCAGGCGCATAGTGTCGTATGCGATTGCCGTGACCTTTATCCAGGTTGATCTTCATGAAGCGAAGTCTATCTCATGCTCACAGCTTACCCTATAGCCCCCACGGAATTGACAGCAAAGAGTTCCATAAGTATGGTTCGGGGCTGAAGGATTTGTTGTAGTTTGGTTACATTCTGACCGCAGAACCCCGATCATCGACGTCTGATTACACCCGTTTGGCATTAGCATTATGGATCAATTTCCGCGCATCAAGCGCTTGCCGCCCTATGTATTTAACATCGTTAATGATCTAAAGGCACAGGCCAGGCATCGTGGTGAGGACATCATTGATTTTGGTATGGGCAACCCGGATTTACCGCCTCCGGACCATGTGATCGAAAAGCTCTGTGAGGCGGCCCAGCGCCGCGATACCCACCGCTACTCCATGTCACGGGGTATTCCACGCCTGCGTCGTGCCCTGTGTGGTTGGTACAAGACCCGCTTTGATGTGGATCTGGATATGGATGAAGAGGCCATTGTCACCATCGGCTCCAAGGAAGGCCTGGCCCATCTCGCTATGGCCACCGTGGGTCCCGGTGATGCGGTGTTGGTGCCTAACCCCGCCTACCCCATACATCCCTATGGGTTCATCATTGCCGGCGCCGATATTCGCCACGTCCCCCTGGTACCGGGGGGTGATTTCTTTCAGGCCCTCGAAGAGGCCATCAAGCACTCTTGGCCGGTGCCGAAGATGTTGGTGATCAATTTTCCCAGTAATCCCACTGCCCAGTGTGTGGACCTCGATTTTCTGGCGCGTGTGGTGCAGATCGCCAAAGAAAACAAGATCTGGGTTATTCATGATCTGGCCTATGCCGACATCGTTTACGACGGTTATGTGGCCCCATCAATCTTACAGGTACCTGGGGCCAAGGATATTGCCGTCGAGTCCTACAGTTTGTCGAAGAGCTACAATATGCCCGGTTGGCGAGTGGGTTTTATGGCAGGCAATTCTGTTTTGATTTCAGCATTGAAGCGGATGAAGTCCTATCTGGATTATGGCATGTTTACGCCCATCCAGATTGCCTCTATCGTCGCCCTGGAAGGTTCTCAAGAGTGTGTCGAAGAGACGCGTCGAATCTACCAACACAGACGGGATGTACTCTGTGAGGGACTTGAGGCCGCAGGCTGGCCAGTGGATAAACCGAAGGCCACCATGTTTGTTTGGGCGCAGATACCCGAGATGTACAGAAATATGGGTTCCCTGGAGTTTTCCAAAAAGCTCCTGGCCGAGGCGAAGGTGGCGGTGTCACCCGGCATTGGATTTGGGGAGTATGGCGATGGATTTGTACGTTTTGCGCTTATCGAAAATGAACAACGTAGCCGCCAAGCGGTGCGTATGATTCGGCATATGATTAGGAATGATGAATCGAGCTCGGCAATAGCTTAGGTGCGTGGCCCAGCAAACTATTATTTAAGGGCACTTTTATTGATTGATAAGCCCTTCTCCCTCCGGGAGGGACCTCGGTACCCCCTTGAGGGGTGGAGGGGATTAATAGAAGTGCCCTTAAGAAAATTCTTACTTGGAACTTAGTATATTGAAACCGGTTAATCTTGGCATTCTGGGTTTAGGCACTGTGGGTGGCGGCACTGTCAATGTGTTGTCACGTAACGCCCATGAAATTACACGCCGGGCAGGGCGTGACATTCATATCTTGCAGGCGGCGGCTCGGGACCTGAATCGTCAGCGTATTTGCGATGTTTCCAATATAGATCTCACCGAAGACCCCTATGCGGTGGTGGATAACCCCGACATTGATGTTGTGGTTGAACTTATTGGTGGTGTCTCTTTGGCCAAAGAACTGGTATTGCGTGCCCTCGATAATGGCAAGCATGTGGTGACTGCCAATAAGGCGCTGATTGCCGTTCATGGTAATGAAATTTTTGCCAAGGCCAGTGACAAGGGTGTCATTGTCGCCTTTGAGGCCGCAGTGGCCGGTGGAATCCCCATCATTAAGGCCCTGCGAGAAGGTCTTTCCGGTAACCAGATAGAGTGGTTGGCGGGCATCATCAATGGTACGGGTAATTACATCCTGACCGGCATGCGCGACCGGGGTGCCGATTTTGAGACCATGCTGGCCCAGGCCCAACAGTTAGGTTATGCCGAGGCCGACCCAGCCTTTGACGTGGAAGGTGTGGATGCGGCCCATAAATTAACTATCCTTGCTGCCATTGCCTTTGGTGTGCCGCTTCAATTTGATAAATGCTACCAGGAGGGGATCACCCAAATCACCCAGGATGATGTGATCTACGCAGAAGAATTGGGTTACCGGATCAAGCACCTGGGCATTGCCAAGCGGCGTGAGCAGGGTATTGAGCTGCGTGTCCATCCTACGCTGATTCCCGAAAGACGCCTCATCGCCAACGTCGACGATGTGATGAATGCGGTGCTGGTCAAAGGTGACGCGGTGGGCTCCACACTCTACTATGGCGCAGGCGCAGGTGCCGATGCGACCGCTTCTGCGGTGGTGGCCGATATCGTGGATGTGGTGCGGGTGCTGACCGTGGACCCAGAGAATCGGGTTCCCCACTTGGCCTTTCAGGCCGATGCACTTTCCAATTTACCCATCCTGCCGATGGAAGAGGTGGAAACATCCTATTACTTGCGTATGCATGCTGTGGATCGCCCCGGTGTGTTGGCGGATACCACCCGCATACTGGCGGACCATGACATCAGCATTGAGGCTATCGTACAAAAAGAGGCTACCCCCGGCAGCGAACAAGTTCCTGTGATCATGCTGACCCACCGCACCATGGAGGGCAACATGAATCAGGCCATTATCGCCATAGAAGGCCTTGCAAGCATTCAGGGTTCAGTTAAGAGGATCCGTCTGGAGCATCTCAATCGTGAGGATGGCTAGTTGGGCTTGTCGCTCAAGGACATCTGTGTCCTACACGGCAAGCGTGCAACCTGCACATCAAGTCTGACGACATCTGACGTTTTTCCGTGTTATCAATTGTTTAGGTAAGTGAGGATTTATTTATGCCATTTCGTTCCCGTTACACCGGTCTCATCGAGACCTATCGTGACCGGCTTCCGGTGCGTGACGACACCCGTATCATCAGTCTTGGTGAGGGCAATACGCCCCTCATACGGCTCAATAATATTCCCGACGAGCTTGGCAAAGAGGTCGATATCTATGTGAAGTTTGAAGGACTCAACCCCACCGGCTCGTTCAAGGACCGGGGCATGACTCTGGCGGTGACCAAGGCCGTTGAAGAGGGCAGTGAAGCCATTATCTGTGCCTCCACAGGCAATACCTCGGCATCGGCTGCGGCCTATGCCGCCCGTGCCGGCATTACCGCATTCGTGTTAATCCCCGAAGGCAAAATTGCCTTGGGAAAATTGGCCCAGGCGATGATGCACGGTGCCAAGGTGATCCAGATTCAGGGTAATTTTGATGTCGGTATGGCCCTGGTCAAGGAGGTGGCAGAAACGGCCCCCGTCACCATTGTCAATTCCATCAATCCCTTTCGTATCCAGGGGCAAAAGACTGCAGCCTTTGAGATTATGGAAGAGTTAGGCAGTGCCCCGGATTTTCATTGTTTGCCTGTGGGCAATGCCGGCAATATTACCGCGCACTGGATGGGATACACGGAGTACAAAGAACACGGCATCGTCAATTCTTCACCTCAGATGCTGGGCTACCAGGCCGCCGGAGCGGCACCCTTTATGCGAGGTGGGCCGGTAGATGACCCGGATACGGTGGCCACGGCCATTCGCATCGGTCATCCTCAATCCTGGGATAAGGCCTGGCATGCACAAAAATCATCCCAGGGATGGTTTAATGAGTGCAGTGACGAGACCATCCTGGCAGCACAAAAACTACTGGCCGAGAAGGAAGGGGTATTTTGTGAGCCTGCATCGGCAACCTCTTTGGCAGGTGCAATAGCGGATATTAATGAGGGCAAGATACCGGAAGGGTCCAAGATCGTATGTACGCTGACTGGCCACGGCTTAAAGGATCCGGATACTGCCATCAAGCAAAGTTTGGCACCGTTGACGGTTGAGGCCACCCGTGCGGCGGTGGAAGCGGTGATCAACGACAATATGGGATAACACCTGAACCGGTATTCGGTAGGGTCACGCCAAATGGACAATATGCGTGAATAGCAATGATAAAATATATGTAGCCGGGCATCGTGGCCTGGTGGGATCGGCCATTGTGCGGGCCCTGCTGACCCAGGGATTTACCCATCTTGTCTATCGTACCCATGCCGAGCTTGATCTCACCGAGCAACAGGCAGTGCGACAGTTTTTTGCTGAGCAAAAGCCTGATCATGTGATTTTGGCAGCGGCGCGGGTCGGGGGAATTCACGCCAATAATCGCTATCGAGGCGATTTTATCTATCAAAATTTGGCTATTGAGACCCATGTCATCGACGCCGCCTATCGACAGGGTGTCAAGCACTTGGTCTTTCTGGGCAGTTCGTGTATCTATCCCCGCGATTGTCCACAACCCATGCGTGAGGAACACCTGCTTACGGGGACACTGGAACCCACCAACGAGCCCTATGCCATCGCCAAGATTGCGGGAATTAAGCTGTGTGAGGCCTACAATGCCCAGTATGGAACCCATTTTGCGACCCTCATGCCTACCAATCTTTACGGTAGCCACGATAATTTTGACCTGAAGACCTCCCATGTCATCCCTGGGTTGATGCGCAAGGTGCATGAGGCCAAAGTGGCAGGGGCAAAGGAGGTCGTCGTTTGGGGCAGTGGCACCCCTCGGCGCGAATTTCTGCATGTGGATGATTTGGCCGAGGCGGTGGTGTTTATTCTGGGGCGGCAGGAGGGAATGGATCTGCTCAATGTGGGTAGCGGCCAGGAAGTGACTATAGCGGAGCTGGCCGAAACCCTGTGCAGGGTGGTGGGCTTTTCGGGCCGGATCGTATTTGATGCCACAAAACCTGATGGTACGCCGCGTAAACTGCTCGACAGCAGCCGGATCAGGAAACTGGGCTGGCATGCCAAGATAGGCCTCGAGGAGGGCCTCCATGAAACCTACCGTTGGTTCTCTAAGTATTCCATAACTAATTGAAACACTTGCAATATCTCCCCTGGCACCCTATCCTGTAGCCGTTGCGACGCAGGCCTGATCACACCTAAAACCGGAGTACTACACTTTGGCGGTGAGAGGGGTGCGGGACGCTGGTCACCGTTTGGCTCCAGATTGAGATGATTGATAGCGCTTGGATCCATAAAAACACCACCCTCTGGGTAATCACTGCGGTTGCCGTTGTGATTTTGGCCGGTGTGATTGTCGATAGCATCAAGCGTGTACGTGATCTGCTTGATCGGGATCCCGTGCAAGCCACCCCCCCCGCCCGTGCATTCCAGAATGCAAGCCCCCGGTATCTCGTGACGGATATTATTTCCGCCCATTTGTTTGGCCAGGCCGATACCCCTGTGTCCCCGTCCCAGCTGAAGGCCCCCGAAACCCGATTAAATCTAAAATTGTTGGGGGTTGTGGCCGCAGAAGGGGGTAGTGGGCACGGGCGCGCTATTATCGAAGTGGTTGGCAAGGGGGTGAAGAGCTACGAGATAGGCCAAACACTTGAACATACCGATGCAAAGCTGAAGGCGGTCGGTGTAAGCCGTGTGCTTATCGACCGTAAGGGGGTGATTGAGAGCCTGCCGCTAAAGCGTGATGCTGTCGACATGGACGGCAATACCCACCCAAGCAAAGGTGTCATGCCTGGTGTGGCGGAATTGTCTGGCGATGGCATGCCCAATACGACAAGCCGTGTGCGGACCAAGCGAAGCAATAAAACAACTGAGTAATGGATTGAAAAATAAATGAAACTACCGCTGCAACTCACCAGGACAGGTCCAATAGGATTGTTGGGCGTGGTTGTGTTAACCACCTACTTGATCGGTGTCAGTGTGGTATTAGCGGCCCCCGAGAACAGGCCGGCAAAAAAACCGGTTACCAATGCTGACCTGATCACCCTCAATTTCCAGAATGCGGATATACGTGCCTTGATTGCCACCGTTTCACAACTGACTGGGAAGAACTTTATTGTTGATCCACGGGTAAAAGGCAAGGTGACTTTGATATCGGGTGACAAACTTAATATCAACCAGGTTTACAACGTGTTTCTGTCAGTGTTGAGTGTGCATAATTTTGCCGCAGTGGATACCGAGGACGGTGTGACCAAGATTGTGCCCGTGAGTATCGTCAAACAAAGCCCGACACCGACCTCGTTTTCTGTACCCAAGCCTTTGGGAGACGTCTTTGTTACTCAGGTTTACCAGGTCAAGTACGGCGCTGTGCAGGATATGGTGCCTATTTTGAGACCACTGCTGCCTCCCACCAGTCATTTTGCCGCCTACGCCAGTTCCAACACATTGGTTTTTACCGCTACCACTGCCAATGTGAGGCGGGTGCTTAAGGTTTTGGAACAAATTGACCAGCCTGCCAAAGGCAGTGATATCAATGTGGTCTATCTAAAATATGCCAAGGCCGTTGATATGGTCAAGATACTCAACGGTGTGTTGAAAGAGAGACAAAAGGGTGCCCCCAAAAAAACCAAGTTAGCCACCTTGAATGTGCAGGGTGATGAAGCCACCAATGCCTTGGTTATCCAGGCCCCAAAAGGTGATTTTCCATTCATAAAAGAGGTGATCGATAAGCTGGATATTCGTCGTGCTCAGGTATTTATCGAGGTGCTGATCGCTGAAGTCTCTATGGACAAGGCCCAGGATGTTGGTGTGCGCTGGGAATTTGGTGATGACAATATCGTCAATGGCCAAACCACGGGTAATACCGGGTTTTCTGATGTTACCGGTGGTTTGACCCTGGGCTATCTCAAGTCTTTCGTGACTGACTTGGGTGGAAATCTTATTCCCGAATTACAGGTGGTGTTAAGCGCCCTGCGTACTGACACGAACACCAACATACTCTCCACACCCACATTACTGACTCTGGATAACGAGACTGCCGAAATTGTGGTGGGCCAGGAAGTCCCGTTTGTGACCGGGCAATTTACTAACACTCCGGTTACCTCAACCGTTACCGCTCCTACCACCGGTACACCGACCACCTCCGTAAACCCCTTTCAGACCATCCAACGTAAGAAAGTGGGGCTCAAGTTAAAGATTACACCGCAAATCAATCAGGATAGATCCTTGAGCCTGAATATAGAGCAGGAAATATCCAGTATTAGCGCTAAGAAAATAGAGGGTGCTTCTGATTTGATTACTAATACACGATCTATTAAGGCAACGGTGATGGTAGACGACAGTCGTATCATCGTACTAGGTGGGTTGATGACGGATGACTTGCAGGACACCATAGAGTGGGTGCCGATATTGGGTAAAATCCCGCTGTTGGGTGCTTTGTTTAGAAAGAAGAGCAAAAAGGCAGTAAAAACTAACCTACTGATGTTTCTTAAACCCAAAATAATTCGCAGCCAAGCGGACTTGGACGGCTATACATCTGAAAAATATAAATATATGCGAGAGCTGGAAAAAAATAGTAACCCGGATTCAAAATATTTGTTGTACGGGTCAAAGTCTCCTGTATTACCAAAACAGGAGAAACACTTTAGCGGTGAAAAATTAGGGCCGGAGGTGGTGGAAGCAGTGGAAGCAGTGGAAGAGGCGGATGAAGAGATTTAAATCTCAATGATTGAATTAAGGGCGCTTCTAAGATTGGGTCCCTTCTCCCTCCGGGAGAAGGGCTTAGGTTTCAGAGTTACCCGCAATATTCCTGAAGAGCACTCAACATCTAGGTGCTCTTAACCTATGGTGAATAGACTGTCAGTGAAAAGATGAATTCTCAACCGGCAATAAATTCTGACGGTGACGCGACTGTAGTGCGGGATATGGCTTGGTCGGCGGCACAAATCCCTTACCACTTTGCCAAACGATACAACGTTCTACTTTCACGTACAGAGGATAATCTGATCTATGTTTTATGCACAGAGAGACCGACACTTGAGTTAGTTTCGGAGCTGCGCCGCAAGGTGGGGCGCCAACTTAAATTTGAGACTGTAGATAAGAATCGATTTGATGGCTTATTACGGGCAACCTATGACGGCAGTCAGTCTACGGCAACGAAAATCGCCGGTGAGCTGGAAGACGATATTGATCTGGAGCGTCTTGCCCACGAACTTCCCGATACACCGGACCTGCTTGAGGCCTCAGATGATGCGCCTATTATCAAGTTGGTTAATGCCCTGTTGACTCAGGCTATCCGCGAAGATGTCTCTGATATCCATTTTGAAATATTTGAGCAAAGATCGGTGGTTCGATTCCGGGTTGATGGCGTACTTAGGGATATTGTGGAACCCCAGCGGGCGCTGCATGCCGCGATTGTGTCGCGGTTGAAGATTATGGCGGAGCTCGATATTGCAGAAAAAAGGTTACCCCAGGATGGGCGCATTTCATTACGCATAGGGGATCATCCCGTTGATGTGCGGGTATCTTGTCTACCGACCCGCCATGGTGAGCGGGTGGTGCTGCGAGTACTCGACAAACAAAGTGCACACATGGACATCACCGATCTGGGTATGACCGCCCTGATGGGGGAGGTCTTTGATCATCAGATACACAGTCCCCATGGGATTGTCTTGGTCACCGGGCCTACCGGGTCCGGTAAGAGCACTACTTTGTATGCCGGGCTGGGCCGACTGGACAGCGACAAGCTCAATATCATGACGGTAGAGGACCCGGTCGAATACGACATGGACGGTATTGGTCAAATGCAGGTCAATGCCAAGATTGATCTGACCTTTGCCTATGGCCTGCGTTCTATTCTTCGCCAAGATCCAGATGTGGTGATGGTAGGAGAGATACGAGACTATGAGACTGCCGAGATAGCGGTACAGGCCAGCCTCACCGGCCACCTGGTATTGTCGACCTTGCACACCAATACCGCTATTGGTGCGATCACCCGGCTTATTGATATGGGTGTCGAGCCATTTTTGATTTCATCCACCCTGGTGGGGATATTGGCCCAACGTTTGGTAAGGCGTTTGTGCGAAAACTGCAAGGCCCCGGCAGTCTTGTCTGCGTCAGATAGTGCGCTGCTGGGCATTGAGGAAGTGGATCGTAGTGTGATCTACAGTCCGGTAGGTTGCGAAAAATGTGGGTTCAGCGGCTATCGAGGACGTAGCGGGATATTTGAATTGATTACGGTAGATAACGATCTACGCAATATGATCCATGACCGTAAAGCCGAAGCCGATATGTTGGCCACTGTGCGTCGTTCGACTCCCAGTCTTCAGCGCAATGGTTTTGAGAGAGTGCGCGAAGGTGTTACCAGTCTTGATGAAGTGGTCCGCGTGACCCGTGACGAGTAAACAGAGGTAGTATATGGCAGCGTTTGAATACGAAGCGCTAGATGAGCGCGGTCGAACGCAAAAAGGCGTGGCCACTGCTGACAGTGCCAGACAAGTGCGCCAGCAACTTCGGGAGCAAGGGTTGACACCTACCCGTGTCGATACGGCGGAAGGAAAATCCAGGAAGGAAGGTGGGTCACGGATCGGTCGTATCCGTCTGAGTGTGGCCGACCTCACCATCATTACCCGTCAATTTGCCACACTCATCGGGTCTGATTTGACCGTAGAGGAGACCTTGCGAGCCCTGATTGCCCAGTCTGAAAGTGAGAAGGTAAAAAAAATATTGACCCGAATCCGGGCTATGGTGATGGAGGGAACTTCACTTACTGAAGCAATAGGTGCCTTTCCCGATGCCTTTCCTGGAATTTACCGGGCATCTGTATTGGCAGGTGAAGCGTCAGGTAAGTTGGCCGTCGTTCTGGAAAGACTTGCCGACTTTACCGAGGCTCGACAGGCATTGAGTCAACGCGTAGGGGTGGCGCTGATCTATCCCGTCATTCTTATGGTGATGGCATTTTCGATTGTGATGTTCTTGTTTATATACGTTGTACCCAAGGTTGTTAAGGTTTTTCAGGATACCGGGCAAGACCTCCCTGTCATTACTCAGGTGTTTATTGCAATGACGGATTATTTGCAGCAGTATGGTCTTGTCACCTTAGTCATACTCATCGCTGTGGGGGTGGCGACTACTTTTTTTCTACGCCTGCCCAAGCCCCAGTACCAATTTCACGGTTTATTGTTACGGATTCCCGGTATCAGACGTCTGTCCAGAGGGCTTAACACCGCCAGGATGGCACGTACATTGGCGATCATGGTGGGCAGTGGCGTACCTTTGCTTACCGCCATGAAAGCCAGTCGGGATGTGATCACCAACAGGGTGTTAAGGCGTGCCATGGCTACTGCCACAGACGAAGTCAGAGAAGGTGTTAGCTTGGGCAAGGCCCTGGGTCGCAGCAAACTCTATCCCCCCATACTGGTGCAAATGGTCTCCAGTGGTGAGGCCAGTGGCAAACTGGGGGAGATGCTGGATAAAGCCGCGTCCACACAGGAACGTGAACTTGAGGCCCGTATCGCGGTCATGGTGGGGATCTTTGAGCCGGTGATGATTCTGGTGATGGGTGGTATAGTCATGCTCATTGTGTTGGCCATATTGCTGCCAATATTTGACATAAATCAACTGGTGCAGTGAGGTTGCAGATGAAACAACGTGGTTTTACGTTAATAGAAATTATGGTGGTCGTGGTTATTCTCGGCATGTTGGCAACACTGGTATTGCCACGGGTCATTGGGCGCCAGGAAGAGGCCATGGTGACGAAGGCCAAGACCGATATTTCGTCTCTGTCGGGGGCCCTCAAGCTCTATAAGCTGGATAATTTTAATTACCCCTCCACCGATCAGGGGCTCGAGTCTTTGGTCAAAAAACCCGAAGGTGATCCCGAAGCCAGGAATTGGAAAAAGGGAGGATATATTGAGCGACTGCCTAAGGATCCCTGGGGCAATGACTATCAGTATCTTTCTCCCGGAGAGAAGATGGAATTTGATTTGTGGTCCAATGGTAGCGATGGCCAGATCGGTGGTGTAGATTCAGCCAAAGACGTGGGTAACTGGAACCTGGATTCTGTTTGATCAACATCATTAATAATGTCTGTTAATGAAATTCGATTTGGGTAGAGTAACAAGTGGTTGATGCAATGATGATCTCGCAAAGACGCATAGGGAAAGGCGGGCAATGATAGAAAACGAGCTTGCTAAGCAGATTGTTGGTAGTGCTGTTCAGGTTCATCGCGACCCTGGCCCAGGGCTACTGGAAATGGTCTACGAGATCATTTTAGCCTATGAACTACGGCGGAAGATCAATGACTCCTTGGCGCACTTGGCGTCTTGGCGAGAGCAATCGTTATTTTGTGTGCCATAAATTTTGCGTAGGAGGCATATTCTTAAACGCCAGTAGTGCACATTTGAAAGCCATCTACAAAACTACAGGGTCTTGCAAGCAAAGACGCATTAAAGGCAGCGCCGGATTCACCTTACTCGAAATTCTGGTGGTGGTGTTGCTGATCGCGATAACAGCCAGTTTTGCCGTGGTGAGCCTTAATCGTGACGTGGATCGTTTGGCCCAACTCGAAGCCCGCCGCTTGGTGGGCCTCATAGATCAGTTGCGCGACGAATCTGTTGTTAGCGGGAAGTCCTACGCTCTGGAAATTCTAAGCGATGAACGTGCCTATCGGTTTTTGGTTGCGGCAGAGGGCTGGCAACCCATCACCGATGATTCATTGATGCGGCAACGCGTTATTCCTGAGCCATTGAGCATGAGCTATGACACCCCTATTGATGCAGGAGTGGGTGAGCGTGAGCTCGTAGTGGTACAGGCTAGCGGTCAGATCACACCCTTTACTATTGTTATCTATGGTGAAGACAAGGCCTACCATGTCACCCTCGATCCGGCCCAAAATATCAAAATCCAGGAGAAGATGCGTGGTGAGGGCTGATCGGGGGTTTACGCTACTGGAAGTGTTGGTGGCCCTGGTCATCGTGGCTACGGGTATAGCCGCCACGACCCAGGCACTGGGTGCGCTCACTGCTCGTACCGCAGCCCTGGAGGCACGAATGTTGTCTACCTGGGTGGCAAGCAACCGACTTGCCGAGAATCGATTTATGCGCACATGGCCGGGTTTGGGGGGGTACCAGGGGGAGGTCAAGCAAGGTGGCAGGACATGGTATTACCGCGAAGACGTGGTAGCGACACCGGACCCGGATATCAGGCGTATGAATGTCTATGTCTATGCCGATGAGGCACGCCAGGATCAGTCTGGATTTTTGTTCGGGTTTCTAACCAAACCATGAAGCCTTGTAAAGGTTTTACTTTGCTCGAAATGGTGATCGCTATAGCGATCTTTGCCGTTATTGCCACTGTAAGTTATGCCAGTCTGGGTCAATTTTTAGACACCTATGAGTACCTCACCCAGCGCGGCGAAAAGACCAAAGGCCTGCAGCAAACCTTCGCGATGTTGGCACAGGATTTTCACTATAGCGCGGATCGCTCTGTGCGCGATGGGTATGGTGATCGTGAACCGGCGATGGTGGCCGGGACCCAGACCTTCGCTGAAACAGGAGAATTGGTGCGCTTGACTGTAAGTGGCCCCGATCTCCAGGTGCCGACGGCCAGTCGGCTCACGCGCGTAGCGTGGCGTCTTGATCAGGGGCGGTTGTATCGGGTGACATGGGCGGTGTTGGATCGGGCCCAGGATAGCAGGAGCTATTCGCGGCTTATCCTCGAAGGTGTGGCCGGTCTTGAGTTCAAGTTTCTGACAGTCGATGGGAATAAGCAAGTCCAGTCCGCCTATGAATGGACCGGTAATGAGGGTCGGCCCGGTGCCGTAGAGGCACTATTGACCCTCAGCAACAGCCGCCAGTACCGTTGGCTACTCGAGGTAGGTAATGGTTAGGCAGAGGGGTGTGGCACTCATTACGGTGCTATTTATCTTGACCTTATTGGTGACCTTATCCGCCTATCTGGTGGGAGATGAACATTTGGCCATGCGGCGCTTTGGCAACATTCGCGATACTCAGCAGGCCTTTCAATTGCTGCTCTCAAGTGAGGGTTGGGGGCGCAAAATACTGCAGCGGGACCTACGTGAATCAAAGACCGATCACTTGCTGGAGAGTTGGAATAAGCTCGGTAGCCCGGTAAAAGTCGAAGGGGCTCAGCTTTTGACAGTTGCGGTCGACCAGCAAGGACGATTTAATCTGAATAACCTGCAGGATGGGAAAACGAGTGTTTGGTATGGTGTGTTTGTGCGCTTATTACAGGTCTTGGAGTTGGATGCCAGTCTTGCCGACGCCGTGGTGGACTGGATTGATGCCGACCAGACCACGACCGGAGTCAGCGGTGCAGAGGACAATGAATATTTGGATAAGACGCCGGCCTACCGAAGTGCTAATACTTTACTTTCCGATCAATCTGAATTGTTGCGCATAGAAGGTTTTGATCGTAAGACGGTGAAAATTTTGGCACCTCACATCAGTACACTTCCCAGTAGAAATGTGCTGATCAATATCAACACCTGTAGCCTGGAGGTTCTGCGTGCGGTGGGCAAGATTACGCTGGACGAAGCCACTGCCGAGACCCTTATTGAGGGGCGTGGCCAGGAAGGCTATGGCTCAGTGGATATTTTTTTACAGCAACAGGGCATGGCAGGCCATGGGGATGTGGCTAAAAAGTTGGTGACCGTAGCGAGCAATTATTTTATGGTGGTGAGCAGGGCCAGCTTTGGACGTGCCAATATGACCTTAAAGAGTTTGTTTATCAGAGGGGGGGAGGGTGGAACCGCAGAGGTCAGCCTATTACAAAGGTTGCGCGCCACGCTATGAGTTTTTTCTTTGCTATAAACAGCCCCTACCGGTGGGCACAAACCGATCGAAATGGGGGTTTGGTTGAGGAAGGTCTGGCCCCCACGCTGGCGGCAGTCCCTGTCCCCGAATCTGGTTCAGGCCCCGTGTATGGTGTGGTTCCAGGTGAGTCTGTGGTTGTTCGCAAGGTCCCGGTACCTGCACGCCAACGTGCCAAGGCCTTGGCAGCGGTACCCTATGTACTGGAAGAAAGTCTAAGTGATGATGTAGAAGATTTGCACTTTGCCTTGCTCGAGTGGCAGGCAGGGGAGTCGGCAACGGTGGCCATAGTGAGTCGATCGTTAATGACCGGCTGGCTCGATACCCTGGATGAAGCCGGTCATGCGGTGGATGGGTTGGTGATGGATTATCAGTTGTTGCCAAGTCACCCCCAATGCCACTATGTCATGGTAAAGGATGCGAGTGGGCGGATTATTATTGGTGGACGTGATCACCTCGGATTGGTGATTGACGAGGACAGTTTGGAGATGTGGTGGCAAGGACTTGAACACGCCGACCCCGCCATTGCGGTTGACAGCGAGGCGTTAGCTGAAACCTTAATTCATCTGGGTGCAACACGAGTCAGTCAGTGGCCGGTTGGTGAATACTTTCCTGCTTGGTTGAGTCATGGCGGTAAATTTGATTCACCACATTTATTGCAGGTTGATTTTTCCTCAAGCCACCCGGCTCATAACTGGAGACGAATGTGGCCAGCAGCAATAGTGTTACTGTTAGCGCTACTCATTAACTTAATAACAGATGGCTATGAATATTTTCGATTGCATTCGGAATATGGGCAGTTGCAGGCACGGGTAGAGTCGATCTATCGAACAAGCTTTCCAAAGGCAAGGCGGATCGTCAAGCCACAGCAGCAAATGCAACAGCGATATGAGGAACTTAAAACAGGGTATAACGCAAGTGGCAACTTTCAGTGGCTGATGGCGAATGTAGCCAAGGTCCTTCCAGCCACAGGTGCAAAACTCGAAGAGGTCATTTATAAAAATAACACCCTGGTAATTCGCTGTACCTTAAAGGACTTTGCAGGTCTGGATAGGCTTAAAAAACGATTTCAGAATCAAAAAGGTGTGCGGGTTGAATTGCAGTCATCGAGTGCCTTGGAGAAACAAGTGGTGGCACGGTTCCGTATACAGCGGGTAGCAGGATGAGTGCCCTCCAACAATATTGGCGTCATCTGGATGCCCGTGAACGTATATACATAGTGGTGGGTGTGCTATCAGTGGTGGCCATTTTGTTTTATGCCAATATTTGGGCGCCGTGGCAAGATACCCTAAAGCATTTGCGCAAACAGGTTCCGGTGCAACGCCAGGTTGTGACCAACATGGAGATGATGGCGGCACAGATTAAGCCCTTGCTGAAAAAAAGCTTGAGTTCCAACAACAAATCCAGGAAGCCCGTATTGACTGTCATCGAGAGTACGGCTACGGCAAGCAAGTTGCGTGATGCCATTAAACAGATGCGGCCTGGCGAGCGAGATCAGTATCAAGTGTGGTTGCAAGATACAGATTTTGATCAATGGATGAGGTGGATCGACTCTCTAAGAAAGGCGGGTATAGAAGTCATTTCCGTTTCGGTCAGCAAAGCCCAGGAGGGCAGTATGGTAAATATAAGGATGACGGTGAGTAGGGGCTAGCCAGGTGAGATGCCCCACATTTTTGATCAGAAGAAGATTAGGGGTATTACTGATTTTGGTGTGAATCGATTCAAAGGGATCTAGATTCCGTATGCCTTATCGTGAGGCCCTAACAGTACGAATTTAACGGTGTTGTTCTCGGTTGCTGTGCAATCGTGACATAGAACCACAGCATCGTCACCTTTTTTGCGACAGGCCTCGCAGTATAAGTAGATGATAATAAAGTTACGTTTCACTGGGCATGAGTAAAAACCCTGCCAGTTGGCTTTTAATGGTTCGCCAAAAGCCACAGGGTTTTCTAGAATTAGGTCAACCTTTTTCTTGACTAATTTCTTTATTGAGGCATGCTTTTTGAGCGCCTTCAAGAAAGCCTCTTCAAACTTCGCTTCCACTAGCTGTTAAACACGTCATCATATGAATGCCACTTGGTGGTTCCATTGCGCAGCTTAGCCTGAGCATTTTCCATTGCATTTTTAAAGGCTGGATGGGCTAGGATTGTTTCCACTGATTCACCCTCAGTTTCCCTTTTCAGGGCCAATAGGTACTGGGTTACTATGTCTGCAAAGGTAGTACGATTTTCGGATGCAAATATTTTTGCAAAGTCAGCAAGATCCTGGTCTAGACTCAAATTGATTCTGGTTTTAGGCATGGTTTTAGGTGCTCTCTACGCGCATGGTATATTCCTATTATGCGCATGATGTGCGCATGCGTCAAGGAGAAGAATTTAGGAGTTACGGGGCAAGTGAGCAGTGAGTCATGTGCGCCTACGGTGCGGGGGTCAGGCTCTAAAATATCCTGCCTCCTGGACGTGAGGAAACACAGATACAAGTGGGGCCCGTCACCCGGGTGGTGATAGGCAGGCACATCTATGCGAGGTATACGCAAATCCTGTGTCAGTAGATCAGGTGCTTCACGAACGGGGGCTAATCAGCGATTAATAATCGGTGAACAGATAGGGCATATAGTGTCCGGAGTATAGAACATCAAGATTGAGTAGCATCAGGCAAATAGATTGACAACGCTGCCTGCTTGGAAAGTGGAGTGTACTTGCCTGTTGCCTTGATTGGAGGCATAGCCTGTAGCGGCCAATTCAGGTTTTTCAGAACGCACTTCTTGCTGCTGGCCGGTCAGTTCAGCTCGGGCTTGCGCGGCCATTTGTGTGGCTTGGTTGGCCACAACACGGTCCTGGGAAGAGGGTTGCGCGGGTGCCAGTGCCGCTGCACGGATCACCCGCGCCTTTTCGATGGTGGCTTGTGGGTCCCCGGAAATGGGTGCAGTATCAATTTTGACCTCACCACCGGTGGCGTACAGACGTCCGTCTGGCCCTCGTTCGTAGCTATAAGACGCACCTCCTCGCGCATAGCGTCCGGCGGTATTGCTATGGGCGGTTTCATGGGCACGTACCTGCCGGTCCCTGCGCGCCAGGTCCTGAACCTGTTGCTGTTCGGCATCTGTGATTTGAGTGGTATTGGAGGGGGATCGGCTTTCTTCTGGAGCTTGCAGACTTGCAGCCTTGTCAGTAGGCGTCACAGCACCCCCACGGTGCTGGGACCGTGTTGGCTCGGCGATGCTGCCAATGGCAGCACCAAGGGATAGGCCGCTGTCCATGGCTGGGTTGTCGGCAGCGATGGGGGAGACTTTAGGCCCAGTGGAGTGATGCTCAGGGTATTTTATGCTGGGGGTTGACTGAGGCAGTCGGAATGACTTGGGAGATTCCTGCCATAGAAGATTTCTGCTATTTCAAGCTTGAGACGCACAGAGATGTCTTCGATTTCTTGTGAATTTAGCTCATTACAGCCTGTGCCAAACAAATAATCTTCCAGTTGAAAGTCTCTTAGCATCATCTTTGTGTGAAATATATTTTCCTGGTAAACGTTGACATCGACCATTTGATAGCGCGATTGTGAATCCTCGGAGATAAAATTCTGTATTGAATTGATAGCGTGATCTATGTAGTGTTTTTTACCCGTTATGTCCCGGGTAAACCCACGAACACGATAGTCGATAATGACAATGTCAGATTCAAAGCTGTGTATCAGGTAGTTGAGGGCGCGCAATGGAGAAATGCGGCCGCAAGTCGATACGTCAATATCGGCCCGAAAGGTGCTGATGCCGCTATCGGCATGACTCTCTGGATAGGTATGTACAGTAATGTGACTTTTATCCAAGTGACCCACGATTGCATCCGGTAGGGGCCCCGGGGTTTCTTCCCCAAGTGGTTCGATTGAGGGAGTAGAGTCTTCAGCGATCAGCATGGTGACGCTGGCACCCTGTGGTTCATAGTCCTCCCGGGCGATATTTAAAATGGTGGCCTCAATGATTTCGGCTACATTCTCCAGGATGTGTGTCAATCGTTCGGCGTTATAGGCCTCATCGATATAGTCGATGTATTCTCTATGGTGTTGCTCTGTTTTTGCGTAGCACACATCATAAATATTAAAACTAAGTGTTTTGGTTAGGTTGTTAAACCCATGGAGTGTGAGCTTGTTAAGTGATTTCAACGGCCAAAGAACCTTGTTTGTGGGAGAGTTTAATACAGGGCGAGAATCCCGCTCGAGTGCACCGAACAGGGCGAGGCGAAATGCGTTTTCCGTTACCGGGCGGATGATAAGATATGCCAAAGTCTAAAGCAATTCTCCATATATTATTTCCGGCCCTTTTTGACTTGTGTCAGCACACTGGCAAGCAAATTCAAGAATTATCCATGCCATCCCTTGAAGCATTACTGTCAGGGGGAAGATATACGCTAAACCATACCCATGGTTATACCCGCACATTGCTTAATATGCTTGGGTTGGGTCTGGACGATTTACCTGTTGCCGCTTTGTCTCGGTTGGGAGCTACGGGTAAACAAGATGGCCAGTGGTGGATGAAAACGGATCCTGTGCATTTCATTACTAATCTTACCGACGTCGTATTGGACGATCCCAAGACCTTACAGTTAAGCAGAAAAGAATCCGAGCAGTTATTGGCTACAGTACAGAAACACACCCAGCAAGATGGTTGGCACTGTGAAATGTTGTCACCACAGGAATGGGTTATAAGGCTGGATCATCCACGCACTTTAATTGTCGAACCTACTGATTCGGTGATCGGCAGGAATGTATTGGACCACCTGCCTCGAGGTGAGGAGGGAGGCTACTGGCGACAGTGCATGAATGAAATACAAATGTTACTGCACGATCATCCCATCAATGTGGTCCGGGAAGAAAATGGTTTGGCAGAAGCCAATGGCCTATGGCTGTGGGGTGGGGGTCAAATCAGCCTACAAAATTTGGCCCACTGGAAGCATTTTTTCTGTGACGATGCGCTGAGTGTGGGCTTGGCAAAGAATAACGGAATTCCGCAGTCATCTGGCGCCTCGTATAGCAACAGTGGATGGCAAGATTGTGGAGAGGGAAATATCCTGTGGGCGGTGCAGCAACCAAGCGAGGCTACATGGGCCGATTATCTGCTTGAGCTTGATCGATCATTTTTTCAGTCGGTATTGACTCAATTACAAGGTGGGCAGCTGCATTCGGTAGTGCTGTATCCTGCACCAGGCTCACGCTATGATGTATGCCGGGCACGGCCAGGGCTATTTTGGAAGCGGAAGAAGCCACTTAATTTCTATATAAAACAACAGGATATAGTGTAATTTTGCTAGATTACTTGATTTATAATTCAGGCCATAATTGGGACATCTCTGTGTTGCTGGCTTGATGGCGGAGAGTTTTTTTACCCCCCCGAGAACGATCAAACGCCGATCTGTATCGAAGCGGCTTATTGATGCCCCCGCTGATTTGCACCCAGTATTGGCACGCATCTATGCGGGCCGAAATCTGCACTCCTATACCGAACTCAGTACCTCACTTGCGGAGTTACCCCGACCTGGATTGCTCAAGGGCGTGTCAGCGGCGGTTCAGATACTCCAGGTTGCCATTAGCCACGAAAACAGAATATTAATTCTGGGTGACTTTGATGCCGATGGGGCCACCAGCTGTGCCTTGACAGTGCTGGCCTTGAAGGCCATGGGAGCCGTTCATACAGATTATTTAGTCCCTAACCGATTTGAGTACGGCTATGGGTTGACGCCACAAATCGTCACCGAAGCGGCCAAACGTAAACCGGATGTCATCGTCACCGTGGACAATGGTATCTCCAGTGTGAACGGCGTGGATGCCGCCCACGAGCTCGGTATGAAAGTCATAGTGACCGACCATCATCTGCCGGGTAGCGCGTTACCGGCAGCCGATGCCATCGTTAATCCAAACCAACCCGGTGATGGGTTTCCCTCCAAGAATCTTGCCGGGGTCGGTGTGATCTTTTATGTACTTAGTGCCTTGCGTGCCGCACTGAGAGACAGCGGCTGGTTTAGCCAGAAAAATATCGCCGAACCCAATATGGCGCGCTATTTGGATTTAGTGGCCTTGGGCACGGTGGCAGATGTAGTGCCACTGGATCGAGCTAATCGTACCTTGGTGGCCCAAGGTCTGGCGCGTATCAATGCCGGGCAGTGTCGGCCCGGGGTACGCGCCCTGCTCGAATTGGGAAAACGGCAACTGGGTCAGATTGTTGCCTCGGACCTGGGGTTTGCCTTGGGACCTAGGCTCAATGCCGCCGGTCGTCTGGACGATATGAGTCTGGGGATACGCTGTTTGTTATCCGATAATGAAGACGAGGTGTGGCGTATCGCCCAGGAACTGGATGAGTTAAACATTACCCGCCGAAAAATTGAAACCGGTATGAAGGAACAGGCCCTGGCCCTTTTGCCCACATTAGGACTCGAGGGGCTGCTACCGGCGGGTCTTTGCCTTTTTGGGGAAGATTGGCACCAAGGGGTCATTGGTATTTTGGCTTCCCGGGTGCGCGAGCAAACCCATCGCCCCGTCATTGCCTTTGCCCCTGGATTGGAAGGTGAGATCAAGGGTTCGGCGCGATCCATTGAGGGTCTGCATATACGCGATGTGCTGGATGCGGTGGCTACATCTCATCCGGGCCTGTTGGAAAAATTTGGGGGTCATGCCATGGCCGCAGGTTTGAGCCTCAAGCGCGAACAATTTGATGACTTTAAGACCGCGTTTATCATTGAGGTCGAAAGGCACTTGGACGGCCAGGTGTTGGAAAATACTATCCTCAGCGATGGTGAGTTGAGTGAGGCAGATCTGGGCATAGAGTTTGCCGAGACCTTGCGCCAGGCCGGTCCCTGGGGCCAGGCCTTTGCCGAACCTACTTTCGACGGGATATTCCAGGTGCTGCAGCAACGCGTCGTGGGCCAACGCCATGTCAAGATGGTGCTCCAGAGACAACACAGTGATCAGCAAATTGATGCCATTGGCTTTAATCTTGCGCCGGAAGGGCAATTGCCCGAATGGGATCAGGTTCATGCCGCCTATCGATTGGATGTGAACATCTATAATGGCAGACGCTCGGCACAGCTTATCATCGAGCACATGGAGCCGTGTTAGAATCGCCCCTATGAAAACCCTGGAAGATTTTGTCGGCAACACCCCCTTGGTTCGATTGCAACGACTGCCCGGTGACACCACCAATACCCTGTTGGCTAAATTGGAGGGTGATAATCCCGCAGGCTCCGTGAAAGATCGGCCGGCCATGAACATGATCCTGGGGGCGGAACGGCGCGGTGAGATCAGCGCGGGGGACAGCCTGATTGAGGCCACCAGCGGGAATACCGGCATCGCCCTGGCCATGGCTGCGGCCATCAAGGGTTATCGAATGGTGCTGATCATGCCCGCACACATGAGTGTGGAACGCCGGGCTGCCATGAAGGCCTACGGTGCCGAAATCATACTGGTCAGCAAAGACGAGGGCATGGAAGGGGCCAGAGACCTGGCCCAACAGATGGAGCAGGAGGGCAAAGGGCGAGTGCTCGATCAATTCGCCAACCCGGACAACCCCGAGGCCCACTACATCGGCACCGGCCCCGAGATCTGGCGTGATACCGATGGACGCATCACCCATTTTGTCAGTTCCATGGGGACCACAGGGACGATCATGGGTACGGGACGTTACTTGAAGGAGCAAAACCCTGATATTCAGATCATCGGCGTGCAGCCCCAAGAGGGCGCGGCCATCCCCGGTATTCGCCGCTGGCCCCAGGCCTACCTGCCCAAGATCTATGATGCCTCCAAAGTCGACCGGATCCTGGACGTTTCTCAACAAGATGCAGAGGAGACCACTCGGCGATTGGCCAGACAGGAAGGTATTTTTTGCGGCATTTCCTCTGGTGGGGCCATGGCCGCGGCCCTACGCTTATCCGAAGAGTTGTCCGATGCGGTGATTGTCAGCATCATCTGTGACCGGGGAGATCGATACTTGTCTACTGGGGTGTTTCTGGAATAAAGAATTTTTGTCGCGAAGGTGCAAAGAAGAGCCGCTGAGATAGTGATTTAGAGGCACGATAGTGCCGCTACCTCATGATAGATTTTGCAGTCATGGTACGCTGTTTATCCTTAAAGTTAGGTGAAAAAATGCGTAACTCAGAAGAAACTGAAAGCGGTCAAGGTAAAGAAAGTTGCATGGAGGCGGAGCCAGGCCATTTGCTTCAAGCTCTTATGCGGCATTGGGTTCACGAAGATATATTGTTTTGGTCTAACATACGCTACCTTTTAGCAACTCAATTAGCCTTATATGCAGCATGGTACGCTCTTGGTACTAGCATTCTATCAGCTATAGTGATGCTTGTTTCCGCCATTGTTTCATATGTGCTAATGAATTTAGCAGGGATCGTCAGAAGTAATCGAGATGTTAATCTTGAAGGCGCAATCAAAAAGTTATTTAAAGCATCTTCTCTACACGCTCGTCTGAGATTTATACCCAGACTTACAACGCACGAGTTATCACTAGATGAAGATTTGGGTTGGAAATTTCATAAGCGTGTGTTTTTAGGGGCGATTACCCTTAATGTATTAATCGTATTTATCACGCTGCATGATGTGTTCAGAGACCCAAATATTTTGGATGCAATTCACCCTTCTTTCGTAGCTATTAACTCGGCGGGGTTTTGCCCCGATTTTACGGACACTGTAATGGTTAAGTGAAAATGAACTTAAGAGATGAAGAGTTCTTAAAGATAATTGATGCCACACCATTGGTCTCGATTGATCTAATTATGAGAGATCAGAGAGGCCGCATCTTAATGGGCAAGCGAATAAATCAGCCTGCAGTTGGAAGTTGGTTTGTCCCTGGCGGAAGAATTAAAAAAGGAGAAGATGTTAGCTCTGCGCTTTCGCGTATTGGAGAAATGGAGATTGGTATGATACTTGATCGCAAAAAAGGCAGATTTATAAATGTTTACGATCATTTTTACAATACAAATTACGCAAATGTCGAAGGAATAAGCACTCAATATGTAGTGTTAGCTTTTGAATTCAATTTGGAAATAGACCTAAGACAATTGCCACTAGACCAACATTCAGAGTGGAAATGGATAGCGGGGTCTGAGTCTGGCACTGCTCATAACAATTCCGCTGCATATTTCAAATCATGCGACTAAAAGGCAAGAATGAAACTCGGTGTCTTACATTGCAATCATCCATTAAAACCCCATCACCCCCGACAAATTCACTGTTGTCTCTTTTAACAGTGGTACTGCTAAGCCATCAATCTTTTCCAATATCCTCACTTTCCTGTACCCGCCTTTTGACGGATTAGAATATACCGTCAGTTTCTTTGTTCCCAGATCGAACAACCAGACCTCGGGGATTCCCTGGTGGGCATAGAGGGGCACCTTCACGTCGCGGTCAAAGATCAGGCTACTGTCCGCAACCTCGATGATGAGCAACACATCCGTCGGTCGAGGATGGCCGCTGGCGTAAAAATCTTCCTTTGGATGCAAAAGCGCCAGATCGGGCTCTGGTTCGGAGTGGTCGTCCAGTATAACGGGGTCTTGAACCGACACAATGGCTCGATCTCCAACGGCCAGTCCAAGTACTTTACTGAGTTGTCTGACGGTGGCGGCGTGGTGACTTCCAATGGGCATCATGTCGATGATCTCTCCTTTGATCAGTTCCACCCGTTGGTCCTGGCGTAGAATACCGGCCGCGGTCATGCGGTGATAATCTTCTACGGTGTAGCGGTGACGTTGTATTACGTCTGGTGCTGGACTGGACATGGTGGCTCCTTTTGTTTCAGTCCCTTGAGGCGCCAAGCATAACCACGGTGTGGGGTTCTGGCAAGGACATGTGGATTGGGCACCCTGCACACTTGACCGCATCTTGCTGTACAGTACACTGCAAACCTCTATATCTACCCTTATAGCCCCTCCTGAGGGGTATACCAAGGTTGGCGCCTTTGCGGCAACAAAGGAATTTAGTTTATGAACGTCATGGTATTTGATATCGAGACCATCCCAGACGTGGAAGGTGGACGGCGACTTTACGATCTAGATGGGTTAAGCGATAAGGATGTAGCCCAGGTCATGTTTAACAAGCGCCGGGAAAAAACTGATTCAGAATTTTTAGCTCATCATCTACATCGCGTTGCGGCCATATCTATAGTATTGCGTAGCGGTGACAATTTCAGGGTGTGGTCATTGGGAGAGGTCAATGCCGATGAGGCCGATATCATCACCCGATTCTTTGACGGTGTTGATCGCTACACGCCGACCTTGGTGACCTGGAATGGCGGGGGCTTTGATCTTCCGGTATTGCATTATCGTAGTCTCGTCCATGGTATCGCCGCACCCCGTTACTGGGAAAACGGTGAGGATGATCGTGAATTTAAATGGAACAATTATCTGAGTCGGTTTCATAGCCGTCACACAGATCTCATGGATGTATTGGGGGCCTATCAACCCCGCGCCAATGCACCCCTGGACCAGGTCGCAACGCTATTGGGTTTTCCCGGTAAGATGGGCATGAGTGGTGCAGATGTTTGGGGACATTATCTGGATGGAAAAATTGCTGCCATACGTGATTACTGTGAGACCGATGTGCTCAATACCTATCTCATCTATCTGCGGTGGGAATTGATTCGTGGCCATCTGAGTAAAGACCAATATGGTAGCGAGTGCCAACGGGTACGCGATACCCTGGGAAAATCCAATCAGCCCCATCTCAAGGCGTTCTTGGAGGCGTGGAACTAGCCTGTGGCACGCCGTCGTTCCCGCTCAGCGGACCAACACTCTTTGCGCAAGGCCCATATCGACTCCCTCAGTCACGAGGGTAAGGGGGTGGCTCGTGTGGATGGTAAGGCGGTGTTTATAGAAGGTGCGTTGCCGGGGGAAAACGTTGAATACCTGACCCTGCGTCGGCGTAAATCCTATGATGAGGGACGGGTCGTCTCCATTGAGAATTCCTCCCCCCAGCGTGTGGCCCACCCTAAGTGTGAGGTCTACGGTGTTTGTGGTGGCTGCAGTCTGCAACACCTTGATCCCAAGGCACAGATTGAGGCGAAACAGCAGGTTTTGTTAGACAATCTGGAACGTATTGCTAAGCTCACTCCTGAAACTGTGCTTGAGCCCATAACCGGTCCGGTATGGGGTTATCGGCGCAAGGCCCGACTTGGGGTGCGCTACGTGCCTAAAAAGGGTGGCACCCTGGTGGGTTTTCGGGAACGGGCCAAGGGTTATCTCACCGTGATGTCTGCTTGTGAGGTACTCGATCCTGTCATTGGTTCCCGTATCGAGATGCTTAGGGCGTTGATTGACGGTTTGACTAGTCGTGAACAGATTGCCCAGATTGAAGTCGCGGTAGATGACCAAGCTGCGGCGCTGGTATTTCGTAATCTTGTTCCTCTTGATGATCGGGATAAACACCGGCTGATTGAATTTGGCCGGGACAACGGTATTCAGATGTATCAACAGTCGGGTGGACCCGAGACCATTAGCGCACTCTGGCCTGATACAGCGACACTGGAATACTCATTACCCGAGTATCACTTGAGGTTTGAATTTCGACCTACGGATTTTGTCCAGGTTAATGCCGCCATTAACAGCAAGATGGTGTCACTGGCCTTGGCCTTGCTTGCTTTGGAGAAAGAAGACCGGGTGTTGGATCTTTTTTGTGGTCTGGGTAACTTTAGTCTTGCCCTGGCGAGCCAACATGTTGGTGTGGTGGCACTGGAAGCCGATGGGGCCTTGATCCAACGTGCTAAGGCCAACGCGATAAAAAATGGGTTCACTGAGGTTGATTTTCGTGTAGCCGATTTATACCAAAGTGATTCGCTCGCCAAAGTATTGGAGCCCGACATGAGCAAGTTATTGCTCGATCCACCCCGTACCGGGGCCTTGGACGTTGTGCAACAGATTGGCTCAAACCAGTTTAGACGGATTGTCTATGTATCCTGTAATCCGGCTACCCTGGCCCGAGATGCCCAGGTGCTTGTTCACCAACAGGGATACAAACTGGCCAGCGTGGGAGTCATGGATATGTTCCCCCACACCCGCCACGTGGAATCGATTGCCCTGTTTACAAATTAGTCTGTAAGCAGGGGTGCAATTCCGTGGCCGGCCTGTTCATCTGAGACGGGTGCTTATGGGTCTACGGAAGGTGGTTTGGTTTCAACCTGTTGCAGCGTTGACGCCGGTTTTTTCTCTACGGGCACGGCGGCAGGTGGTTGGCTGCTGGTGACCGGTGTCACCACAGGGGGCGTGCTTGCTTGAGTATCAGCAGATTTGGCTGGTGTAGATTTTTCAGCCGGTTTGTCTGCAGTAGAGCGACTCGTTGTGGGTGCAGGACGATTTTCATTTTTCACGGCACTAGGCTTGGGGGTGGAAGCGGCGGCTACCGGTGTGTTGGGTTTTTTGGGGTCGGTTGTTTTTAGCGGTGCACGATTCCCATCAATTTCCTGATGGACTACAGGCGCGCTGGTGGGTGCCACATTGCCGTTTTTCAGTGCCGATGGGGCGCTATTAGAATCCATGGGTGAATCCTGGCTGTTAGTCGCATCGTTACGGCCACGACCACGGCGTGGACGCCTGTTACGGCCATTGCGCTGTCCAGCAACCTCATTGCGCGGTGTGGGTGTCTTGTTGTTGGCCTGGGTATCCTGACGTTTGTTTTGTGAGTCTGCTTGGCGATTAGCTTGCTGGTTGTTACTTTTATTTTGGTTGTTGCGATTTTGAGTTTCGCGTGTGTCTTTAGTATCACGTTGCGGGTTGCCACGATTGTCCTGTTGACCGCTACGATTATCCCGTTGGTTTTTGCGATTGTCCCGTTGACCGCCACGTTGTCCACGTTGAGCTTGTGGGTTGTTTCGGCGGCGGTTACCACCTTGCGTGGACGTGTTACGACGACGCTGTGGCTGTTGACGGCCACGTCCTTGCGCTTGACTCGACTTTTTGGCAGGCCGCTTCTGTTTGCTGCCACCGAACAGGCCCTTTATCAAGCGTGCGAAAAAACCGGGTGATTTTTTCGTTGGTGCGACCGAAGTTGGGGTAATTTCTGCCACTGCTGCCTTTTCGCTGGCCCTGGAAATAGGCTCAACAATTTTTTCGGCATCCTCTTCATCCATTTTGATTTGGTAGCTGGCTTGACCGGCGACCTCTTCAAGCTGCTCATTGCGAAGCCGCTTGATTTGATATTGTGGGGTGTGCAGGGTCTTTTCAGGAATCATAAACACCTGATTGCCGAGGCGTTGTTCGAGCAGGCTTATCTCATGTCGCTTTTCATTAAGGAGATAGGTGGCAATATCGACCGGTAAGTGGGCATGAATGGCCTCTGTATTTTCCTTGAGGGCCTCTTCTTCAATGATGCGCAGTACGCTTAAGGCAAAGGATTGCACGCCACGTATGAAGCCTGTGCCGTCACAATGGGGGCAAACCTTGTAATTGGACTCACCCAGAGAAGGGCGTAGTCGTTGGCGAGACATCTCCAGCAGACCAAACTTGGAGATACGACCGACTTGAACTCTGGCTCGATCCACGCGCAAAGCCTCGTGCAAACGATTTTCGACTGTTCGCTGATTTCGTGTAGAGGACATGTCGATAAAATCAATGACTACCAGGCCGCCCAAGTCCCGCAAACGTAATTGTCGGGCGATTTCATCGGAGGCTTCCAAGTTTGTTTGCAAGGCGGTTTCTTCAATATCGGCCCCTTTGGTCGCCCTGGCGGAGTTGATGTCGATGGTAATCAGGGCCTCGGTATGGTCAATAACCAGGGCACCACCCGAGCTCAACTGTACATTACGGGAAAAGGCCGATTCGATTTGGTGTTCGATTTGAAACCGGGAGAATAGCGGTACACTGTCGTGATAGAGTTTGAGTTTGGATAAGTTGTGAGGCATTACCTGCTGCATAAAGCGTTCGGCACGCTCGTGAATCTCGGTACTATCGATAAGAATCTCGGTAATGTCATTACGCAGGTAGTCGCGGATGGCGCGTACTACCAGATTACTTTCCTGGTAGACAAGAAAGGGTGCCGGGCGCTCATCGGTAGCCTTACTGATGGCTTCCCACAGCTGCAACAGATAGTCCAGATCCCACTGCAATTCTTCACTGCTTTTGCCAATGCCAGCGGTACGGGCGATGAGGGCGTGTTCACTGGGGACAGTAATCTGAGACAAGGCCTCACGAATTTCGGCCCGTTCCTCGCCTTCGATGCGCCGGGAGATGCCACCCCCTTTGGGGTTACGGGGCATCAAGACCAGATAGCGGCCGGCAAGGCTGATAAAGGTGGTGAGGGCGGCACCCTTGTTGCCACGCTCTTCCTTTTCGACCTGTACCGGAAGTTCCTGGCCTTCCTTGATAACGTCTTGAATCCGCACCTGGGCCATGGGAGTAGAGCCCGAGTAATTGGTGAAATAGGTGCGGGAAATCTCCTTTAGCGGCAAGAAACCCTGTCGTTCGGAACCATAATCGACGAAGGCCGCCTCAAGGCTGGGTTCGACTCGGGTGACGATGCCTTTATAAACATTGCCCTTTTTCTGATTGTGGGCGGTGGATTCGATATCAAGATCGACTAACTTCTGGCCATCCACGATGGCGACACGCAACTCCTCTGGATGAGTTGCGTTAAACAACATTCTCTTCATGCGTCTAGTCCTCGACGCTCCCCGGTGCGCTACGTCCAAGCGCAGGTGATATACCTTCCGACCTCGCGTATAAGCAACTGGGTCGGCTGTGATTTGGCTATCGCTCTGACTACGGGGTAGGGAGCGTACTAATTGTTTAGTTTGGGTTGCGTCATTGTGAGCGCAACTTGTTATTTACCCTTTCGGCGGCAATGGCCGGGCACTTGCCGCGGGCCGGGTGGGCCGAAAATCCGGTGCCCCGCTTTGGCCGGGCACCCAAGAAATCGTTCGTTCACGCGGGGGTTGTCGCCTTCGTTTGTGGCGCCACACGGAATTCACGCTAGGGGCACTATATCAGTCCATGTCTATTTCAGCAATCTGTTATTATTTATTAGTAAGTTATGAGTAAAATCTCCGAAAAGTTGCAGGTCCAGTGGCTGGAGGTGGATGCCCAGCATAGTGGCCAACGCCTGGATAATTACCTCTTGGCGACCCTTAAAGGGGTCCCCAAGAGCCATATTTATCGCATCGTGCGTACCGGTGAAGTCCGGATCAATAAAGGACGTGTGCGCCCAAACTACAGGTTATGCGAAGGTGATGTGGTCCGGGTTCCCCCCATTCGGACCGCAAGCCGGGAAGATTATAGCCATCTGCCTGGCTTTGCACTCGAGCCCAGGGTGATCTACGAGGACGATTTCTTGCTGGTGATGGACAAGCCCAGTGGTATACCGGTCCACGGCGGCAGTGGTTATTCACTGGGCATTATTGAGGACTTACGCCGTAGTCGGTCCCGGCAAGCTTATCTGGAATTGGTGCATCGCCTGGACCGGGAGACTTCCGGGTGTCTGTTGATTGCAAAGAGTCGGAGCGCGCTTTTGTCTCTTCACGCCTCACTGCGTGATCATGCCGACAAAGGGATAAGAAGAACCTATATTGCCTTGCTTCAAGGATCGTGGAAGGGCGCAAAACAGCGTCGAGTCGATGCCAGTTTGACCAAAAATGTGGTGCGCTCTGGTGAGCGTATGGTGGTGGTTGCCGAGGATGGAAGACCTTCCACCAGTGTGTTCCGCTTAGTCAGGCGTCTTGCCCATTGTGCTTTAGTAGAGGTTGATCTGCACACAGGCCGGACCCATCAGGCACGGGTCCATGCGGCCCACATAGGCCACCCCATTGCCGGTGATGAAAAGTACGGTGATCGTGCCTTCAATAAGCAATGTCGGCAACGGGGTCTAAGTCGATTGTTTCTGCATGCCTCGCGACTCCAGTTTGTCCATCCAGGCTCTAATCAGGCGATGCTCATTGAGACACCGTTGCCGGAAGATTTGCAGGATCATGTTGGTAAACTTCGAAAATGAGTGACACACTTGGGTATGGGCAATTCAATTGACTGGATTGGGCCACTACATCTCTGTTTGTTTTTAGGCCTTGCCAGGACAATCTGCGGGTAAAGTTAGACTCAGCGAGAACCAATGCTGCTTTGAGTTGCCCACAAATTTCTTTGAAGCATCACTTTTAAAACGTAGTAGATAATTTTGTGACAAAGCAATTTAAACTTATAATTTTTGACTGGGACGGCACCCTGATGGATTCGGCCCTTAAAATCGTAACCTGTTTTGAACAGGCCGCTAGTGATACAGACGCACCGTATCCAGGTGATAATGCGGTTCGCAACGTTATCGGGCTTGGGCTTGGCGAGGCCATGGATGTCCTATTCCCCAGTCTTGATCAAACCGATAAAGATGCCGTGGTCGATCGTTACCGGGAGCACTTTTTACATCTGGACCAAACACCTATGGTGTTTTTCCCTAACGTCGAAACGGGATTGGCAGCACTTGTCGATCAGGGTTATACATTAGCGGTAGCCACGGGCAAGGCCCGGCGGGGGCTGGATAGGGTTTTTGAACATACCCAAGTTGGCCATTTCTTTTCTGCCAGTCGTTGTGCCGATGAATCGGGATCAAAACCCCACCCACAGATGTTGTTCGACATTCTTGAGGAAACCGGCCACGACAAGGATGCGGCGATTATGGTGGGTGACACCGAATATGATTTGCAAATGGCCAATAAGGCCGGACTGGCGTCGTTAGCAGTCAGCTACGGCGTACATGAGCGCCACCGACTGCTTGCTCACAAGCCGTTGGCTTGCCTGGATTCCTTTCAGTCTGTGTGTTCCTGGTTGGAATGAAAACGGATCCCTGTTCGCATATTTGTTTTTGTCGTGACCTGGAAAATAGCGGGATCGGTGTACGCTTCACTGTGCAGATCGAAGGCCAATCCCATCCAGCCTTCGTTATACGCTTTCGTGACGAGATCAAGGCATTCGTCAATGAGTGTAGCCATATCGGCGTAGAACTAGACTGGCAGCCGGGGATTTTTTTTGATATTACCGGGCAACAGATTGTATGTTCCACTCACGGGGCTCGCTATAGCCCACTCTCAGGCAAGTGTATTGCCGGGCCTTGTGGTGCTAAGGGTTTGATTCCGCTTAAGGTGCAGGTAGTTGAGGAGGAGGTGCATCTTGTAATTGAAAAAGGAGTACACTTGGTGAAAATTATTGAAGGTCAAACTGATGTCTGAAACAAAGAATGAATCCGGTGCCGATAAGCAAGCCGGTTGGGAACGGGGACTGCTCGAAAAATTGGCTTTGGAGCAATTTAGGGAGCAGCGAATTTCCCGGCGCTGGAATGTTGGTTTCAAGTTATTTTTCGCAGTCTATCTCGTTGGGGTCCTGATCGTGGCCATGGGTGATGGTATGGGCGATGGTATGAGGGGCAGTAGCGGCAGGCATACCGCTCTGGTTGAAATTGAAGGCGTTATTGGGGCTGGTATGGATGTTGATGCGGACCGGGTGGTGACTGGATTGCGTGCTGCATTTGAAGAAGAGGATGTGGTGGGGGTGATTTTGAGAATCAATAGCCCCGGCGGTAGTCCGGTACAGGCAGGCTACATCAATGATGAGATTACGCGCCTGCGAAAAAAATACCCACAGCGACCGGTGTACGCTGTCATCGGTGATATTGGTGCCTCCGGTGGTTATTACATCGCGGTGGCTGCAGACACTATATATGTCAACAAGGCGAGCATCGTGGGTTCCATCGGTGTACTCATGGCAGGGTTTGGATACGTGGACACGATCAAGAAGGTCGGGGTGGAACGCAGGTTGTTAACGGCAGGGGAGAACAAGGGTTTTATGGACCCCTTTTCACCGCTCACACCTGACGACAAGGAGCACGCCCAAAAAATGTTAGAGGACATTCATAAGCAATTTATTGAGGTTGTGCAAAAGGGCCGGGGTGAAAAACTGGTTCATGACCAGGATCTCTTCTCGGGCCTGTTTTGGACCGGTGAACAGGCGATTAAATTGGGTCTGGTGGATGCCCTGGGCAGCGCCAGTTACGTGGCCAGGGAGGTCATTGGTGCCGAAGATATCGTGGACTACACGCAGAAACAGGATTTCTTCGAGCGGATTACCAAAGGCTTCGGTGTTGCCTTGGTCCGGGCATTTCAGACCGATGCGTTCAAGCAGCGGATCATGTTGACCTTGCCTATGGGTGGCGCAGGCCGTTAGAGGTCCTAAAAAGATTTCAGATTACTTGTACGCCTTCTTTCTCCAGCATTCTAACAAGTCGAATCAAGGGTAGGCCGATGAGGGTGTTCGGATCTTCGCCCTCAAAGCGTTCCAGCAGGCTAATCCCCAGACCTTCGGAACGTACGCTTCCGGCGCACTTATAAGGCTGTTCTTTGTGCAGGTAATTTTCGATTTGTTCTCTACTCAAAGACCGAAAGACCACATGGAAGGGCACCACTTCACTTTGTACATTTCCGGTGGTCGCGTTGAGTAAGACCAAACCGGTATAAAGAGTAATCCTCGACCCTGAGGCCTCACGCAATTGTTGTACAGCGTTGTCGTGGGTATGGGGTTTACCAACGATGCGGCCATTATGTACAGCCACTTGGTCTGAGCCTATGATGAGTGCATCCGGGAACGTTTTGGCGGCCGCCTTGGCCTTGGATTTCGAAAGACGTTCCACCAGTACCGATGCCGGTTCTTTCTCGAGTGGAGTCTCATCAATATCAGGTGCGAGCACTTCAAATGAGATTTGAAGACGTTCTAAAAGTTCACGTCGATAGGGTGATGAGGATGCGAGAACAAGCTTTGGGTTATTCATAGTCAATGTACGTCGTAACTGAACTACTCAATCTCAATCAATGCCTCGTCAGGATTGACCTTGTCACCTTTGCTGACGTGCACGGCTTTGACGATGCCGCTGATGGGGGCAGGGACCTCATTTTCCATTTTCATGGCCTCAATTACCAGAACCGGGTCACCGGCACTGACCTTGTCACCCTCGGCAACGGATACATCCACTATGGTCCCTGGCATGGAACTGGTGACCTGGCCCTGGTGGGTGGCCTTGGGGCGTTTAGAGCCCTTGGTAGTTTTGCCGGGCGCATCCATGGTGCCTTCGCTAATGGATTCTACCAATACCTCTTCCGGTAAGCCGTCTACAGTGAGATAAAAGGGTCTTTGATCATCACTCTTGTGGCCTACGCCGGTGACTTTGACCTGATAGGTTTCACCGTGAAGGGTGATATTAAAATCTGTTGGGGCATCGTGACCGTTGACCCCTTCCTGGCCGTTGGCTATGGGCAGTAATATTTCCGGGTCTAATGTGCCCGCCTCACGCTGCTCGAGGAATTGGCGACCCACTTCAGGGAACATGGCATAACTCAGGACGTCTTCCTCATTTTTGGCCAGGTTGCCTATTTCATGCCGGAGTTTTTCCATCTCCGGTTCAAGGTAATCTGCGGGCCGATTTTCAATTACTTCATCATCACCGATGGCCTTTTTGCGCAGGGCCGCATCGACAGACCCGGGGGCACGGCCATAGCGGCCCTGGAGGTACATTTTGACCTCGTTGGTGATGCTTTTGTAACGTTCACCGGTAACGACATTGAGTACGGCCTGGGTGCCGACAATCTGAGAGGTGGGAGTCACCAAGGGTGGATAGCCCAGCTCTTTACGTACCTTGGGTATCTCCGCCAGTACCTCATTCATCTTGTTTAAGGCGCCCTGTTCTTTGAGCTGATTGGACAGATTGGAGATCATGCCCCCTGGCACTTGACTGATTTGTACCCGGGTGTCGATACCCGAAAACTCGCTCTCAAACTGATGGTACTTGGGTCGAATGCTTCTGAAATAAAAACCAATTTCCTGGACTTGAGCCAGATCCAGGCCGGTATCGTAGGGGGTGTCCTTAAAGGCCACGATCATACTTTCGGTGGGCGAATGACTGGTACCCCAAGAGAAAGAACTGATTGCCGTGTCGACGTGTTTGGCCCCGTTCTTAACGGCCTCATACATGCTGATGTTGGCCACGCCCACGGTGGTGTGGGAGTGAAAATGCAGCGGTAGATCCACCGCCGATGACAGGGCTGAGAACAATTCTGCGGAACGCCCTGGGGTCAATAGGCCCGCCATGTCTTTAATGCAGATGCTATGGCAGCCCATGGCCTGAAGTTCTTTGGCCTGGGTGACAAAGTGGTCAATGGTATGCACTGGGCTGGTGGTGTAGCAGATGGCCCCCTGGGCGTGTTTGTCGGCCTTGATCACGGCATCAATGGATACCTTGAGATTGCGTAAGTCATTCATGGCGTCAAAGATACGAAATACATCGATACCATTTTCTGCGGCTTGGGTGACAAAGGCCTGGGCAACGTCATCTGAATAGTGGCGGTAACCCAGTAAATTCTGACCCCGTAGCAACATTTGCAACGGCGTATTAGGCAGGGCTTCTTTGAGACGGCGCAGGCGTTCCCAGGGGTCTTCCTTCAGAAATCGCAGACAGGCGTCAAAGGTAGCACCGCCCCAGGCCTCCAGTGACCAATAGCCCACCCGATCCAGTTTTTCGCAAATGGGTAGCATATCTTCAGTGCGCATACGCGTGGCGATGAGCGATTGATGGGCATCGCGAAGAATCAGGTCGGTGATCTTGACAGTAGAAGACATGGTTATCTTTTTAGGTTCCATAGTGGGCGGCGATGGCGGCGGCGATGGCGGCGGCCAGTGCTGAGGGTGGGTGCCTGACGGAGTAGTTTACCAGTTCGGGGTGGCTCTCTACGAACCCGGTGTCAAACTGCCCGTGTCGAAACTCGGTAGTCTTAAGGATTTCCAAGTGATAGGGGATGGTGGTTTTGACCCCGAATACACCGATGTCTCTCAGGGCTCGGCGGGACCGCTCCAGCACGCTTTCCCAGGTCAGGGCCCAGGTGGTGAGTTTGGCGCACATGGAATCGTAATGGGGCGGAAAATCATATCCGGTATAGATTGCAGCATCACTGCGTACACCGGGTCCACCCGGGGCATAGTAGCGGGTGATGCGTCCAAAGTTGGGTAGGAAGTCGTTTTTTGGATCTTCGGCATTGATACGAAACTGTATGGCATAGCCCCGGCGCTGTACGTCGGACTGGCTAAACGACAACGGATCACCATGGGCTACACGGATTTGTTCCTGGACGATGTCGATACCGGTGATCTGTTCGGTGACGGTATGCTCGACTTGCAGGCGGGTGTTCATTTCCATGAAATAAAAATCGCCGTTTTTGTCGAGCAAAAATTCAACGGTGCCTGCATTTTGATATTGGGCTGCGCAGGCCGCCTTTACCGCCAGACCGCAAACGTATTCACGTTGCTTGTCACTCAGTTGTGGTGACGGTGCGATCTCTAATAATTTTTGATGACGCCTTTGGATGGAACAATCCCGTTCAAACAGGTGTACCGTATGACCGTGTTGATCGCCAATAATCTGAACTTCAATATGGCGTGGGGTATCGACATATTTCTCCAGGAAGACTTCGGCGCTACCAAAGGCCTTGGTGGCCTCAGAAACCACGCGCTCGTAATTCCGTTCCAGTTCCTGGGGGTCATCGCAACGGCGGATTCCCCGGCCGCCACCTCCGGAAGTGGCCTTGAGCATTACCGGATAGCCGATTTCCTTTGCCAGAACCAGGGCCTCGGCACAATCGCGCAGGTTACCATTGGAACCCGGTGTGACCGGGACTCCGGCATCAATCATGGTTTGGCGAGCGACGGTCTTGTCGCCCATGGAGCGGATGACTGCGGCGCTGGGGCCGATAAAGGTGATACCCCGTCTTGTGCAGATGTCCGCCAGCAGGGGGTTTTCTGATAAAAAGCCATAACCGGGGTGCAGGGCATCACAACCGGCGGCTACGGCCAGATTGACGATACGAAACACGTTGAGATAACCACCCACAGGATCGGGCCCCACGTTGTAGGCCTCATCGGCCTTTTTAACGTGCAGGGCATGACGGTCCGCATCGGAATAGATGGCGACGGACTTGATCCCCATCTCTGAACAGGCCCGCACGATCCGGACCGCGATTTCACCGCGGTTGGCGACAAGAATTTTTTTGAACAAAGACCGGCTCCGTGTTGAGACGAGAAGGCGGGGCCAATTTGGCTCTGGATACTTGGCTAACCCGAGGCCTGTTTTAAGGGATGCCCCGGTGGCTGTCAATATATTCCGTATTACCTAAGCTCAGCAGGCGCTGATCTATTGTCTGGATAACTGGAAACCGCTGTCAATCTACCTGGGGGATTGATTTAACTAAGCTGTCAGCACAAGGTGTTGTTATGTGGCCAGAGGCCGATTCAGGCCTAATGTGGAAAACCAGAATATAATCAAAAAATTGCCCTCTACTTCCAAAATAATAAATGCAGGGCCAACCAAAACCGGGCCGATATCCGGCTACCACCACCGCTGATTTTGAGTTTTGTCTGAAAGGCCGGCAGTGCCACAGGCGAATGATTGACCCCCTGGTCTTGATAACAGGCGGGGATAACGACCAACGTAGAGCCCTGAATACACCACTCCCGCGAGGGATTTTGACACGGGCATAACATAACTATATGATTCCGCAGCCCTAAGTTTTAGTCACCTGTAAAAGAACCCCTAATGGCGGTGATCAACAACATCATCGCGTTGCAGAAAATGTCTGCACAGAGGAATTGATATGGCAGTCCAAAAGAGTCGCAAGACCCCTTCAAAGCGTGGCATGCGCCGGGCACATGATGCCCTCAGTGGTCCTACTTTGTCCGTAGAGTCCAACACTGGCGAGCTTCACCGCCGACACCACGTTTCGGCTGATGGTTACTATCGTGGCCATAAGGTAATCGAAGTAAAATCTGACTAAGCCCATCGGCGTCTAAACCCAAGCGGAATTTGCATCAGTGACGATCACCGTTGCTCTGGATGGTATGGGTGGCGACCATGGCCCCAAGATCACCATACCTGCTGCACTTTTGTCCTTGCAGCGGCACCCCAAGCTAAAATTGTTGGTCGTTGGTTTGGAGGATGTGCTCCGCTCAGAGCTTGCCAAGCACAAAAATTTGATCGGTGATCGGCTTCAGATTTATCCAGCGTCTCAGGTAGTGGCGATGGACGAAGAACCTGCCAAGGCCCTGCGCAGGAAAAAGGACTCTTCGATGCGGGTTGCCATCAACCTGGTCAAGCAAGGTGTTGCCCATGCGTGTGTCAGCGCGGGTAATACCGGGGCACTCATGGCCACCGCCCGGTTTGTGCTCAAGACCCTGCCAGGCATTGATCGACCCGCCATTATCACCACCTTACCCACCATCAGAGGCCACGTACATGTATTGGACCTGGGCGCCAATGTGGACTGTAGTGCCGAGTTGTTGCGTCAGTTTGGCGTCATGGGCGCCATGTTGGTGAAATTTGTAGAACAAAAACCCGACCCGGCTGTTGCCCTGCTCAATATCGGCGTCGAGGACATTAAAGGTAATACGATTATTAAGGAGGCTGCCGAGTTGCTGCGCAACAGTGGCATCAATTACCAGGGATTTGTGGAAGGTAATGAGATCTATACAGGTAATATTGACGTGGTGGTGTGCGACGGCTTTGTTGGTAATGTGGCACTTAAGACCAGCGAAGGGCTGGCCCAGATGATGATCCATCATTTGAAGACGGCTTTTAAGAAGAACATCTTTACCAAGGTAGCGGCGGTCATCGCACTACCGGTGATGAAGGCCTTTCATCGACGCCTGGACCCGCGTCGATACAATGGTGCCACCCTGGTGGGCCTGCGCGGTACCGTCATCAAGAGCCATGGTGGTGCCGATGTGATGGCTATGTGTTCGGCGATTGATGCTGCGGTGACCGAAATTGAGAACGACGTGCCGCTGCATATCGAACGTGAACTGAAAAATATTCTAGGCGCACCCGTAGACAAATGAAGTATTCCCGAATTGCAGGTACCGGCGGTTATCTACCGAGCCGCACCATGAGCAATACCGATCTGGAAGCGTTGGTCGATACCAGTGATGAGTGGATTATCAGCCGCACCGGTATCAAGGAGCGGCATATTGCCGCAGACGGTGAGACCACTTGTGATCTGGCCGAGCAGGCCTCACGCCGGGCCATTGAGGCTGCGGGTTACCAACCCGGCGACATTGATCTGATTATTGTCGCGACCACTACACCGGACCTCGTTTTTCCCAGCACGGCCTGTCTGTTGCAGGACCGCTTAGGTATTCAAGGTTGTGCTGCCTTTGATGTCCAGGCAGTTTGCACCGGGTTTGTCTATGCCCTGGGGATAGCGGAAAAATTTATACGTACTGAAAGTGCCAGCCGTGCCCTGGTTGTGGGCGCAGAGACCCTGTCGAGGATAACCGACTGGACCGACCGGGGTACCTGTGTGTTATTCGGCGATGGTGCTGGCGCAGTGGTCGTCGAGGCGGTAGATGAGCCCGGAATTATTTCTACACACTTGCACGCCGACGGTCAGTACAAGGAGTTGTTGAAGGTACCTTGTGGTGTCTCTAGGAAATATGACAAGCTTCGAGACGGTACGGCCTTTATGACCATGCAGGGTAATGAAGTCTTTAAGGTTGCGGTGAACACCTTAGGCCAGATTGTGGATGAAACCCTGAAAAAAAATGGTCTCGAAAAATCCGATGTCACCTGGCTGGTTCCCCATCAAGCCAATATCCGTATTATTCGTGCTATGGCCAAAAAGCTTGGTATGTCCATGGATCATGTGGTGGTGACCGTAGACCGTCACGGCAATACCTCGGCGGCCTCAATCCCACTGGCCTTTGATGAGGCAGTACGTGATGGTCGTATACAGCGCGGTGATACGGTATTGATGGAGGCCTTTGGGGGTGGTTTTACCTGGGGTTCAGTGTTACTTAGTTTCTAACATAAATCATCGCTCTGTCACCCCTGTTTTAACGTCAACTAAACACCAGAAGATTTCATCCATGTCACTCGCATTTATCTTTCCCGGCCAAGGCTCGCAATCTGTGGGTATGTTGTCTGAGCTTGCCCAGCACTATCCTCAAATTAAAGTATGTTTTGAAGAGGCCTCGGATGTATTGGGCCGGGATCTTTGGTCCCTATGTACCCATGGCCCGGTCGATGAATTGAACCAAACGCAAAATACCCAACCGGCCATGCTCACGGCAGGTGTCGCCATTTGGCGTTTGTGGCAAGCCCAGGACGGGGTCGTGCCAAGTATCATGGCGGGACACAGTTTGGGAGAATACGCTGCGCTGGTCTGTGGCGGTGCTATGAATTTTATCGATGGGGTTAGCTTGGTGGAGGCACGGGCCAAGTATATGCAGGAGGCCGTACCAGCAGGCGCAGGGGGTATGGCGGCCATCCTGGGGTTGGATGATGATCAGGTAGGGGAGGTCTGCAGGGATGCGGCGGACGGCGAGGTGTTGGAGGCGGTCAATTTTAATTCCCCAGGCCAGGTTGTCATTGCCGGTACCCAATCAGCCGTGGGCCGGGCTGTGATCCAGGCCAAGGCCGCAGGTGCAAAACGGGCTATTGTGTTGCCGGTGAGTGTTCCGTCCCACTGTGCGTTGATGCAGCCTGCAGCGGATCGCTTGGCCGCACGTTTGGCAGACCTGGATGTCAAAGTCCCGCAAATTCCCATAATTAATAATGTGGATGTGGAGGTGGCCAACGATGCTGAGGCCATAAAACAGGCCTTGGTCAGGCAATTACACTCTCCGGTACGTTGGGTGGAATCGGTCCAAAAGATGGCCGCCCAAGGGGTCGACCATATGATCGAGGCGGGGCCAGGAAAGGTCCTCACCGGGCTCAATAAGCGCATAGACCGTAGTATCACGACCCTGGCAATTTATGACAGTGAGTCTTTCAACGCCGCCTTGGCAGCCCATGCCTAGATCAACGCCATCAGCAATAATGGATTCTCGCCAAGACGCCAAGAACGCAAAGAAAGAATGGGTAAAGACACAACAGGTTTTTCTTGGCGATCTTGGCGTCTTGGCGAGAGGACACGTTGTTGGGCCAATGGCATTGCGAGAAATACCCGGTTGCGGATATTCACGAAATCAAACACTTAACGAGATGCACGGAATCCAGTGTGTGCCAGGACCAGCGCAGAAGGACCTCGGTACCCCCTCGTGGGGTAGAGGGCGTTGATGTTACAACACTGATTTACAGATAATTTTCGAATGGATTCTCGCCAAGACGCCAAGAATGCAAAGGAAAGAATGGGTAAAGACACAACAGGTTTTTCTTGGCGATCCTGGCGTCTTGGCGAGAGGACACATTGTTGGGCCAATGGCATTTAATTTTTGGAGAGGAAGATGTCAATAGAGAATCAAATTGCCCTGGTTACCGGGGCCAGTCGAGGTATTGGTCGTGCCATCGCCATTAAATTGGGAGGCCAAGGTGCCACCGTGGTGGGCACAGCTACATCAGAAAATGGTGCAGAATCAATCTCTAACTATTTGAAAGATAATGGCATTAAAGGTCACGGGAGTGTACTCAATGTCAATGATCAGGCCTCAGTTGATGGCCTGATCAAAGCTATCAACGAGAATCTGGGCCCCCCCACCATACTGATCAATAACGCCGGTATTACCCGGGACAACCTGCTCATGCGCATGAAAGAGAGTGAGTGGGACGACATCATGGATACCAATCTCAAGTCCGTATACCGTTTGAGTAAGGCCTGTCTGCGGGGTATGACCAAGGCCCGACAGGGCCGAATCATTAGTATCACCTCGGTGGTGGGGGCCATGGGTAACGCCGGTCAGAGCAATTATGCTGCTGCCAAGGCCGGTGTAGCGGGTTTTAGCCGAGCCCTGGCACGGGAGGTGGGCAGTCGCCAGATCACTGTGAATGCTGTGGCCCCGGGCTTCATAGAGACCGATATGACCAAAGGATTGACTGAGGAGCAACGCGCTGCCTTAGCCGGCCAAATTCCCTTGGGAAGGCTCGGCCAACCCGAAGATGTAGCTAATACAGTGGCCTTTTTGGCCTCTGAGGACGCCAACTATCTGACAGGCACGGTAGTGCATGTCAATGGCGGGATGTTTATGGTCTAAGGTGGACTGGGATGTCATTTTGTGTAAACTATGCGGCCTTGTAAGGTCGGCTAACCGTACTGGAGGAAATGCCAATAATGAGTAACGTTCAAGATCGCGTCACAAAAATCGTCGCCGAGCAGCTTGGGGTCAGCGCTGATCAGGTCACCGCAGAGGCCTCGTTTGTCGATGATCTCGGTGCCGATTCCCTGGATACGGTTGAGTTGGTGATGGCCCTGGAGGAGGAGTTCGATACCGAGATTCCAGATGACCAGGCCGAGAAGATCACCACTGTTCAACTTGCTATCGATTATATCAATCAGAACGTCAGCTGATTGTCAGGCTTCACAAAGGGCCGCCTCCCATATCTGATGGAGGGCGGCCCTTTGATTTTCTGGAACTGTTTTATGTCAGACAGGGGAAACCGTGAGTAAACGACGTGTGGTAGTCACAGGGATGGGGATACTGTCCCCCATAGGCGTTGGCCTGAATGATAATTGGCAAAATATTCTTGCCGCCAAGAGTGGTATCGGCCAGATTTCCCAATTTGACCCTACCGGGATCAGCACCACCATCGCCGGTGAGGTGAAGGACTTTGACGTCACCCAATTTATGACGCTCAAGGAATCACGCAAGATGGATCGCTTTATCCAGTTTGGCATGGCGGCAGCCATCGAGGCTATAGGGGACTCCGGGCTTGAGGTAAACGAGTCCAACGCAGAGCGCATTGGCGTCCACATCGGTGCCGGGATAGGGGGTGTCGCCACCATAGAGCAGACCGCCGAGCTGTTTCGTGTCAAAGGCGCACGCCGTGTGTCCCCTTTCTATATCCCCATGAGCATTATCAACATGATCTCCGGTAATGTTTCCATTCGCTATGGTATGAAGGGCCCCAATCTGGCTATGGTAACGGCCTGTTCCACCGCCACCCACGGCATTGGTGATGCGGCACGTTTGATCGAATACGGGGATGCCGATGTGATGGTAGCCGGAGGTGCAGAGGGGGCTATTACCCCGGTATCTGTGGCGGGTTTTGCCAGTGCCCGGGCCCTCAGTTCCCGCAATGATGACCCCCAAGGGGCCAGTCGGCCCTGGGACCGGGATCGTGATGGTTTTGTCATGGGCGAGGGTGCCGGTGTGGTGGTGCTGGAAGAACTCGAATTTGCCAAGAAACGGGGTGCAAGAATCTATGCCGAGCTGACCGGTTTCGGCTTGAGTGGTGATGCCCATCACATGACCAGTCCACCCGCAGACGGTGAAGGCGCGGCCCGGTGCATGAACAATGCCCTGCGTAATGCGGGCATGAACCCGCAAGATATCGATTACGTCAATGCCCACGGCACGTCGACCCCCCTGGGTGACAAGGCGGAGACCGTGGCGGTCAAAACCACGTTTGCGGATCACGCCAAGAAGCTTGCCGTCAGCTCTACCAAGTCCATGACCGGACATCTACTCGGCGCCGCAGGGGGTATTGAGGCCGTCTACAGCGTGATGGCGATTCACCACCAAATTGCTCCACCCACCATCAATCTGGAAAATCCGGACCCTGAATGTGACCTGGATTATGTACCTGACACGGCACGAGAAATGCCTATCGACGGGGTCTTGTCTAACTCCTTCGGATTTGGAGGCACCAATGGTACTTTGGTGTTTCGCCGCTACGGGTGAACCAGGTTGCCGCCAACCCGGACCGAAAGGGTTGTGGATGGCGGTCACGAACTCTCCGTCACTCTCCTGATCTGAGTGCCTTACAGGCGCACCTACCCCAGCGTTACCCCTGTCTACTGGAAAGTGTCGCCCACGGTACCCCCCAGGCCCGCTACGACATTCTGTTTGCTTTTCCCCAAGCTTCAATCGAACTCGATGGAGACGGCCACTGTACCGTAGGGGGTGAAGTATCTGAGGACAGCTTCCTGGAAAGCCTGGATAGGCAATGGAGGCAGACCCACACCGTAGTTGATCACCCGGCAGAGCTTCCCTTTAGCGGTGGCTGGGTGCTGTATTTGGGTTACGAATTGGTTGCTGAAATCGAGCCCCGGCTGAGCTTACCCAAAGGCAGTAACCCCTTTCCCGTCGCCTGTGCATTGCGTGTTCCGGCCGCCATCATTTGGGATCACCAACGTAAACAGACCCACGTCATTGCCGAAACGGATCAGGCTCACCTGCTTAATGAAATGGAGTCGGACATCACCGACGTTCAAGGCGTAAAATCAAAAGAAATACAGTTGGGGCTAGCCGCCTGGGAGGAAGACGAACCACAAAGATTTCTTGATGGGGTGGGGCGCATCAAGGCCTACATTGAAGCCGGTGATGTCTTTCAGGTGAATCTTTCTCGGGCCTGGCGCACCACTTTAAGTGACGGTATAACGGCAGCGGAGGTCTATGGCCATTTACGCCGTACCAATCCGGCACCCTTTGCCGGCCTGTTTCATTTGAATGATGAGCAAGCCATCATCAGCTCGTCGCCCGAGCGCCTGGTGAGCATTCGTCATGGACAGGTCAGTACCCGTCCTATTGCCGGCACCTATCCTCGTGGTGTGAACGCAACAGACGACCGGTACTTGGCCGAACAGTTGGTGGCCCATCCCAAGGAACGGGCGGAACACGTGATGTTGATCGACCTTGAACGCAACGACCTGGGCCGGGTCTGCGAACCGGGTTCAATTCAGGTGGATGAGTTTATGGTGGTGGAGCACTACCGTCATGTACATCACATCGTCTCCCAGGTATCCGGGCGGCTGCGCGAGGGCTGGACACCGATCGAAGTGATACGGGCGACCTTCCCCGGCGGGACCATTACCGGTTGCCCCAAGGTACGCTGTATGGAAATCATCAGTGAACTGGAGCAGATTCAACGCGGGGCCTATACCGGTGCCATGGGCTATCTCAATCGTGACGGCAGTATGGACCTCAATATATTGATCCGCACATTGGTAAAAGAGGGTAAAGAGTTAAGCCTGCGGGCGGGTGCCGGCATTGTGGCCGATTCCGTTGCAGAAAGAGAATTGGCCGAGACCCGGGCCAAGGCCGAGGGCCTGTTGAGAATTTTTGACCGGATTAGGGCTCATTGAGTGCCGCTCTGTGCCTATCTTCCACCTCCCCATAAAAATCTGCGCAAAACTCGACGCCGACAAACACCCAAGGGTATGATTTGAGAGCGAATACTCTCGCAAAGGCGCCAAGTCCGCAAAGAAGGATTGGAATATCTTTAACAAGACACTATGTGCATTTTCAGGGATTCTGGACTGCCTTTCTCTTTGCGGGCTTGGCGCCTTTGCAAGAACCCGTTATTAAATGGTGAGTGTCTTGTTTAAATGTTTAGTAAATGGCGAGTCACATGACACGCTGAGCATAGGTGATCGAGGTCTGCACTATGGCGATGGGCTGTTCGAGACCATGGCGGTGGTGGACGGGGCCATCCCATTCTGGCCGCGACACCTGGAGCGTCTGAGGCAGGGTTGTGTTCGCCTGGGCATTGATGGGCTGGCGCAGGATGGGGTCTTGGCCGATGAAATGGCGCAAGTTTGTGCTGGCCAGGAGAGGGCTGTAGCCAAGCTGGTCGTCAGCCGCGGAACGGGTGGCCGGGGTTACCGGCCGCCACCACCCCATGGGCTACCTACACGCATCATGATTTTGTCACCCTGGCCGGATCATGTGTCCCGGTTACACAATGAAGGCGCCACCCTGCGCTATTGTGACAATCTGCTATCACGCAACCCGGCCTTGGCGGGGATAAAACACCTCAATCGACTGGAACAGGTCCTGGCCCGGCAAGAGTGGGGCAGTGACTTTGACGAGGGACTGATGTGTGATGACCGGGGCCTGGTCATTGAAGGTACCATGAGCAATCTGTTTGCCGTCTCTCAGGGTGCCATCATGACCCCAGACCTGTCACAATGTGGCGTCGCCGGGATCGTCAGAAATTGGGTCATGGAGCAGGCCCAATCTATGGGTGTTGGTTGGGAAATCGGTGCCGTTGACCGACACAGGCTCAGCTGTACCGATGAAATATTTATTACCAATAGCATCATCGGGGTCGTGCCGGTGCGACGATTGGCAGATCGGGACTATCCCATAGGCACAACAACAATAAAGTTGATTGATCAATTTCCTTATTAGACTGTAGCTAAGTGCTGGCAAGAATTAAAAAGACCCTGTGGACGGTAGTCGCAGTGAGCGTTGTAGCGGGCGGCCTGTATCTGCTGTGGTTTGGCTATCGTGTCCTCCATCCCGGCGATGAGGTCTACGCGGTGACGCCCGGTACCAGTCTCAATGAGTTTGCCCACAGCCTGCAGTCGCGGGGGCTCATCCCCTATGACAAACCCCTGGTGGTCTGGGCCTATGTTAAGGGTTTGAGCCGCAGCCTCAAGGCCGGTGAGTACCGCTTCAAAGACGGTATCAATGTCTTGGCCTTGCTGGACCAGGTGACCTCTGGTCGCGTGATATCTTACCCGTTTGCCATTGTCGAAGGCCTGACGATCAAACAAACTCTGGAAACGCTGGGACGGTCACCCAAGCTCCAACACAGCCTTGCTGAGGTCCCTTGGGAAAAGCTATTGGAGCACCTCGGGGTGTCGGATTATGACTACCCGGAGGGACTGTTCTTTCCGGACACCTACACCTACAGCGCTGGCGTGCAAGATACCGTATTACTGCACCAAGCCTATAAGCGGATGAAAGAATTTGTAGAACAGGAATGGCTTGGCCGTGATGAAGGCCTCCTGCTCAAAGACCCCTATGAGACCTTGATTTTGGCCTCTATCGTTGAGAAGGAAACCGGTATAGCCGCCGAGCGCCCATTGATTGCAGGCGTATTCCATAATCGGTTGAAACGGGGCATGAAATTACAGACTGATCCCACGGTGATCTATGGCCTGGGTGAGCGTTTCAAGGGCAATCTTAAACGCAAACACCTTCGGGAAGATAACCCCTACAACACCTACACTCGAGTGGGTTTACCGCCCACCCCCATAGCCACTCCCAGTGCAGCGGCAATCCGTGCAGTATTACACCCACAAGAGACCCAGGCCCTGTATTTTGTCGCCCGTGGTGATGGCAGTCATCAGTTCTCGGAAACCCTGCGCGAACACAATAATGCGGTGATCCGTTTTCAACTGGGGGGTAAGCGCAAAGCATTTTCGTCTATGCCCAAAAAGGCCAGCAAAGAAGCCTCCTCAGAAAAATCTGCAGCTAAAGCTCGACGCCGGTAAACGACCGCATGTATGATTTGAGAGCAGATACTCTCGCCAAGGCGCCAAGCACGCAAAGGGAAGGATGGTCAGCTAAATATCTAACAAAAGAACAGTGTCACCTATAGGAAGTAGGCGGGTTGCCGAAGCATTGGCTGTTGAGTCAATCGCTTTGTTGAATAAGACCAAGCATTCTTTGCGGGCTTGGCGCCTTGGCGAGAGTCAATTCAGTTTGAATAGCCCACAAATCTTCTTTAACGAGTAGCGAACAAAGCAAAGTTGTGAAATCTTCCAAAAATAAAGGACTGTTCATCACCCTGGAAGGGGGTGAGGGGGCCGGTAAGAGCACCAGCATGGCGTTTATGCAGAGGTACCTGGAGGAGGGGGGGCTTCAGGTCATCACCACCCGAGAGCCCGGAGGCACCGAATTGGGGGAGGCACTGCGTGAACTCCTGTTGCATCGCCATGATCAGCCCACCGGCGTGGATGCAGAATTGCTCATGATCTTTGCTGCCCGGGCCCAGCATCTCGAAGAGGTGGTGCGGCCGGCCCTTGCTGCAGGGCGCTGGGTGCTGTGTGATCGCTTTACCGACGCCACCTACGCCTATCAAGGAGGTGGCCGAGGTGTTTCAACGGGTCGTATCGCCGAACTTGAACAATGGGTCCAGGGCGAATTGCGCCCCGATCTTACCGTGTTATTTGATCTACCGGTACACGTCGGTATGCAGCGTGCCCAACAACGCAGTGCACCGGATCGGTTTGAGAAAGAAGGCGAAGGGTTTCTGGAGAAAATTCGACAGTGTTATCTGGATATTGCAAAAACATATCCCCAGCGTGTCCGTGTTATTGATGCCTCAAAGACACCTGCCGAAGTTCAGTCACAACTGCTAACGGTGTTGGATATTGTGCTCACATGAGTGCCCAAAAAATACATCCTTGGAATCAGGCTCGGTGGCAGGTTCTCACAGACAGGCCTGAGCAACTGCCCCATGGGCTATTGTTTGCCGGTCCTCAAGGCCTGGGCAAACGGATTTTTGTCCATGAGCTTGCCAACTGGTTGTTGTGTTTGCAACCGACAATCGGGAAACAGGCCTGTGGTCAATGCAACAGTTGTCGGCTTTGGGATGCGGGCAGTCACCCCGATCTTCATGTGCTGCAATCGGAGGCCGATACTAAAAAGTTTGGGGCCGACCCACTGGGCCGCCATGCCCTGCGCTATCAGGATGAACGTGCCGGGCAGCGCAAACGTCTATCAACCATTATCGGGGTGGATCAAATACGCCACTTGATCAACAATATGCACAGCCGTGCCCACAGCGCACCTAATAGGGTCATCGTGCTATTGCCTGCGGAGGCTATGAATCAAAATGCGGCCAACAGCTTGCTCAAGTTGCTGGAAGAACCCCCGGAGGATTCCTATCTCCTGCTATTAAGCCACCAGCCCTCGAGTTTGCCTGCGACTATTCGCAGCCGCTGTAGCGTGACCCATTTTCGTATCCCACCACGGGACCAGGCCCTGGCCTGGTTGGGGTCACAAAGAGCTGGAAAAAATAGCAGTAATGATGAGTTTGTTCTCGATTTGGCGGCCGGTGCTCCCCTGGTGGCCCAGGCCTATGGTGGCGATGACTTTCTGGAACAACGACAACAGATGCTGGCAGACGTGACAGGTCTTAGTGGGGGTACCGTAGATCCCGTTGCCTGTGCCAGTCGGTGGCAGGATTTCGGGGTTAATGTTGCTCTGGCCTGGTTGCAAGCTTGGGTGATAGACCTGATCCGTCTGGCGATGTGTGACCGTCCACCGCTGCTCAATAACCCGGATGTCGAGACGCAGTTGAAAGATAGCGCCAGAACGTTTAACTTGAGGCGCTTGTATTCATTTTTGCAGATCGTATCCGAGGCCAGGGCCCAATCCGGGACCGTTCTGGATGACGGTTTGCTCCTTGAAGATATATTGATTCGCTGGACACGAGTGGGGAAAACATAGGGTGAGCAATGAGTTTAATAGCTTAGGCGACAGCATAGACGATCCGGGAGTTGAAGGTGGGGTCAATCGGCCTACAGTATTATCGCTAACGATTAAAGACAGGAGCGCGTTGTATGCCGCCTATATGCCTTTTTTAAAAACCGGGGGGCTATTTATCCCAACCAATAAAGAATACAAGGTCAGCGAAGAGGTCTTTATGTTGCTCACCTTGTTAGACGAAAAGGAAAAGATTCCGGTAGCTGGTCATGTGGTGTGGATCACACCTATTGGAGCCCAGGGCAATCGGGCCGCCGGTGTGGGTATCCAGTTCAGCGAGAAAGACGCTGGTGTTGCCCGTGGCAAGATAGAGACCTTGTTAGGGGGCGCACTTAAATCAGAACGTCCTACCCACACCATGTAACCAGCCCAGTTGGTCCTCCGCTAGATTCCCAGGTAGGTTTAAAACTTGCAGTTTGTCGATTCCCATTGCCACATCAATTTTGAACCGCTATCCGAAAGAGTGGGGGAGTTGCTGTCCCTGGCTCAGAAAAAGGGTGTGGACTATTTTCTCTGTGTATCGGTCAACCTTGAGGACTATCCGCAAGTATTGGCACTCGCCCAGGACCATAGCAATATCTTTGCCTCGGTGGGGGTGCACCCCAACGAGCGCGAAGGCCAGGACCCCACAGTGGAAGAGCTCGTGGTCTTGGGAGCGGACCCCCTGGTGGTGGCCATTGGTGAAACCGGTCTCGATTATTTTCGTAGTGAAGGTGACCTGGACTGGCAACGGCAGCGCTTTGCAAGGCATATTGAGGCCGCCAGACAGCTTGTCAAACCCTTGATCATCCATAGCCGTAATGCTGCTGCAGATACCCTGAAAATTATGGCGCAGGAAAAGGCTTCTGAGGTTAGCGGTGTCATGCACTGTTTTGCTGAGGACTGGGCGGTGGCCAAGGCCGCCTTGGATATGGGTTTTTATATTTCTTTTTCCGGTATCGTCACCTTTAAGAGTGCTGAGACCCTGCGCGAGGTGGCGCGCAAGGTTCCCGCAGATAGAATGCTGATAGAAACAGACTCCCCCTATTTGGCACCGGTACCTCACCGCGGCAAGACCAATGAACCGGCCTATGTGTACCACGTGGCCGAATGCCTGGCTGAGGTGCGTGATACCCGTGTGGAAGAAATCGGAGAACAAACCACTAACAACTTTTTCAACCTGTTCCCTCTGGCCATTCCGTCAAAGGCCCAAGCATGTTGAGTGTGGCCAAGGGCACAGATGCAGCCGAGGGATTTGCAGAAGGGTCCGTTTCTGTTTTTAATGAAATTATATTTGGAGTGGTTGATGCAATTCTAAAAATTATTTGGACCTACATGGGGATCACGATTGCCGCCGCAATTATCCTCAGCATTGCGGTATGGGCAACGTTACGGATGACCTCCAAGAGTAAGGCCTGATATGTTGATGGTTGGTATCACCTCCATCATGGCGCATTGCGACGCCGATTTAAAAGGCGGGGAGGAGACCATCTCATCGCTAAGGCGCAGAGGATTCGCAAAGAAGGACGGACCCATTGTGAGAGCGGTCTCCTGACCGCGAAGGTCTAATCATAGACATTGATTTGCTGTAATGGGAGGGCTTTGTCTGCCTGGAGATCACAATCCGTTTCGTTTGGCTAGATTGGGTGATAATCTGAGGCTTCAATCAATGTCTATGCTTTGTATGGTTGGATTTGGTTCGTGCTACAAATAACGATTCGTTATGCACATCTCCCAAAATTGACGAGGGGATATCATCGCAAGGTGTTCTACGCGTTGCAATTCTAACAGTGCTTTGTCCCCCGTGACGAAGACTTGTGCCTGGCCTGCAATCGCAGAAGCGACGATGGGTTCGTCATCAGCGTCGGGTAATGAGGGGAAAGGTGCTGTGCCAGAAACCAGTTGGGCTTCGGTACGGAGTAAGGCGACGAAGTTTTTCGTAATAGTCTTTGGCTGACCCATTTTCTCCGGGAGGATTCGCTCTAGTTCAACTATAACGGATTCTGAAATGAGCAAATCATGGGCTTGCAAAACAGCCTCGAAAAGCTCTGTGCACAATCCTCGCGTGGTCAGTGCGCTCACCAATACATTGGTGTCGAGAAATACCTTCACGAAATATCGCGGAAGACATCTTCGTCAGTTAGGTATCCGGCTGCTTCAGCGTGTGGTAGTGCTTGGCGTTTTAATTCTCGGAATTGCTCCACGGCAACACGTTTGCGTAACATATCACGAGCCAGATCACTCTTCGTGCGATGTAGGGCCTTAGCAAGTTGGCCAAGGTCTTTTTCGAGTTCATCATCGATGCGAATGGTCAGAGTGCCCATAGTCTGCTCCAAGCGGATATAGAGGGGCTGTATTACATTGTAATACAGCTAGAAGAAAAATGAAAATTGCTAGCAAGGCTCGGACCTACGCAACCCATTGAATTAATCATGTAACAGCCCTAAAAACGACCCGTTAAATACGCGTTAAACATCCGCAATTATCCTCAGTATTGCGATATGGGCAACGTTACGGATGACCTCTGAAAATAAAGCATAAAAGGGAGCACTCTATTTCTTTAGGCCATTCATCCGTCTATCAAGCCCGTCTGTCACCTATAGCCCCATTTTACTAGTCAGGGGGGATGTTAATTGGTTATGTACACCTACGGTATTGTGGGTGGAGTTTTTTGCCTTTCAGCGTTTGACCAGCAAAGTAAATTTCCGATTTTACGCTCATACGAGTGTCCGTACACCAGGATAGTGTTACTGAGGATGATTGGATGATGATTACCACAGACTTTGAGCGTGATGAGCGTATTCGGATGACCCTGCGAGCCCTTCTCACCAAGCATCCTCAGCTTGCTGGCCTTGCCGATCTGATTCCCGAGACCCTTGAGATTACAAGCTCTTTTCTTGAGGCCTATTTTGACAGTACGGTGCTCAAGACCAAGCGAGCGCTGCTGCTTCGGGCCTTGTTAAGTGATGAATATGTCCTGCAGCAGCATTATCCGGTCACCAATAAGTTGCTGATACGTATTGCCCAATATTTCTCCCGGCACCCGAACAAGCATTTCGACCACTATGATGCCTCGCTAATCGCTGAGGATATTCCCCGGCATTTAGAGCCTCTACTGGGTATTACCATTAGCACCCCACAGCGGTTTCTAGATCGTTGGGCGGTGTCGCGCTACATGTCCAATCCAGAACGTTACCATTATTTAAAATGTTTCTGGCAACCGCGCATCTTAACCCCCACCCGGGCCTCAAAAATGTTTGAGGGTGAGGTCAGCTGGAGTGAGTATGATTACTATTTTGATATCAGTAATCGTGAATTGCGTTGGCATAATATCCTGGCTTTTTGTTTGGCCTATATTCGCCATGACCACCTTAACGGTGGTCTACGCTACAAATTTCCCCGCAAAGTGACCGATGCCATTGGTGTGGATCGCTTATCCATCCCGCAGATTTTAGTATTCATGGATGTGTTTACTCTAGCCAAAGAAGGGTTGTTAAAACTGGACGAGACCGATGATGCTCCGGTGAGTCGGCTGATTCGCCAGTGCCATGATACCGTTGCCAATGCCTCAGTAATGGCGGAGTGGTATGAGGCCCTGTTTTATTACATCGTCCCATTTGCAATGTTGACTCCGGTGCGTTCAGAACTGCTCCTGCGTCAACAAAAAACCGGAGGTCGTATCACCGGTATATGCGCTCCGGGTCTATTTTTCAATAGCTCCAAGATGATAGACAACCCCATCTTCGATGGCTATCGTCCATGCTATAACGCTGTGGACCACGAAAAGATGCTCGAAACCACAGTCCGTCATTATGCCAAACACGACCGTGACTTTGCCTTTCGATTGAGCAAGGCCGCTAAAATTCAAGTCAAAGAACAAGCTGGGGTTAAAATTCGTGACCTCGCCAATAGTCTGTTTCATGCCCACCATCTGCAACATCGCCACAACCTAAGTACACGGCTCAATTGATTGAGATTGACACCGTAGTATCGCATCAAAATACGATACGCTAAGCGCTCCGTAGGTTTGGGTGCCTGTTGCCCAAAGGACCGATGCTGCCATCAGTGTTGGCAGTACAGTCTGGTGCTCTGATTCTTATATGGACCCACTCCGTTTGCAAGACATTTAATCGCTGATGTGAGAGGAAATCATTGCTCTCATATATCCGGCCTGTTTATGGAGGTTTTTTGCCTCCTGGCCCCGATGGTTATTTGCGCTCATCCTCCTCATCATCCCTCCGGCCTGTAAGGGCCAATGCACAAATCAGGTTTTGAATGAGCCGGTCTGACCTATCTCACCATCCGATCTTTTGTCTTTTGCAACTGAAGTAAAGGGTTTATCTCTTGCTCAATGGACGAAAGCTAACATTCGCTTTCATCAAATTCTTTTGTTCCGTTCATGTGGCTACGCGATACGTTTCGCCTTTTGCCATAATGACCCATGCCATTCGAGCCATTTTGTTGGCGACAGCCACACAAGCCTTGTTGTGCCCTCGGCGTACTAATATCGCTTGAGCCCATCGACTAAAGCGATCAGTCTTATTCGCCGAGTGACGTAGAACGGCGCGGGCGCCGTGGATAAACAGTGTTCTGAGATAAACGTTACCGCGCTTGCTAATTCCCAATAAGACCGTCTTGCCGCCACTCGAATGCTGACCAGGCACCAGGCCTAACCAGGCTGAAAAATGACGACCGTTAACAAAGTCTTTGCCGTCACCTGCAGCGGCGTAAGTGGCACTGGCAATGACAGGACCGATACCCAGGATTTCATCTAAACGCTGGCATATTTCATTGTCCTGGTTCATCAATTTTATCCGTTGTTCACATTGCGCAAAGCGTTCATCAAGCACGCGTAACTCTTCAAGGAGTTCCGCAAAACACGCCCGTGCAAGGGCCGTTAAGCCATTGTCCGCATCCTCAAGGATCTCCGGTAAATCCCGGCGTACCGCCCCAATCCCCTTGTTGATGACCACACCATATTCCGCTAATAACCCGCGAACCTGGTTCACCAGGGCAGTGCGTTCTTTCTTTATGCGCTCCCGCTGACAGTGAACATTCTGAACGTCCTGTCGTTCGACTGACTTAATAGGCACAAAGCGCATACTGGGGCGTTGCGCTGCCTCCGCGATCGCTTCGGCATCGTTATAGTCGTTCTTGTTGCCTTTGACATAGGGTTTGACATACTGCGGTGCGATGAGTTTGACTTGGTGCCCCAATGCAATAAATTCTCTCGCCCAATAATGGGCGCCCCCACAGGCTTCCATGACTATCAAACAGGGCTCTATTTTTGCCATCGTCGCCAAGACTTGCTTGCGCCTTAATTGCTTCTTTTTCACAAACCGCCCCATTTTATTAACCGCAAAAAGGTGGAAAACTGATTTTGCTATATCAAGGCCAATTGTTGTAATCTTCATAGTCGATCCACTCCGCTTCTGTTAAATGGTTGATACCAACTCCATTTTGGCCCTAAACGAGGCCGGTTAGGAAGTGGAGTGGGTCCATACCATTATCCCTGGAACTCCCCTTTGGGATGATCTTCTGCTGTTCTTAGCCTCACTATATAAGGGGTCTTGGACTTAAGAAATACCATCGCTAACCGATAACCTTCGCATGCGTGAAGAGGGTGGGGTGGTGCGCTAATCACCATAAAGAGTGGGTATTTTTAGTTAATACACAGGTGCTGAGGAGTCCAATGAAAAAAAACCTTCCAGTGACAAATGTAGAACGCGTGTTCCGGGATGACCAAGTCATTATTTCGACCACGGACAAGAAGGGACAAATTACCTCGGTAAATGATGATTTTGTTGAGATAAGCGGGTTTAGTACAGAAGAGCTGCTAGGCCGCAGTCATAATATGATTCGTCACCCCGATGTGCCACCAGCGGCATTCGAGGATCTATGGAAGACTGTTCAATCGGGTAAGGCCTGGATGGGCATTGTCAAGAACCGTTGCAAAAATGGTGATTATTACTGGGTCGATGCCTATATCACACCGATGTTGACCAGGGGGGTGATCATTGGGTATGAGTCTACCCGGGTCAAGGCATCTGCTGAAGATGTTAGACGTGCCGAGAACCTATATAAGCAGATCAATGCAGGCAATAAAAATGCACTGGGGCGTTATGCCCTTGGTTTTTCTGCTCGAATTTATGCCGCCATCTTGCTGGTTATGTTATGTGCCGGTGGTGCGTTGGCAATATCAGGGGTGTCTGTTGGCTTGGTCATCAGCACATTCGCAGTAGCTGCGGGCGTGGGCTGTGGTTTGGTGTATTGGGTGATGGCACCCTATCGCAAACTTATGGTTGAGATCAGGGATGTAGTGGATAGCCCCGTGATTCAATCCCTTTACACAGACTGCCGTATTGATATCGCCAGTATTAGTGTGGCGGTCAAGATGTTGAAGGCCAAGGTGCGCACCATCGTGAAACGCATGGAAACTGCTGTCACCAGGCTTGCCAACGAAGCACAGGTAACAGCGACTGTGGTTTCTGAAACAACTCACGGTATTAATCGGCAGAAGTCTGAGACCGAGCAGGTTGCTACAGCGGTTAACGAAATGACGGCCTCTATTCAGGAGGTTGCGAGCAATGCTGCTAATGCTGCCCAGGCCTCACAAACGGCCAATGACGCAGCCCATGAGGGTGCGCTCACCTCAACCAAGGCCATCGGTATTATCGATTCACTGGCCAGCGAGCTGGGTGTTGCTGTCTCGGTGATTACTGATTTGGAAGGGGATAGTGAAAAGATCGGTGGTGTACTGGACGTTATCAAAAGTATTGCCGAGCAGACCAATTTGTTGGCGCTGAATGCTGCCATCGAGGCAGCCCGGGCAGGTGAGCAGGGCCGTGGGTTTGCGGTGGTTGCCGATGAAGTCAGAACATTGGCCCACCGTACTCATGCGTCCACTGAAGAGATTCAGAGTATGATCGAGCAGCTGCAAAACGGCAGCAAGCGCGCCGTACAGGCCATGGGGTCTGTCAGTAAATGTGCCGAGGAGAGCGTAGCCCATGTGGAGAACACCGCTGAGGCACTGGCGGCAATTTTGGGCACGATTGGCACCATCGGAGATATGAACACCCAAATTGCCACTGCCTCGGAAGAGCAGACGGCAGTGGTCGAAGAGATTAACCGAAATGTGACCAACATCAATGCCGTCACCCAACAATCTGCAGAACGAGCTGGGGAATCAGATACTGCCAGTCATAACCTGATGGAACTGGCCTCGAGGCTCGATGTGATGATGGAACACTTTGGCGGAATGAGATAGCGGGGCGAAGCCCTATCGTTTACTGAAAATTGCTTGTTATCGAATTGACTATTACCTTAAGATTCGCCAATAACTATATGATATGTATATGAATTTTGCTGTTTTATCAGAAAATACATTACACAACATTAGTTTAACCATCTACGTTATTGATTCTATTGATATTTCCACCGCTTTAATCGCCCGGTTGAGGGTTTCCAGCCGATTATAGCAGTGGGGCGAAAAGCGGATGCCGCCCCCGCGGGGGGCGCACATAATATTGTGCCTTTGGAGGGCCTTGAACAGCACAGCGGCGTCGATCTTGGGGTGTTTGAAGGTGGTAATTCCAGCCAGTTGACCCGGCCCAGAGGGTGACAGGTTCTCCAGCGCCGGGTGTTGGTCGATCCACTGGCGCAGGTGATCGGTTCTTTTCAGGACCCGTTGTTCGACGGTCTCGATGCCGATCTCCAGGAGCAGGGACAGACTGGCAGAGAAGGCGAATACCCCGAGGGTATTGGGAGAACCACACTCAAATCGCCTGGCGGAGGCGGCGGGGTGCCAATCCCGGCGATCGAAGTCTCCCATGTGTTCCACCATGTGCCAGCCGTATTCATAGAGCTTTAGGCGTTCCCGCCATTTTTCAGCGCAATAAAACACCCCAATACCTTCTGGACCCAGCAGCCATTTATGCGCATCGGCCACCAAAAAGTCGATATTCATGTCGACAACGTTATGTGAAAAGACCCCGAGGCCCTGGATCGCGTCGACACAAAACGGAATATTGGCGTCCTTGCAGGCGGTCCCCAGGTTCTTGAGGTTAAGCCGCAAACCTGTACCGAACTGCACTGAACTGACGGATAATAGGCGGGTTTTTTCGTTAAATGCATCGATAATCGCATCTTCAGGAGAGACCGAATGAGATACATCGACCTCGGTAACCAAGACCCCCTGTTGGCGCAGTGATTCCCAGATGATGCGGTTGGAAGGGAATTCCTGGTTGGTGATAATGACTTCGTCGCCCTCAGACCAATGGAGCCCGTAGGCAATCATGGACAGGCCCTCTGAGGTGTTTTTGACCAGGGCGATGTCATCGACTGATGGTGCGCTTAGAAGTGCCCTGAGCTGCTCTCTGAGGAGGGCTTCCTGGGCCTGCCAGCGCCCATAGTGACGGGAACCCTCGTGGACACACTCATGGGCAAAGTCGTGTATGGCTCGACCTGTTCGAGCGGGTAACGGTGCGATAGCGGCATGATTGAGATAGATGAGTTCTTGATCCACTGGAAATTCTTGTTCCAACAAATCCTCTATGGACGTCTGATTGGGCATGGTAAAAGGCAATTTTGAGTGTCAGAGAAGCCATGCTACCGGATTCAGGCCGGGAAAACCTGAAGTGACGTGCCCCCAGTGACTTCATAGTTACTTCGCATAATGTATATTATGTAAAGTATCCATACTGGTGCCATACGTGGTATCTCAGTCGTTGGACGACCACAGTAAGTACTAAAGAAATCCACAACAAGTACTAAAGTGGTTAACCAGGCGTGGAAATACGTTGCTTAGATAGGTGAGAAAAGTTATGCGCACAGTTGTATCGATGCGGGCTCGTGATACGAGTAATACAAACCCCCTTTCCTTATCAACCGCAATAATCCGTTAAAATAATATAATTCCGGATTAGTAGAGGTCTTCCCTGCTTCGAGGGTTTTATGTCGAAAACTGGCCAAGCGCGTGTGCCATCAGCTGAACAACAGCAACAGCTGTTCGAGTTGATCAAACAACATCGTCATCCAGAAAAGAACACCGCGATTATTCAGTTTAGCTTTAAACTCGGGTTACGTGCCCAGGAGATCGCCCTGCTCCAGATTAAAGAAATAGTCAGGCTCAATGCGGGGGGTACCTCGATCTACGAAGAACCACCAGAGGAGCAGATTTATGACGCATTAGAGAACATCAAATAGCCTACTATAGGCACACGAACTGTTTCTCATTTAGTTGCTAGAATTGCCTGGGAAGCAATTGTGGACATTTTTTTACTTAACAATAACCAAAAAACAATTATGAAGTTCGTTAATCCGAAAATAGCACCTGGCATCGACCCAGTTGACAATTGGTACCGCTACTACGCCGGCTATTCGGCAACTTTCGTCGAGCACGCCATTGCCCAAGTTGCGCCGAAGGCATCCTCAATTCTGGACCCTTGGAACGGCACTGGAACCACAACGGTAGTTGCAGCGAATAGCCACATCACCGGCCTGCGTAGAGAAAGCTCTGAATACGATCCTGCAGCAGGTGATCGTTGATCGGGACATAGCGCTTCGGCGAGCGTTGCAGTGCGGCCTTGCGTGGCCGTCCTGCTCGGCGTTTGAGTGTTTTTAAAATTACCCCGAAGTCGTAGCCGTCATCGATGAAGCTTGCGGGATTGAGCGCCAACACCTCGGAGATGCGCGCCCCGGTTGTCCACATCAGGTCCAGGATCAGGTGGTATGTGGGGTGCTTTTCGGCGTCGAGCAGCACCAGGATTTCCGGTTTGAGTAGGTACACGGGCATGGCGTCGATGGTTTCGAGCACCGTGGGCCGTTTGGCTTGCAAACACTCCCAGTCGATCTCTACCTCCCCGATCGGATAAGACACTACCGGCGGTTCGGGTAGCGGCTCAAATAGAGGCTGCGGACGCCGCGCCGGTAATCGTGCGTCAGAGGCTAATTTTTGTACCATTTCACCTAGGGGCCTTGGTGCAAGGTTGCATCCAATAATCCGTGGATCGATCACACCAATCTGGCGCTTTTTTCGTCGAAAAAGCAAGGTTTGAGCGGGTGAAACGAAGTGCACCAAAATGAGGGTAACCGGTGCAACCTGGTGCCCTATACAAGGCCGTGACTGGGGTTACACTTAAATTGGAGTATGGGAATATGAAAACTTTGGGAACCTTAGGGTACTTGAGGCGTGTGTGTGACTATACCCAAACTCCTGTTCGACCCGGCGTTAGCGCGCCAGGTCAAGATCGACGCCCTGGTGCCGTACCAACACCTGACAGGTCCGCGGTTTAAAATCGCCTACGATTTCCGTCAGCAGGTCATGCGCAAGCACCCTCACCTGTGCGAGTTCCACTCCCGCGCCGAGCACCTGCATGCCGGCCTGCTCGAGGGCGATCCCCACGTCACGAGCTATATTCCCCAACTGTTTCAATTGCGCATCGGCAAACGCGTTTACACCCCCGACTGTTATGTGGCCAGTGATAACGCCCCACATCGTGTACTGGAATTGAAACCACGGGCCGAGATGGACGAGGCATTACAGATCCCGCTCACCGCATTCTTTGCCCAACACGGGATGCGCTTTGAGGTGATCAGTAACGAGTCGGTGTTTGAACGAGAGATCGAAGCACAAAACTGGCTCGAAATCGTCCGGATCCTGTACCTCGCGCGGGAGTTCGAGGACCCACAAGCCGAGTCCGACGTGTTGGCGATACTCCACGAAAAGGGACCCTGCACCCTGGGTGATATCATCGACCCCGGGGATCGTGAGCGCACCTTTTTCCAAGAAATGGCGCTGTACCGATTGCTGCACCGGGGCCACTAACAGTAAAAACCGCATCATATTGTAGGTTAGGTTCATCAACGCAATCTTGATGCCAAATAAGATTTGGTCCCCAGCAGAATCCAAGCATATGGCTACTACCCATATTTCTGGCTCAAATTACACATTCATGCAGGATGACATCAGAATGATGGCAATCACCAATTTTCTTCTTCATCATCAGTATCCTCGGGTACTTTAGTTTTCTTACCTTGAGATAATTGTGCGTCTATTTTTCTAAAAAACTTATCAGTATTGTGTTTAGTGTTGCTAGCTGAACGGGGTTTGAATCCACACGATCTACCATAGACACCATTGCAATATAGACTTTCCCAATACCTAAATAGCTTTACATCCATCCGTAACTGCTTTTCCTTTTTCAGAGTAATATAGTATTTTCTATAATTAGGCCAATCTTTGTGCACGCTATCCGGAAAAGCAGTTACTATATAGCCGCTTTGCTTGTCCTCCTGGAGGATATAATTTCTTTGCTTTTTTAGCACAGATAAAGTAGCGAGCCAAACCTCATCATACTTATTGGTATAATATTTAGTATGCACAGCGAAAGATGACGCATCCTTAATATCCCTAGTAAGTGAAGCTATAGTTACTTTATTTGCGATCGAACTATGTATACTTGGCGCCGAAGGGCCCTCCTCATTTTTGTCCTTATCTGTCGGCACATCAATAACGTGCTCTTCCCCTACTCCTTCGTGTTTCACTTGGCGATTGTGGGGTTCTAGTGAAATTGTCACCACACCCTTTTTGCGATGGGCCTGACGCCGTAGTTGCTCTTTTTGTAGTTCTTCACCTAATGCCCGCTCAGCCTCCCTTTTACGAACTGCCTTCTCCGGTCGTATGTCTTCGTCGATTTTGACAATCTTATGTTGCTCCCAAAGTGTGGCCAGTGATTGACCGTCAATAGCCTGCCATGATGCATAGGCAAATAGTGCGGACACTAATAAACGAAATGGCCAACCTAATAATCGAACCAACTTTTTGTGTGACTCTTTATGGGACAACTCCTGTAGAGCCGCTACTTCACGGGTAACACGAAAGAAACGTAATGCGGCGATACCGAGAAGCAGTAAATATATGCCAACGATGAGCCATTGATCGAAGTAGATTAATAAAGCAGCAATCGCCAGCAATATGAATAAATAGCGTAGTGCCACAAATACGAGCGCAAGGTCAACAAAAACACCTAAGATTTGCTTTTCAACTTGGTAGTAAATTGCCCAGAGCCATTTTGCCGATCTGACAAACTGACGAACCAGATAGATAAAAATTTTTTTGATTGCCCTGGCTACTTCGAATATCTGCTCTTTGAGGGCGTTAAAAAATGCCTTAGAGACCGTAGCAATCAAGGGGGGAAGCTTGTAAAGAAAGTCGTTCATCTTTTCTGCTTTAATTGGGCTATCTCCTAATCTTTTCCTATCTAATTCGATGATCCGTGCCATCCTTTTCCTACACAATACTACTAATACCATCACAAATAATCACTACTGTCCGGTAAAAATGACCAATGACTACGATAACCTATTGTTTTGACAATAAATATAGCCGGATAATGAGTGTTATCGATTTCA
>JAADGI010000031.1 GCA_013152415.1 Gammaproteobacteria bacterium | reverse complement strand
TGTATTTTAAATGATTGACTGAATCTTGTTCCCATTCTTAGGGCCCTCTAACTGATAAATTAGAGGCGACAACTATCCTGACACAGGGGGGTTCTTCGTTGCAGGCTCGTCCATGATGCATGCTCCGCTAAGTTTTGTAAGGCCTGTTCAAGACCCTTACAAAATGTATGCGTGAAAAGTATTTCCGTGTTTTCTCCAAAAGCCAATATAACATCAAAAGCTACGAATACATGAGCCCCGCCCTTACCCACAAATTTTCCTGTAGAGCCAACAAATTTAATGTTCTCGAGTAGCGAGAAATTTCACCTCAGGCCAGCGCTCCATGGTGAGGTTGAGGTTGACCATGCTGGGGGCCAGGTAGGAGAGCAGGCCACCGCTGTCCTCGGACAGGTTGATAGCATTTTTGGTTTTGAATTCTTCTAGCCGCTTCTCGTCTTCGCATTCCACCCAACGGGCGGTGTTGACATTGACTGCCTCGTAGCTGCATTCCACGTTATATTCATTCTTTAAACGATAGGCCACCACATCGAATTGCAATACACCGACTGCGCCCAGGATCAGGTCGTTACTGCCGGCCAGGGGGCGAAATACCTGGGTGGCCCCTTCTTCGCTTAGCTGGTCGAGTCCTTTTTGCAGGGCCTTCATCCGTAATGGATCGCGCAGCAGTACACGTCGAAACAGTTCGGGGGCAAAATTGGGGATGCCGGTAAATTTCAATTCTTCGCCCTGGGAGAAAGTATCACCAATACGGATAGTGCCGTGGTTGTGCAGGCCAATGATGTCACCGGCATAGGCAGTATCCACCTGGCCCCGGTCACGGGCCATGAAGGTGATGGCATTGGATATTTGTACATCTTTTTTGATACGGACGTGCCGTAGCTTCATGCCCTTTTCATATTTACCCGAGGTGATACGCAAGAAGGCAATACGATCACGGTGTTGTGGATCCATGTTGGCCTGGATCTTAAATACAAACCCCGTGAAATGGGGTTCATCAGGTTTGACGGTCCGTGAGATGGTCTGCCGTGGTTGGGGTGCCGGTGCAGTTTCGACGAATCGATCCAGAAGTTCTTTGACCCCAAAATTGTTGATGGCGGAACCGAAGAATACTGGTGACAGAGTGCCTTCCAGGTAGGCGGTGGGGTCGAAGGTATGACTGGCACCTTTTACCAGTTCAACTTCGGCCCTTAAATCATCAGCCTGTTCCTTCAATAAGTCATCGAGCTCGGGGTTATCCAGTCCACGAATGACGTGGCCTTCCTGTATCTTGCCGCCGTGGGTCGGACTAAAGAAGTGTATGTTGTCATCAATAAGGTGATAGACGCCTTTAAAGCGCTTTCCGCTGCCAATGGGCCATGTTACCGGGGCGCATTGGATGTTGAGTACAGTCTCGATCTCATCCAGGATCTCAATGGGGTCACGGCTTTCCCGGTCGAGTTTGTTGATGAATGTCATAATGGGAGTATTGCGCAGGCGACAGACATCCATCAATTTAATGGTGCGTTCCTCTACACCCTTGGCGCTATCAATGACCATCAAGGCTGAGTCTACGGCAGTGAGGGTGCGATAGGTGTCTTCCGAGAAGTCTCCATGTCCTGGGGTGTCGAGCAGGTTGACCACTCTATCTTCATAGGGAAACTGCATCACCGAGGAGGTGACCGAGATGCCCCGTTGTTTTTCTAATTCCATCCAGTCGGAGGTGGCATGACGGTCACTCTTGCGGCCCTTGACGGTGCCGGCGAGCTGGATGGCACCACCGAATAGCAGCAGTTTTTCGGTCAGCGTGGTCTTGCCAGCGTCTGGGTGGGAGATGATGGCAAAGGCCCGCCTGCGGGCAATTTCACCATTTGATTCACTCATGGCAGTCAACAAATTGGGTTATTGCGAGGCGCGCGATTATACACAAATGTTTCTAGTGATGCGCCGCGAAGGCGCGAATAGGAGTGTCTTTGGGTTTTGCCTGGTCCTAATCTTCATCGTTTGGGTGATTCTGGTGGGCTTTGATCAAAGACCTTTTTTGAGACGCAGTGAGTTGTTTGAGTTGATGCTCTCGCTTTGAGGCCTCAGAGCGGGAATCATGGGGCTCCGCATAGGCCAGGTTTACTGGGCGTCGACTGCGGGTGTAGCGAGCCGCCTTGTGAGTATCATTATGTTCCCGTATTCGCCGTACGAGGTCGGTGGTGATTCCGGTGTAGTAAGTGCCGCCACGACATTGCACGATGTAGACAAACCAGGGTGTATTATCATTAAGGGGGTTCAATGGGTATTGCCTCGATTGGCCAGATTACCCAGCTGAAATTCCGAGGTGATGATGATTACTACGGTTTCATCCAGGGGAATTTCATCACCCTCAATGAAGGGCAAGATCTCCTTGGAGACCTGTAGGATCACCACCATGCCTTGGCGGGCAGCGTCGTCCTGGCTGTGATGGGCGATATTCTTTTGCAAGTTATTGATGTGGTCGCGGAATTGCACCACACGCGCCTCACTTGATAGCGATCTAAACGCTTGGGTAAAATCTATGTGTAACTCTCGGTTTGGGGTGCCGGGGTTGTCGATGACCTTAAAGGTCAGAGGGGTTTTTGTGTCCATAGGGTCCCATTTTAGCCTGTTTTGGCCGGTTTTTGTGTTTATGCGGATATAGTGCGTCGTGTTAGGATGCCGCCCCATGATGGCGACGGGCAACCTCAGAAAGATGGAAAGTGTGTTGGCCTCCCCGGTACAGTACAGCCTGCCCGTGGGTGATGCGCGTATCCCCCTGAATGCAGTCATCGGCCAGTCTATCGTGATCCACTATAGCGGCCGGATTCACTGTATCGCCTGTGGGCGAAAGACCAATAAGAGCTTTAGTCAGGGGTACTGCTTTCCCTGCATGCAGAAATTGGCCCGTTGTGATCGTTGTATCGTCAGGCCGGAATTGTGCCACTATGGCGCCGGGACATGTCGTGAGCCCGATTGGGCGGTAGACAATTGTCTGCAAGATCATATTGTCTATCTTGCCAATTCGTCGGGCACCAAGGTCGGCATTACCCGGGGCACCCAGGTCCCTACACGCTGGATTGACCAGGGCGCGAGGCAGGCCTTACCCCTGTACCGGGTTAAAGACCGTTACCTGTCTGGTCTGGTAGAGGTCATTTTTAAAGAGCATGTTGCCGACCGCACTGATTGGCGACGGATGTTAAAGGGGGTACCGGAACTTGTGGACTTGTGGGCGGTCTCTGAAACATTACGGCAGGCCTGTAGTGCCCGTGTCGATGAACTTACGCAACATTTTGGTGAGGGCAGTATCCAGCATTTAGCAGGTGTGGAGACGGTTGATATTGACTACCCGGTCAAGCAATATCCCGAGAAGGTGGCATCAATCAATATGGACAAAAACCCAAAGGTAGAGGGCACATTGATGGGTATCAAGGGGCAATATTTGATTCTGGATCACGGTGTGATCAATATTCGAAAATATACGGGTTACGAGGTGAGTGTGGCGTTGTAACAAGCTTGTCACTGATATCTGCTAGTATCGTTCCTGGACCACTGAACCCTATTTTTTAATTACATTATGACTGAGCAGGCACAAAGCCACATTCAACAGACCATTTTGGCAAAAAAGGCAGCCCTGGCCGATGCGGTCAGTGAGCCATTAAGGGCGCTGGCGGAGCGTTGTGCTGCGGTTTGGCCACAAGCTGATGCCCTGGATGATATCCTGCGAACGAATATTGGCAGCATCCCTAATTGTCATCTGCTTTATACCTGGAATGTGGAGGGAATAGCCATCTCGTCTATGGTCCAGATTGAGACTATTGATCCGAGCTGGCGCAACCGCGACTTGTCAGATCGTCCCTATCTCAAAAATAATCTGCCTTTTAAAGGCATCATGTTGTCTTCGGTCTACAAGAGCCTCTATACCCACAAGTCGTGCGTTACCGCGCTGCAGGCTATACGCAGCGGGGATGAGTTAAAGGGTTTTATCGCTGCTGACTTTTCAGTAAATGATTTGTTGCGGGATACCCAACTCACCGCGCCGGAAATGCACTGGCAACAGTTTCGTGGTGATCCTGCGGTGCGCGGTACCGTGTTTATGCAGAGCCGGGCGCAGAGTCGGTTTGATGATCACTTCGATGCAGCATTGGCCGGTATCAAGTCTTTTATGGTTGAGCACGGTGTGTTTCATAGCAAGATCCATTTTTCCAGTGGCCGCTGTTCTTTTTGGTTGTTAGCGGACCCCTATGATTACCGCCTTCATGGGGTGGATGAAATTATCGATCCAGAGTTTTGCCTGGCCTATCCACTGCATCCCTACCCGGATAAGGCCAAGATCACCCCCGAACAAATTGGCAAAGTGTTTGCCCAATTCAAGGCCCTGCGTTTCGCAGATGAGACGATTTATCTGCGTTCGGCGTCCATCAATATTATGAATGGGATGTTAGGTCTGACCTTTTCCTGTGATGGATCTCATTACATGCCAGTGGAGGAGTTCCTGGAGCGGGATATGTCGTTTTGGATCGGGTCCCCAGGAAATGATAAATAGAGCCAAATGATGGGTTGAAGTCAGGCACGATCCATCAATCGCATAAAATAAAAGGCCCCGCCTGCAAGGTGCAGACGGGGCCTTCGATGGTAAAGGGGTTGCCGAAGAGACCGGCGCGTAACCGATTCTACCCCGTCAACACCTCGATACATCCGTTAGACATGGGATCACCTCCTTAAAGTATCAGGGCATGGATCGACTCACTGAAGTCTCCCCTGTCAAGGCCTCAATGAACGCTACCTGACAAACATTATGGCACGATCAGTTTTGTCGTCAACATCCTGAACCAAACAATATGTTGTAGGCAGGTGGGCATCGTTATTCATGGGAGTGATAATATGGCACCGTGTTCAGATTCGAGTCTGCAGTGCTTATGATAAAAACATCAAAAACCATTGTGATCGGAGTGGTTCTTCTGCTGGCCCTGCTGATTATAGTTTGGTCTATTCATCGCATTGCCCCAGCCTGGGTCGAACAACAGCGCAATACCCTTACCGGCACCGCCCCCCAGCGGGTGTCGGATCGAGCCCGGCGGTTACACCAGGGCCTGTTGGTTGCCGATTTGCATGGGGACAGTTTGTTGTGGGGGCGGGACCTTGGCGAGATGTCGGACAGAGGTCACCTGGACTTGCCCCGCATGCGCCTGGGCAATCTGGCCATCGAGGTCTTTTCCATTGTCAGTAAGACCCCTCGCGGCCTCAATATCCACCGTAACACCGGCGACAGTGACGATATTACCCCCCTGTCTATAGTTCAGGGTTTGCCGCCACGCACCTGGTTCAGCCTACCGGCACGGGTGATCTACCACGCCAATCGTTTGCAAGACCTCGCCGCCAATCCGGCGAATCGTTTCCGCCTGTTGACCAGCAGGGCAGATGTCAGTGAATTTCTTAAACAACGCAGAAAAGATCCTTCGATTACAGCGGGTCTGTTGAGTATTGAGGGTGCCCACGCCCTGGATGGCCGTATTGAAATTCTGGACGAATTTTTTGATGCCGGGATACGCATGGTGGGCTTGGCCCATTTCTTTGATAATGCTGTAGGCGGGTCTGCCCATGGTATAAAAAAGGGCGGGCTGACCCCATTCGGGCGACGTGTCATTAGAAGGATGGAGCAACGTGGCATGATCGTGGACTTGGCTCACAGTTCAGATAAGCTCATTAACGATGTATTGGCCATGGCTCGTCGACCGGTGGTGGTGAGTCATACCGGTGCCCGTAGTGTGTGCAACAGTCCTCGAAATTTGACCGACGATCAGTTACGTCGTATTGCTGCCGCTGGAGGATTGATTGGTGTTGGGTTTTGGCCACAGGCCACCTGTGGAAGAGGTGTGGCCGCCATTGTGCGTAGTTTGCATTACGTGAGCAAACTCGTCGGCATCAATCATGTGGTGCTGGGCTCGGACTTTGATGGCGCCGTGCCGGTACCGTTTGATGTCACCGGTTTGGCCCAGTTGACCCAAGGCCTGTTGAACGCGGGGTTTAACGAAAGCGAGATTCAAAATATTATGGGGGTGAACCTCTTGCGATTTTTTGCCGAGTATTTACCTTAGGATATAAAAGCAGGAGTCCTTTTTGTCGCAATATACTGTATGAATATCCAGTATATTGAATATACCGCCCCGAAGCCAATAAGAGGGATTAGCAAACCCTGATATTCGACCCTACTTTTTGTGTTTATTCAGCTACTTAACCCCGGTAATATAGAGATCCGGGCACGATGCCGTCGTGCTTGTTATAGATATTCAACTGTTATAGCCGTCGAGTAATCGGCGATTTAAATGGAAAAATAATAAATTAGTGGGGTGTACTATGAGTAAGATTCACAACATTTCAGCATTGGGTCTACTGCTATTCAGCCTATCCAGCTTTGCTTCTGATTTAGATAAAATAAAAGCGGGCTCGTTAGTATGTGACAGTAGTAGTTCCTATACTGAAACGGTCATTGTAGAGTTAAAAAACAAATTAGCGGATCTCCGTGGAACTCCTAGAATACCTAATCCCGCTGATTGCAGAATTGTACAAGAATCTTTGCCTGTTACCTTGGAAAAATATAATGGTGGGGTTGCAATTGTACGTAAAGATGAAAAAGCCCTATATACAAGTAAAAATAATATCGTTCTCGGAAAGAAGGCATCTGCTAAGGAGAATGCACTAGACCAATGCAGAAAAATGGTAATGGGAAAATATTGTCTAGGAGGAAGTATGGCAGACCTTCCTGAACCCGATGTCAAGGAGGGTGGAAGTTTTGTCTATTTTGATGGAGATAAACGGATTTTTCTTAAATCAGCGAATGGACGAGTTGCGTCAGTTTCCATTTTTTACCCATCACCTTCTTGGCTTAATTACCGTGTGTTACTGGGGCAACTCAAAGAGAAATACGGTGAAGGTATAAATTTCGATAATTTCCCAGATTATGCTCAAAGTGACTCTTCAAAAGCGACTTCAATTACACTAAAGAAAGGGAGAGCGTTGACGTCTTGGCCTCAAACAGGTTGGTCAATAAACTATGGCTGGGCCAGTAAAAACTGGAGAATTCTAGAATATACACATGACAACCTGTCAGAAGCTGTAAATCAGGAACGAGCAGATTTGCTATAACAAGGGCCTGCTAGCGACGAATTTAAGCTTGGCATAAAAGACTGCCAAGCTTAAATTCGCGCCAGAGGCCAGCATTATGCGCTCAATAAAGGTTAATGAAAATGGCAAAAAAGAAGCCTTTATCACATTTTTCTCCAGTGTTCTCAAACAAGTATTGGGCTAATGAAAATGCCTATCTTTCATATTTTTATTGTCAGTACGAAAAAGAAGTTAAATCGACCCCTCAAGGTAAAAAGCAATGGGGGAGAAAGAGAGGCCTCTATACTTGGGACGTTGAGCGTGCCTTAGATAGAGACTTGGAAACTAAGGTCGCACCGATATATGAAAAATTATTGATTCCTGAAGAGTTAATTCCTAGTGAAAGAATAGTATGGTCGCAGTTTCTAATGTCGCAGTTAGTGCGTACGCCAACATTTATACGATATGAAACAGCCGGTATACGATATGAAACAGCCGGCAAGGAAAAGTGGGGAATAGATAATGAGCCACTTCATGACCGAGTAGGTTGCACGGAATGCGGCGATCTATATTATATTGCAAACCGAGACTGGTATCTTTTAATTGCTTATGAAGATGACTATTTTGTAAGATCAGACAATCCTGTTTTGTTGTCTGGGTTCGTTGAGGAGTCGAAAACATGCCTTTACTATCCGTTAACACCGAAAGTATGCTTTGTTGCTTGCTCAATGCCCAATGATTGGCCAGTCTTTACGTACAAACCAAAAAATACATATGGGCACAGAATGGATAAAGGTGCTGCTCATATTTTAAATTTCCATTTAGCTCGTGCGGCATCAGAGTCTTTGATTATTAGTCCAGGCTGCAAAGGAGAAATAGCTGATAGAATGTTTGGTGATATTCTTGGAAAATACCCACAACCACCGTTTACGTTACACTCGCCTTCAAACGATGATGTCGAGCAGGCGTATATTAGTATAAATGAAATCATGAATTATACTGATGGGCTGGAGTACCCATCTTGGAAGCCGTTTGAAGCAGAGCCATTTTATAGTAGCGGTGTGTAAAATCGCATAACGAATAAGGTTAGATTGTGCGAGGAACGAACCACAATCTGAACCGTTTGTTGGACAAGCCCGTCGGTTGTGAAGAGATTAATCGTTCTTGAAAATATCTTTTTGGGGATGACCGGTCCTTAAGGCTTGCGTTTGATCACAAACCTCAAGACCCGGTATTTTTGGCCAAAAAGGGGGACACCGATGCTTTAATGCTTTAGTGGAAAAGCGAGACTGATTCTGTTAAGTTTATTTAATGCCAAGACAAGGACGACTACACTTAGCGGGAGGATATTATCACGTCATGGGTCGTGGAATGGAGCGGCGTAGAGTATTTCAAAGTGATGTTGATAAAAAAGATTTTCTTGATAGGCTGGGCGAAGGATTAGAACAGGCCCAATGTCAGTGCTATGCTTGGGCGCTTATGTCCAACCACTATCATCTAAAGCCAGCAAACGAGGTGAAATATATTGCCAACAATATGGTATTGAATGGGAGGAATTTTCAAGTCGGTAATTTCTTAAGGCATTAAAGAATCGGTGTCCCCTAAAACTATAATGACAACCGACAGGATAGTGAACCGCCTTGGTACGTGATCCGTATGCCGGGTGGTGTGGGAGGAGGGGCGTCGTGAGGCGCCCCCTATCCCGATTATGAGTGGAAGCATGCATCTAAGCAATAGTGAGTTTTTTGCGGCAATAATATTTCTTGTGTCTATTGTAAAGACATTATGGGATGTTTTGTTGTCTAACCTAATATTTAAGCCTCGTCAGAAAAATACATGGGTAGTTTTCGGGACAGGTAAAGCGCCAAGTGCATGATACAAAGCGATTTCAGCGGCATAGTAGGTCCTA
>JAADGI010000024.1:34646-55295 GCA_013152415.1 Gammaproteobacteria bacterium | reverse complement strand
GCAGCTTTCACCGGAATCGGTGGCAGGCTTCGAATGGAATGGGGGGCAACCTTCCTCTGGAATCAGTGGCAGGGTTAGTCTGGAATACTCATATATGTCCCAAACCGAAGTATTCCGCAATGGGACCCTTAATATTTTTGCTCTGATAAAGATTTGACTAGGTCAAACTTATGTATATAATATTACGTAAGTATGCCCATTGATGGTGACAGCCATGCCAATAGTAAAGAGAACTTTCTCTATACCGGACAAGATCAGTGCGGAGCTTGATCAAACCATTCCAAATCAAGAAAGGTCAAAATTCATTGCCCAAACGCTTGCCGAAGCACTTAAACAAAGAAACAGGGATAAGCTGGTCCAGGCAATTGATGATGTGGAAGCTTGGGAGCCTACTGATGAACCCGTTGTTGAAACAATAAGAAAAATACGAGAAGCCCAATCGGCAAGATTAGCCGACAACCAATGATGCGATGAGTACGAAAATTATCGTTCCAGACGCCAATGTATTTACTAAACTGCTACACCCTGAGCACGATTCAGATGAAGCCAAGGTTTTTTTCAAAACTTGCGCTAAGACAAACACAAGATTAGTCGTTCCAGAGCTATTCAAATATGAGATAGCAGAAGTCACTCGCCACAAAGAAGGCCCATTAGCGAAAACACTTGATTTGTTCGACGCACATATCAAAGCGATACTCACAGTATCGTCGCCGGATAGAGAAACCTGGCTACTCGCGGAAGAAATTGCTAACGAGGGGCACGAAAAAAGCGGCTGTCCCACAATATACGACAGCATATACCATTCATTGGCCATTCAGTTAGATGGCGTATTCCTGACCGCCGATAAAAAACACCACGCCAAAGCGAAAGATTACGGGCACATCAAGCTACTGAAAGAATGGGAGTCGATTTTTCAAGGGGGTTAGCTTAAGTGTAGGGTCTTGTTTTTTGCCCTTCCGTATTCCAATTGTCACAATCCACTATAAAGATAAAACGCAAGACTCCCTTTTTTCTTTTTGGGATCCTTTTTCGTCACATCTTTCCCGTGCTATTCCCTAAAAGGGTTTAATAGCTTCGCCCCGGTTGTTTCAAAGTCCTTACTGTTTCTCGTTACAAGCGTTAATCCATGAATTATAGCCGTAGCCGCTATTTGTTTATCTATAGCATTCTCTGGATTTGGCGCTCTCAATTTACCCCAGAGCTGTGCTGTGTCTTCATCAAAATCAATGATGTTGTCTTGATACTCGACCAGTATGATACCCATCCATTTCTCAAGCAGATTGGCCTGTCGGGTATCACCACGATGCCAAATGAGATCAATACCCCTTCTTAACTCACCGATCGTAACTACCGATACATATAGACGATCTTCGTTCGTTAAAACAGAATCAAAAAACCTTTTTACTCCAGTGTTAGCGCCCCTTTTCTTTCGTATTTCACTGATGACATTGGTATCAATTAAATACACTTTCACCCTCGGTATCTTCTATTCGCTCAAAATCGCTATCCTTCCCCACATTCGGCATGGAGGCTAGCACCTGGGCGAATGACTTCTTCTTAGGCCCCAGTAGGGCTTGCTTTAATATCTCGCGATGCTCCGCCTCGGCGCTATTATTATGCTGCGCGGCTCGCTTTTTTAAAGCTTTCACGATATCCGGATCAAGATCTCTGACTAATAAACGGGCCACTTTGTAACACTCCGATAGGATTGATATCAATGATATCACCGGCTATGAAAAATGCAAGCATTGATAGCAAATGGGGACTACCGTCTGACGCGGCATCAAACTATTATTTTCACAGCATCAGGATGACACCAAGTCTTTAACATAACCGGGTAAAGCAAAACAGGCCCGATGAATATCCTTATTGTAGTATTTCAGTCCCATACCGGTGAGCCGGCCAGAGACAAAATTCTCATCAAAATCCTCCAGGGGGTCATATTTCTTGGAGCAAAAGGCGAAGCTCCACAATGCGCTGGGGTAGGTCGGGATATGGGCCAGATACATGCGCACGATGGGGAATACACTCTTAAGGTTCCTGTATATCTTGGTCACACTGTCCTGGTGGAACAGAGGTGATTCTGACTGAGGCACAAAAATGCCATCGTCACTTAAACAATCATAGGCCGACTGATAAAAGGGTTTCTGGAACAACACTTCCGCAGGACCAATGGGGTCCGAGGTATCGGCCAAAATCACATCAAATTTTTCATTGGTATTGGCGACAAAGGCCGCACCATCATCAAATATGACGCGAGACTTGGGGTGATCGAACCCACCCACTTCAGGAAAGTACTGTTTGCACACCTCCACCACTTTTTTGTCGATCTCCACCATGGTGGCCTGCTGTACGCTGCTATGCTTGGTCACTTCACGCAGGACACCACCATCACCACCACCAATGATCAACACCTTTTCGGGTTTCGGATGCACATTGAGCGGCACATGGGACAGCATTTCATGGTATACGAACTCATCTTTCTCGGTAATCATGATGGAACCGTACAACACCAGGGCCTTGCCAAACTGCTCGGTGTCGATGACATCGATACGCTGAAAGTCAGAGTACTCGCTATACAACACCCGGGACACCTTCAGGCTGAGGCCGACACGCTGATGGTGTAGCTCGGTAAACCACATGTTCCAAAGGCTCTCCATGGACTCTTCTTTAACGATGTCGTTCATACTTAAACTCCAGATTGAGCGTGGATTTGTTTCCGCACTTTAGTTGATTTCCACCACCTTCGTCAGCGGCACACCATTGAATGTTGTGGCGCTGGCATTGGTGTAGGCCCCCATATTCTCGGCAATGAGGATGTCGCCAATCTCCATGGGCGGTAGATATTCACCACGAGAGATGATATCGAAGGAATCACAGGTGGGCCCGGCGAGAACACAGGGGCGCAGTTCCCCCCCATTGAGACTGGTGAATTGATAGCTGGCATGGTCAAAGATACAACCTGAGAAGGACCCATAGATGCCATCGTCCAGGTAGTACCACACGATACCGTTGCGGGTTTCCTTGCCAATCACACGGGTCACCAATTGTGCCGCAGGGCCTGAGATAAACCGTCCCGGCTCGGCAATGATTTTTGTGTTCGGAAAATATCGATCCAGGGCAGCAACGATAGGTTTACAAAAGGCGTCGATAGGCATGGTATTGGCCTTATACGGTATAGGAAAGCCACCACCGATATCCAACAGTTCCAACGGCGCACCCTGCAAGGCCATGTGGTTAAATATATTCTTACAGGCAGAGATGGTGTCGGCATAGGGTTGGGGAATCGAGGTCTGTGAGCCCACATGAAAACTCAAGCCCACTGGACGCAAACCCAATTGCAAGGCCTTCGTAAGCAGAGGTTCGGCTGCACTGATATGACAACCGAATTTCTGGCCCAAATCCACCACACAATTCGGGTTGATGACATTGAGACGAAGAATGACCCGTACACCCGGACATTCCCGGGCAATCTTTTCCAGCTCTAAATCATTGTCATAGAAATAGGTGTCAATGCCTTTTTCACTCAAGCGACTGATGGCACCTATAGGTTTAATAGGGTTGGTATAAATGATGCGGTCACCGGCCACACCGTAGCTCAGTACCGCATCCAATTCCGCCTCTGAGGCGACATCGAAACCACTGCCGACCTCTGCAAGGGCCTTGAGCACCACCGGATGGGGGTTTGATTTTACTGCGTAACAAAGACTGACCTGAGGTAAAAGGTCGGCAAGGATACGATACCGCTGATGGAGTGTGCTGATCAACACCAATAGAAGTGGGGAGCCGTGTTCGGCCACCAACTGCCTTGCATGATCCGGGGACAAATTCATCCTGTTGCTCGTCTATAAAATATCGCCACCACAAGGGCACCAACCGGAACGATGAGCCAAAAACTTAGCTGCCGGGCTTGACGTTAATTAACCGCCTCACATCGGCCACACCAAATGGCCATCCCAATTCCTCTTGCGAGTCCAAATTAACCACTACCGGAATTTGCGTCCCATAGCGACGAAACAAACTGCTCTCGGTAGTAATATCGATGATCTCCAGGTCTTCAGTACGCACACCCACCAGACCCATAATTTCAATCGCCTCTTCACACAATGGGCACTGTAGCTTGGAATACAGTCGCAACATGGATGCGCAGTCTAACTTTCAACAGGCTGATGTTTGGTCAACTTCAACACACGTGACATGAAAGATTGGGGTTGGCGCAAGCAGAGTCGGTCCAGGCGCAGGCGATCACGCCCATCAAAGAGTCGGCGTGCACCAAAATGCACTGCGGCAATAGTCCCAAATCCGGTACCCGCGCTGATGAGGAACATGATTAAGATCTGATACTTTACCGCATCGAGTGGGGGACTACCGGCAAGAATCTGGCCGGTCATCATGCCGGGCAGGCTGACTATACCCGCAGCGGCCATGGCATTAATGATGGGAATCATACCGACACGCATGCTATCGCGTCGGATAGGACCCATCGCCTGTGTTCCATCTTCACCTAAGGATAGACGCGCCTCAATCATATCACGCTGTTGCCATGCACCTTCTTTGAGCCGATCCAAACCCAAGGCCACACCGGTCATGGTATTACCCAACAACATGCCGAGCAATGGCACCGCATACTGCGGTTCATACCAAGGAATGGGCTCAGAACTTGTTATCAACAACAGCGCCAACACGGTGATAACAAAGGATGAGATAAACATGGACCCGGTCCCTAACCCAAACCCCCACCACCCCGAAAATGTACGCTGTTGGCGCACCATAACCTCGCGCCCCGCCGCCAACAACATGACCAGCGCCATGAGTATCACCCAAGCCAGATGAACATGGGAAAATAAAATCTTCAGCACCCAACCGATCAACAGGAGCTGCACAGTAGTACGTATGGCAGCGACAACAATGGTGTTACTGATGCCCAGCGACATGCGTTGACTTAAGTAGGCCAGCGCCAACACCAAAAGTGCGGCCACAATAAGATCCACCGATGTCAAATTGATCAAGTTCATACCGACACCTCCCTTTCAGCCTTGGGTCTGCGTACCCTTTTTTTCGCTGAAACATTTTTTTTCTTCGTTTTTGCTTTGGGCTTGGTGCTGTTGGTCAATTTAAGCTCACCCTTTTTTATCTGATAGTGTCGATCGGCTACACGTTTGATCTGTTTTGGATCATGGCTCACCCACAGCACAGCCACACCGCGTTCGCTACGAAATCGTTGGATGATATTTTCTACTTGTTTGGTGCTGTCGGGGTCCAACGATGCAGTCGGTTCGTCAAGCAACAACACTTCCGGCCGACGGTTCAATACTCGCAACAAGGCCAGTCGTTGACGCTCACCTTGGGATAGACTCTTAAATGGCCGACTCAGCAGCGACAGGTCCATGCCAAGATCTTCCATGAATCGAATACGTCGGCCAGGAAAGTGGGCCCGAACACGGTCATCCCACCAGGCGCTCTCGGCAGCCAGATAGGTGACTCGCTTGCGCCAATCCGGACCACTGTAGTCGTCACGAGGGCGTTCGTGCAGAAAAACCTGGCCTTGAGACAGATCCAGGTCGGCGATAGCACGCAGCAAGAGGGTCTTGCCACAACCCGAGGCACCGGACAGGCAGACACACTCCCCGGTGGTCAACTCCAAATCTATCGGGGCCAGGCCATTATAGGCCTCGCCGTTGGCCTGAATGGTGGTATTTTGTAACGCTTCTATCCGTAAGGTACTCAATTTGGCTCCACAGCGGGAATGGGTGGCCTACCGACAAAATTCTTGGCTGGTTTGTCTTTGCCAGCGCGCCTATCTTCTTCAGTGGGCTAAAATAACTCTAGGGGGCGGGATTTTATCAAGGATGCGTGACGGGCGATATACCGGTGACCGATGAGCCTGTTAGGGTTCCTGGGCACGGCCATGCTGTGCTATAAAGCAGCACGGCCTTGGCCCAGAACATACTGAACGAAATGAGGTGTGTCCCAAATAGATTCTGGGCTAGATTCGGACCAGGTTCAGGCCAGATCCGGACGAAACGATCACGGTATCACCACACAGGTGCAAACAAAGCACCGTGGCCCTTTTTGCAGTGGTGACCGCAACAAAAAGACAAGGGCATTACCCGCCATCGGCCGGAACCCCCGACGCCCCACTGAGACTGATAGCGGCTATGCCGCACTACACATTGGATTGAAAATTGAGAAGGATAGTTATCACTTTTGTTGTCCTCACCGCAGTTATTGGTGTCTTGCTAGTCTTGCACCTTTGGCTTGGTATTGAGGCCGAAAACACTTACAAACGTGCCGGGCAACGTCTAAGCAATACGGCGCTGATCAGTTCTATCGACATCAATTTTGATCGTGGCTGGCTACATTCCACCGTAAATACACAGATCAAGATACGGGGTACCGGCATAAATGTAACCATCGTCGACAACATCAGTCATGGGCCTATTTCCACTGACCGGCTATTGCAGGGTCAATTTGATTTGGCGCCGGTTCTGGCGAGAGTGCACAGCGAGATCACAGCCAAAAACAGGGATGGTGTCGATATCATACCTACATTTTCTGCGCGCACTGTAATCAGCATTGACCGTAACGCCAAAACCCGGGTATTTGCTGGCGCATTCAAAAGTTACAGCAGGTCAAAGGACACCCTGGAGTCAACCGGGTTTGCAGGAACCATCCGTTTTCGACCGGGCCTGAAACGCATTATTGGCTCCTTCGCAATGCCCTCTCTGCGCCTCACGGGCATGGCCACCGGGGTCGAAATGGAAGGGCTTGAAACAAGCTTCGACTTCCATGATGGTATTTCGGGTTTCTCGATAGGCGATTTAACAGTCACCTCGCGCAAATTGATTTATCGCGCCACCCCACAAGATCCGTCTCCCTTAACAGCAAGTGGTTTAGCCATCCATACCAGTGCCCGAGACCACTCCGATGGCGTAAATGCCACCCTGAAACTTAGCATTGAGGGCTTTGTAGCGGGCCCTGCCAAACTAGGCCCAGGGCTGATAAAAATCCAACTCAATGGGCTGGATCCCACCACTCTGGCGAAACTCAGACACCAGTTAACTGACCGCAAAAGAGCTATAGGCCAAAACACCAAAACCACATTTTCTGGCCTGGACATCATTAGAGACCTGAGCCGCAAATCACCCCGGATTTCCATCACCCACTTCTCGGTGGGGAGTGGTAACGAAGAGGTACATGGGAAAGGCACGCTAATGATGGAGGGTGATAAAATCAAACCCGATGCCGGATTGATGCAACTGCTTGGTGCCATCAATGCGAGCGCAAAACTCAGTTTACCGCACTCTATTATCTCAACTTTAGTCACCACCCAGGTCAGGTTTGAGCTGGCTACCCTACAGGCCTTGGGAAAAATCCCACCACTGTCTATTGAACAGGCCAACAAGATCATCGATGCCTCGGTGGAAGCCAGGATGCCGGATTGGCCAGAAAGTCACTGGCTTGAACGTCGTGGTAACGGCTACTTCATGGACTTGGTGTACAAAGAGGGCAGGCTCGTCATAAACGGTGAGCTTATCGACAGCAGTATTGCCGCACCTGTACCACCCCAAGGCTGAACACTAAAGCTCATCCCACCGCCCCCAATGACACATCAAGCCACCTTGGTGCTCACACCTGGAGAACCCGCGGGGATTGGTCCGGACTTGGCAGTTTTACTCGCCCAACAAGCGCTGGACTGTAAGCTGGCGGTGGTCGCTGATCCAGGTCTACTTAAAAACCGCGCCCAACAACTCAACGTGAATTTGGTGCTGACGGATTGGAAACAACAGCTTCACACCAAGGGTGAACTCGCCGTAGTGCCGATCAATCTGGATGTCCCCACCGTTTGCGGCAAGCTTGATGTTGCCAATGCCGGTTATGTCCTTAAGACCCTGGAACGGGCCAGTGATGGCTGTATGAATGGAGAATTCAATGCCCTGGTGACCGGCCCCATCCAAAAGAGCATCATCAATGATGCCAGCATAGCCTTTACCGGTCACACCGAATTTCTCGCCGAACGCACCCAAACTCCACAGGTAGTCATGATGCTGGCCGCCGGTGATTTTCGTGTGGCCCTGGCCACCACCCATATTGCAGTAAGCGATATCAGCCGCCACATCACCACCAAATGCCTTGAGTCTGTGATTCGAGTCCTCCATACCGACTTGCACCAGAAGTTTGGTATTACACAACCCCACATTCTCGTATGCGGCCTCAACCCCCATGCTGGAGAAAGCGGGCATCTGGGACACGAGGAAATAGACACCATTATCCCGGTACTCGAGTCACTCCGAAGTGAAGGGCTCAAGCTGACGGGCCCCCTACCCGCAGACACTGCCTTCACACCCAAGCACCTTGCCCACACCGATGCGGTGTTGGCCATGTATCATGACCAGGGTTTACCGGTACTCAAATATGCCGGATTCGGGCGCGCGGTCAACATCACCCTGGGGCTGCCCTTCATTCGCACCTCTGTGGATCACGGTACCGCTCTTGATTTAGCGGGCAGCGGTAATATTGATTTGGGCAGCCTCAAGGCCGCGATCAACACTGCCCGGCAAATGGTTAAGGCCTCTGCAGCCTAATGCTCGCCATATAACGCCAGGAAATGACGACATGGATCTGAATAACCGAACTCGTTATTCCAACAACATACTGGATGCCGGATCAAGTCCGGCATGACAAAGTGAGCAAATGGAACAGCAATAGTGCCCAACAGTTGAGTCTACGCTATTTTTTTAATGTGTCTTCTCTGCATCTTAGTGCCTTTGCGGCAAAAACAAATGAATAATTCAAAACACTTTCCCCGAAAACGCTTTGGCCAACACTTTCTACATGAAAAACATGTGGTCGAACGTATCATACGGTTCCTGCACCCACGGCCCGGTGAGCATATTGTAGAAATTGGGCCGGGCCTAGGCGCCTTAACCGGGGATCTGATCGCTGCCACCGATACACTTCAGGCTATTGAGCTAGACCGTGATCTGGCAGCACAACTTAGGGAACGATTCGGCAAATCAGAACATCTTGTGGTACACCAAGCCGATGCACTCAAGTTTGATTTCTGCAGCCTCGCCCCCAACACAAAAAAACTAAGGCTCATCGGTAATCTGCCTTATAACATTTCCACGCCGCTAGTCTTCCATGTGTTAGAACAATCCCATTGCATCCAGGATATGCACTTCATGCTACAAAAAGAGGTCGTCGACCGTATGGCCGCACCACCGGGGGGCAAAGACTACGGGCGTCTCTCGATAATGGTACAGTGGCGCTGTGAAGTGGAGAAACTGTTTGAAGTAAGCCCGGGGGCATTTACTCCACCACCCAAGGTGCAGTCTGCGGTGGTCCGGCTGGCCCCTTATGCCACACCACCGGTAAAGGTAAACAACCCAAAAACTTTTTCACGGCTGGTCCAGCAAGCTTTTTCCCAGAGACGAAAATCCCTGCGCAACACCCTGAAGGGCATGCTGTCTGTACAGGAACTTGAAGCTGTGGATATCGACCCCAGGGCTCGCGCCGAGACCTTGTCGGTTGAAGAATTCGCCCGGCTCTCTAATATGGTTAAATAGGTGGAGTAATACTTAATCAGCCACCACAAAGATTCACAGATACAGCAACGACTAGCGATTGATGGGGAACACCCATTCAATGTTTCTCAGCACCCGACACCCAAAAATCTATTCTGATATATTCGGAGAAGATCATGACCGCCGAGGAAAATAACTATCGCCATATTCTATTGGCCACCGATTTTGGCAACCACGCCGAATCCATTGGCACCAGGGCGACTGCCATGGCCAAACAGCACGGTGCACGGCTTAGTCTTATCCATGTTGTGGACTATGTCCCCACCGATCTGCCTGGGGACCTCATTGAACTGCCCCAACTTAAAATTGAAGACCATTTAGTAGAAAGCGCCCGCGAACGGCTAGAAGAATTTGCATCCCTGATCAACGCAGACTACACCAACCTGTGGATAGAGATCGGCTCCACCCGGCACGAGATATTGCGGATTGCCGAGGAAGAAGACGTTGATTTAATCGTTTTGGGCAGCCATGGCCGATCCGGGCTTGCCCTGTTATTGGGTTCTACAGCCAATGGGGTGTTACACGGTGCACCCTGCGATGTGCTCGCAGTAAGGGTAACAGAATCATCAACCCAGGACCCATAACATCCTTACCGAATAAATAATTGGAGCGTAGCGAATGGAACAAATATTCACATTGGACAATCTGGTCACCTTGGTCCTGTTGACCTTGCTACAGGCTGTGCTCGGTTTCGACAACCTGCTCTATATTGTGCTGGAGTCCAAACGTGCGCCTGAGGCAAAAAGGCAGATGGTCCGGCGTCTGGGCATCGGACTCGCGGTAATATTTCGTATTGTGCTGTTGTTTGTACTGGTCAAAGCCATCAGCACCTTCCAGAACACCCTGTTTACTTTTCAGCTTACAAATTTTATCGAAGGCACATTCAATCTACATAGTCTCATCGTACTCGTGGGCGGTATATTTATTATTTACACCGCCACTAAGGAAATTTTTCACATGATGGCTGTGGATAACCTGGAACACGAAACCCGAGAGCCCACATCCGTCACCACAATCGTGTTCTGGATGGTAGCCGTTAATCTGGTGTTTTCGTTTGACTCCATGCTAAGTGCGATCGCACTTAGCGATGTGTTCTGGATAATGGCTACCGCCATTCTCATCGGCGGCGCACTTATGATCTGGCTGGCCGATGGCGTGGCCGTATTCTTACAAAAAAATCGCATGTATGAAGTCATGGGCCTTTTTATATTATTTGTGGTTGGCATCATGTTACTGTCCGAAGGTGCGCACCTGGCCAATCTACATCTGTTTGGACAGAAGATTACCCCCATGAGTAAGGCAACCTTTTATTTTGTCATCGGCGTACTGGTGATATCGGACATTGTCCAGAACCGCTATCGCAAACGGCTACAAAAAATAAAGGGGCTTGTATAACCCTGTAGTCATTATTTGCCGCAGGCCTCAGCATTCTCTTGTGAGGTAGGCATGAAGGTGCCAAGAAGAACGGGCATTCTGATGGTACTTAGTATATTTGTGTGGATAAACACCGTACAAATGCTACATCGCTAATAAACGATCACTTGTCGGGCTCCGTGTATTTTCTTGCGTTTCCTTTTGCTTTGTCCACAGGGTATTTCTGCTCATTGACTTCAATTTTATTTTTTGCCGCTGCCAATAAATCAATGCCAAGCTTATCAGCAAGCCGGATCAGATAAATAAAGGTATCGGCCAGCTCGGTTTCGACTTCATCTAGCTTGTCCTTGGAAAGATTTTTGCTTTGTTCTTCGGTGAGCCACTGAAAATGCTCGATTATTTCAGCCACTTCAGCGCTGAGTGCCATCGAAAGGTTTTTGGGGGAGTGGAACTGATCCCAATCACGGTCATCCGCAAACTGGCGCAGGCGGTCTCTAAGTTCAATCAAGTTTTCCATATTCCCAAAACCCGGCACTCCATCAAATCTATGGGTTCCCAGCCTATCCCCACCCCGTCACCCTATACCAATATCGAGTATTTACAAAATTTGTCTTTATTTCTTCTAACATACACAACTACCGTACTAATTTCACTTGCTCGTTAACCATTAGATGTGTGGCCTATTAAATATAAATAAATATTCTGCAAACCAGAATGTTCTGTTGCGGCGTTTCCCCGTCAGCTCTGACAATATGCCGTACTTCACAAAATCCATAACCATCGCTGCGGCAGTATTGGTACTTACACCTAGCAAGCCAGCCACCATTTTGACATTTATCAACGGCGTATGGTAAAGGTATTGCATTAATGTTTGGGCATTTTCTTGTCTGCGGGCACTGAAATGCGGCAACACTTCACGCTCTAGTTTCTCTTTCAATGCAATAATATCCTTGAATACCTGAATCGAACTATCGGCTGTCTCACGCACACCATATAAAAAGAACACCAACCATTCTTTCATTTTATTGGCCTCACGCACAGCCATCAAACGGTCTACATATTCCGTTTTATGACGCTCAAAATAATCGGACAAGTACAAGGCTGGCTTATGCAATAAACCAAAGCTCGCCAAGTAAAGTGCAATCATCAAACGCCCAATCCGGCCATTACCATCAAGAAAGGGATGGACGGTTTCAAACTGATAATGGGCAATAGCAACCTTGATGAGATGCGGTACCTGCAACTCTTCGTTGTGAATAAACTTTTCCAAATCACCCATCAAGTCCTTCATATCATCCTGATGGGGCGGGATAAATACCGCATTTTTTAGACTGACGCCTATCCAATTCTGGCTGACACGAAACTCTCCAGGTTGCTTGGTCTCACCCCGTGCACCCTGCATTAAGATTCTATGGGTGTCCTTCAGCATTCGATTGGAAAGCGGTAATTGCTCCAGTTGCTTGATGGCAGCATTGATGGCCTCGATATAGTTCTGCACCTCAACCCAATCATCCCGCTTCTCCGGTTCGATATCCTGTTCATCTAGCAGGGCATCTTCCATATTAGTGCGAGTACCTTCGATCCGGCTAGATTGGGTAGCCTCCTTGGTAATGTGCATACGAATGAAGAAATCCACATTGGGCACCAATTGCGAAAAGGCATTTAATTCACCCAGCGCCCGATCTGCGTCACTCAACAGGCGCTGGAGCCCCCCATCGGAGATTTCCCAAGCATGATTAATTGGCTCCGGTGAAAAGCTCTTATACTGATATTGTTGGGTGTAACTACCGGCCTGAAAGTCGTTAATATTCATGCTTATGTCAAAAAGTAGGCTAGTTTTCGATATATGGTGCTGGATATGTCGAAATGTAGTTCTAATCCACTCTTATGTCAAACAATGGGCTACTTTTCAACATAACGGGGCCTTTATTGCAAACAATAACCCTATATTTATATAGGTTTTGGTAATTTTACCCCTAACATGTATAGTTTTTGCCCAAACCTATACATATAGAGCTTTACCCGTATAGCCAGCACGGCCAGCCCTTGCGCGCCCTATGTCAAAAACCGGCATGGTTATTAGGCCTAACCGCGCCGGGACAGGCTGCGGCCATATCCTCCCCAAATTTATCTTCCCTCACTAGACAAATCCCAATAGGGCCTACCCACAAACCATCACCCTGATTCCCACGGTCCTCCGTGGGAACCCATGCCGTGCATTCCACTTACTTCCCTATGCATTCCCACGCCGGAGCGTGGGAATGAGAATATGTCGAGGCCTGCCTGTCACCCTAGTTCCCACGGTCCCCCGTGGGAACCCACATCATTCACCACGCCATACAAATATCCAGCAACCCACCCTGTCCGGCATAACTCCTCGCACTCGAGTAACGCCAATGTTCAGGCACATCCACATAACCGCGTTTCACTGGGTTCTCATGTATATAATTAACCTTTTGACGCATCATTTCCTCATTCTGAATCCATTCGGGGCGAAAACCTTCCTGCCAGAATTGATACGCCCGATCAGTTTTATGGGCCTTTTTGTAAAAGGCCAGTTGATCGAGTATCTGCCTTACATTTCGAGACTTTAGATGGCGTATCAATTCTTTCGCGGTAAAGGACTTAAACCTTCTCATATCAACGTCCAGTTGGCGGCTTTTCACCACAAGATGCAAATGATTTTCCAGGATCACATAGGCGTAAATTACCAACCCCTCATTCATCAAATAGCGTAAAGAATTTAAAACGATCTCCACAGTCACTGGCTGCGTAAACACGGGAATCCAGTGCAACACGGTACAAGTAACGAAATGCGGTAGTGTAGGATCAACAATCTTGTAGCGGCTTCTGCCCATCGTGTAGTCCCTCCCTGGTTTTTACTACGCCCTGTTCTGGTTCCCACGGTCCCCCGTGGGAACCCATACCTTGTATTCTACTTACTTCCCTATGCATTCCCACGCCAGAGCATGGGAACGAGAACCGGCGGACCTGTGCCGGATGCCCTGGTTCACACGGCCCCCTGTTCTGGTTTCTGGTTCCCACGGTCCCCCGTGGGAACCCATACCTTGTGTTCTACTTATCTTCCCTATGCATTCCCACGCCGGAGCGTGGGAACGAGAAACGAGAAATGCTCCTGAGTTCTTTGAGACCATGTTGTATGTCCTGTTCCAGTGTTACATTATTTTTCCTCGACAGGTGAATCCCAATAGGGCAACCCTTTAAACCGTTCCACCAGAAAATCCACGAATACCCGCACCCGTTGTGACAAGTGACGGGTCGCAGGATAAATCGCGTAGGCCTGGGTGGTGTGCCAACGGATATCAGTGAGTATGGGGACGAGGTCACCTCGAGTGATGGCCTCATAGGCAATGAAACTGGGCTGCATACAGATACCCCGCCCACTAATAGCAGCGTCGCACAGAAAATCTCCGTTATTGGCGCGCATGGTCACTGTGGGTCTAACCGTATGTTTTTTGCCCTGTCCGTCCCACCATCCCCACAGACCCGGCTCCGCCAGGTTGCTGTAGACCAGGACGCTATGCTGCAACAAATCTTCGGGGCACTGGGGGCTGCCGTGTTCTTTCAAGTAGCCGGGACTGGCGCAGACCACGGTGTTGATATCGGCAATACGGCGGGCGATGAGGCTGGAGTCTTCCAGGTGACCAATACGAAAGGCGAGATCAAAGCCCTCTTGCATGATATCGATGCGCCGATCGTTAAAGTCCAGATCAAAATGAATACCCGGATGCATTACGGCAAACTCGGTAATCGCCGGGCCGAGGTGGCGCAGACCGAAGGACAGGGGCAGGGCCAACCGTAGTTGCCCCTGCAGGGCGTCGTGCTGCTGGGAAACCGCGAGTTCAGTTTCTTCCACGTCGGCCAGAATCTGGACACAGCGTTGATAATAACTGCGCCCGGTGTCGGTGAGATTGAGCCGACGGGTGGTACGCTGGAATAACTGCACCCCCAGGTGGGTCTCCAGCTCGGTGATCCGTCGGCTCACCGCAGACTTGGCCACCTCCAGACGGGCCGCGGCGGCACTAAAGCTGCCACTGTCCACCACCTTCACAAAGGTCTGCATATTCTGGAATCGGGCCATATTGTTGCGTTTTTCAGAACTATTATGTACCTATAGTACTGTTTATTCTCTTTAATTCAACCACCATACTGTCTCCACCGGTCAGACGCCAAACCAAGAGGAGACAACACCATGAACAATCGCGCCCAAACCACGGCACCCGCATCTCGCCCAAACCTGCGGGTATTGCGGGTCGATGCCAGTGGCCGCTATGAAGGCTCGGTGACCCGACAGTTGACGGACGAGGTCATTGAGGCACTGCGCAGCCAGACCGACCCCCTCCATGTTTCGCAACGGGATGTCGCCCAGGGCGTACCGTTTGTGGACGAGGCCTGGATCGGCGCCAATTTTACCGATGACGAGGCCCGTAGTGAGGAACAACGCAAACTATTGGCCTACTCCGATTCTCTGGTGCAGGAACTCAAAGACGCCGACGTGCTGGTGATCGGTGTCCCCATCTACAACTTTGGGATTCCCGCCACCCTCAAGGCTTGGATCGACATGATCGTACGGGTGCGCTTGAGCTTTCGTTACACTGAAGACGGTCCGGTCGGTCTGTTAACAAACAAAAAGGCCTATGTGGTCGTGGCCTCCGGTGGGGTACCGGTGGGCAGTTCCATGGACTTCGCCACCCCCTATCTGCGCCAGGCCCTCGGTTTTGTGGGGATCACCGATGTGCAGATCATCGCCGCCGAACGTTTGAACGACCAGGGTGAGACCGGTATTCAAGCCGCTCACACTCAGATTGCCGAAATACTTGGCAAGTCTTCGACACCCTCACACACCCAGGCCACTGCCTGAAATCCACTCAACTCAATGGAGCTCACACCATGAATAACCAACAAGCCAATATCGCCGCACTGTTATTACGCATCAGCCTGGGGACCATGTTTGTCGCCCATGCCTTGCTCAAGATTTTTGTCTTTACTCTGCCGGGCACCGTGCAGTTCTTTGCATCAGTCGGCCTGCCAGGTGGCCTGGCCTATGTGGTCGTCGCCATGGAATTGGGGGGCGGCTTACTCCTCATCACCGGCACCGGTGTACGCGTCGTGTCCCTGGCACTTTTGCCCGTCTTGTTAGGGGCCCTTTATGTCCATGCGGGTAATGGTTGGATGTTTTCCAGTGCCAACGGTGGTTGGGAATATCCCGCATTTTTAGCGGCCGCCACAGTAGTCCAAACACTCCTGGGTGCAGGCAGCTATGCCATTAAACTCCCGTTTGAGAATACACCCAACACAACGCAAACAAATTAAGGAGGCAGATCATGCCGAACATCATCCACCGCAGTGAAAGCCGTGGCCGGGCCGAACACGGCTGGTTGCACAGCCGCCACAGTTTCAGCTTTGCCGACTATTACAATCCAGAGCGTATGGGTTTTGGCAAACTACGAGTATTGAACGACGATGTGGTGGAAGCGGGGATGGGTTTTGGCACCCACCCCCACAACAACATGGAAATTGTGTCTATACCTCTTTCCGGGTCACTGCGCCATCAAGACAGCATGGGCAGCACACAACAAATCCGCGCCGGTGAAATACAAATCATGTCGGCGGGGACCGGCCTGACCCACTCGGAGTACAATGGCTCGGACACAGATCGAGTCAACTTTCTACAGATTTGGGTTTTGCCTAAAAACCACAATATCGAACCCCGCTATGATCAAGCCAGATTTGATTCTGCAACACGCCAGAATCGATTCCAAACCGTGGTCTCACCGGACGGTGAGGAAGGCTCCTTGGTCATCAAGCAAGATGCCTGGTTTGCCCTGGCCGATCTGGATGTTGATCAGTCAGTGGACTATTCCATTCACAAGAAAAATCACGGCATCTACCTCTTTGTCATAGAGGGCAGGGTGAAGATAGGGGATGAGGTGCTCTCAAGCCGTGATGATATGGAGGTGACGGGAAAATCCTCACTGACGATCCAGGCACTCACCCCCGCGCAACTGCTCGTCATTGAAGTCCCCATGGCGTGAGTATGCGTTCCCACGCTCCAGCGTGGGAACGAGAACGCTGGAACTAGTCTGGTTCCCACGGTCCTCCGTGGGAACCCCCAAGGGAGGCTTCAGCCCAGCAGATCAATACCAGGGTAACGGCCAAAGGGATTGGCACTGGCCTTGATGCCCCACCAATGGGCCACGGTGCTGTATAACCGACGAAAGTCTACATGGTGGCGTAGGTTGCCATCATCGAGTTGGCCTAAGGATGGGGTCTTGCCGTAGAGGCCACCCTTAACACCTCCACCCATAAAAAATTGGGGCGCGGCGGTACCATGGTCGGTGCCCCGGTTACCGTTCTCGGCAACACGGCGACCAAATTCAGAATAGGTCATGACCATGACCTCATCCCACTTATTGTTCTGTTGCAGGGATTTGCGCAGTGCCGCCAATGCCTTACCCAGTTGTCCGAGCATGCGTTGTTGGGTCCCCGCTTGGTTGGTATGGGTATCAAAGCCTCCCAGCCCGACCTTGATCACGGCGGTGGGAATTTGGGCATTGATGATCTGCGCGGTCACGGCAAGCTGACGGCCTATGGGGGATCTGGGAAAATCACTGGGCTTGATCCTGGAGCCATGCAGCCTTGTCGCCAGTTGCTGGGCCGCGTCATGAACCCGGTTTTGGGTGTCGAGGATATGTTGCAAGGCAGGGTTGTCGGTTTGACTCACCGTTGCAGTCAGTCGTCCGGCCTGGCGCAAAAACCGTTGCGGGTCCTGCATGCTCAAGGCGCGTTCATTGCCCAGCAACGGTCCAGTGCCCTGACCGATGACGATACCGTCAGCCATTCGATTTTTATTTTTTGGTGCGACGTTTAACAACTGGCTTAACCAACCCGCATCTAAATACTCGTTACTGTCGGAACCGGTGTCCCAGATCTCGATGGACCTAAAGTGAGATAGATTGGGATTGGCATAACCTACGCCCTGGACAATGGCGAGCTGTTTATCTCGCCACAGGGGCATGAGGTCCGACAAGGACGGATGCAGACCAAGCTTGTGATCGAGTTGCACTACCTTGTCACGGGCTACCGCCAGATTGGGCCGCAGTCGATAGTAGTTTGAGTCTGTATAGGGGACAACCGTATTGAGCCCATCATTGCCCCCCTTCAACTCGACTAAAATTAAGTAGCGTCTCGACCGAGGCGCTGATAAGGGCGCGGCCAAAGCCCAGCGGGGAATTGCCAGAGAAACGCCGGATAGGCCCAATAGTTTAATAAAATCTCTACGCTGCATGCCCATTCACCCTTATTTCAATTGATACACCGGGTCGAGCAATATTTTTTCGAGTCTATTAGACTGACCACCTTCGCCCATATTTTGGGTAGGTGCACCCGCCAATAAAACCTGCGGCAATCTCGCCATATCCATCTTGTCGGCGTCCATACCGTAACGCCTGTCCATTTTGTTTGACCCCCGCTGCATGCCGAGGGCAGCACGGCGTAAAAATTCTTGCCGCACCAACAGGGTATTAGAGTCGATCCAGGTCTTGCCACCTGACCAACCCTTTACGTTAGGCGGTACAAACAAAGTCTGGCCCATGCGATGACTGGCCCTCGCCAGCAGACGATAGTTGTCGAATTTCATATTCAAGCCACGGACTGTGCTGACAATGAGATCCACCGGCGATTTAATCAGTGCCGCCCGATTGTGTGGGTCGCGAAAGCCACGGGAAAGAAAGATGGCGCGGAGCAGGGGTTTGATTTCGTAGTGATGATCGCGGAAAAGATTGGCCAAACGCGCAATCTCGTTGTTATCGGGTGTCAAGGAAACAAATTCACGCCACAATTTCCGGGTAATCAATTCCGCAACCTGGGGCTGTTTGAGAATCGTGTCTACGATATCGTCACCGTCCAGGTTTCCCATACGGCCCAAAAAGGTCTTGCTGCCGGTGTCGTGGGCGGGTTGGGCGAAACGAAATTTTCCGTTTGACCGGTTTACGGTATAACCGGTGAGGGCACGGGCGGCCGCCTTAATGTCGGCTTCACCGTAATGGCCTTCCCCCAGGCTAAAAAGCTCAAGCAGTTCGCGGGCGAAATTTTCATTACCATGACCACGCCGGTTCTTGGCATTGTCCAGATAGACCAACATGGCCGGATCGCGAATCATGGCACGCAATAATGTGGCGAAGTTTCCCAGGGCATGACGACGCAACAATACGTTTTGTTGATACATCAACGGCGTCCAACGCACCTTGCGCGAACTCGAGGTAAAGTGATTGGCCCAGAACAGGGTCATACGTTCCGTCAGGGGTGAAGGAGTATTCACCATTTCCTGAAACCACCAAGCCTGTAATTCGATAGACCGTTGGCGGAGTTTCTTGCCAAAGGCCTTACGCTCGGATTCACTCATGCGCCGCCGATAACCGTGTGGCGGCGGGGCCTCGTTGACCCAGACCGGGGGTGGCGTCACCGCGACCTGATGGGTGTCCACCAACAATCTGTCCACCGCGCTCTCGAAGGAGACATCATTCAGGGCCCTGATTTCACCCCCATCACCACCAAAGCCTGAACGCAGCAGTAAGTGACGGGCATCCGCAAAGGGCATGGCCATGGCGGGCGCAACCAAACTGAAGCCCAACAAAACTACGGCCAAACGACAGCCATTATTCAAACCGAAGATGCCCATAGGGGAAGTATAACGACCCAACGGGGGACCGGGTGACAGCCTCTGAATAAGGGGTATCTGTATCAGAAAACTGTAGCCTGATACGAAGAGTGCCTGTTTAAACCAAAACACTGTCACCAAAGAACTTTCCATATATGGAAAGAACCGGCTATATTTGAAAAGATATGCCTAGACATGGAAAGTGAGCTCAATAACAATGTTATACGGCCAAGATGCTCCGGCAGATGATGAAAAATGATGAGAGATCCAAGTGAGTAAAACTCTCAAAAATGTACAGGCATTGATCCGTAAGTTTGAAGTACGGATTTCAGACCATGGATACGATGAACTATCATCGGATAATCTGTTTGCTCGAGATGTCGTTGAAGGAGCTATTGAGGCAATTGTTGTAGAGGATTATCCGAACTATCCAAAAGGCCCATGTGTGTTGGTGCTTCAGCGGGATAGGGTGAAACGGCCGATACATATTGTGTGGGGAATACCTAAAGGGTATACCAGTCCAGCGGTTTTGATTACGGCCTATAGACCAGATCCAGAGGTCTGGGAAAATGATTGGCTAAGGAGACGCAAATGAGAAAGCGACACCGTACAAAACTTGTTCATGAAGGTCAGTATATTGCGGAAGTGGATGTAGAGTTACTTGAGACAGAAGATGAATGGTCCCCCTACCTTTCATTGGAAGACGCATACAAACTCGATGGCGTGAGGGAAGCACTACGCCAGGGAAATATTAAGGCAGCATCGCAACATGGTAAGGTATATACACTGACGCCGGTAGCTATGTGAAAGCAGCCGTATCAAGCCCATCGAACCGACGCAATAATCAGCGAGGTTCATGGGCGACGTTATGTGCAAAAAACTTCCTGGCCTGTGTGACTATCTACGATGGCTAATGGGCGACCCAAAGGATATTTAGAAAGGATATTTAGAAAGGATATTTAGAAAGGATATTTAGAAAGGATATTTAGAAAGGATATTTAGAAAGGA
>JAADGI010000024.1:0-34624 GCA_013152415.1 Gammaproteobacteria bacterium | reverse complement strand
AAAGGATATTTAGAAAGGATATTTAGAAAGGATATTTAGAAAGGATATTTAGAAAGGATATTTAGAAAGGATATTTAGAAAGGATATTTAGGATATTTAGGATATTTAGGATATTTAGGATATTTAGGATATTTAGGGTCACCCATTAGCCTGCCTCTGTCAATAGCCTAAAATGATCCCTGCCGAAAATAGCATAATAATTAACTTCATCCATCGTCGTTACGCACATCGCACCCGTTGTGTCATAGTCTTTGGCATCGGACGTAAAACGATCCGCACCAGTCACCCATCTGGATTAAGACGGGACCCTTTCTTGCAGTCCAGTCCTTGGTACCTCGGTACCCCGCACAATCTTCGGTACCAAACCGTGTCCAAAATATTTTCACAGAATCTATGGTTCAGCCTTCGCTGTCCAGACCCGGTACAGTTCACGGTTTGGGCGAAACGTAAACAACGATGGTCGGCCAAGACGTCCAATCAGAGCAAATGGTTGTACCAGACCCCAACCTGGTTCATCTCGGCCGCCCAAACTTAACCTGGAAACATCAACCTGGCATCATAGGGCACCTGATGCTTGAGCATCATCCAGGTCGCCCTGGCCAGTTTCCGGGCAACGGCCCGAATGGCGATAATGCCATTGGTTTTGGCCTTTTTGCGTTCATAGAAACGTTGTGCCAGGGGCTCAAAACGTACGGCAAAATGCGCTGCTTCGGAAAAGGCCCAGGAGAGATATTTGTTGCCTGCTTTGGCATTGCCTTGACCTTTCTTTTTGCCATTGCTGGTGCGTGTGCTGTCTACACAGCGACAGTACGAAGCAAAGTTTCCGGCACCGGCAAAGCGCGTGATATCGCCTGTTTCCAGCATGATGGTCAGCCCGAGTATTTTTCCAATACCGGTGATCGTTTGCAGTATCTTAAAGTTGTCTGTGAGTTTCACTACCTGGTGCGCGGACTTCTCCAGACCATCGATTTCCCGCTGAATGGCCTGATAGACTGCCAATCCCGCATGAACTGCCTGAAGCGTATAGGCATCCACAGGGGGTGGCACAAACTCTAGCTTGCGCAAATCCCCCGATTTAACCCGAATCCCCGTTGAGCGCCATATTTGGCTTTGCACACTGACCAGCTGGGTACTGGCCGTTCTGACCAACGACAGTCTTCGTCGCAACAGATCCCTGATCGCTCTTTGTTCTTTGGGGTAGATGTATCCCGTGGGCAAGATACCCAGGCGCATCAGGTGTGCGAGATGGAAGGCATCATGATGGTCACCACTGTATTTCAAACCATCGTATTGCTTGACCGCTGCGGTGTTGACCAATTGTAGAGCGTAGCCTTGTTCTTGCAGGCCATCGACCAACCAATACCAGTTAAAAGTGGATTCCACTGCGACACCTTGCAAGGTTTTCCGGTAAGGGGATAAAGCCTTGAGGGTGAGTGATAGATCGTTACTCAAACGCCTTTCAAACACACGCTTGTCCTCTTCGTCGATAACCACCACAAGGTGGTTATTTGAATGTAAATCAATTCCGCAGTAATGTGACATGTCAGTCTCCTCATCTTGTGTGAGCAGCCAGTTTAACAACTGGCTGCGAGGAGGCTGGCTAGAGGATTATCAGAGTAATAACTCATTAGCCTGGGCGAAGGATCGGGGGTAGTTTTTACTCTGACCCTAAATATTCTAAATATTACTAAATATTAATATTCACTAAATATTAATATTCAACATTCGATCAATGAACAGTCTGAAACGAGTCTGGAACAGGTGTCAGAGCCGTGGCTCTGACACCAAACCTTACTCAAACCCGCTAGATATTTGCTACACCTAGTAACTGGAGCCACCACCGCAGCATTAACCACAAGGGACGCTTATATTGGCGAGTATTCCAAAATCACTTTGCACGGGCACAAAACCACCACCCGATCCACGCCTGGACACCTCTACATTTCCGGTAACCGTAACACTAATGCTACCTGGACAGGTTCCCGCGCCTTGTCCGGACACCGTACCAACTGTCTGAGTTTGCCCGCCTGCGTCTATACACCCGAAGGTGCTTCCAGAACCTTGGCCCTTAACTGCCCCCGTATCAGTATCGAGTGTGCCGCTTCCGCCACCACTCCAGTTACCACCACCGGGACATGGAACCGTAGTCTGCACGCCCCCTTTAAGAATCTTCTGGCGAGCCGTAGACGTTGGAAAAGATGCGGCAAGCTGGGCAAAGAAAGTGTTTAGAACGCCTGCCATGGTCTGGTTGACCGCAGACTGCTCGGCACTGCTCAGACCACCACCACCGCCACCACCGTCGCTATCGCCACCCGTTGCAGTGCCGCCACCGCCACCACATCCTGATAGGGAGACCAAAGAAATCAAAATAACACCGATTATCTTTTTCATTTCCTGACTCCTTGAAATTATTTAAGGGCACTTCTTATTTAATTGATAACGCCTTCTCCCTCCGGGAGCAGGTTAGGATGAGGGGATAATAAAATTCAGTGTCTTAGCTTTGTTTTCTCCCCTCACTCTAAGCCCTCTCCCGGAGGGAGGGGGCATTAACAGAAGTGCCCTTAAGATTGGCCAACCATTAAAATAAACCTAAACTTTGTCGACTACATGGTACACCAGGGTTGATCTATCACCAATAGGAAATATTTATAAGGGGAGATAATAGACAACCCGTAATTTTATCTTTCATTGTGAAAATGAAAATTGAATATTACTTTAAATTTCGTCACTCCGACTTGCTGGTTCTCCAGCTCGCTGTGTATAAAGTGACGTATTTACAAGAGCTTCCCTGATTATCATGGGGAGTAGATTTCAACTCTCCAAATACCTGTGGTTGAGTAATCTAGTGATTCTGTATGCTATAGCCTTGTCGTATTCTTGCCATCCGTAACCCTCCCCATCAAATATACTAATCGTTGAACAGTATTTTTCATGCAAGCCACCCTCTCGGGATTCCACAAACACCTATAGCCAGCCTCCTCGCAGCCAGTTGTTGAGCTGGTTACTCACATAAGATGAGGAGACCGACATGTCGCATTACTGCGGAATGATTGAAAAAACCTGGCGAAAACCTGAGGTCAGAACAAACCTCCCCTAATTGGCAAACCCCTGCAACCGATCCATCAGATCGGGTAACCACAAGGTCAGACGAGGAAAGACCAGCAGGACTGCCAGAATAAAGACCTGGATGAGAATAAAGGGTACCACCCCACGGTAGATGTGGCCGATGTTGATCTCGGGTGGGGCAGCGGCCTTGAGGTAGAACAGAGAAAAACCAAAGGGCGGTGTCAGAAAAGAGGCCTGTAGGTTCACCGCGATCAACACCGCAAACCACAACGGGTCCACGCCCAGACCAACTGCGATGGGGGCCAGAATCGGCACCACGATAAAACAGATCTCTAAAAAATCGAGGAAGAAGCCGAGCAAAAAAATCAGCGCCATGCTGACAGCAAGAAACCCCCACACCCCACCGGGCAGGCCACCCATAATCTGTTCCACCAGGGTATCGCCACCAAGACCACGAAACACCAGACCAAAAGCGGTAGCGCCGATCAAGATCAAAAACACCATGCTGGTCAATCGGGTGGTAAAACGGCTGGCCTCGATAATATTACTCAGGCTCAAACGGCGGTGCAGGGCGGCCAACACCATGGCACCCAGGGCTCCCACCGCAGCGGACTCGGTGGGCGAGGCCACACCAAAAAAAATAGAACCCAAAACTGCAACGATGAGCAACAAGGGTGGCAACAAACTCTTGAGTACCCGGGTACCGAGGTTTAGCCCTGAGTCATCGGTATGGGTCATGGCCGGTGCACACTGGGGCCTGAGCTTGCTATAGACGATGACGTACAAAATAAATATCGCCACCAGCAATAGACCCGGCATCACTGCAGCGGCAAACAAGCGGCCAATAGGCACACCCACCACGTCACCCAACAGGATTAAAATAATACTCGGCGGAATGAGCTGACCCAGGGTACCGGAGGCGGCGATGGTGCCGGCCGCCAATTCAGGTTGATAACCATTTTTGAGCAGGGCCGGCAGGGCCAGTACCCCCATAGTGACCACCGTGGCGCCGACCACACCGGTGGTTGCGGCGAGCAGACCACCGACAATCACGATGGACACCGCGAGCCCACCCCGTACCCGGCCAAATAATATCCCCATGGTCTCCAGCAGGTCCTCTGCCAGCCCGGACTTTTCCAAGATCACACCCATGAAAACAAATAAGGGCACCGCCAGCAAAGTAAAATTCGTCATCACCCCCCAAATGCGCAGGGGCAAGAGATCAAAAAAGTCTACGCCCAGGCCGATAACTCCAAATACCGTGGCGACGGCACCCAAGGTAAAGGCCACCGGATAACCCAATAGCAACAAGACCATCAGCACCGCAAACATGATCAGGGCCCAGACTTCCATCAGGCTTGTCCTTTTTCCTTGCCGAGCAAGAATAAAATACGCTGAATGATGCTGGCCAAACCTTGCAACACTAGAAGGCTAAACCCAATGGGAATGGCAGACTTGAGTAAAAAACGGTAAGGCAAGCCCCCTGGGTCTGGTGAGCCTTCACTGTATTGAAAGGCATTAAAGACGAAAGGCCATGAGCTGATGATGATCAACACACAAAAGGGCAACAAGAAAAAGACCGTGCCGAACAAGTCTGCCCAGGCTTGGGCGCGTGGGGAAAACCGCTGGTACAAAACCTCCACCCGCACATGACCCTCTTGCTTAAAGGTGTAGGCGGCACCCAACAGAAAGATCAGCGCAAACAAGTGCCACTCCAACTCCTGAAGCGCCACCGAGCCAACATTAAACAGATAACGCATGGCCACGTCATAACCCACCACCAGGGTCATGAGCACAACCATCCAGGCCACGGCATGGCCACTGATCTCACTCAGACGGTCCAGGCCATGGGCCAGGCGTTGAAATTTTGATGGCAGGTCCATCATCATTCAGGGGGGCGTCTAATCATAGATGGCTTAACGGTTTTAATATTCTCCTCATCCTCGCCTTCTCCCGGAACAAGAAAGGACTAACAACCGTTAATAGAACTTGTAAGATTTAGCGGACGAACTTCCAGTGGGCTAGTTTGCACGGGTACAGACAACACAATCTCGACCGTCTGCCTTGGCCTGGTGCAGGGCACCCTCGGCACGGCTGATCAAATGTTCCAGATCTTCACCAGGACGAAATTCGGTGACGCCCACGCTCACTGTGGTTTTTATGGTTTGGTCGGACAATTCAATATCCGCTTCAGCGGTATTTGTGCGTACCCGTTCACCTAGTTTGCAGGCCGCCTCCAACTGGGTCTCCGGCAGAACCAAGAGAAATTCATTGTCGGTATAACGTCCCACCCGGTCTGGCATACGCAAGGCGTCGGCGAGAATGGCGGCGACTGCGGATACTGTCCGATCACCCGCAGCATCACCGTATTGTTGGTTGACCTGGCTGAGCCGGTCCACATCCAAAATAGCAATGGACAGCTGATGGCCATAGCGATCCGCCAGGGCCATAAGATCCAACAGGCCGATGGTAATCCCTCGGCGATTGAGGGTACGGGTCAAAGGGTCGGTGATGGAGTCTTGTCTCAATTGTGGCAGGCGCGCGAGCTCGGCCCCATGGATAGGCGCCAGATTTGAGCCCCGAAACACCAAGATGTAAACCAAGGGGACCAGGATAGCAGTCAATACCAGCGCACCAATCAGCGCCGTAGCCAAACCCGGCTTGCCACCGGCCAGGCCGGTAGGTATCAGCATAGTCACCACCGCGACGAGAAACACCACCACCGCCAGTAAGACGAGGTTCATGGGTAAAGACAAGTTACCGGTTTGTTTTTCTAATGCTTTCATTTAAAGACGTCCCCCTACAAGCGACGCAGAAACCTTTTTATCGTGGGCCGCGACTATAGCATAGACTGGCCAGGACTCTGGACGCATATTCCGTGCGCTAAAACGGCTAAAGGATATGGAGATTAGCATAGGCCAGCACCAACCACTTGCTCCCCATGCCCTCAAAATTGACCTGTACCCGTGCGTATTCACCACGGCCCTCACAGCACAGCACGACACCCTCACCAAACTTGGCATGATGCACCCGGCTACCCAGCTCGATGGCGGCTTGCTCACCACCCAAGGCCTCGGCCAGGGGGTCGCCCTCCAGCGTCATCGCCTGGGGACGGCTGACAACCGTCGTGGGTCGAATGTCATGCACCAGTTCCGCCGGGACCTCAGACAAAAATCGAGACGGACTGGCGTAGCTTTCGCGACCGTGCAGGCGACGGGTCTGGGCCCAACTAATGTAGAGTTGCTGCATGGCCCGGGTCATGCCGACATAGCACAGTCGGCGTTCTTCCTCCAGGCGACCGGGTTCTTCCGTGGAGCGTTGGTGGGGGAAGAGGCCTTCTTCCAGCCCCGTCAGAAACACCACGGGGAATTCCAATCCCTTGGCCGAATGCAGGCTCATCAGTTGTACACAGTCTTGCCATTTTTCCGCCTGACCCTCACCGGCCTCCAGCGCGGCATGGGCAAGAAAAGAAGACAAGGGACCAAGGTCGTCATCATCATCGTGGCGATAATTACGTGCGGCCGATACTAATTCCTCCAGGTTCTCCACTCGTGCCTCAGACTTTTCACTTTTTTCCTGGCGAAAGTGTTCCAGCAAGCCACCCCGTAAGAGTGCGTGATCGACCTGCTCGGCCAGTTCCAGGTCAATGGTGTCGGCGGTCATGGTGTCGATGAGGGTTTGAAACCCGGCCAGAGCATTGAGGGCCCGGGTCGGCAAAGTGCCCTGGGCCACCAGTCGACCTGCCGCCTGCCATAGGGACACATCCTGATCTTTGGCGCACTGGCGGATGATGCCCAGAGATTTATTACCGATCCCCCGGGGCGGCATATTGACTATCCGCTCAAAAGAAGGATCATCATCACGATTCATCATCAAACGTAGGTAGGCCAGGGCACTTTTAATCTCGGCGCGTTCGAAAAATCGCAAGCCTCCATAGACCCGATAGGGGATGTCATCATTTAGCAGGGTCTCTTCAAACACCCTGGACTGGGCGTTGGATCGATACAGGATGGCCACCTTGTCGCGGCGATGGCCTTGGTCCATCCAGTCTTTTATTCGGTCGACAACAAACCGGGCCTCATCTATTTCATTGAAGGCGGTGTAGAACTGAATGGGGTCGCCTTCATCCCCGGCGGTCCACAATTTCTTTCCCATGCGACCCTTATTGTTGTCGATCACCGCATTGGCCGCATTGAGAATGTTAGCGGTAGAACGGTAATTTTGCTCAAGCCTGACGATCCGGGTCCCGGGATAGTCGGTTTCAAACTGCAGGATATTTTCGACCCGGGCTCCGCGCCATCCATATATGGATTGGTCATCATCACCCACGGCAAAAACATTATTATGCACACCGGCAAACAGGCGCAACCACTTGTACTGGATTGAATTGGTATCCTGAAATTCATCAACCAACAGATGTTGAAAACGCAACTGATAGTGACGACGCATGGGTTCATTGTTGGTCATCAACTCAACCACCCGTAGCAGCAACTCGGCAAAATCCACCAACCCCGACTTTCGACACACCGATTCATAGTCCTGGTAAATCTGCAGAAATTGACGCTGTTGGGGGTCGTCGTTGGTATCCAGATGTTCAGGCCGCCGACCCTCCTCCTTGTGGCTACTGATCAACCACTGCACCTTTTTGGGAGGCCAGAATGATTCATCCAACCCCAGGCTTTTAAGCACCCGTTTGACGATGCGAAGTTGGTCCTGGGCATCTATGATTTGAAACCCCTGGAGCAGACCCGCCTCTTGCCAATGGGCCCGTAGCATGCGATGGGACAAGCCATGAAAGGTCCCCAACCACATACCCCCCACCGGAAAACCGAGCATGGTTTCGATACGCCCACGCATCTCATTGGCGGCTTTGTTGGTAAAGGTCACCGCCATAACGGATAGCGGTGAAACCTGCATCACTTGCACCAACCACGCCACCCGGTGGGTCAACACCCGGGTCTTGCCACTACCGGCCCCCGCCAGCACTAATAGTGGGCCGGGATCAGCGCTGACCGCCTGGCGTTGGGCATCATTCAAGGGATCAATTAGGTGGGAGATGTCCATGGGGCGGATGATACCAGAACCACCGCCGACCCAAACGTGGCCGGCAAAGGGTCTCGAAACCCGGGGGACGGGTACCAAAGATTTTGGTTGATACCTTCGGGGGTACAGGGCAAGCCCCGACCCTATCGTTGGGGCGCAAAGAACCCGGCGGTGAGGAAAAGCTTAGGGTGCCGCGTCGACACCCTGACGTTCCCGGGTCATCCCGTCAGGAAATCGCCACCTTTATGAAGGGGCGTGACCGAGCCGCAGGCTAAGGTCTAATCACAGCCTACAGTAGCATCTTCAAGAAAACCGCCCGGTAGCTGGGGAAGATCAGCTCGAGCCACTGAGAACGCGCCCACGGTAAACAATAGTCCAATCACAAACACCAACAGGTTCATGCGTATTGATTTCATGTGTCCTCCTGTACTTTCAGGGTTATGTCACCCTCTGATATGCGTAGTCGGCCAAAGTACTGCTTTCTTGAGGCAAATCAGGCGGCTATCCCGCCGCTACCCCCTATATATAGGGGTACATATGTTATCTTAACCCAATATATAGGGGGGTCAAGAAAAAATGTCCCCAAAGCGCCCCTATGGATTGGGAACTTTGGGAGAAACATAGCGGCCCCTATGGCCTCGAAAGATAAAGAAATGCAAAAACAGGGCCGCCTTTTGCGCCCGGCATCCCGGCCGGGGTCAAGACCCGCCCAGGGCTAGGCCTGTGCTTCCCCTGTATCTCAGACCGCTAGAAATAGGATTTGTTGATCCACAAATGGCCATAGATGCTGGCGACATAACCCAGCGCGATGGCCGGGCTCCATTTGAGGTGGGTAAAAAAGGTGTATTTCCCCCGCGCCTGCCCCATCAGGGCAACACCGGCTGCAGAACCAATGGAAAGCAGGCTGCCGCCAACACCTGCGGTGAGCGTGACCAACAACCATTGACCGATGGGCATCTCCGGGTTCATGGTCAGCACGGCAAACATTACCGGAATGTTGTCAACGATGGCGGACAGCAGACCAATCACAACATTGGCCGTGGTCGCGCTCCAGTGACCATACATCAGTTCTGAAGCAAGACCGAGGTAACCTATAAAACCCAGGCCACCGACAGACAACACCACGCCATAGAAAAACAATAAGGTATCCCATTCGGCCCGCGCCACCCTGCTGAAGACGTCGAATGGCACCACATCACCCATACGGCCCTCCATTTTACCCCTACTGGCACACTCGTACCTTTTCAGAAAAAAGCCAAAGAACTGTAAATAGGCAAGACCGGTCAGCATCCCGATTACCGGTGGCAAACCAAGGAAGTTATGAAAGCCTACTGCTGTGGCAATGGTGAAAAGAAACAGCACCATGATGCGACGAGCGCCGCACTTCATTATAACCTGTTCATCAACGGCATCCGGTTGCCCTTTAGGTACGGCAAAGTGCATCACCGCCGCCGGGACAATGAAATTGAGCAGTGAAGGTAAAAACAGGGCGAAGAAGGTCCAGAACTCCACCACGCCCTTCTGCCACACCATCAGGGTGGTAATGTCACCAAAGGGACTGAAGGCGCCACCGGCATTGGCACCCACCACGATATTGACACAGGCGATGCCCACAAAGCGCGTATTGTTGCCACCCACAGCCATCACCACTGCGCACATCAAAAGTGCTGTCGTCAAATTATCGGCAATGGGTGAAATAAAAAAGGCGAGGGCCCCGGTCAGCCAAAATAGCTTGCGCAAACTGAAACCTTTACGGACCAACCAGGCGCGCAGGGCATCGAACACTCGCCTCTCCTCCATGGCATTGATATAGGTCATGGCCACCAGCAAGAACAGCATCAACTCGGCATATTCCAGCAGGTTGTGGCGAATGGCCGCCTCGGCCACTGCAGACATCCCGTGAGAGGAGTAGATATAGCCGATCATGGCCCAGATAAGGCCCGCCGCAAGGATCACGGGTTTGGATTTGCGCAGATGGGTGAATTCTTCGGCCATCACCAGCACATAGGCCAGGACGAACAAGGCGATGGCGATATACCCAACTGTGTGCTGGGTCAAATCCAGGGTTGTGTGTGCCCCACCCTCTGCCAGCGCAACAATGGGAAACAAATAGCCCAGTATTGAGAAAAAGGCGGCCCGTTGCAGATGTCTACTCTTCAACCACCCCGCCCCCACATCGCTTTACTCAAAGATCAGACCCATCATTAACATCATCACCACCAGGAACAACACGGTCATCACACCGCCGGCACGCATAAAATCAGGGACCCGGTAGCCCCCCGGACCCATAATCAGGGCATTGACCTGATGGGTGGGAATGAGGAACGAGTTGGAAGTGGCAATGGCCACGGTCAAGGCGAACACTGCGGGATTGGCCCCTGCGCCGATGGCGATATTCACCGCCAGTGGTACCAACAATACGGTGGCCCCCACATTAGACATCACCAGAGTGAAGAAAGTCGCCAACACCGCTACCGCTGTCTGGATGACCCAAATCGGCATATGACCCACCACGGTAAGGACTTGTTCGGCAATCCACTTGGCCGTGCCGGTAGTCTCGACGGCCAGGCCCAAGGGTATTAACGAGGCCAATAGAAAAACTGTTTTCCAACTCACCGCCTCATAGGCCTCCTCAATACTGAGTACACCCGCGAGCACCATGCCCATAGCACCGGTGAGCAGCGCAACCGACAATCGTAGATCGGTAAACAAAACCAGCCCCAGGGCGGTGGCGAAAAAAAACAAGGCATAGCCAATCTTGTGTGGGCGCAGCTCCTCATGGGGATACTCTGTGGTCACCACGACAAAATTGCGATCTTTCTCCAGCCGCGCCAGCGCATCCCAAGAGGTATGCACGACCAGGGTATCACCCGCTTGCAACGGTAAGTCACGGATACCATCACCCTCGCGCAAGGTTTCACTGTCACGATGCAATGCGACCATGGCCATGCCATAAACCTTGCGCATCCAAATATCACGGGCGCTTTTGCCGATGAGATTGGAACCCGGTGGAATCACAATCTCACCGATACCGGCCTTGGTTGCAGCAAGGGCCTCGGCAAAAGACTTGATATCTTTACGCAGCCTCAGACCATAACGTTCAACAAATGCGTTCAGATTTTTAGGTGCGGCCAGAATACCCAGCACCGTACCAGCCTCAATACCCACATCTCGGGCCAGGCTACCGGGACCTATGCGTAAACTTTTTCCGCTACGCTTGGTTGCAACAACCCGGATACGTGATATGTGCTCCACATCGTCGAATTGTTTACCCACCAGTGAGCTACCTTCAGGCACCACCACTTCAAAAAGGTCGTAGTTCAGTCCATAAACATCCTGGAAATACCGCATGGTGCCACTGGCGGTGGTCCCAATCACCTTGGTGGCAGAGGGCAAAACAAAACGGCCCGCCAACACAAAATATATGATTCCGGTGGCCACCAAGGCCAAGCCTACCGGAGTGACAGAAAATAAAGACCAGGTTTCCATTTGCTGCCCAACGGGCAGGGCTTTGTTAGAAGTCAGAATCAGGTCATTGAGCAAAATGAGGGGGCTCGACCCCACCATGGTGATCGACCCGCCAAGGATGGCGCAAAAACCCATGGGCATCAGCAAGCGCGACATGGGTAGACCGGACCGGGCAGAGATACGCGAGACCACCGGCAGAAACAAGGCTGCGGCACCAACATTTTGCATAAAGGATGAAATGATACCGACGGTACTGGAAATAATGGGGATGATGCGTTTCTCCTCGGTACCCCCAACTCTCAGAATCAGCACGGCTACCTTGCTCATAATACCGGTCTTGTCGAGGCCAGCACCGATAATCATTACCGCGATGATGGAGATCACCGCATTGGAGGCAAAGCCGTCAAACAGGTGTTTGGTGTCGACTAAGCCATGTTCCAAACCCATAAGCGGGGCCAACAGGCTGGTAAGCCCCAACAGCACCATTACCGTCGCGGCGGCAACATCAACACCCACCACTTCGAAGGCAAACAAATAAATCGTCAGCACCAAAAATCCACTTACCCAAGCAATTTCAATACTCGGCACTACCGTTGCCATATAGAGCCCGATTGCAATAAAAAACAAGGCGGCAATCCACTGTTTGCTATTAAAATTTTTCGCTTGCACGACCACTTGGTCTTCGTCGGCCAACGTAATCAAGATCTTTTCTCCTCTCTCAACACAGCAACCTCAAACAATTGAACGACCATAGCCACCATATTATGTGTGCCGCCAGCAATACATTTACGACCCTCAACAGACGGGGCGATGCGGAATATTTGGAACTTCAAAATCCTACTCCTTGACTTGATTTACTTAAAATAAAAATGGGTTATGCACATTACTGCACAACCACCTCCCTATGCTTCAGGTGAATACGTCTGGTTTGAAAGACCTCACATCGAAACGAGGAAGGCAACGCCGACAAGGGACAATCTTCACGGGACCCTCTGGGCGTAAAACGATTAGCAACAGGCAGTGTGTTGTATAACGCCCCGTAGAGTCACGGGCCAAGACGATAACATCATCTTATCCTAACGAAGGTTAAGAAAAGGTCAAGGAAAGGGTAATGTTTTGTGAGCGAATAGGGGGTTTTAGGGTGATGATTCGGCAAATACTCCACTTTCCACCGATGCTGGCAAAAACGCCAGTCGAATCAGCGTACCACGACCTTCGAGGCTGTCTATACTGATATTCCATCCGTAGCACTGACAAATACGTTTCACCAGAGAAAGCCCAATCCCTTCACTGCCAGATGGCCCGGTGTAATAACGGTCAAATATGCGTTGTATATTTTTCTCTGGAATTCCGATACCGGTATCATTTATTGTGACGCCTTCCTCATCCAGACAAATAGAGACATGCCCCTGCTCAGTATAATAAAAAGCATTACGGATAAGGTTGGCGAGCACAATACTCAGTAAAGTGCATTCGACTGGCAATGTGGTTTGTGACTGGATATCCAGCCTGACCCCCACTGATTTCTGCCGCAACAAGTGTTGATGCCCCTCAAGAATCTGTTGCAATAATTTGTCCACCGCGCAGCCGGACCCCGATATGTCACTGTTCTCTTCTCGGGCCAACAGCAACAAAGCCGTGACCAACTCAGACATCTCTCGTGCAGCCCGGGCGATTCGCTCAACCCGTGAGCGCCGGGGGGCATCCAAACCATGATCGTCCAGCAATACTTCTGTCGCCCCCTCAATAACAGCCAGCGGTGTGCGCAATTCGTGGCTAACGTCCGCTGTGAAAGCCTGTTCACGTTCGATAAAGGCACCCAGCCGCTGCCGATAGTCGTCGAACTTACGGGCAAGCAAGCCCACTTCGTCGTGTGAAAAATGTTCTGCCAGAGGTTCAGAGTAATCCTCGGGCCGAAGGCTGGCGACCCGTGTAGCCAACTCGCCTACGGGTGAAATGACACGCCCTGCCAGCCAGAACCCAAGGACTGCTGACAAAAAGGTCATGACCAAAACACCGATTCCGAGGAATATCTTAAATTGGTATTCGCGATGACGGCTTTGTTTGTCGTCGTATAAAAGGATGAAATACAATTCGCCGTAGGCTTGAACCTCGGCATAGTAGCTCCGACCCTCTACTTGCACTTGGTGCAGACCTGTCTCGAGTCCCCGCAATATTGCGGGCACCCTTTTTTCTCCGGGTGCAAGTACGTAGGTGCGGGTTGTGGTGCTGGCTGGGGGTGGTGCCTCGGGGTCAACCTCGTAGCGTGCAATGTAATCTTCAAGCTCCGCCGAGAGCGTCTCGGCGGTAAGGCGTTCCTCCATATCAACGGCGAGCACATAAAGAGCACCGGCCAGGCCCAGACTTACTCCCATCCCCAGCAGGGCAAAGGTTAGAGTGACGCGATAACGAAGACTAGTCTTGATTTTCATCAGGAGCCACCAGCTGATAACCGATGCCGTGAACGGTTCGTAGCAGGTGTCTGTCAAAGGGCCTGTCAATAGCTGCTCGCAGTACCGACATGTGGGCACGCAACGCATCACTGTCGGGTCGAGTGTTCCCCCAAATACGCCTCTCGATCTCCCGCCTTGGAACCACACGCGGAGACTGTCTGATCAATAGGGTTAGAATCTTTAGGGGGATGGGTGGAAGAGAGATGGATTTCCCGTCACGCTCAATATGTAGGGTGGCGGGATTAAATTTCAGATCAGCAAGCTTGAGAGGCTTCCTTGACTGCTCACCACGCAGCCGACGTACTATCGCCTTCAGGCGAACATCCAGCTCCTGCATAGCGAAGGGTTTCACTAAATAATCGTCTGCCCCCCTGGCAAACCCCTCCAACTTATCATCCAACGTATCACGAGCGGTGAGCATCAACACGGGTGCGTCACACCCGGTATCTTTCAGGCGACTACAGACGTCTAAACCATCCATGCCCGGTAACATGAGATCCAGAATAATGGCGTCGTAGTCGTTGCTACGCGCCAAGCGCAGTCCACTCCTGGCATTATAGGCTGCATCGACTGCATAGCCCCGTGGCTCAAGAAAATCGTAGAGATTGGCTACCAGGTCCGGGTTGTCTTCGATTACCAAAAGATGCATGTTTGCCTCGGTCTAAGCTCACTTCTTTACAATAAGAGGTGGTTGTGTCCTCCCACAACGTTCGCATTTGAACACTTTATCTCGTTTACCTTAGTGGCTTCTCATGGGCGATGCACATGCTGATCACTGTACCCCCAAAGAAAAGTAAGCCTGAACCCGGTGCAGTAATTATAAGGCAAAGCGGCAACATAGGGCCTACGCACTTATTTCTTAAGTCGAGGTGTAGCAAACAGAACTCTGCTAAAGGGCATGCCAGCATACGCTGGCTACACCCAATATACGACCCTTTATACCCGCATCTTACATCAGAGCGGCCTTCATCTTTTAGGGCCACCTAAGGCGCAAGCTTTATTGCAACCCTACAACATCAGCGACCGAACCCAGGCCTACTCTACAGTAACGGACTTGGCCAAATTGCGTGGTTTGTCCACATCCGTGCCTTTGATAAGCGCAACGTGGTAAGCCAGTAATTGAAGGGGAATGGTGTAGATGATGGGGGCAATGGAGTCGTCCACCGCCGCCACCTCCAACACCTGGAGACCGTCTTCCTCAGAAATTCCCGCTGCCGGGTCGGCAAACACCAACAGCTGTCCGCCTCGGGCACGCACTTCCTGGATGTTGGACTTGAGCTTTTCCAGCAGATCATTATTGGGGGCCACCGCGATCACCGGCATCTTGGCATCTACCAGGGCCAGGGGGCCATGCTTGAGCTCCCCGGCAGGATAGGCCTCGGCGTGGATGTAGGAAATCTCTTTTAGCTTAAGGGCACCCTCCATGGCCACCGGGTAATGGGCACCGCGACCCAGGAACAGGGCATGATGTTTGTCGGCAAACTGCTTGGCGATCTCGCTAATCTTGCTGTCCAGCAACAGCGCCTGTTTAATCTTGACCGGCAGACTGCGCAACTCTGTGATTAACCGGGCTTCGGTATCTGCGTCCATGCCGTGGCGGCGGCCCAGGGCGATCACCAATAACATCAAGGCCACCAACTGGGTGGTAAAGGCCTTGGTGGAGGCCACACCCACCTCGGGACCGGCGTGGGTCATGAGCACCAACTCCGAGGCACGTACTAAAGAGCTTTCCGGGACATTGCAGATAGTCAGACTGTGATCCATTCCCAGGCGCTTGGCTTCCGCCAAAGCCGCCAGGGTATCGGCGGTCTCTCCTGATTGTGAGATAGTGACAACCAGACTGTCCTCGGCGGCTGCGTGTTTACGATAGCGAAATTCACTGGCCACTTCCACCTGACAGGGAATAGCCGCCAGGGACTCAAACCAATAACGCGCCACCAGACCGGCGTGGTAACTGGTGCCGCAGGCAATAATTTGCACCTGCTTGGTGGAATCAAATATGGGGATGGCTTGATGACCAAAGGCCTTTTCCAACAGACGGTCACCACTGATGCGGCCCTCCAGGGTGTCGGCCAAGGCCCGTGCCTGTTCAAAGATTTCTTTTTGCATGTAGTGACGATAGTCACCCAACTCAACCGAGTCAGCATTCAGCGAACTTGTCTTGATCGGTCTTTCGACAACCTTACCACTGGCGTCAACAATGCTCATACCGTCACGGCGCAGCTCCGCAACATCCCCATCTTCCAAAAAGATAAACCGCTTGGTGACCGGTAACAGTGCGGCCACATCGGAGGCAATGAAATATTCACCTTCACCGATACCAATCACCAGGGGGCTGCCACGCCGTGCAGTAATCAATCGGTCGGGCTCGTTAACGCTCACCACCCCCAGAGAATAGGCCCCTTCCAGATCGGCCACCGTTGCCTGCACGGCCTCAAAAATATTCTTACCCAAATCAACATGATCATAGATTTGATGGACAATGACCTCGGTATCGGTCTGTGAGGTAAACTCATAGCCCTTGTCCAACTGTTTGCTGCGCAAGGCATCGTGATTCTCAATGATACCGTTGTGTACCACCGCCACCACCTTGCGGCAAATGTGGGGGTGGGCATTGGACTGGGTGGGCTTGCCATGAGTAGCCCAACGGGTGTGGGCAATACCGTTGTGACCACTGAGTGCGTTCACCGATAATGCCCGATCCAGCTCCTCAACCTTGCCCACGGCCCGCGCACGACTGAAGTGCTGATCGGAATTGATGACCACCACACCGGAGGAATCATAGCCACGGTATTCGAGACGCCGCAGACCCTCCAACAGGATGGGGGTTACGTCACGACTGGCTATGGCACCGACTATTCCACACATTTATCTAATTTTTGCCGCAAAGGCGCGAAGACGCAAAGGTGGACAAGTCCATGGGTGCTTCTTACCTACTAATAAGTTCATTAGTAATCCCCTCTCCCTCCGGGAGAGGGGGCTATCAATTAATAGAAGCATCCTTATATAAAAATACATTCGTCTTCTCTTTGCGTCTTCGCGCCTTCGCGGCTAAGGTTTTTTAACAGGTCTTTTCCAGCCTGGAATGGTTTTCTGTTTGACCCGGCTCAAAGTAAGCTCACCGGCGGGGACATTGTTGGTGATCGTTGCACCGGCACCGATGGTGGCGCCATCGCCCACGGTTACCGGGGCGACCAACTGTGTAGCAGAGCCCACAAAGACATCATCACCAATGATGGTCTGGTGTTTGTAGGCCCCATCATAATTACAGGTGATGGTGCCCGCACCAATATTGACACCGCTGCCGATCTTGCTGTCGCCGATATAGCTCAGATGATTGACCTTGCTGCCACGGGCCACAGAGGATTTTTTGATCTCGACAAAATTACCTACATGTACATCGTTTGCCAAATCGGTCCCTGGGCGCAGGCGGGCAAAGGGTCCCACCTGGCAACCTCTGGCGACCCTGGCCTCTTCAATCACACAGTTTTCCTTGATGGTGACATCATCACCCATCGTGCTGTTGCGTATCACCACATTGGCACCGATGTGGACACGATCACCCAGACTGACCTTGCCTTCCAATATAACGTTGATATCGATAACCACGTCACGACCCACGCTCAGTTCTCCACGCAAATCAAAGCGAGAGGGGTCACGCAGGGTGACCCCCTGCGCCATCAGCGCCTGGGCTTGTTCAGATTGATGCTTGCGTTCCAACTGTGCCAACTCCGCGCAACTGTTAATCCCCAAGACCTCCCATTCATCCTGGGGTTGAGAATCTACGATTGTAATGCCGTCGGCCACTGCCATGCCAATCACATCGGTCAGGTAGTACTCGCCCTGGGCATTATCACGGGATAGCTGCTCTAGCCAAGATCTGAGCAGCCCTGCCGAGACGGCCAGGAACCCGGTATTGATTTCAGTAATGGCCCGCTCAGCATCATTGGCGTCCTTGTGTTCAACAATGCGGGAAATCTTAGCCATATCATCCCGGACAATACGACCATAACCGCCAGGATCGGTGAAGGTGGCGGTAAGTAAGGCCAAATCACCGTCTTGGGCGGCATCCACCATGACCCTGAGGGTATCAGTACGGATGAGGGGGACATCACCGTAGAGCACCAGAACCGTGGTGCCATCCTGAATATCCGGTATAACCTGCAGCAGTGCGTGGCCCGTACCTAATTGTTTTTCCTGTAACACCCAGCGCAAATCGCAGCCCTTAAACGCTCCACGCACCTTTTCGCCACCATGGCCATAGACCACGTGGATAGCGTCGGCATCCAGATCCTGGGCACGACTGAGCACATGCTCCAACAAAGGCCGTCCGCCCAAGGTATGTAATACCTTAGGCAAATCGGAACGCATGCGGGTACCCTGACCCGCCGCCAGAATGACGACTTCAAGCCCCATATTTAGTTTAAGTATCGACCTAAGTTGGTAGGCGCAACAAACAACAGCTCATCCATCAGTAGCCTGTGGACTGCCATCCTAGGGAAAAACGGGGTCAGAGTCGAACGCTAACTGCCCGGAGGGGGTACACTTACTGAAGATCGAGCGGACTGCCCCCGGCCGGACCCTGGGGCTTGCCTTCATGCAACTCCTCTTCAGTGGCATCGCGGATATCGGTGATGGTGACATCAAAGCGCACTGTCTGACCGGCAAGGGCATGGTTACCGTCCACGGTCAGCTTGTCATCTTCTATCTTGCTCACATAAAAAACCTTGGTTTCACCCCGATCATTTTTCATTTCCACTTCAGCACCAATGCGATGAAACTCGGGGGGGACATTTTTAATATCATCGGTAAAGGTCAGGCTGGGATCGTGGTGACCAAATCCCTCTTCAGGGGGCAGGGTCACCGGCACATGGTCACCAATCTTTTTGCCCTCAAGACTCTGCTCTATAAGGGGAAACAAATCACTGCCGGACCCGTGCAGATAAGACACCGGAATGTCCCGATATTCAAACAACTCACCACCTTCATCGGTAATGCGGTAGGCCAAAGATACAACCTTGCCTTTTTCAACAATGGGATCGCTCATAATGGATTACTGGCCTGTGTGGTCCCGGATCTTGCGGAGGGTGCTGAGTTGGGCAAGCGCCCTGGCCAACTCCATCTGGGCTTTGGCGTATTCAAACTCCGAATGTTGGTCGGCCATGGCCCGCTCTGCCTTCTCCTTGGCTGCAGTGGCCGCCGCCTCATCCAGGTCTTTGGCGCGAATTGCGGTGTCTGACAGGACCGTCACCACATGGGGCTGAACCTCCAACATACCACCGGAAACATAGAAGAATAATTCTTCCCCTCCCTGGGTTTGTACCCGCACTTCACCAGGCTTAAGCTGAGTAAGCAAGGGAGTGTGGCGTGGTGTAATGCCCACCTCACCCATCACTGCAGGGGCAAACACCATGGTCGCCGTACCGGAGAAGATGGCCTCTTCTGCGCTGACGATGTCGACGTGTAAGGTCAGGGCCATTTATCGGGTCTCGGGTTTCAGGTCTCGAACTTCGAGATCAGTGCAACCAATGGATTGGGGCATTATCTGCTTATACCTCATCACTGTAAGGTCTTGGCCTTTTCTACGGCCTCATCAATGGTACCCACCATATAAAAGGCCTGCTCAGGCAGGCTATCGTATTCACCCTCAACGATGCCCTTAAAGCCGACAATGGTATCTTTTAGTGAGACGTATTTGCCCGGAGTACCGGTAAATGTTTCCGCCACAAAAAACGGTTGTGACAAGAAACGCTGTACCTTACGGGCACGCGACACCACCAGCTTATCGTCTTCAGATAACTCGTCCATACCGAGGATGGCAATAATGTCTCGTAACTCTTTATAGCGTTGCAGGGTTGACTGCACTGCACGGGCAACATCGTAGTGATCCTGGCCCACGATCAATGGGTCGAGCTGACGACTGGTGGAGTCCAGGGGGTCTACTGCCGGATAGATGCCCAGTTCAGCAATCTGCCGGGATAGCACCAATGTCGCATCCAGGTGGGCAAAGGTAGTGGCCGGTGATGGGTCCGTCAAATCATCTGCGGGCACATACACCGCCTGGATAGAGGTAATGGAACCGGTCTTGGTGGAGGTAATACGCTCCTGCAGGGCACCCATTTCTTCTGCCAGGGTCGGTTGATATCCCACCGCCGATGGCATGCGACCCAGCAGTGCGGATACCTCGGTACCGGCCAGGGTATAACGATAAATGTTATCGACAAAGAACAACACATCACGACCTTCATCACGAAAATGCTCTGCCATGGTCAAGCCAGTCAAGGCCACGCGCAAGCGGTTACCCGGTGGTTCATTCATCTGGCCATAGACCAGGGACACCTTGTCGATAACGCCACCGTCGGTCATCTCATGGTAGAAATCATTGCCTTCCCGGGTACGTTCACCGACACCGGCGAAGACTGAGTAGCCGCTGTGTTCAACAGCAATATTGCGAATCAGTTCCATCAGGGTCACGGTCTTACCCACACCGGCGCCACCAAACAGCCCCACCTTACCCCCCTTGGCACAAGGCATGATCAGGTCGATAACCTTAATACCCGTCTCCAGCATGTCAACGGTGGCGGCTTGATCGGCATAGCTTGGGGGCGCACGATGGATAGGTAAATGACTGGGGGTATCGACGGGACCCTTGTCGTCTATGGGTTCACCGAGCACATTCATGATACGACCCAGAGTAGGCTCGCCCACTGGAACCGTGATGGGCGCACCGGTATCACTGACATTCAGGCCCCGTTGCAGACCGTCACTGGAGCCCATGGCAATGGTACGGACCACACCATCACCCATCTGTTGTTGCACTTCCAGCACCAAATCGATTTCGGCAACTTTGAGTGCATCATGAATTTTGGGTACCGAGTCCCGTGGAAACTCCACGTCGACTACTGCACCAATGACTTCTACTATGTTTCCAGAACTCATGATCTGGTCCTCTAAAATCAAATTAAAGTTTTGTAGGGATGGTTTCCCGCGCTAATTTATTACACTGCCGCTGCGCCACTAACGATCTCCGACAATTCCTGGGTGATAGCTGCCTGTCTTGCCTTGTTGTAAACCAACTGTAGGTCGTCGATCAGGGTCCCCGCATTATCCGATGCTGCTTTCATGGCCACCATACGTGCGGACTGTTCGCAGGCCAAATTTTCCACCACACCACGGTAGACCAAGGACTCAATGTAGCGGGTCATCAATGCGTCCAGCACCCCTTTGGCATCAGGCTCGTAAATATAGTCCCAATAATGTTTCAGTTCGTCGCTATCGTCGTGTTCTACCGGAAGCAATTGGGAAACCCGAGCCTCTTGGGTCATGGTATTGATAAATTCGTTATGCACCAGAAAGAGGCGATCAATCTTGCCCTCGTTGTAGGCGTCGAGCATGACCTTGATGGTGCCCACCAAATCATTCACTGCGGGAGCGTCGCCCAGGTGGCTGGCCTGAGCTACTACATTACCCCCCATGCGACCAAAGAATCCCATGGCCTTGGTACCAACCAAACACAGATCAATCTCGGCACCCTGATTTCGCCACTCACTCATGGCCTTGACCACGGCCTTGAACAGGTTGGTGTTAAGGCCACCACACAAACCCCGGTCAGAGGAAATGACGATAAACCCAACCCGGCTCACCTCACGCTCGGCCAAATAGGCGTGGCGATATTCAACATGGGCCTGGGCCAAATGGGATACCACCACGCGCATCTTGTCGGCATAGGGTCGAGCTGCCTGCATCCGTGCCTTGGCCTTACGCATCTTGCTTGCCGCCACCATCTCCATAGCCTTGGTGATCTTCTGCGTATTCTGGATGCTACCAATCTTGGTGCGAATTTCTTTTGCGTTGGCCATTGCCTCAGATCCAGTCTCTATTTGCTACACTAATATGCATTATTCGCCTTAAAATCTTTCATGGCAGCATGAAGCTCATTGGCCAAGTCATCGCTATATTTCGGGTCCTGGTTGATCTTGTCTAACAGGCCCTGCTGGTTGGACTTGAAATAAGTTTGCATAGCGTCTTCAAACTCCACCACCTTGTTGGCATCCACGTCGTCGATATAGCCTTCGTTGACCGCGAACAGACTGACCGCCATCTCGGCCACGTTCATGGGGGCATATTGTTTTTGTTTCATGAGCTCGGTCACCCGCTGACCGCGCTCTAGTTGCTTGCGAGTGGCCTCATCAAGATCAGAGGCAAACTGGGCAAAGGCCGCCAGCTCACGGTACTGGGCCAGGGCCAGACGTATGCCCCCACCGAGTTTTTTGATGATGTGGGTCTGGGCCGCACCACCGACCCGTGACACCGACAGGCCGGCATTGATGGCAGGACGGATGCCGGCGTTAAATAAATCAGACTCCAGGAAAATCTGACCGTCGGTAATGGAAATCACGTTGGTCGGCACGAATGCCGACACGTCACCGGCCTGGGTTTCAATAATAGGCAGGGCAGTCAATGAACCGGTCTTACCCTTGACCTTGCCGCCGGTAAGCTTCTCCACATAATCCGTATTGATACGGGCGGCACGCTCCAGCAAGCGAGAGTGCAGATAGAACACATCCCCCGGATAGGCTTCTCGACCCGGAGGACGGCGCAGCAACAAGGACACCTGGCGGTAGGCCCAGGCCTGTTTGGTGAGATCATCATAAATAATCAGTGCGTCTTCGCCCTTGTCACGAAAGTACTCGCCCATAGCACAACCACTATAAGGTGCGATGTACTGCATGGCCGCAGAGTCAGCGGCGGCAGCGGCCACCACAATGGTGTGGTCCATGGCGCCGTGCTCTTCCAACTTGCGTACCACCGCAGCGATACTTGATGCCTTTTGGCCCACGGCGACATAGATACACTTAACGCCGGTGTCTTTTTGGTTGATGATGGTATCGATCGCCACTGCGGTCTTACCGGTCTGACGGTCACCAATAATCAACTCGCGTTGGCCACGGCCAATGGGGACCATGGAGTCAATAGATTTGAGACCGGTCTGCACGGGTTGATCAACAGATTGGCGTTGGATCACACCGGGGGCCACTTTCTCAATGGGGGACGTGCTGTCGAACTTGATCTCGCCCTTGGCATCGATAGGAATACCCAGAGAATTGACAACACGGCCGAGCAAAGCTTCGCCCACCGGCACCTCGAGGATGCGGCCAGTACACTTGACGCTGTCACCCTCAGAGATGTGCTTGTATTCACCCAGGATCACCGCACCCACAGAATCTCGCTCCAGATTGAGCGCCAGACCATAAGTATCGCCGGGGAACTCGATCATCTCCCCTTGCATGGCGTCGGCCAAACCGTGGACTCGGGCAATGCCGTCGGTGAGACTCACCACAGTACCCTCGGTACGGGCCTCGGCCACGGATTCAAAATTCTTGATCCGCTCTTTAATGAGTTCGCTGATTTCAGATGGGTTGAGTTGCATAGCTCAAAAGCCTCAAAAGTTAATTCAGTATGCCGGCTAGTTTTTGTAGCCGACCACGCACGGAACCATCAATAACCATATCACCGGCACGTATAATCGCACCGCCCAATAGTTCCGGGTTGACTGTACAAGTCAGCGTAACGTTGCGCCCAAGACGGTCCTTCAAGGCCGTAGCAATCTTCTGCTGCTGGGCATCATCTATGGCCTGGGCCGAAACCACCTCGGCATCCACCTTACCCTCGGCATCGGCACGCAGAGATTCATAAATCTGCGCCACGGTCTCAAGCAGGTCGAGCCGACCGTTCTGGACCATCAGCTTCACCAAGTTGGCGCCTTGTTCATCAATACCCTGGCCACACACCTCGACAAACAGATCGGCCAGTTGGTCGCGGTCAATCCGGGGGCTATGGATCAAGGCCGCCATAGTGGGATCACGGGACACCTGGGAAAGCAACTCGAGCACATCGGACCAAGCGGCCAGATCAGCGCCTTCCTGGGCCAGTTTAAAAATGGCCTGGGCATAGGGGCGTGCTAGAGTGGTTACTTCGGACATGGGGACAATTCCTTAGAGCTGGGTAACCAGTTCATCAATGACCTGGTTGTGGACCTCGGCATCAATCTCACGCTTGAGGATCTGCTCGGCACCGGCTACGGCGAGGGCGACCACTTGTTGGCGCAATTGATCTTTGGCACGATTGACCTCCTGGTCAATTTCTCCGCGCGCAGTAATCAGTAAACGTTCACCTTCAAGTTTGGCGTCGTTCTTGGCCTCTTCAACAATTTCACTGGCACGTTTTTCGGCACGTCCAATAATTTCGGACGCTTGGCCCTTGGCTTCACGCAATACTTTGGTAGAGCGCTTTTCTGCCAGAGCTTGTTCGTGTTTACCGCGCTCTGCAGCCGCCAAACCCTCAGAAATTATTTTTTTACGTTCGGCCAGAGCATTGATCAAGGGTGGCCACACAAACTTATAGCAAAACCACACAAACAAAAAGAAGGTGATGGTCTGGCCTATTAGCGTTAAATTGATGTTCATCCGCTGGGTCCCGTGTCGCAGTATCTGTTATCCGGCAAGTGCGAAAATGATATAGAACGCCACACCCACCGCAATCATGGGTACTGCGTCGGTAAGGCCCATCATCAGGAAGAACTGGCCACGCAATACCGGGATGAGTTCGGGTTGCCGTGCCGCGCCTTCCAAGAAACGACCACCCAATACGCCGATGCCGATGGCGGCGCCCAAAGCGCCCAGACCCATCATGATGGCACCTGCCAAAACTAGCGTTGCTTGTACTTCAGTCATGGTTATCTCCTAAAAATTAAAACTAACAAAGTAATCTTGCTCAATGCTCTTCTGCGGTCTGATAGGCCAGATCCATATAGACGATAGTCAGCACCATAAAGATATAGGCCTGCAGGGTAATAATCAGAATATGAAAAATCGCCCAACCCAATTGAAGAAATCCGCCAAAAATACCCAAGGCCCAACCACCACCATACATCAGCGCGATCAGGATAAAGATCATTTCACCAGCAAACATATTGCCATAGAGGCGTAACGACAAGGATAGGGGTTTGGCGATTAAGGCCACGAGTTCGAGCATGAGGTTGATTGGCACAAACAACAGTTGCACAATTTTGTTGCTCGAACTAAACGGATGCAGGGTCAGTTCACCGACAAAGCCCGCCACACCCTTGATCTTGAAACTGAAGTAGAGGCTCAACATAAACACCGCCAGGGCCATGCCGAAGGTGGCGTTGGGGTCCGTGGACGGCACCACCTTGAAATAGACGTGGTGTGGATCCATACCAAAAACGTACTGCCCCACCAGGGCGGCGACCTGGGGCAACCAGTCCACCGGGATTAGATCCATGAAATTGATCAAAAATACCCAGATAAAAATGGTCAATGCCATAGGGGCCACCATGGCATTACGACCATGGAAAGAACCCTTTACGCTGGTGTCGATGAATTCAACAACCCACTCGACAAAATTTTGCAGGCCACTGGGGGTACCACTGGTGGCATTTTTTGCCACCTTTCTGAACAACCACAAAAAAAAACCGCCCAGTAGGATCGACCAAAACATGGTATCCACATGGACGGCCATAAAGCCCATCTCTTTGGCCTCTTGTGCATTGTGGGCCAACCCCCAACTACCATCTGGCAGTTGACCATAGGTCATATTCTGCAGGTGGTGCTTGATATATTCGCTTGCTGTTTGTGTTCCGCCAGCCATCTCTTTAATTATTCGCTTTTGTTTTTATTAACCCCGACAACAGAAAACCCACTTGACCTGCGACAAACCCCATCAACAAGGGCAAGGGCACAAGCTTTAAAAAACCAAAGCCTACGGCCAGTAGCCCCAAAACCGCCACCAGGCGCTCCACTCCAGACCGGTAGAACGACTTTAGGTGTCGAATTCCATCCGCATGCATGTGGCGTTTACCCTGTTGTAATCGCCATGCCAGCAGGGCAGTGTTGACAACAGCCACAGCACCGCCATACAGGGCCGCCAGAAAACTCGCCACACCATCAGTGGCGGCAAAAAAGCCAACGGCCACAAAGACCAATACAATCTGAGCAACGAGCGTACCGCGCACAATGCTGCTGTCTCCTTACGACGTGCCCACATCGGCAACAGCCGCAGTCGCGAAAAAAGAGCGGCTTAACCTATCAAGGTAGCAGAAAATACCTGCTGCCACACGGAGAGACCTGTTATCCAGGCACCCGACCGAGGTAGCCCAAGGCGGCACATTCCTACAATGGCGGCAAAGTATAGGGGGGGGGGCCAAAGGGGGTCAATATACTTATACTTATACCCCCATTTAGTAGAAAAAGTGGCGCTCTGACCGGGCCTGGGTCACTAGGGGGACTGTTTTATCGAATTCTCCCTAAAATACCTTCCAACTCATCGCTGGAATGAAAACCGATGACCAGTTTTCCCTTACCGGCGGCATTATGCTGAATGGTGACCTTGGCGCCGAGCCGATCAGACAGTTCCTCCTGTAATCGGCGCACGTCCGGGTCTACCGCCTGTTCTGGTTTTTGGGTTTTTTGGCGGCCTTGCTGTAACCGCCGCACCAAGTCCTCGGTTTCCCTTACCGACAGGTCCCGGCCCACCACCTGATCGGCAGCATCCAGTTGCTCGGCACTACCCAGGGCCAACAGGGCACGACCATGGCCCATGTCGATTTTACCGTGGTCGATCATATCCAGTACCGCCGTGTTAAGGGCCAGCAGGCGCAGAATATTCGTTACCGCTGTACGCGAGCGGCCCACGCTGTTGGCCACCTGCTGGTGAGTCATGCCAAACTCATCAATGAGCCGTTGTAGCGCATTGGCCTCTTCCACCGGATTGAGGTCTTCACGCTGGATATTCTCAATGAGGGCCACGGCGATGGCGGCTTCATCGGGGATATTACGCACCACCACCGGTACGGTATCCAGCTTTGCCAACTGGGCGGCCCGCCAACGGCGTTCACCGGCAACAATTTCAAAATTGCCGGTGGGCAACTCCCTCACCACAATGGGCTGAATAATACCCTGTACCTTGATAGAACTGGCCAGGGCCTCCAGGGCCTCCTGGTCCATATGGGTGCGGGGTTGGTAGCGCCCCCGCTGCAACAGGTCCACAGACATCTCCCGCAACTGCTCCTTTTCGTCCGCAGAGTTGGACATAGAAGCACCCAGCAGGGCATCCAGACCTTTCCCTAAACGCGCCTTTTTTGCACTCATGCCGCCTGGGTCCCCTGATCTCGGCGCATGATCTCGGCCGCCAGGGCCAGATAGGCCTCAGCACCCCTGGAACTTGCTGCGTAGTCTATGACCGGGCGACCAAAACTGGGGGCCTCGGCCAAACGAACATTGCGTGGAATAATGGTCTGATACACCTTGTCACCGAAGTGAGCGCTTAATTGGGCCGACACTTCTTTGGCCAAGCTGTTGCGGGGGTCATACATGGTACGCAGCAGTCCTTCAATCTGTAGTTGTGGATTCAGGGTTTCTCTTACCTTACGAATAGTGTTTACCAAATCGGACAGGCCCTCCATGGCAAAATACTCACACTGCATGGGGATCATCACCGCATTGGCGGCCACCAGGGCGTTGACGGTCAACATGTTCAGTGCCGGCGGACAATCTATAAAGATATAGTCATATTCTTCTCGCACCTGTGCCAAGGCGTTGCGCAGACGCCGCTCCCTGGCCTGGGCATCAATCAACTCGACCTGGGCACCGGCCAGATCCGCATCCGAGGGCACCACATCGTAACCGGCGTCACAACGAATTCGAACATCGGCCAACTTGGCCTCTTCCAGCAAGACCTCGTAAACGGTTTTGCCATGACAGTCTTCCTTGTTGACCCCACTACCCGCCGAGGCATTGCCCTGGGGGTCCAGGTCAACCAATAGGACACGGCGCTGGGACCTGGCCAAAGACGCCGAGACATTGATGCCGGTGGTGGTCTTACCCACACCGCCTTTTTGATTGGTGACCGCGACCACTTTGCCCATGGTAAACGACTACCTCGCCTCATTCGGTGTGATAATAAGCAGATGACGTGCGGCATCAAGACCCGGCACATCCAGACTTACAACCTGTTGTAATTTATATGCCGCCGGTAGACTGGCGATCTCCTCCCGTGGGGCCTTGCCCTTCATCGCCAAGAGCCGTGCATCAGCGATGAGTAGGTGCTGACAACAACGCAACATGGCAGATAGGTCGGCAAAGGCCCGGCTGGTTAGCGTATCAAAATTCCGGGTTGGCTGGTATTGCTCTAACCGTGATTCGACCACTTCTACGTTGGCCAGACCCAGGGTAGCCACCACATGGCGCAGAAATCGAATCTTTTTTTTGTTGCTGTCCAGCAAGACAAAGCCCACATCAGGCAAAGCCATGGCCAAAGGCAGCCCCGGCAGACCTGCACCGGTACCAAAATCCAGCACCCGCAGACCGCAAACATAGGGTGTAATCGCCAGGCTATCGAGTAGATGGCGAGTGACCATGGCCTCCCGCTCACGCACTGCGGTGAGATTGGAGACCCGGTTCCAGGTCTGGAGTAAATCGAGGTACGCCAGCAATTTGGCCTGGGTGTCGGTGGGTATCGCCAGGCCCATCACCGCTAAACCGCGCTCCAGGGTGAGAACCAAATTTCGTGGGTGTGCCATTAGGCGAGATTAGACGTGAAGCATAGAATCTATGGGTGATTATAGCAAAGCCACGGCCAAGATGGTTTCCGATCTCTAACAGCGTGAACTGGTATCCGAGCCAAATCCACAACACCTCGCTTAAACATTAGGATTTGAGAAAATCTAGCTCTGACCCAAACAACACTGGCTTAAAGTTTAAGCCTGGAAGAACCATCAAAGTCTTCTGGTGTGACAAAGAACACCATCAAACGTTGTTTGGAATACTTACACTAATGAGCACGTTAGCAAGAGGCCGCATTCCTCATTCTACGGGTGAATCGGATAGATAAAAATAGCCGTCAATTTAGGTGCATAACAAAATTTAAGGTCTACCTAACCAGCTCGTCTATGCGTGCCACCTTGTTTGAACCTGTAAAAGATTTAAAAAATAGTTTTTTAGGTCGACTGACCGAAACTGCCATCCTTAGCCAAGGGTTGCACTCCGAATTCGTTGATCAAATATATTACGCCAGATGGAAAAATGGCGAGATAGATCATTGTTGCATTAAGCCGGTCTGATAATAAGCCAATCTGGATCGTTGAAGTCAAATGGTCCGATTTAATATTACGAGCACCCGAACAAACTTTTAGCCTTGGTTTCTTATCTTAAGGAAAACAACAATATTGAGTTTAGCGCGCTGGTTACCACGCTAACAAAAACCGGTTATAAATCTATCGGTGGAATAAGTATTTAGATACCAACCGAGCAGTCTTTATTATTGTACGGTGGGTAGAAATATAGTGAAAAATCTGCCCAGAAAAATCAATCAACCATTAAACTTTAATGAAGGACGGCCAGGCAATTGACGGGAAAGTATACCACCCCCCAGCCATAGCGGGACCGGATACACCCTTTCCGGCAACTTCTCTATTTGCTGTGCCTGTCCCGTGTTGCCCCGCTAAGACAAGTTTTATGCCCAAACATCCATTCTGCTCTTATTCCGGTTAGCTATAATCAACCTGTGGACTGAGGTATAGTCTTGTCATCTTGAGGCACGGACGCAGTGCCGATATGATTACCCCACGTAAAGCACCGGCCAGAAATGGGTCGGCACAACCACTAAGATCTTTCGGAGTACCCATGAGCCAGTGCTATAAACCCGTGGTGTCTATTGTTGTGCTGATCCTGGCCCTCACCACCCTGCCGGGCTGTGCCACTTTAGGCGGCAAGGAAGCAGAACAAAAGATCCATAACCCCGACCCCTTTGAAAAATTCAATCGCGCGGTGTTCAAGTTTAATGACTCTGCCGACCGTGCGGTACTCAAACCTGTTGCCAAGGCCTATGTCAAAATCGTCCCCACGCCATTACGCAAAGGGATGCGAAATTTTTTCAAAAATGCCCTTGAGCCCACCGTTATTATCAACGATTTCCTGCAAGGCAAGGTAGAGCAAGGCTTTAAAGATACCTGGCGTTTTGTCATCAACTCTACCGTCGGTATCGTTGGGCTGTTTGATGTCGCCAGCAAGATTGGCCTGGAAAGACACGATGAAGATTTTGGGCAAACCTTTGCAAAATGGGGTGTGGCCGATGGGCCCTATTTGGTGCTGCCCTTTCTCGGGCCCTCTAATGTGCGCGACGGCATAGGCCTGATACCCCTCTATGAATATACCCACCTCATCAACTATGTAAACGATACCAAGGTACGCTGGGGCATCGTGAGCCTGGAGTCTGTTGATATCCGCGCCAACCTGCTCAAATCTGAGAAGATTTTGATGCAGGCTGCGTTGGATCGCTATCTCTTTGTGCGCGAAGCTTATAAGCAGCGCCGCCTGAACCTTATCCACGACGGCAATCCCCCGATGGATTATCTGCTGGACGATTAGGGCGCTGTCGAGACGGCCCATGCATACGCTGTTTCCCGCCATCAGGCCCAATAATCGCTTCTTCCTGGAGGCAGGGGGCGGGCACCGTTTGTTTGTTGAGGAGTCAGGCAGCCCGGAGGGGATTCCCGTGATATTTGTACACGGGGGCCCCGGGGCCGGTTGCGAGAGCTATCACCGTTGTTTCTTTGACCCGGATGAATATCGGATTATCCTCTTCGACCAGCGCGGCTGTGGCCGCTCCACCCCCCATGCCGGTCTCAAAAATAATACCACCGCAGATCTGGTCGACGACATGGAGGCCATCCGCAAACACCTGAAAATAGACCGCTGGCTGGTTTTTGGTGGCTCATGGGGGTCGACCCTGGGTCTGGTCTATGCGGAAACTTATCCCCAGCGAGTGCTCGGCCTGGTTCTAAGGGGAATCTTTTTGTGCCGCCCCCAGGAAATCCATTGGTTCTACCAGGAAGGGGCCAACCGCATCTTCCCCGATTATTGGCAAGATTTTATCGCCCCGGTCCCCGAGTCAGAGCGGGATAATATGCTCCAGGCCCACTACCGGCGTCTCACCGGTGACGATGAGTTGGCACGCATGGCCTCGGCCAAAGCATGGTCTATCTGGGAGGGCCGGGCATCAAACCTTCACCAGGTCAGGTCGGTGGTAGACTTTTTCGGCAGTCCCCATACTGCTATCAGTCTGGCTCGAATCGAGGCCCACTATTTTATGAATGACGCCTTTTTGGAGCCCAACCAAATACTACGTGACATCAACAAAATTGAATCCATTCCGGGGGTCATCATCCAGGGCCGCTACGACATGGTTTGCCCCATGGAAAGCGCCTGGGCACTGCACCAGGCCTGGCCCCAATCGAGGATGTATGTGGTCCCCGACGCCGGACACTCTGCCAAAGAACCGGGGATTGTCGATGCCTTGATCCACACCACCAACACCTTCGCCAAGGAACTGGCCCCACAACGCTGATGACCGTCTATGCCGTCGGTGATGTGCAGGGTGATTATGCGGCCCTGCTGACATTGTTTGATCGCATTGACTTCGATGCCTCCCGGGATCAAGTGTGGTTCACTGGTGACCTGGTCAACCGTGGCCCGGCTTCGCTGGAGGTGCTGCGTTTTGTGCGGGACCTGGGCGATAGTGCCGTCACTGTGCTGGGCAACCACGACCTCCATCTTCTGGCTATCGCCCACGGTGTCCGTTCTCTCAAATCCCGCGATACCGTAAAGGATGTGCTTGATGCCCCCGACCGCGATGTATTGCTCACCTGGCTGCGCCAACGACCCCTGATGGTGCATGACCTGGAAACGGGTTACGCCATGGTCCATGCCGGCCTGTTGCCACAGTGGCAGATCACCGAGGCCATGGAGCTTGCGGCGGAGGTCGGGGTGCTGTTAAAAGGCCCGGACTACCCCGTACTCCTGGCCAATATGTACGGCGACAGTCCGGATTGTTGGGACCCCCAACTGGAGGGCTGGGACAGGTTGCGGGTTATTATTAACACCTTCACCCGGCTCCGATTTTGCGACCCCGACGGCAGGCTGTTCCTGCAATACAATGGTCCCCCAGGGAGTCAACCTGATGGTTTGCTGCCCTGGTTTAAGCTACGCCGGGGGTCGCCTGGGCCCCACTCAACCGACACCACCATCGTATTTGGGCACTGGTCCGCCCTGGGCCTACACTGCGAAGATGGGGTCTTGGGCCTCGACAGTGGCTGTATTTGGGGTGGCCACCTCACCGCCTACCCCCTGCTGGGTCCCGCCGAGCCCGGGGACAGACGGCCGATCCAGGTGCCCTGTGATAGGACCCAAACCGCGGTATAATCATTCCAATTCCCCCACTGGCGCTACAGGCATCTTACCTAATGGAAACAGACCGGTACCGAATCAACATTATGGTGAAAACCGCCTATGTGGAGTCTCAATCGGAGCCTGATAGCAATCGTTATGTTTTCGCATACACCATCACCATTACCAATTCCGGCACGGTTTCTGCCCAACTGATTACCCGCCACTGGGTGATTACGGACGCCAACAATCGAGTGCAAGAGGTCCGGGGTGAGGGTGTGGTTGGGGAACAGCCCCACCTGGAGCCTGGCATGAGCTTTGAATACACCAGTGGTGCGGTACTGGAAACCCCCGTGGGCAGTATGCAGGGCAGCTATCAACTCCGCGCCGAAGATGGCACTGAATTTGATGCCTCGATTTCACCCTTTACCCTGGCGACACCACATACGCTCCACTAACACCTTCCACAGGTTGCACGCCCTTATAAAGATGGACTTCAAATTAGTGCTGGGAAAACTGATCAATGGGTTCGAGGAAAATAGCGTTGACTATGCCCTGATCGGTGGGCTTGCCCTGGGACTACTGGGGGTGCCTCGCGCCACAACCGACATAGACATCCTGGTTCACAAGGAGGACCTGGACAAAATTGACAAGACTATGCACGCCCTCGGCTACAAGAAACGATTCTCAAGTGAAAACGTCAGCCAATACACATCTGCGGTAAGATCAATGGGGGATGTTGATTTTCTACATGCCTTTCGTGAAGCTTCGATAAAGATGCTCGAACGCGCCCAACAACAGGGCGTCTTTGGGGACACCCTGCAGGTGAGGCTTGTTCGCGCAGAGGATCTGATCGGACTGAAGATTCAGGCCATAAAAAATAATCCGTCCCGCACCCACCAGGATCTTGCGGATATCGAGGCGCTCATCGCCCGCCAAGGCCAGACGCTTGATTGGCAGGAACTGCAGACGTATTTTGAGCTATTTGATATGAAAGAACTATTCGACTCGCTACGGTCCAGGGACAGCTAATGGCCATTGACCCCGGCTGTCTGCGTGACCTCAAGCGGGCGGCAAGCTCCGCTACCTTGCGCCACGACACCACTACTATTGCAACAAATAAACATCGATTATTTGCGCAAGACGGACAGGTAGACGCCGACCTTTACCTTTCTTTTCTAACGGACTTCAGCGCCTTGCTAAACCATAAGCCGCGCTCGCGGCAGCCCTTTATTGAGACGGAAATGAAGCTTTAGAGACACGACGCCCCGACACCCAGGCCCGTTGCGCTGGTGACCGACACCGTGCCGCCATTGGTGGTATTGGCGCTGCTGCCCCCCGGACTCAAGCCCGCCACTTCACCACCAATGGCCACATTGGCGATTTTGCCGACGTCGGTAATATCAATGGCGTTGCCAGTAGCGTTAATATTGTTGCCCACCACCTCCCGGCACGTGGCCTGGATGTCCAGTATCCCCGTGACACCGCCACCGCCCGCGTCTGTCGTGGTAATGGTATTGCCGCTCACGGTGCTGGCGGCGGTGTTGGATCGGTTATACACGCCGTAGCTGCTTGCACCCGAGGTGGTGATGGTATTGCCGCTCACGGTGCTGGCGGCGGTGTTGGATATGTTATACACGCCGTAGCCGTTTGCCCCCCCCGAGGTGGTGATGGTATTGCCGCTCACGGTGCTGGCGGCGGTGTTGGATACGTTATACACGCCGTAGCCGTTTGCCCCCCCCGAGGTGGTGATGGTATTGCCGCTCACGGTGCTGGCGGCACCGTTGAATACGTTATACACGCCCCAGCTTGCACCCGAGGTGGTGATGGTATTGCCGCTCACGGTGCTGGCGGCGGTGTTGAATACGTTATACACGCCGTAGCTGCTTGCACCCGAGGTGGTGATGGTATTGCCGCTCACGGTGCTGGCGCCGCCGTTGGATACGTTAAACACGCCCCAGCCGCTTGCCCCCGAGGTGGTGATGGTGTTGTTGCTGATGACCGTGGTGGTGGCGCCGGTGCTATAGATGCCCCAACAACTGGAACAGTTTCTGGCGGTGACATCCAGGCGATTGACGGTGTTACCGCTGGCCAGATTGATGACAGCCTCACTACCTGCCTGGCTCGTGTTGGTGACCTTGGGCTTGTTAGTGGTCGTGTAGGAAAACCCGCCATTGCCTGTGACGCTGGAGGTGAGGGTCTGGCCATTTAACAGCGTGACCTTCTCGTCGTAGGTGCCGCCACTGCCGGTCTGTTCCTGCACAAAGATCACACCATCGACTCCGGCGGTGCTAACACCACCGGCAATCGTGTCCTTCGGGTTCTCATAGGTGCCATCCCCTGCGCTGGTGT
>JAADGI010000029.1 GCA_013152415.1 Gammaproteobacteria bacterium | reverse complement strand
GCCACCGTTGTCATTGCCACCGTTGTCATTGCCACCGTTGTCGTTGCCACCGTTGTCGTTGCCACCGTTGTCGTTGCCACCGTTGTCGTTGCCACCGTTGTCGTTGCCATGACCGTTATTGTCGTTATCGCCGCCACCATGGTTGCTGACTACGCAGCCTCCGGCTCCGGTGACGCCAAAAATATTGATCTGGGTGCCCAGGGTCCCCTTTTTGTCCAAGCCATTAACGATAAAGGTGTCACCAGGATCGATTAAGCCTGCAAACAATTGTGTCGAAATCTTTTTCTGATAGACCTCTATATTGGTAGGCGATGTACCGTTGTACTTGATCGTCAGGGTTGTGACCTTGCCTTCACACTCGCCGTCACAGGCGGCGGCGGGTATGTACCCGAAATCGTAGCTCAGGACATCTGCATTGACGATCGTATCGGTGATTTCTTCACCACCCGTGGTGGAAATCAGGTCTTCTAAGGGGCCGCCGACATTAAAGTTGTCGCTAGCGATCACCGCAGTGTAGGTACCGACGTTTAGGTCCGGGAAGATGTAATAGCCATCGGCACTGGTCGTCGTGGAGGCGATGACATTACCCGTAGCGTCAGTCAGGTTGACGGTTACGCCACCAACGCCGGACTCGCCCGTGTCCTGTTTACCGTTGCCGTTCACATCCATCCAGACGAAATCACCCACCCTGAATAGGGGGGAGAGACAGTCTCTATTGCAGTTTATGGCATAGAACTCATTGTCTGCGAACAGGCTGAAGGTATTGAACGCATCAACGCCGGTCCAGCGCCACAGGTAACCGCCCGCTGGTGCACCGTATGTGGGAGCATACACAAAAGTTTCAGTTTCGATGTTGCCTGATGGATCGGTCTCAACCCTTATGGACTGGTTATTTGGGTCGAAGACCTCATACCGAATACTGGGTGATATCCTCAGTGCCGTATTGGCTGAGTTGTCATCCAGTGGAGCCCCGGGGGAGATATTGTCCGGCGGCAGTAGGTCAGCGAAATGGTCTGCATCATTTTCACGGAATTCCACGGAGGGGACGGCAACTTCCGTCAGGACCAGGGTGAAGTCCCAATTTCCATCATAGGTATTTTCCGGTGTCCCAATTGCAGCATCTGGGATAACAAAATTGATGGGCGCACCGACCACACTGATCTGCTGAAAGACGCTGATCTGGGCTTGGGTGGAACCGCCATTCTGGCGTGCACGCACCTTATAGCCATTCAGAAAAATGTCTGCATCCGGGTCACCGTTGTAGACGACCTCAAGGCGATAGAAATAGTTTCCGGTGGGGCTTTGGGCTGCCGCGTCCACGGGTCGGGCAGAGGCCAGGGATTCCCAGGTAGCATTGCCGAAATCGTTACTGCTTTTGGTTACCACCGCTGTGGTGGTGGACAAATCCTTGAGTGGGTCTGGTATTAAACGATAACTAAAATCTGACGGATCGGTAGTGGTGTAGGGCGTACCCAGTGATTGGTCATAATTGCCATCATAGTTCCTGACAAAGCCTGGAAAAAGTGTCAGTCCCATGTCTCCGTCAAAAATCTCAACGTCGAAGCTGGTCGCATCGCTGGGTAGGGCAATGAAGAATACTGTCGGTATGTAGGGTGTTTTGAAAAATGCTCCGGCAATGTTGATAAACTTACCACTGGTATCGTTCGGCTGATCCGGAAATGTCGAAAAGTCGTTGGGAGCGGAAATAGCAGTTTGTGGGGCCAGGCCGACAAACATAAATAGTGTCACCGCTGTTGCTAGAATATTTTTGATGTATTTCATTTTTCTTAACCCTCAACATTGAGAAAGCCTTGTTTGCCTCAGTTACACCAAGCAACCTTTGGCAAGCTAAAGCCTCCCTTCTAAATCGCGTAAAGACCGGCTAGAGTATCTACGCCTTGCCCTGTGTGGCAGTGGTGTAGTTTGCTCAAGTTCCTGTTGATGGCTGTTGGCCATCGGCAGAAATGCCCCGTTGGTCGGAAGCGGTCCCTTATAGTCCCGATTCTAATCGGAAACCGAGCCGTGTACACGCTTTATTTAGTATTTATGTGAAATAGTTTACTTTTTTGGTCAGCGAGTGCGGAATAAAAATAAATAGATAAATCATATGGTTATGGTATTTTTATAGAATCTAATCTAGATTAGCATAATAACTGCCTGTTTTTTGTATACCCACCATAGCTAACTGATTGTTTATATTTACCTGTTTCCACCAACGTGGGCTAAGCCAGTTTCGGCCGAATGGGCAGTGGGATTGTGGGGACTCCAGATAGGGATCGAAGCCTCAATTACGAGGCCGTGATAGCGGGTGCAGGGTAATATGGTCTAAATATTCTAGGGTGGTTACTGGGAGTGCGTTGGAGTGATGAGACTGGGGATCGATCTGGGCGGCACCAAGATTGAGATCGTTGCCTTGGACGAGGTTGGGCAAGTGTTGTTGCGGCGGCGTTGTGCCACTCCAGCTGATGATTACCGGAAGATTCTCGATGTGATCGCCAATTTGGTGGTCGATGCTGAGTTAGAGCTTCAACAGCCCGGCAGCGTAGGGGTGGGCACACCGGGGGCCTTGTCTCGGGCCACCGGTCTTTTGAAAAATTCCAATACGGCGTGCCTCAATGGTCAGCCCCTGTTACGCGATTTGGAGCAGACTCTGGATCGGCCAGTACGTTTGGCCAATGATGCCAATTGTTTTGCCCTGTCCGAGGCGGTGGACGGTGCCGGTGTCCGTGGCGAAGTGGTTTTTGGTGTGATCATCGGTACCGGCACCGGTGCCGGGGTGGTGGTGAACAAAAAAATCTTGACGGGTCCCAATGCCATTGCCGGGGAATGGGGGCATAACCCGTTGCCTTGGCCACAGCCTGAAGAATGGCCGGGGCCGCAGTGTTACTGTGGCTCGAGCGGTTGTATCGAGACCTTTCTGTCCGGCCCAGGCCTGCAGCGGTCACACCTGCAGATCAGTGGCACCCAGCTCAGCACTCGGGAGATTGTTGCGGGGGCAGGGGCGGGTGAGCCTGATTGCCAGAGGAGCCTGGAAACCTATTGTGATCGTATGGCCCGGGCCCTGGCCCATGTGATCAACATCCTGGACCCCGATGTCATTGTCCTGGGTGGTGGGATGTCGAATATTTCCAGCCTGTACACAGAGATTCCCGGGCGTTGGGGCCAGTATGTCTTTTCTGATCGGGTCGACACCTGCTTGTGTCCACCCCAATACGGTGATTCCGGTGGTGTAAGGGGTGCGGCCTGGCTTTGGGCCGACACTTGATATTCCTAGGCGAGGGCGTGCTGGTGTAGCAGCCTACCGGCCTCGGTCAGCATAAATTGTTTGAATGCCAACGCCACGGGCGACAGACGCTTGCCGTGGCGGTGTACCACATACCAGCGACGCAGGATGGGGAAGGACTCGGCATTGAGGACCACCAGGCGCTGGGTCTCCAGTTCCAGTTCAAGGGTATGGAGGGAAACGATGCCCAAGCCCAGACCGGCCTCCACGGCCTGCTTGATGGCCTCGTTGCTGCTCATCTCCATACCGGTGGTAATGCTGATGCCGTTTTCCGTAAAGAAGCGCTCCATGGCAATACGGGTACCGGAGCCTTGCTCCCGCACCACAAAGGTCTCGCGTTGTAAGCGTGACAACGGAATATTGTTTGTATTGGCCAGCTCGTGGTCTTTAGGTGCAATAATTACCAGCGGGTTGTCCATGAACGCGGCGGCATCCAGCTCCATTTCTTTGGGGGGCATCCCCATAATGACCATATCGCTATCATTGTCTTCCAGGTGTTGCAGCAGGCCGGCACGGTTGGTGACATCCAGGCTCACGGTTACCCCCTCATATTGGCGTGAAAACACCGCCAGCAGGCGAGGGGCAAAATAATTGGCGGTCCCCGCCACGGCGATGACCAATCTGCCGCATTTCATACCCTTGAGTTGTTCGATGACTTCGCTTGCCTCGGTCAATTGTTGGGCGATACTTCGACTGTAGTGGTGCATCTCACGACCGGCCTCGGTCAGGAAGGTCTGTTTACCCAGCTGTTCGAGCAGGGCAAGGCCAATATTTTCCTCTAGCTGTTTGATTTGCATGGAAACTGCAGGCTGGGTGAGATGGAGCTCCTGGGCCGCCTGGGTGTAGCTCAAGTGCCGGGCGACGGCCTCAAAGACTTGCAATTGTCTCAGTGTGACATGCATCGGAGGGGGCTCATGTATAAGTAAATACTTATGATATTGATCATTATATCTTAGTTTAATTTATACTTTCATGGGCGTATAGTCCACCCACCTTGACGCCCGGTGGCCCTTTTGGGGCCAGCCAAGCAGCGAGCAGAAAGGGCTGTTGCCGGGGGGCTTATTTACTATAAACGCTAGGAGTTGAAACATGGCATTGGACCAATCCGCACGCTATTCGGACCTGAGTCTGAAAGAAGAAGACCTGATCGCAGGTGGCAAACATATCCTTGTCGCCTACAAGATGAAACCGGCCGATGGCCACGGCTACCTTGAGGCAGCCACCCATTTCGCGGCTGAGTCATCCACCGGTACCAATGTGGAAGTCTGCACCACCGATGACTTCACCAAGGGTGTGGACGCGCTGGTTTACTATATTGACGAAGCCACCGAAGACATGCGTATCGCCTATCCGCTGGATTTGTTTGATCGCAACATCACCGATGGCCGGTTGATGCTGGTCTCCTTTTTGACCCTGTGTATTGGAAACAATCAGGGTATGGGTGATATCGCCCATGGTCAGATGATCGACTTCCATGTGCCCGAGCGTGCCATTCAATTGTTTGACGGTCCGGCCAAGGACATCACCGATATGTGGCGTATCCTGGGTCGCCCACTCAAGGATGGCGGTTATATCGCCGGTACCATTATCAAGCCCAAACTGGGCCTGCGCCCCGAGCCTTTCGCCGAAGCGGCCTACCAGTTCTGGTTGGGGGGTGACTTCATCAAGAACGATGAGCCACAGGGCAATCAGGTGTTTGCACCGACCAAGAAAGTGATACCGCTGGTGGCCGATGCCATGAAGCGTGCCCAGGATGAGACGGGTGAGGCCAAGCTGTTTTCCGCCAACATCACCGCCGACGACCACTATGAAATGTGCGCCCGTGCGGACTATATTCTGGAAACCTTTGGTGAAGATGCCGACAAGGTGGCCTTCCTGGTCGACGGTTATGTCGGGGGTCCCGGCATGGTCACCACGGCCCGCCGTCAGTACCCGAACCAATACCTGCATTATCACCGTGCCGGTCACGGTGCTATCACCTCACCCAGTTCCAAGCGTGGTTACACCGCCTTTGTGTTGGCCAAGATGTCCCGTCTACAGGGTGCCTCCGGCATCCATGTTGGCACCATGGGCTACGGTAAAATGGAAGGTGGGCGTGACGACAAGATCATCGCCTACATGATTGAGCGTGACGAGTGCCAGGGTCCGGTCTATTACCAAAAGTGGTATGGCATGAAGCCGACGACCCCCATTATCTCCGGTGGCATGAATGCTTTGCGTCTGCCCGGTTTCTTCGAGAACCTGGGTCACGGTAATGTCATCAACACCGCCGGTGGCGGTTCCTACGGCCATGTCGACAGTCCTGCAGCAGGGGCCATTTCTTTGCGCCAGGCCTATCAATGCTGGAAAGAGGGTGCTGACCCGATTGAGTTCGCGAAAGAGCACAACGAGTTTGCGCGTGCCTTCGAATCCTTTCCGGGCGATGCCGACCAGATTTTTCCAGGCTGGAGAGATAAGCTCGGCGTTCACAAGTAGGGCGAACGTTCCGTACAAAAAGAACCCTCGCCCAGTGCGGGGGTTTTTTTTGACCAGGGAAGATATCATGCCGCAGGGTGCAGGAGGGCACGAGAACGGTATATGGCCCATTGATATTGCTGAATATTGTTATACATTGATGAATCAATATGATCTATCGATGCCACCGATAAGGGTACAGTAGCCATGAATGATACCGATCAATATGTAATCAAAGATGAACCCTTTTACCAGGTCCAGGCCAATGAAGTGGAGCTTTATGCGGCGGCCTATGCGGCGCGTTTACCCGTGATGATCAAAGGACCTACCGGTTGCGGTAAGTCACGTTTTATAGAATACATGGCGTGGAAGCTGGGCAGGCCACTGATTACCGTTGCCTGTAATGAAGACATGACTGCCTCTGACCTGGTAGGTCGTTATCTGCTCGATGCCGATGGTACGCGCTGGCTGGACGGTCCCTTGACGGTTGCCGCCCGTATCGGCGCCATTTGCTATCTGGACGAGATTGTTGAGGCAAGGCAGGACACCACCGTTGTCATTCATCCGCTGACCGATCATCGCCGTGCGTTGCCCCTGGATAAAAAGGGTGAGCTCATTGATGCCCACCCGGATTTTCAGCTGGTGATCTCCTATAACCCGGGTTATCAGAGCCTGATGAAGGATCTCAAGCAATCCACCAAACAACGCTTTACAGGTATGGACTTCGACTACCCCAGCGCCGCTGTCGAAGCGGATATTGTTGTCAAAGAGTCCGGTATTGATAGTGAGTCGGCGGCAAAGTTGGTAAAGATTGCACAAACTGCGCGTAATCTGAAAGGCCATGGGCTGGACGAAGGCATTTCAACACGCCTATTGGTTTATGCGGCTCAGTTGATGGAAAAAGGCATAGCCGCCCCCGATGCCTGTCGTATGGCGCTGGTCCGGCCCATCACCGACGATGCTGATATCCGGGATACCCTGGATCACGCCATTGATGCTGTTTTCGTTTGAAGCAAATTTAGCCATAGAGGTACAGAGGGAAAACTCTGATTTTGTTTTTGTGGGTATCGCTATAATCACCGTGGCAAAATAATAGTTATGAATGCTGAAGAACTTCAAGCCTATCGTGATATTTTGAAGTGCAACTTCAAGGACCTGGATGAGGTCTTTGAAGGCTGCATGGAAGAAGCGACCACATTATTGTCACCTCAAGGCGTTAAAGATTATCTGGAGGGGGCCTCGCTGATTTGCATGATTGGCCGTGGCTTCGAGCCGGTATTGGTCTATTTGGAAGAGATGCCGCAGGTGGCATCGCAGTTAGGTGAGTCGACCCTCTCGCTTGTCTCTAAAACGGTGTGGACAATCTCACGCAGTCCGAATGGCAAGGCCATCCCTCCCTTTCTGCAGACGATAGCCGAAGCGTCTCGTCGCTTGGGGAGCGAGGCATTGTTACGGCACTATATCAATATCGTGCTCGATATGATGGAGCGCACGACGGGTTCTATTCACGGGTTTCATACCACCATCCCCAGTCCCGCCTTGCCCGATCTTTTGAACCATATACCCTTCTTGCTCAATCAGCTTTCACTGGAGGGGCTGAAAAACTGGATTGAATACGGTATCCGAAACTACAGCAATCACCCAGAGCGCCAAAGTAATTACTTTTGTCTGCAATCCGCCGACAGCCGCGCCATCCTGCAACGTGAACGGCACGGCACACTGTTCATTGATAACGAACGTAAGCTCGATTTGTACCTGCAGGCCCTGTGGCAAGACAAGTCACACTTGGTCCCTTACTCCAGTGCCTTTGATGATCTTCGCAAACCGCTGCCCTATTACGACCGTTTGGGTATCCGGGTGCCGGATGTCTATGACGACAAAGCGGGCATTCGGGGCGTAGACCGCTATCGTGCATTGCTGGCCCATATTGCTGCACACCAACGTTGGACCACGGCTATTATTGCCGACAACTACAGTCCCTTCCAGCGCATCACGATTGAGATCCTCGAAGACAGCCGGGTGGAATACCTGGCCATGCAAAAATACCCAGGGTTACGCCGATTATTTATTGCCTTGCACCCGGCCCCTGAAGAGGATGCGTGTAAATCTAAAGAGGAGTCCTGTATTCGCCATCGCCTGGCGATGTTGTCTTATGCCATTCTCAATGCGGACCACCCCTATAAGGACCCGGATATTTTAGAGTTTGTTGATCGTTTTCACAGTACCATGCGAACCAACAGCACCGGTACAGCAGACGTGGCCAAACTCGCCGTTTCCTTTATCGCCAGGACCCGACGCCAATCTGACCAGTTGCCCAATGTCCATTTTAAGGATACCGAGGTGGATTATCGTGATGATAATCGGCACATGTGGATGTTCATCGAGGAGGGGGATGAAGAGGAGGCGTTCGAGGATGAGCACAAGGTGCGGCCGGAAGAGAGAGAGTTCGAGGGCCTGCCACCCAGGCACTACCCTGAATGGGATTACAGCACAAAAACCTATCGACCCGATTGGGTCAGCCTGTATGAAAGTCTGCACCCATCCGGTAATGCGGCAGATATCGACAAGCTATTGGCCAAACATAGTGCCTTGGCCAAGCGCTTAAAACAGGTTCTGGATCTTCTCAAACCACAAAACTATGTGCGTATCCGCTACCAGGAAGAAGGCAGCGAGCTGGATCTGGATGTGGCCATTCGCTCGTTGATTGATTTTAAGTGTGGCACGACCCCCGATCCACGTATCAATATGAGTCACCGCCATGATGGTCGTGATATCGCCGTCATGTTGTTACTGGATTTATCCGCATCATTGGATGAGGTCCCCGAGGGCTGCGATCAGTCTATCTTGCAGCTCAGCCAGGAGGCCGTTGCATTGCTGGCTTGGGCCATCGAAAGACTGGGTGACGCCTTTGCCATCGCCGGCTTTTCCTCCAATACCCGGCACGAGGTTCGTTACCAGCACATCAAGGGCTACACCGAGCACTGGGACGATACCGTGAAGGCACGGTTAGCGGCGATGGAGGCGGGCTATTCCACGCGCATGGGTGCCGCCCTGCGCCATGCCGCTCACTACCTGGGGGCACGCAAGGCCGATAAGAAATTGTTGCTGGTACTCACCGACGGTGAACCTTCGGATATCGACGCGACGGATGATCGCCAGCTCATCGAGGATGCCCATAGGGCGGTGCAGGAACTGGACCAGCAGGGCATCTACACCTATTGTATCAATCTTGATGCCAATGTCAGGCCGGGCTTTGATGACTACGTGACCGACATCTTCGGCAATCAGTATATGGTCATCGACAAGATCGAACGCCTGCCGGAAAAATTACCACAACTCTTTATGGCCTTGACCGGCTGACCCACCTGCACCTTCTGTATGTCTGTGACAAAAACCAAAGGTTAAGTACGATTGCAAGAAACCATTATTGATTTGATACGCCACGGTGAACCGGTGGGTGGGCGGCGCTACCGTGGGTACGGGGTTGACGACCCCTTGAGTGAAAAGGGTTGGCAACAGATGTGGCAGGCGGTGGCGGCCCACACCCCCTGGGATCAGATCATTACCTCACCCCTGCTACGTTGCCAGGCCTTTGCCGCCGAGTTGGCGGCTCGCCACGACATTCCCCTGGCCCAGGAGCCCCAGTTTAGAGAGGTGGGATTTGGGGTGTGGGAGGGCAGAAGCCGTGAAGAACTCCAGGCCCAAGAGGCCCAGGCTTATAGGGAATTTTATGACGACCCAGTCAACAATCGGCCTGCGGGGTCGGAGCCTTTGGTGGATTTTATCGACCGGGTGACCACGGCCTATGATCGCTTGGTCTTAGGCTACGCAGCTCAGCACTGCCTGGTAGTGGCCCATGCCGGGGTCATGCGTGCCATCATTGCCCATGTCCTGGGTGCCCCGGCCTCGAGCCTCTATCGCATACAGGTTGCCCATGCCGGTCAATGCCGTATTCGGCACAATGAAAGGGGTGGGATGCTAGAGATGTTGGGCCAGTGAGGCAGGCCAGGCCCTGATTGGGTAAAACGGGAGCTATTTTATTTTGCGAGATCGAGGAAGGGTTTGGTAGAGAGGTAAAGTATCGCCACTATCACGGCCAAATATAGGCTAACCCGCAGAGGCTGTTCCTTGGCCGCATCCAGGAAGGTTTTATTCTTACCCTCTCGTTCCTGTTGCCTGTATTGTTCCTGGATTTGGGCTGGGCGATCCCGCTCATATTGGCCAATGAGTTGTTTGGCCTGGTCGAGTTGCCGGTCATTGTTTATCCAAATGGCGGGCATGGAAATACCCCAATTTCCAGCAGAAGTCTCATAGTGTTCGATACCGTTTTCACTGAGTAGCCTTCGAATATCATCGGCCTCATCATCAGGGACATTGCGGAGTTTAAATACGAGTGTTGGCATGATGGACTTTATTTTTGTCGCGTGGGACTGATATTAATGTTTTGGGTGAAGCTCAAGTGTTGCTCAAGCTGAGAAGGGACTTAAACACATCTTTCCAGCTGATAATGCCTTCTATACGATTTTCATGGTCGACTATGGGCAAGCAAGATACCTCTTTGTTGAGGAAGGCCTGTAAGGCCATTTTTATGGATGCATCTCTTCTCAGGGTCACCAGGTTTCTCGACATGATTTGGTGGGCCGGCCGGTCAAGCACGGCTAAATCCTGTAGTGTTGCGGCGCTGGTATCTAATGAGGGTGAAATTTGTTTGAGCAAGTCTCTGTCCGAGATTACCCCGACCAATTTGTCATGCTCGGTCACCAATAGGTGATGGAACTTCATCTTAGAAAAAATTTCCCTGATCAACCGCAAAGAATCATCCATTGCAACGGTCACCACCGGCTGGGTCATGATCTCTTCTACGCGCATAATGTTTTTACTCGGATGTGTTAGCCTGTCTCTATTATAGATGCAATTATAGATGTAATTTGGCCGGATATGGCATGTTATTCAACACATAAAGGTCACAGATAGCAATAGTCCCACGCTATTCCGTGGGCGGTGTGTAGTGATTCTAGCAGGTGGTCTGCTGGTACCGCCTCGTGAGGGTGGACACCGTATATTTCAATAAATACCCGTCCGTACCCGGCGCTACGTTTCCAGTTTAAGGCATGTATTGGACTCTTGATTTCGCAGCTTGTGCAAACATGAATGGAGCCAGGATCCATATTGTTTTGCCAATCTACCGCTGGGCTGGAGCAGTTTGGGCAACGGGATGTAGCAGGATGTTGGCCTAAAATAAATTTTGGCCACGCCTTGATGGCCGTTAGTGATACATAACAAAAGCCAGGATCTTCGGATTCCCCGGGTAGCAGGGCCATATGGGGTGAGCAGCCCAAGAAGCTTATGAGTTGCAGAAACTCAGCTCCGCTAAAGAAGGCGTACTCACCACCCTGGGGGTAAACATCGCCGATAAGTCCTGACAGAGCAAGGCCTTGCACCAGGGCCTGTGTCGATTGCGGTGCCGTCATGGGGTCGGAGGGGTGTAGAACCAGTCGATGACTTATCATGGCATCCTGTGGGGTGGCCATTGTTACTAACGTACTCATTAGTAACAATAGTGGACGTGAGTTATGGCGGACTTGGGTAAAGGTGCCTTTAGTCGAGATAACGCGCCTGCCATTTTAAATATAAATCATGTACGTGTTCCATGTATTCAACCTTGTCTTTAAATCCAGCGGGATCGATTGCGTCATACACATAATAGTTGGCCCGGTTATTCTGACAGAACATGATATGCCATATCTTGTGGTATACGGTTTGTGGTGAACGCCATTCAAAAAGATCTTGCATCTCGTAGTGGAGAAAAACAGGCAGTATCGGCACACCTGTTTTAATTGAAATATCAAATGCACCGTAACGAAAGGTTTCAAATATTCGCCTACCCTTGCATCCTCCTTCGGGATAGACAGCAATGTTTTTCCCAGATTCTACGGCTGCTATCATTTCCTTGTAGACTCGGTGACGAGACTCTCTTGATTCACGTTTTACAAAGAGATTGCCTGCTGCCCAGGTAATGCGTCCGGCAAACCACCAATCACGCACCCCAATCTTGGAAAGTGACCGCACTGGGAAAAGAGCAGGGATGCCGATATCCTCAAAAGCCGAAGGATGATTGGCTACCAATATGTAATGGCTGGGTAGCGGCTTGGTGTTTTTTTCGTGCAGACGAAGGTCTACGCCCAAGGCGCGTACAAATAGTCGGGCCCATATGCGAGACAAATAGAAATAAACAGGTTGTAGTTTTTGTACAATAAATGTAGGAAATAAGGTGAGCATATAGAGAAACTGATTAAAAATAAGCATCTCAAAGATGCAGATTGTTCGCCATATTAATTTTAGAAGTGTATATGTCATGTTGCTATTGTTTCTCTCGTTACGCAGAAATAATCCTCTTCTTTATACGCCAGTGCCAGATAAATTTGTGAAACTCTGATGCGAGCAGTGCCGCGCAAGCGAGCAGCAACAGGGTAACCCAGGTAGACAGACTGACGGGCTGGATATCCAGGATATCACGTAGCCCAGGCGTATACATTGCCCCAATATGAATCAATTGTGCGGCAAGAGTACCGTAGAGCAAGAACGGGTTTCGTAAGGGGTTCTGGGTAAAGACCGAGCGGGTTTCTGAGCGGCAATTAAATACATAGACGTTCTCGTATAACACCATCAGTAACAGCACACCATTGCGTGCCTCTTCTACGGAATAACCCTGGTCTAACATCCACTCAAATGCCAGGAAGGCCACGACAGCGATGACCGCTGCTACAAGCAGTATTTTTTCGACCATTAAGCGATTAAAGATTGGTTCCTTGGGGTCGCGTGGAGGTCGACGTAATTCATTCCCTTCACCGGGCTCAAAGGCCAGAGCGACATCCTGGATGCCATTGGTCACCAAGTTTAGCCAGAGCAGTTGTACTGCGGTCAATGGTAAGGGTAGTCCTGTAATAATGGACAAGCTTACCAACACTAATTCACTGGCACCAGTGGCCAGTAGCAGGAGAATGACCTTGCGCACATTAGCATAGGCAATACGGCCTTCTTCGACACCTGAGACAATGGAGGCAAAATTGTCATCGACCAGGATCATGTCAGAGGTTTCCCGCGCTACATCGGCCCCCCCTTTACCCATCGCCACGCCTACATGGGCAGCGCGTAGTGCAGGCGCATCGTTTGCACCGTCACCGGTAACCGCAACAAAGTGTCCATTACGTTCCAATGACTGAACGATGTGTAGTTTCTGATAGGGTTCGACGCGAGCAAAAATACAGCCACGCTGTGTCAATGCATCTATGTATTGATTGGGTTGTTCTTCAACTGCTTTTACGTCTTTTCCGGTAATCACCTGCTCGGGTGTTTGCGCCAATCCCAGCTCGCGAGCGATGGCCAGTGCAGTCGCCGGGTGATCACCGGTAATCATTCCGATTTTAATACCCGCAGTACGGCAGGCGGCGATGGCCTTTGGTACTTCGTCTCGAAGTGGATCGATCATGCCGACCAAGCCCAAAAAATTAAGCCCACTTAAGTGGCTTGAAGATAATTTTTTGTCGCCACCAACGTTGTTCACTCCGCTTGCCAGAGACAGTAAGCGGTAACCTTGGTTGGCTAATATATTGGCCTGTTTCTCAATTTGTTGGGGGGATATAGGAACATCACCATCGGCGGTGGTCATGGTAGTGCACATGGATATTATTTTCTCCATGGCGCCTTTAACAAAAATTTGCGAGCCATCTTTACATCGGTTTAGTGATGCTGAGAATTGACTTGCAGATTCGTAGGGTATAATGGATTGTTCTGGGCACTCAGCCAGCACATCCGGGCGCATTACATTCAGTTTGTGTGCCATGATGAGCAGTGCTACATCAACTGCATCACCTTGATGTACCCACTTGCCCTCATGTTTATCAATAGTAGCTTCGTTTGCCAATACGGCTGTACGGGATAAACGCGATAGCCAGTCTTCTTCAAAATTAGACAGTCCTTCTGAAGGATTTGTTGTTTTTCCATGAATTGTTATGCCTTCACCGTTAACGTCGAAAAGTCTGCCGTCCGGCATCAATAGTTTTTCTACGGTAATCTTATTAACGGTCAAGGTGCCTGTCTTGTCGGTTGCGATGTAGGTGCATGAACCCAGGGCTTCGACTGTGACCAGTTTGCGTACAATAACTTCGCGCTTTGCCATGCGGCGCATGGAGATGGATAAGGCGATAGTCATTGCTACCGGCAGACCTTCAGGAATGACGGAGACTGCAAGGGCGGCAGACATCAATAGTATTTCAGTCAAAGGCATACCGCGACTTAATGCAATAGCACCCAGTATCAGAACCATAAACACCATGACGAAGCTGATGCGAATCGAGAACTGATCCATCCTGATCATAAGAGGAGGTTTAACGCTACGACCTGTCAGTACGGCTTCGGCGATTCTTCCTAGTTCAGTAAATCGACCTGTTGCGGTGACCACTCCTGTTGCACGACCTCGCACAACCAGGGTACCGGCATAGGCCATATTGACCCGGTCACCCATTGTTGCATCAACATCAACTACCGACTCAGCGTTCTGTTGGACGGCGAGAGATTCACCGGTGAGTAAGGATTCGTCTACTGTTAAATTTTGTGTTGCAATCAAGCGTAAATCTGCGGGTACTTTATCTCCAGAAGCCAGTAAAACAATATCACCTGGAACCAGTTCACTCGCTTGCAGCTCACAGATTCTGCCGTCTCGAATAGTACGGGTATAGTGGGTCACTAGTTTTTGTAGGGCAGCCGCGCTTTGCTCGGCAGAATATTCCTGCACAGCACCAATAACGGAATTAAGAGTTAATACCAGGCCGATAAAGATTGCGTCCGTATGCTCACCAACGACTAAAGAAATAATTGCTGCAAAGGAAAGGATATAGATAAGCGGATTAAGAAATTGCCGGAGAGCAATCTGCAATAAGCTGGTGGTTTTGGCCTGAGGTAGGCGGTTATATCCATACGCGTCCTGCCGTTGTTGAGCTTGTTGCGCAGTCAGACCATGACGGTCAACCCCTAGTGCAGAGAAGGTGTCGGCAATAGACAACTGATACGGAGTATCCGGGGGGGTCGGTATGTCTGCTGACGCTTGTTTATTAGGATTATCAGGCATCACGATATTCTGTTTGGAACGATTACTATGTAGTCAGTGTGAGACGATAGGTCATAGTTAATTTTAGCATATGGACCAGCCCTGAAGGCCTGTCAAACAGATTATGGGTTTCCCGGTATTTGTGTCTATGTGCCCTGATAGTTGGTGGTAGCCCCTGTACTACCGGTACCCACTGATGGGGTGTCAGGCAACTGAATAAACTCCTTAGTAAGCTGATTTTGCCCTCCTGAATGGCCCTCTGATGAAGCGCTAATCTCATTATTGTTGAGCGTATTGTTGGTCATCGAGGTTTGGGTGCCTTGCATTGCAACGTCCTCCCAGATAGATTCGTGCTTGCATCCCCAGATACACAAATTTTGAGAAAACGATGTCGCAGGCACAGGTAATTCACTGGTTGAAGTCCCACGGCCAGATTTTGCTTTTCTTTGTCTTCAGTTTTATTCTGTTGGCATATCTTCAATTCTCCGGGTCATCGATCGTGGGTTACGATGGCTACTACCATATTAAAGTTGCCGATCTGATGCGCCAACATGGTTTGGTGTTGGATTTCCCCTGGTTGAGTCTCACCGTATTGGATCGCGAAAATTACACCGATCACCACTGGTTGCTTCACCTGATACAGCTACCCTTTACGGCGATATTTGGTGACTTGGTCGATGCCGCCAAATGGTCGGCAGTATTCGTGGCGGCACTCGCCTTTGCTACCTTCGGCTGGTTGCTTCTGCGCTATAACATGCCGCTGCCACTGGTCTGGGTGTTTATTCTGGCTGCCGCGTCGAGTCCATTTTTATACCGGTTCAGCATGGCTCGTGGCCAGTCATTGGCCCTGGCCTTTCAAATATTGGCATTTTATTTTCTGATAAAGAAAAACCCCTATGCTCTGGGGGTGTTGACCATTTTATTTGTTTTGGCCTATGACGGTTTTGCAATTTTGGCACCCCTGGTGCTCTTTGCATTGATCGCCCATTATGTTGTTGATCGCCGCATTGAATATTCGCTGATAGTGGCTACCGGAGTCGGCGTGGTTGTTGGCTTGCTGATACATCCCTATTTTCCCAACAATATTAATTTTCTCTGGACACACATTGTGCCCAAATTATTTGCCAACGGTTATGGTACCGGGGTGGGAACTGAATGGTACCCTTATAAAACCTGGCAGTGGTTTACCGAATCCACGGTGGCGATATTGGCTTTTATGGGCGCACTATTTTTTGTCAAACTGGAAGACTTGCGAAAAGACAAGGCGCAGTTGTTTTGGCTGCTTGCTGCGTCCATGTATTTTCTGCTTTATCTAAAATCCAGGCGCTTCGTGGAATATTTTCCACCGGCGGCAATATTGGCATTGGCCTTTGTCCTGCGCGAGCGATTGCAGACTGTGAGTATAGATTGGTTAAAGGGCCATCGGTGGATAGCCGCCAGCCTGGCAGCAGTAGCTGTTGGCGTGTTGCTTGGGTTTTTCACAGTAATGAGTGGTGCCCGTAATGATGTGCGCGACCAGTTCCCATCTTACGCATTTCACGGGGCGTCGCAGTACCTCAAGACCCACTCCAGGAAGGGAGAATTGGTTTTTCAATCGGATTGGGATGATTTTCCACGGCTGTTCTTTCATAATACCCACAATCGATATATGCTGGGCCTTGATCCTGATTTTATGCGATTGAAATACCCCGATCTATTCAAGCAATGGAAACAGATTACTCGCGGGAGATACAAAAAACCGTCAACATTCTTCAGGAAACTCGATATTCGTTATGCCATTACCGAAGCCAGGATGAGAAAATTTAACCGGGCAATGTCTCGTGACAAGGAATTTAAAATGGTTTATAAGGATAAATATGCAGTGGTGTATAAACTTAAAGAAAAATAGGGCGGGAGACGAGGGTTTATCAAGGCGTTTCTGATTGATATGTCATTGTGGAAAGAACGTGGTGAATATCCGGAATTCAGTAGAGTAGTCAAATTAATTATTCTTGATAATTGAAAGGCGGTAGTTACAATCATGGCAGAAACAGTCGACGATCTATCCATTGAGTATTCCGAAGGCGATCAGTTGCTGGTCAAGCAGCTGGATAAAGAAGTGCTGACGAAGGGCGCATGGTCAACCATCATGTACCGTTATCAGGATTGGGATAAGCGTAAGGAAGAGTATGGCAAGGAAAAGTATTCAATTCGCCGTTATCAGAAACGTAACGGCGAATACACGCTAAAGTCTAAATTTAATATATCCAGCGCAGACCAGGCAAAGGTAATTATCGAAACCCTGCAAAAATGGATTAAAAGTGAGGGAAGCAATGGTGAGAAAGGCTAGTAGAAAACAGTAAATATGTGATACCCATCACGAGATGTCCGGTCTTAACTATTTTATTCTTTGTTTAAGAACCAGATTTATCCAATCCATTCTTCTGAATCACCCTTTTTTGCGGCGACAGATTGATTTCATCCATAACCGTCCCCCTGCGACTGTTTAGGGCAAGCAAGACCGTATCGGCGACATCTTCGGCCAGGATAAAATTGTCGGATTCAGGGCCTGGAGAGAAGTCTAGGTCGTTAAAGAATGGAGTCTGCACCATGCCCGGATTGATGAGGGTAATTCGAATACCGTTTTTTGCACATTCCTGCCGTAGGGCCTGGGTGAAACCGCGTAGGGCAAATTTGCTGGCGCTATAAATAGCGCCATGACTGCCGCCCCGCAGTGCCGCCTCGGAGCCGATGTAGACAAGATTACCAAAACCCTGTTTCTTGATGTTGGGTAAGAATGCTCGGGTGATGTAGGCCTGGCTGGTAAAGTTGAGTTCAATCAGTTCCCGGATCTGGGAATAGGAAAATTCTTCCAGGGAACCAAAGGCACCACTACCCGCACCACAGATGATGCCGTTGGTATCAGGATGTTTGTTTTTCAGATCATCGAGATAATGGGGCAGGGCATCCAGGTTGGCAAGATTGATAGACTCGGGGTGAAAGTTGGGGTGGTGGGGTCCGGCCTGTTCGCCCCGTCGGGACAAACCGATGACCTCGTGGCCATCGGTGAGCAGGTGTTCACATACCGCAAGACCGATGCCCGAGCTGGCTCCGGTGACGATGATCTTTCTTTTTTTCTGGGTCATGGTCGAATTAAACCGTGCCGGATAAAAGTTGTGTCCCGGAATGTACCTTAAAAGGGTGCCGTGGCAGAAGTCACCCACGCTCCACAAGCCCCTCAAGGGGAATGGTGAGGGCGGTGATGGTCTCCATGGCGCCTTGAACAAGCGCCTCGACCTGCTTGGCGGACAGGCTGTCCTCCAGGCTGGCACCGTTATCGGAGATGATCTTGAGACAGTGTACCCGTTCACGGTTGGCAAAGTGGATCGCGGTGGAATAAAACCCAAAGGCCTCCATATCCACCATTGTATCGGGTGGCAGGCGGGTCATGGGTTGGTCTGTGGTGAGCAGACACTCGGTGGCGCAGGGCGGTTTGAAGGTTAGTTGGGGGTAGATCGTATGGCCACTGGCCGCATCGGTGAGCTTGTGGGCCATGAAAACCTCACCCATCGGTTTTGATAGATGTCCCGCCACACCGATATTGAGCCATACCCCATCCCCTTGGTCTTCGCTTGTTTCTTGTAAATAGGCAGTGGCGGTGGCTGCGGCGATTTTTCCTACACCGCTGATAACCAGTCGGGTCGAATGATTGCTGTAGATGCGAAAGTCGTTGTGGTGAGCCTCGTCTCTTAGGCCAAAGTGCTGGATGAGCGGTTTGGCCTCACAGCGCAAGGCAGTCACGATATGGATCACGACGGTGCCACGCTCAACTTGTCGGTATTGTTTGCGAGTGCTTGGTAGCGTTGTTGCAGGGCACGGTATTCCGATAGTCTTTCTTTATTGCCACGTTTTTCAGCACCCTCCAAAAAAATTTCAATCTTTTTGAGTAACATGGTGATGGCCGCTTGTCGATACCGTGCGGATAATGACACACCATCAATGAGCTTAATTAGGGCGCGGATGCGGAAGCGGTCCATGCCCCAATGCAGCTGTGATAATTGGTCTGGGTGGCCTCCGTATTTGGTGATCAAGGCTTCCTTGATAAACAGTACCGGCATACGGCTACAGATACGCAACCACAGGTCATAGTCTTCACAGGCCGGCAGGGACTCATCAAATAGCCCGACCTCATCGAAGACCTGGCGATGGATCATCACCGCCGAGGGTGAGATGGCGCAACGGGGCAGACAATGCTCGAAGATATGGCCACCCTGTTTGGCGTGTTTATTCATGGGATTGACACGACGCCCCTTACGTATCCAGATTTCATCACTGTGGATAACGCAGCAGTCGGGGTCGGCCTGGCAGGCGGCGTATTGCCGCGCCAGTTTTTCGGGTTGCCATTCATCATCTGAGTCCAGAAACGCCAGCCACCGCCCGGTGGAGTGCTTGATCCCCACATTACGCGCGGCGCTCACCCCCCTATTGGCTTGTGACAGATAGGTGGCTTGGGGAAAGGATGCTTTGACTGCTTCCCGGCTGCCATCACTCGAGCCGTCATCGACAACAATGACCTCATCCGCCGGTCGTGTCTGGGCATAGACCGACCGCAGTGCCCGCATCAGCAATTCGCTACGATTGTAGGTGGGTATTATAACGGAGATAGAGGACATGTTGGGTAGGTACAGACAGTTCCTAACCGCCAACCTCGGTGCCCCCTTGTGGGGTAGATCGCCAAGAAAAACCTGTTATGTTTTTGCCCATTTTTTCTTTGCGTCCGCTGCGTCTTTGCGAGAGCCACATTTTACAACTCTGTGATCCCTGTGTCCTCTGTGACGCAGATGGTTTTCTAGAGTCGCTTGGCATCTTCTTGGCCCTGGGTTCTCTGGTTCCCACGCTCCCGCGTGGGGACCCATAGGCCCGCCCTACCGAGTCAAACATATACATTCCCACGCGGGAGCGTGGGAACGAGGTGCTATGCACAAACCAACAGCTTTGCCGACATGATTTACCTGACCGTCGGTGGCCTCGATATCCCTGCGCATATTACCAGCGATTTGTGTGCACTGTGAAAGAAGCCAAAGCCCCTATGAAACAGCTACAGTACCGCAATTCATGGTTGGGAAATCCGGATATAGCCCTTTCTTTGCGTGCGCTGCGTCTTTGCGAGAGCCAAGTTTGACGCCTAAATTTTTCTGAAGAACCACATTTTACAACTCTGTGTCCTCTGTGGTGCAGATGGTTTTCTAGAGTCGCTTGGCATCTTCTTGGCCCTGGGTTACGTTGACATAGGCCAACAGCAGGGCACCACCACCGAAGAGCAGCAGGATGCTGAGTATGGAGTAGCGTGGGTTACCGGTGAGCAGGCTTACGCCACCAACCAGTAGAGGCCCCAGTACCGCAGCAAATTTACCCAACATATTATAGAAACCAAAAAATTCCGCAGCCTTATCGGCGGGGATGAGGGTGCTGTACAAGGAACGGCTGAGGGCCTGCACCCCGCCCTGGACCAGGCCGATGAGTACCGCCAGGACATAGAATTCTGCGGCCTCTTTTATAAAGTAGGCCCACACGGTGATAAAGATATAGACCGCAAGGCCGATATAGATGCCCGTGCGGGGTCCCAAGCGTTCACCCACCCTGCCGAAGACGAGTGCAGCGGGGAATCCCACAAATTGGGTAATCATGATAGCCAACACCAGATCGCTGGAGGCCAGACCAATGGCAAGGCCATAGTCCACCGCCATGCGCACGATGGTGTCGAGTCCATCGATATAAAGGAAATAGGCGCAAAGGAAAATAAACACCGTGCGCAAACGCCGTAGTTGGGTGAAGGTCTGACGCAGTTGGGTCATACCATTGGTGATGGCCCTAAACGTGGATACGGGATGGTGGACCCGGGGTTCTTTTACCCACAGGAAGAGCGGGATTGAGAACACCGCCCACCAGATGGCCACCAGCAGGAAGGCGATACGTATCGCCGTGTTGCCATCGGCGATGCCAAATACCTGGTGTTGTTGGGTCAGGTAGACGGTGAAGGCGAAGAGTAGACCGCCCCCCAGGTAACCCAGGGCAAAACCCAGGGCCGAATTGACATGTAATTTTTTTTTGCTGCTGACATGGATGAGCAGTGAGTCGTAGAAGATGTTGCTGCCGGAGAATCCAATGACAGCCAGTGCGTAGAGACCCACTGCCAGGGTCCAATGGCCCGACTCCACCAGGAAAAGCCCGGCGGTCATGCTGATGCCGAGGGTGGCAAACAAGAGCAGGAAGCGTTTACGGGCACTGCCCTGGTCGGCAATGGCGCCGAGCAGGGGGGCGGCAAAAACCACAATCAGGCTGGCGATGGAATTGGCCATGCCCAGGCGGAAGGTCGTGGTGCTGGCCGCCACCCCCGTGCTCCAGAACTCGGCAAAAAATAATGGGAAAAATACCGTCAACACTGCAGCGGCAAAGGCAGAATTGGCCCAATCGTAAAGGGCCCAGCCAATCAGGGGCTTAGGTGATTTCATCAATAATCTACGTGAGTGCTAGCAGTGAATTTAGGGCTAACCCCTTACCGGCCGATTGTCCGCCGGGCTTGTTGGTCGGTATATGGTAACTATAATTTTATCAAGAGTCTTCGTTTCTTTGTGTAAGTTAAAGAGGCAAAGGAGGCTTTGGGATGTAGTGGCGTCAAGGCGCTGCTGCCGTGTGAACGTGATCTGTCAATGGAGGACCCGTAATGAAGATACTGGCAACGGCCATAGCCTACGCAATATTCATCGTATCGGTGGTGTGGCTGTTTATCTACACGCTTTCTTTGATTTCCGAGTTCCTGCGATTTGTTGACAAGCGCTATCCCAAGGTTTGGGTGTTGGGCGGTATGAGCATGGTGTTTGTGGGGGTGCTGTTTGATGGTTTTCAGTTTACCGTTATGGCGCTTCTTTGTGCGATTATAGGTATGTTGCTCGTCGCCATCGGTGGGTTGGTTTGGTGGCTGGACAGGCGTCAGCTTCTTGAACGCCCGGTGCAACACCCGGGGTCGAGTGGCCCCAGGGCCAGCACTCAAAGTTAGCTACCCCAGACCGGGCACGGACATCAGAACAGGAACCTTACTGAGGGGGGGCGTGGGAAGCGGCACTACCCTTTTCCGGGGAGGCCCGAATATTCAGATTGTCGGCCTGCCTCTGTTAGCAAGGAACTCCTGATGTAGCCTGCCGGTCCCACTGAAGATGGCGATCCCACAAAACTTTGAAGCACTTACCCGACTTCTGGCCAGTCTGCCGGAGTCTAATCCTACCCCAGTGATTATTCTGGCAGGGGATGGGCAGGTACAATATGCCAACCCTGCGGTGGAGCGGTTACTCATGGCTCTGGGCTTTGAGAGTGACAATCCTGCTCAACTATTGCCGGTGGATGCTGCCGAGCGCCTGCCGGCCATAGGTCAGGAAGGTCAAGCTCACTGGGAGTATCCTGTAAAGTCGAATCAGTTTGCCTGTGAAGTGGTGGCCGATACTGGCTCAAATTTCTTTCGGCTATTTTTGTCTGACATCACCGAGCGCAAACACGACCAGGAGAGACTCAATCGGCTTGCTTACTATGACCCCCTGACCGGCTTGCCGAATCGAGCCAAATTATTGAGTGAACTCCATCGGGAAATAAGGGTTGCCGACCAAACGGCCCAGGCCTTTGCCTTGCTCGTTGTAGATTTAGATACCTTTAAACTGGTGAGTTACACTTTGGGGCACCGCCACGGTGACCTGTTGCTACAACAAGTCGCACACCGGATTTCGTCGCTGGTGGATGGCGGTTGTATGATCGCCCGGTTCGGCGAAGACGAATTTGCTGTGGTAATGCGCAATATAGACCGTAAGGGTGCATTGCGACTGTCCGCCAATTTGGTCGATGAGCTTACCCCCGTCTACACCTTAGCGGGGTTATTGGTAGATGCCCCCGCCAGCATCGGCGTTGTGTTGTACCCGGAACATGGTGATTCTGCCTCCAGTCTGATTCAGCACGCCAATATCGCTATTCACAGTGCCCGTGAAGCCAATAGTCGGATTGCGATCTATGATCCGGACCACGATAACTATACGACGCGTCGCCTGACCCTGCTAACGGATCTACGCCAAGCGATCAATCACGGCGACCTTTTTATGCATTACCAACCGAAGATAGATTTGAGTGGGAATCGTGTCTGCGGGGTGGAGGCTCTGATACGATGGCAGCATGCTGACTTAGGGTCCATCCCAGCCGATGAGTTTATACCGGTGGCCGAGGGGACCTATCTCATCGAGCCCCTGACCTTGTGGGTATTGAATGATGTGTTACGCACTTGGCGGAACCGATCCAGTGCGTTGGATGGAATCCGTGTGTCCATCAATCTGTCTGCACGCAACCTCAATAACTCTGAGTTACCGGATATCCTGGCTGGATTGCTCAATCATTGGAAGGTAGATCCTGCAACTCTGGTCCTAGAGATAACCGAAAGTGCGTTAATGGTTGATCCAGACAGCGCCATGGATGTGCTCAATCGTTTCCATCAGCTGGGTGTGGGGCTTTCAATCGATGATTTTGGTACGGGTTATTCTTCTCTGGCCTATCTATCAAGATTGCCCGTGGATGAGCTAAAAATCGATCGATCCTTTGTGACCCGTGTGGACAGTAATCAGGGCAATGCCGCAATTGTGCGTTCTACTGTTCAGCTTGCCCATAACTTGGGTATGCGAGTCGTCGCTGAGGGTGTAGAGACACAGGCTGAGTTGAGCATACTGGGGGACTGTGGTTGTGACACGGTGCAGGGCTATTTGTTTAGCAAGCCCTTGGCCGTCGATCAGTTCGTTGACTGGCTGGAGGCCCAGGACATGGCCTGAGTCCCTGGCTTGGTCGTATGACAGGGTCCCCTAATCGGGTAGCCCTTTTGTTTGGTGGAGGTGGCGACTACCGAAAAATGAGGGTAACTAGCTGTTAACTAAGTGAATGCTAATTCTTTTTATGCGTTGTTGCCCCCAATGTTGCCCCTATATTTAGTCTGCCAGACTCGAATGTGAATGGGGGATTATCGCTCAAAGAAATCTATGTTGGCCCTACACTTCACAATAACTTGGCAATAAGCGCCATTCATTCTCTTCTTTATTCCAAATAATCGACCGCATTTAGGGGTGCCATCATGTGGCATATCATTGCGACCGTGAGTATTTAGAGCACGACATCAGGTTGTTTATATAACAAACAAAGATGATAAATATATAGCTTACCAATCAATCTTATCGCCTCCTGTCTTTGCTGTCCTACGCTTGCTAAGTGGTATCCTAGCTTTCTCGACTAGCTCTATTGGCGGCGCCATGCCAATAGACTCTAGCATTGGTCTGAGCTGTGCTCGAAAATATTTAGTCTTCCGTCCTGGGAAAAACACGGGGTCATAGCTATTTTTAGCTTTATTGTAGTTTACAATATTGAATCCATTTCTATGTAAGGGTTTGGCGAGTGCATTTAAAACTGTTGTCTTAATTAGAATGAGGGGAATTACATCTCGTTGTTTAGAAGGGATGTCGTTTCCGTTTTTGTTTTTATTTATACGTTGATAGGTTCCGTCCACCAGCAGAAACCCCTTGTCCCTAAAAGCTTCTAAACCCTCCTTTTTAAGACCGAACCGGAGGCCCAAAGATTCAATCAGCAACTCACGAAATAGCACTTCACCTGTAGGGCTACCTTCGGGATCATAGAAATACCGACCGCTACTAGGCGGAGATTCTGCTATAAATACAGCCTTCAATTCTAAGGGCTTTGGTTTGTAGTCTTCACGAAGTGATTTGTAATAGCTTATTGTCATGATTAGAACAATAATACAATCAAGGCGATAAAAAAAGATCAAAGTTTGGGTCAAAGTTTGGGGCATGTTTTGGGTTATTCTAGAGATCAGAGTCTTCTTTCCGAACCCCAAAACCAAGCTGCCCGTTAAGGCACGTAACTGTGATAGCCAACTCCTGCCTTGGGGGTGACGTCAGCATCAAGTAGGAAAATTACCCTTAGGCGGCTGGGCACGTCTGGACTCAGTGTATGCCGGTCGTTGGGATAAATGGTTCCCCCGACCGGTGAAGTTAGTCGTCCAAAGGTTTATGGAAAAAGATATAGAAGGTCGCAGCCACTGGTATGAACTCACCCCGGGCCAATGGATACAAGGATTAGTGGCACGCTACAACCACGAGCAACGTCTTTGTTGTCACTATTGAACCCGAGCAGGAAGATGCTGTGCATGGCCGTTGGCCGAGGATATAGAGTGGGTGGAAATGCTAGAATTACCACAGTACTATATTTATCCCCAATAAAAATCGAAGATAAACACCGTTTAGGTGCTTGACTGGATAAGCCGAAGGGTGTGAAATATCATCCAAAAACAATTGGAAAGGAGTCCATTATGCTTATTCTCACGCGCCGCCCTGGCGAAACCTTAAACATCGGTGACGACATCCAGGTCACTGTACTCGAAATTATAGGCACACAAGTACGCATCGGCATTGATGTCCCCAGGGAAGTGCCGGTGCATCGTCAGGAAATCTACGAACAGATCCAGGCTGATCGTTTGGCAAACCAAGGGCGTGAAGAGATGTTCGGGTGAAGCGTGATAATCTAACACGAAAGTGTTAGCTACCGACCCTTAGCGAACGATATTTGAAATCAGATGCGGACAGTTGTAATGGCACCAAAAGTAGACCTAAGCATACAATTTTGAATCAAACCATTATCGTGGCCTGACTCATCTTTGTCTTTGTCATTCGTTGGGTTTACTGAACTAGAGAATTTAGTGCCCCTAAATGACCGAAAGCAAATTGGACATTTAGGTCCACTACTAATAGCTAGTAGTCTACAGGAGATTCAACAATGCGTAGTCCCAAAGAAGTCAAGGAGCTCTTTCTGAAGGCTGAAGGTGCAATTGCGCTATTCGAAGGAGGAAGCAGGTTCTCGGTGGCGGCTGCCAATGAGCTGAGGTACGCAGGCAAACATCTTGCTGAGTACATAGCGGCAGACGATGATGCATCAAAAAAAAAGTATCTGCAGAGGGCGGCGCAGCATTGTGAGCGTGCGCTCAGGGATGTTGCCGAGGCGATTGATGTTCAAGCACTTGCCTCGCCAGAGGAGGAGCGAAGACTAGATCTGCTAGAGAAATTGAAGGACTCCGCTGCGGTGATGGCAGGAATCACAAGCCTTGTGGCCGCAATGGTCGTGTTGTTGGGAGGGTTTTAACAATGAATCTCGACCTGCCAATAACTTCTGAAATGATTGGGCTCATCGCAGTTTTTGTGACGGTTTTTACTTTTGCCGGACTGCCTATTTATTGCAAGCTATCTAAAAGGAGCATAACGTTTCAGGAGCTGATGGTTCGGGCGCTATCAGCAAGCTCTTTGCCGACGGCAATCGTGATAATACTTTGTGCTATTGATGTAAGTCTGCTCGCAAAGCTAGGCGGCTTGTTTCAAGTTTACATCGCCCTAGCAGGGTTATCGCTTGTTTACGTTTCGTCAGTGGCGTTGTTTGCACCGTTGGACACCAAGAAGCAAGAACCCAAGGCAGGCAGCTAACATGACAATTAAGCCAGCCGCTTTCGCGCCTACCGACCGCCATAAACCGCATCCATTTTGTTTACGCAAAATAGCTGCCCCTTATGTTGGCGTTTTATTGTGGTGTTAGCTGCAATCGAGAATATTATGAATCATGAAAAAAGCGTAATAAATTGCCCTAAGTGTGGTGAGGATATTGACGTAAATGAGATTTTGTATCACCAAGTCGATGAGCAACTTAAAAAGAAGTACAACGATGATTTGGCTAAAGAGAAAGAAAAGATTGATGCACAGTCGACTAAGTTAGATAAAGAACGAGAGAGACTTGAGGCAGATAAAAAGCTGCAAAAAGAAAATATTGAGGAGCAAGTTAAAGAAGAGGTAAAACAAAGAGAGCTTGCTCTAAAGAAAAAATACAAGGCCGAAGCGGAAGAGGAGCAATCCGGTGCCCTTAAATCATTGCGTGAAGAACTGGAAGAAAAATCCGGAAAAATCAAGGAACTTTATAAAACATCTATTGAACTTGAAAAGCTCAAAAGAGAAAAGAATGAGCTGGAAGCCTCAATAAAGGCAGAGTCTGGAAAAGAGCTCAATAAGAAGCTACTAGAGGAAAAAGAAAAAATTCGTAAAGAAGAGAATGAAAAAAACGAATTAAAGTTCAAAGAGCTCGAAAAACAGTTGGAAGATCAAAAAAAACTAACTGAAGAGATGAAGAGAAAACAAGAACAAGGATCAATGCAAACACAAGGCGAAGTGCAGGAATTGGGTATAGAAGAATGGTTATCGAACAAATTCCCTCTAGACACTATTCAGGAAATAAAAAAAGGTGAGCGTGGAGCTGATTGCCTTCAAATTGTTCATACACGGTCAAGACAAAACTGCGGTACTATTTACTACGAAAGTAAGCGTTCAAAAGCATTCCAACCTACTTGGATAGAGAAATTCAAGGCAGATATTCGGGATAAAAACGCAAATATTGGTGTATTGGTAACAGAGGTAATGCCACCTGATATGGAGCGCCTTGGTTTAAAGGATGGTGTCTGGATATGTACATTTGAAGAATTTAAAGCATTGTGTTCGGTTTTACGAGAATCAATTATTCAAATAAGCACGGCAATAATTTCTCAGGATAACAAAGGCGATAAAATGGGAATGCTTTATGATTTCCTTACAAGCAATGAATTCAAGCTACAAATTGAAGCAATAGTTGAGGGTTTTACGCAAATGAAATCGGATCTTGAATCTGAGCAGCGTTCAATGAGAGGAATATGGAAAAAGAGAGAAAAACAAATTGATAAAGTTTTGCTAAACACTACGGATATGTACGGCTCAATTAAAGGCATTGCTGGTAATGCCGTTCAAACTGTTCCTCTCCTAGAGTTACCGGCTGCTGATGAAAACGATTTGGACACTTAGAAATGCAACTAACAAAGCGCTAATTCGGACGTTCACTGCGCTTCGCTCACGCCGCACAGCTTGGTCGTTATATGAACAATACACAGGAAGTCACATGAGACTAGAAAGCGTAAAGCTAAAGAACTTCAGGGGCTATAAAAATGAAACACCTATAGAATTGACTGCTCTGACCGCATTCATTGGGAAAAATGATGTTGGAAAATCCTCAGTATTAGAGGCTTTAGAGATCTTCTTTAATAATACTGTAGTCACCTGTGAGAAAGACGACCTAAATATTAATGCAGATAACAATAAAATAGAGATTACTTGTATATTTACGGATATACCAAATGAAGTAATAATTGACGCCGCCAATCCAACTGTTCTGCAAAATGAATATCTGTTGAACTCAGATCATAAATTAGAAATTAAAAAAGTATTCCCTGCAACAGCATCAAAACCAAAAGAAAGGATATACATAATTTGTGATCATCCCACTGTAGAACAGGGGCAAGACTTACTAACTCTAAAAAGAACAGAACTACGCCAACGAGCAAATACACTTGAAATTGATCAAGACACATATAATGCCAATTTAAACTCATCAATAAGAGAGGCGATTTGGCAAAACCTTGGGGATCTACAAACTCAAACGACAGAATTACTTGTTGATAAGGAAGATACCAAGAAAGTTTATGAATCAATCAAGACATATTTACCCATATACGCCCTGTTCCAATCTGACAGACAAAGCAAAGATGATGATAAAGAAGTTGTTGACCCTATGAAAATAGCTGTTCAGCAGGCACTCGGTGAACTTGAAGTCGAGCTGGAGAACATAAAAACTCAAGTAAGAAATAAAGCGATAGAGACGGCAAATAGAACGCTTGAGAAGCTAAAGGAAATGTCACCAGAACTTGCTAGCCAGCTCATACCAGAATTTAAAACAGAGCCAAAGTTTGATTCGCAATTTAAACTAACAATCAAGTCTGATAATGATATAAGTATCAATAAAAGAGGGAGTGGAGTTAGAAGACTAATTTTACTTAATTTTTTTCGAGCAGAAGCAGAAAGAAGAAGATTAGAATGTCAGACCAATCAAATTATTTTCGCCTTTGAAGAGCCTGAAACATCTCAGCATCCCGATCATCAGGAGATGCTAATCAATGCATTTCTTGAGTTATCGTTTGCAGAAAGTAGCCAAATATTACTCACGACTCATACACCAGCTTTAGCTGGATTACTCCCACTAGAAAGCCTTAGATTTATTGATATCGATGGTGATAACCGAACAGTAGAATCAGGAACCGATGAAGTGTTTGGGAAAATAGCAGATTCGCTTGGAATACTGCCTGACCCAGTATCAAACAATGCAAAAGCTTTGCTACTTGTTGAGGGGAAGAGCGATGTAACTTTTGTAAATCACATCGCAAATCAATTAAAAAATGGCGGTCATTTAGCCCACACATTTGAAGACAAGCGTTTTGCAATAGTTCCAATTGGTGGATGTGACAGTATAAAGCATTGGCGAACTTTAAGATTGGCAGAACAATTCGGCATCCCGTACTGTGTTCTTATCGACTCTGATAAAGGAACACTGCAAGAGGAAAAAAATAATCAGAAAATCGTTGAACTTCAAGGTGATGGCGTTAAGGCATATACCACAAGAAAAAGAGAACCAGAGAATTATATTCACCTAGATTGTCTTGCGCTTGAAGCAGGAAATACTTTCACTTTTACTGATACGGATGATGCAAAGAATTTAATAGCCGTAGAGAAAGGTACAAATCATTCTACTGTCATTGAGGATTATTGGGTTTTAATGAGTCCAGGCCAAATACGCGAAGCAGAATTATTTACTGAAAATGGGGACGTAAAGTATGAATTCACGGAAATGTTCCATGATTTTCATAGCTTGGTAGCAGAGTAACATCATACAATGCGCTCGTTCGGACGCTCCTTACGTCGTGCCGCCAGCCCGATTGCCGATGCTACTGGCCGTAATTAGACACATTACCACCAGTAAGCTGTTCGATAGATCGTGGTGTCTGTTAATGGCATTGGGGGCAGCTCCTTTCTTGGAAACTCACTTGCCCCTAATGTTGCCCCCAGTTGCCCCCGGATGTCAATGAATCTTAATGATATGCGTCGGGCAATAAAAACTTGTAACTCTATGTATCAGAAAAGAAAAAAGCCGTCCTAGGACGGCTTTAGACTTTAAGTTGGTGGAGGTGGCGGGAGTCGAACCCGCGTCCGCAAGCCCTCTGCCATCCGGTTCTACATGCTTAGTCTGTCTTTAGTTTGACCGGCTGCACGCCAACAGACAGGCGAAACAGACGGCGAGCCCGCTTGAGTTTTAACGATCAGGTAACGGACGCACCCTTTCGCGATTCTATGTGAGTCGACCCCTCGAATCCCAACCCATAGAAAAACCGGGTGAGAGGCTAGCAGGGATTAAGCTGCTAGGGCGTAGTTGTCGTCGTTGGCAACTATAAAATGCAGTTGGATTTGCGAGGAACTCTGCACCTCGGCATGCCCCGAAGGTTTCGCGACCCACGTCGAAGCCAGGTCACCCCCAATCGGTCAATAAGTGGGACATCCTAGCCGTCAATTCGTTCCCGCGCAAGGCCATATGAAGTAAGACATTGTTTTATTTTAATTTTCTGCCGCAAAGGTACAAAGAGACTAGCGCAAAATTACTTTGCGCCTTGGTGTCTTTGCGGCAAGGAAACATTAACGATTTTTTAACAATCGATGCTGGTCCCGGTTCCACTCCCGTTCCTTGATGGCGGCCCGTTTGTCGTGCTCCTTTTTGCCCTTGGCCAGGGCAATTTCCAGTTTGGCTCGGCCCCGTTTCCAGTACAGGGCCAGGGGTACCAGGGTGTAACCTTTGCGTTCCACTGCGCCGATCAGTTTGCTGATCTCCCGCCGGTGCAGGAGTAGTTTGCGGAGCCGTGTCGGGTCGGCGACGACGTGAGTGGATGCAGTGGACAGAGGTGATATGTGGGCACCGAACAGGTATATCTCTCCATTGCGGATAATCACGTAGCTTTCTTTGAGCTGGACTCGGCCAGCCCGCATACTCTTGGCCTCCCAGCCCTGAAGAACCACACCCGACTCAAAACGTTCCTCGATATGATAGTCGTGGCGGGCCTTCTTGTTGAGGGCGATGGTGCTACCGGAGGTCTTCTTTTTCTTTTTTTTGGCCATACTGTTTGAGGGCCTATGCAGGGCATCGGTGGTTGAGCTGAGCGCCGAATTCAAACACACTACCCCCCAGACAACAAATGGTGCCCGGTTAGGGCGCTCTGGCGACTCAGACTAAGTGGCCAGTATGTAAGCCAAATGGCCCGGAGATCGAGCATGTCAGTCAAAATAAATAAAAAATATATTCATGGGCAATGGTCATCCCGCTGGGCATTTATACTCGCCGCTACCGGGTCAGCGGTCGGTTTGGGCAATATCTGGAAGTTTCCCTACATCACCGGGGAAAATGGTGGTGGTGCCTTTGTGCTGGTCTACCTGTTTTGCATCGCTGCCATTGGTGTCCCCATCATGATGGCAGAGGTTATGTTGGGCCGGGCAGCCCGGCAGAGCCCCATCAACGCACTTACTACCTTGGCCAAGCAGGCTGGTGCATCCAAGCTGTGGCGTCTGCTCGGTTGGATGGGTGTCACTGCGGGTTTTCTGATCCTGTCCTACTACAGTGTCATCGCCGGTTGGACCCTGGCCTATGTGTTCCGGTCCGCCAGCGGTGCCTTTAGCCTGGTTACCGCAGATGGGGTGCGCAGTATGTTCACCGGCTTGGTCAGCGACCCGGAGAGGCTGCTGGCCTGGCATACCATCTTTATGGTGATGACCGTCGTGATCATTGCCCGTGGGGTGCGCGGTGGTCTGGAACAGGCGGTGCGCGTGTTAATGCCGGCACTGTTTGTATTGTTATTGGTGCTGGTAGGCTATGCCATGAATACGGATTACTTTATGGCCGGGGTCCGTTTTATGTTTACCCCCGATTTTTCTGCATTGTCAGCTGCAGGTGTGCTGACCGCGTTGGGCCATGCCTTTTTTACCCTAAGTCTGGGTATGGGCGCGATCATGATTTATGGTTCCTATCTTCCCAAAGACGCATCTATCGCCGTCACCTCGGTGACAATTTGTCTGGCCGATACAATGGTGGCCTTACTCGCGGGGTTGGCCATTTTCCCCATTGTTTTTGCCAATGGGCTGGAGCCGGGGGCGGGCCCCAGTCTCATTTTTCAAACCCTACCCCTGGCGTTTGGGCAAATGCCAGGGGGTATTTTCTTCGGCACCCTGTTTTTTGTACTGCTGCTGTTAGCAGCCTGGACCTCGGCCATATCCTTGTTGGAGCCTGCCGTAGCCTGGATGGTGGAGAATCATAATGTAGACCGTATTATGGCGGCATCCTTTTTGGGCCTGTTGACCTGGTTGCTGGGTATTGTGACCATCATGTCTTTTAGCGATTGGGCATTTAGCTTTAATTTTCTGGGGTCGGATGAACCCAAGACCAGTGGTATGTTTGATGTCCTCGATATCCTCACTGCAAACATCATGTTGCCCGTGGGTGGCATGCTCATTGCCATATTTGCCGGCCGGGTTATGTCCGAGAAAATGACTAAGCAAGAGCTGGGGATACGTGCGCCGGGCGCTTATGCCCTATGGGCGTTTTTGATCCGCTATGTGTCGCCAGTTTTGGTGTTAATTGTGTTGCTGGGTCTGTTTGGGTTTTTTGGCTTTGTAGCCAAACTTTTTGGTATATAGTCGAAGTGCATCACATAAACCATTCGGCCCTGGTGCCATACCGGGCTGGCGAGATGTATGCCCTGGTTGCCGATATTGATGCCTATCAGGAATTTTTGCCTTGGTGTGATGGCAGTGAGGTTTTGTCTCGTGATGCCAACGAGGTCACGGCCTCTTTGCATATCCGCTATGGTGCCTTGAATAAATCCTTTAGTACCCGTAATACTCTGCATGCAGATAAAAAGCTCGAAATGGATCTGCTCGATGGCCCCTTCAGTCATCTCCACGGTGTTTGGCAGTTTCAGGCCCTAGGCGAGGTGGGTAGTCGAATCTCTTTGGATATGGACTTTCAGTTTTCATCACGGGTGCTGGACATGGTGGCGGCACCGGCATTTACCAAGATTGCGGACGGGTTGGTGGAGGCCTTTTGTCAGCGGGCAGTGGATCAATATGGAAAACGCTGATCGGATTCAGGTCGAGGTATCCTATGCTACTGCGAAGGAACAGGTCATTCTGGAATTGAGTCTGGCCAGTGGGGCTACGGTGGGGGATGCGGTTGAGGTGTCCGGAATCTTGCAGCGGTTTCCCGAAATTTCCCTGAGTGTCAATAAAGTTGGGATATTTGGCAAGCTATCTCGCCTAGAAGATCGCTTACGGGGTCACGATCGGGTCGAAATTTATCGTCCCCTGATTGCCGATCCCCGTGAGGTGCGTCGGCAACGCGCCGCCGAGGGCAAGACCGTGGGAAAAAGGCCTTAGGCCTAATCCCAGATATCCACATTGATGCCTTTTGCCTGTAGTGCCTCGGAACGACGCTGCAAGTAACGCTGAAACTCAGGCTGGCTTTCGTAACCCCTGTTGATCACATAGTCGTATAGGGTCTGGGTGTGAAAACCCTTTAAGAAGGCATCAGTACGGGCCACTTCTTTGCCGTTCATATCAAAAAAGACAATTGAAGGTGCGAACGCGATATTCAGCATTTTGGCCCACTTCCGTGGTGTTGTTTTTTTGTTATCCGGTGTAATGATTTCGGTTTTGTCGTCCCACATGTCAAGCTGGATGTTGTCAACTTTGGCAATCAGGTCTCTGGTGCCGGGATAGTTGAGCGTCTCTTTATGCAGTAAATCACAATTGTCGCACTGCCTTTGTTCAAAAAACACCGCCAGTGGCCGCTTGGCTGTGTCGGCTAAATTGTAAGGCGGGGGCAAGAAGAAATCTTCTTTGTTGAGCTTGCCCTTAGAGGGGGTGGGTGTGCGGGCGGTATAGTAGTCTCGAAAGCTCTGCGTCTTTTCTTTCTTTGCCGCCACGTAGTCCAGGGCAATCCTGAAATTGTAGGGTGGGTAATAGCCATTAATGCGTAGTGCCACCCCGCCTTGTTCGTCAAAAAATACCAGTGTGGGGGTGTATTTTACGCCGATGGACTTGGTGAATTCTTTTTCGGTAGTGACAGTGCCTTGGGTGTCGATCACTTCAAGGTCACCCCACAGGTTTACCGCAACCACGTCAAAGTGTTTCCGGGTTTTATCCAGAATATCCTTTTGGGCAAAATTGTAATCAACAAATTTATTGCAATAGGGGCAGCCATCCTGATAGACGTAGAGTAGAACGCGCTTGCCTTGGCGGGCGGCTGTTTTTATATCGTTACGAAAGTCGAGAAAACTGTCTTTAAACCATCCTGGGTGTTGAGTCGGCTTGGCGCCGGAAAACGTCCCTTTTGATTCGTTAGCCGCTGATACAAGCAGGGGCAGGATGCAGAAAATACCAATGCACAGCTTGATCGTGTTTCGCGTCAAGTTTGGTTTTTGCGACATCGCCCGTATCTTCCTGTGGTACCCTGGGCTGCTTATCCATATCTAGAACGGATTGATCTTATCCCAGGTGCGGCCAAAGATTCCCTTTTCCTTTCTTCCGGTGGCGGCCTCCACTTCTTTGGCGTTGCCCTTGACCACAATAGTGTCTTCTGCCGTCAAGGTAGTGGTCTTTGTATCGGTTTCTTTTGAGGCTCTGGCTTGGGTGGGTTTGTTTCCGTGGTGGTCAATGCGACTCAGGCTATCCTCACTGAAATGCAGAGACAAGGTGCTTTTTTTGACGATCTTTTTGCCACCTTTGCGTAGTGAGTAGACATAATCCCAACGCTGTTGGTGGAAGGGGTCTCGCACCAGCGGTGTACCAAGCAGGTAGCGTATTTGCCGTTTGGTCATGCCCAGCTTGAGCTGTTCGATCATCTCCGGGGTGAGAATATTCCCCTGCTGGATGTCCATCTTATAGTAGCAACCGCTGAGTAGAGTGGTGGTGGCTAATGCTAGAACGAATAAGGCTTTTTGCATTTGGGCGTATACGGGCTAGTGGTTTAAACTGCGAGGATGATAAACCACCGGGCCTGTTTCGTACACCCGCCAGGGCTTGATCGGCTATGGGGCCGGAGCATTGGGGTGCGGCAGGTCCAAAACATAGCTGGATATGGCTGATTCGAACGTAAATCTTAAAAAGGCGGGGCTTAAAACCACCCACCCACGGCTTATGATTCTGAGCATTCTGGAGACCAGTGGCCAGCGTCACCTCACCGCCGAAGAAGTCTATAAGCAATTACTTGGGGCCGAGGAAGAGATTGGTTTGGCCACAGTCTATCGGGTGTTGACCCAGTTTGAGGCCGCCGGAATCGTGATACGGCACAATTTTGAGGGTGGCCGGGCAATCTTTGAGCTTAACCAGGGCGGGCACCATGACCATATGGTGTGTGTGGAGTGTGGCCGGGTATTTGAGTTCTATGATAAGACCATTGAGGACCGCCAGCACCAGGTGGCGGCATCAGAGGGCTTTGTGATTAACGACCACTCCCTCTATATGTATGGCATGTGTGAGGGCATGAAGACCAAGGGCAAGTGTTCCAAGTGAGAACAAGGGATTAAGGTCTTTTAAACAGCCGCTCGCGTCAGCATGTCCTCGGCATGGGCCAGGGTCTGGTCGCTAATGGTGACGCCACCGATCATGCGTGCGATTTCATCTATGCGTTCGCGTGGATTGAGGGTTTCGATGGTGACATTCACTTGTGGCTCAGATTGCTTGTTGACCTGTAAATGGGTATGGCCCTGGGCGGCCACTTGGGCGAGATGGGTGATGCATAAAACCTGGCGAAGATCTCCCAGGTCACGTAATTGCTGGCCGACGATCTCCGCTACCCGGCCACCGATCCCTACGTCTACTTCATCAAATATCAAGGTCGGTATGCGGCCTATACGGGCGGTGACCACCTGTAGGGCCAGGCTGATACGTGATAATTCACCCCCAGAGGCGACCTTGGCCAGGGACTTGGCCGGCTGACCAGGGTTGGCGCTGACCATAAATTCGATGCGTTCGGTACCGTAGGCCGTGCCTTGTCCGTTTTCCAGTTCGGTGATGCTGACCTCAAAGTGGCCGCCGGGCATACCCAGCTCCTGCATGCTGTTCGTCACCTTGGTGGATAAGCTTGCCGCCGCCTGTCGGCGTTTTTCCCGGATTGTGGCGGCGAGGTCGAAGTAGATACGACTAAGCTCGCCAATGTCTTGCTCCAATTTGGACAGGCTGGTTTCGGCATCTTCGATATCGGCGAGTTCCACCCGCTGGCTGTTTAGTACCGTACCCAATTCACCCGGTTTGACCTGGTGTTTGCGCGCCAGGTCGTGCATCAGTGCCAGGCGGTCATTGAGCCATTGCAGGCGTTGTGGGTCCAGCTCCAGACGATCGAGATATTGATGCAGTTGGGCCACGGCCTCGTCAACACGGATATGGGCTTCGTTGATCAATACAGAGACTTCTGCCAGGGCCGGGTCATAGTCGGTAAGCGGTTCCAGGGTGACCATGGATTGGCTGAGCAACCGGGCAATATTGGCATCATCATTGTCACTTAGGGTTTGGGCAATACCTTGAACGCCGTCGAGCAATTCGCTGGCATGGGCCAAGCGGTCATGCTCCTCCTCCAGCTTGGGCAGTTCGCCTTCTTCCAACTGCAGGGCATCCAGTTCATCTACCTGGTAACGCAATAATTCGATCCGGGCCTCACGGTCGGCAGACTGTCGTTGCAAGGCCTCCAGCCTGGATTTCAGTGATGACAGCTTGCCATAAGTGGCTGCCAACTCTTGTACCTCTTCGGTGTGACCGGCATAGTCATCCAGGGTGCGGCGTTGAATATCTCGTTTTAAAAGCGATTGGTGTTCGTGTTGTCCGTGAATGTCCACCAGGCTTTCACCCAGCTCACGCAGCATCTGCATGGGTACCGGGCGGCCATTGATAAAGCCCTTGGTCGGTTTGTCACGGTAGATCAGACGACGCAGTACACACTCCTGATCATCAAACAGATCTTGTTTGATCAGCCATTGGCCGGGGTCCTGGTGGGGGTCGAGGTCAAAGGATGCCGATATTTCGGCCTGGTCACAGCCGTAACGGATGACGTCACCGTCCACCCGTTCGCCGAGCAGCAGCGCCAGGGCATCGATCATGATGGACTTACCGGCACCGGTCTCACCGGTGAGTACGGTCAGGCCCTTGTTCAGAGACAACGCCAGTTTGTGCACGATGGCAAAGTCTCTGATGTACATTGAGCTCAACATGATGAGTATTTCTAAAGTTTCGCACCCCAGTGCAGTTTGGCCCGCAGGACATCGTAGTGGTTGCGACTGCTCTGGTGTATCAGTTGTATGGGGGTGTCCGAACGGCGGATATAGATTCGATCATTGTCATTCAGGACCCTATTGGATTGTCCGTCGAGTGTCACTTGTGCGGCCTGATGACCATTGCTGGTCATGAGCACCTCAATCACGCTGTCACTGCCGACGACGATGGGGCGATCGCTTAGGGTATGGGGGCAAATCGGCACGATGACCATGGCCGACAGGGTCGGGTTCAGGATGGGGCCACCTGCGGAGAGGGCATAGGCAGTGGATCCGGTGGGGGTGGCCACAATGACACCATCGGCACGCATGCTGTTGATAAACTCACCGTCGAGATAGATCTCAAATTCGATCAAGCGTGATAATTCAGCTTTACTGATGATGGTGTCGTTAAAGGCATTGGAGCTGTAGATAATTTTGCCGCCACGCATGATCTCGGTATCGAGCAGGTCGCGCTCTTCAATCTCAAAATCACCGTTGAGTATGGTGGTCAGAGCTACGGTCATTTCATTGGCGGGGATGTCAGTAAGGAAACCGAGTCGGCCTAAATTGACTCCCAGCAGGGGTACCCTGTGGCTGACCAGGACGCGGGCCACATTGAGCATGGTACCGTCCCCACCAACGACAATGGCAAGATCGATTTCTGCCCCTATGTCTTCCAGTGAGCGGGTCTCGGCCAGGGGATTGTTGATATGGGCAGCGGTGCTTTCCACCAACAGCACATGGTGACCCCGGTCACGTAGAAACTCGGTGAGGGTATTGATAATACCGCCAATGCTCTGATCCTTGTACTTTCCGAACAGGCCGATGGTCTGAAAACGCTGTGACATTTAAACTCCCTTACAGAAAGGCGTAACCTACCATTCGTCATGAACCCAGGACAATGGTCCCAAGTGGAATTCTTGACACAATTTGGGTGCGTTGCTAGCTTGGGGGGGTAGTCCTCCATCCTGAGGGCGTCAATTTAACATTCACAGGTATAACATGGCACTGACCAGCCGCGCCGAAGTTCTTCTGAAGGCGCTCATCAAACGTTACATCGACGACGGCCAGCCGGTCGGTTCACGCACCCTGGCCAAAGAGGCTCACCTGGAGTTGAGTCCGGCGTCGGTGCGCAATGTCATGGCCGACCTGGAAGACATGGGTTTGATTACTTCTCCTCATACCTCTGCTGGCCGTGTGCCCACTGCCCTGGGTTATCGGGTATTTGTGGATAGTTTGATTAAGATACGGTCATTGAACGCAAGTGCCCTTCAGGAGATGGGGGACAAGTTGCCGGTTAAGGGCGATCCCCAGAAATTACTGGCCTCGGCCTCGGATTTGCTCTGCGAGTTGACCCAGTTCGCCGGTATTGTCATGTTGCCCCGTCGCCAACAAGTCACCCTCAAACAGTTGGAGTTTGTGGCCTTGGGGGAGGGGAGGATATTGACGATCTTGGTGACCAATGATGGCCAAGTGCAAAATCGGGTCATTGCCTCTGACCGAAAGATTGGCCCCAGCGAGTTGGTGGCGGCGGCTAATTACTTCAATGCGCAGTTTGCGGGCATGTCCATGCAGAAGGTCAAGCAGGCCTTGCTGCTGGAGTTGAAGGCGGACAGTGACGAGATGCACCGTCTTATGCAAATGGCAGTGGCCATGGCCGGTGACATGCTTGTCGAGGCGAGCAATCCAGATGACCTGCTGGTGCGGGGGGAGTCGAACCTGTTCACGGTACCTGAATTGAGCGATATTGCCACCCTGCGCAACCTGTTTGAGGCCTTTCGGGCCAAGCAAGATTTGTTGCACCTGCTGGATACCAGCATGAAGGCCGATGGTGTGCAGATTTTTATCGGTCAGGAGTCGGGATATGATGCCCTCAGCGGCTGTACCGTGGTGACTGCACCCTATGAGATTGATGGGGAAGTGGTGGGGACCCTGGGGGTCGTCGGCCCTACTCGCATGCCTTATGAACAGGTTATTCCGGTGGTAGACATCACTGCCCACTTGCTGGGTGCTGCCCTGCGCGCATAATTACCCTAAAAACCCCTTGAAACTGGGTCGTTTGGCCCCACTTAAGCTTGCTGTGTGATAACCGGTCTTTTGGTGTGTCTTGCCGAAGATCGCAGAACCTTTTGAATAAGCAGGATTTTTTGTAAATGAGTGTGAGTTATGAATAAGGAACACAAGCAGGTGGACGAAAACACTGACCAGGTCAGCCCCTCGGATACCGACGAAGCCTCTGGGAAAGGTGTCGAAACTGCGGTACAAGACGTCGCGGACATAGAGACGCTACAGGGCCAACTCAGTGAAGCCGAGGATCGGTTTATCCGTGCCAAGGCCGAAATCGAGAATGCCCGCCGTCGTGCCGAGATTGATGTGGCCAATGCCCATAAGTATGCCATTGAGCGTTTCGCCGTCGAGGTGCTCGCGGTCAAAGACAGTCTGGAACTGGCCAAGGCGGTGGACCTGGCGCACGACAACAATGTCGCAGTGGAAAAAATGTTTGAGGGGGTGGACCTTACCCTCAAGCTTTTGGGTACGATTTTTGAGAAGTTTTCTCTGCAGGAGATCAATCCCCAGGCCGGGGATAAATTTGATCCCGAATGTCATCAGGCCATGAGTATGCAGGAATCTGACGAGGTGGCACCTAACCATGTGCTCAGCGTCGTGCAAAAGGGCTATTCGCTTAACGAACGCCTGCTGCGACCTGCCATGGTGTTTGTGGCCAAGGCCCAGGCGGATGCAAAACCCCAGGAAGATGAGGACGCGGGCAGCGCTTGAATTGGTTCGCCAAAGCCCCATATTTTTAACACAAGGGGTCAGCCTTTCAAACGGAGATTCAGAATGCTGACATTTAGGTTTGAGGGAGCCTTGACGATCAGAGTTCCCTGGCTTGTTGGTGCTGGGTACCAGCATTTATTAAATACGATTGAACTAAATTAATGAGGAAATAGTGATGGCTAAGATCATCGGCATAGATTTGGGAACTACCAACTCCTGCGTCGCGGTAATGGAGGGGGGTAAGCCCCGTGTTATCGAAAATAGTGAGGGCGACCGCACCACGCCGTCGACTGTGGCGTTTACCGAGGACAATGAGGTCCTGGTGGGTCAGGCCGCCAAACGTCAGGCGGTGACTAATCCACACCACACCGTATTTGCGGCCAAGCGTTTAATCGGGCGCCGCTTTGAAGAGGACGTGGTGCAACGGGACATCAAGTTGATGCCTTACAAGATTGTTAAGGCCAAAAACGGTGATGCCTGGATTGACATCAACGACAAGCATATTGCTGCACCGGAGATTTCCGCACGGGTGTTGCAGAAGATGAAGAAAACCGCTGAGGACTATCTCGGTGAAGAGGTCAAGGAGGCGGTCATTACCGTGCCGGCCTATTTTAATGATTCCCAGCGTCAGGCGACTAAAGACGCCGGACGTATTGCCGGGCTCGACGTCAAGCGTATTATCAATGAGCCTACTGCCGCAGCTCTGGCCTTTGGTATGGACAAGAAACAGGGTGATCGCAAGTTGGCAGTGTATGACCTGGGCGGTGGTACCTTCGATATCTCCATCATCGAGATTGCCGAGCTTGACGGTGAACACCAGTTTGAGGTGTTGTCCACTAATGGTGACACCTTCCTGGGCGGTGAGGATTTTGATACCCGGGTGATGGATTACCTGGCCGATGAGTTCAAAAAAGACAACGGTGTGGATCTGCACAACGATCCTCTGGCCCTGCAGCGGCTCAAGGAAGCTGCCGAGAAGGCCAAAATTGAATTGTCTTCCAGCCAGCAGACCGACGTTAATCTGCCTTATATCACTGCCGATGCCAGTGGCCCCAAACACCTCAGTATCAAGCTGACACGGGCCAAGCTCGAATCTTTGGTAGAAGAGTTGGTTAAGCGTACGGTGCAGCCCTGCAAGGTTGCGCTAAAGGATGCAGGCCTGTCTGCCGGTGATATCGATGATGTGATCATTGTCGGCGGCCAGACGCGCATGCCCTTGGTCCAAAAAGTGGTAGAAGATATTTTTGGCAAGGAGCCCCGTAAAGACATCAACCCAGATGAGGCAGTGGCCGTGGGTGCTGCTATCCAAGGGGGTGTGCTCGGTGGTGAAGTTAAAGACGTATTGTTGCTTGATGTGACCCCTCTGTCCCTGGGGATCGAAACCCTGGGTGGGGTGATGACCAAGCTTATCGAAAAGAACACCACCGTGCCGACCAAGGCATCCCAGGTGTTTTCTACCGCCGATGATAACCAGACGGCGGTAACGGTACATGTCCTGCAGGGCGAACGGGAAGTGGTCAGCGGTAATAAATCACTGGGCCGCTTTGATCTGACCGATATTCCACCGGCCCCCCGTGGGGTGCCCCAGGTCGAGGTCAGCTTTGACATTGATGCCAATGGTATTTTGCATGTGTCGGCAAAGGATAAGGCCACCGGCAAAGAAAATCGTATCGAAATCAGTGGTAGTTCGGGTCTGTCCGACGATGAAATCGATCAAATGGTTAAAGATGCCGAGGCCCATGCAGATGAAGATCGTAAGACCCGCGAGTTGGTGGAGGCCCGCAATCAGGGTGACGCCATGATCCACAGTGTTCGCAAGTCCATTGAAGAGATGGGTGATAAGCTGGATGCGGGTGAAAAGGAGACGATCGAGGCGGCTATCAAGGATCTTGAAGAGGTGTTGAAAGACGGTGATCTGGATGCTGTTAAGGGCAAAACAGAGGCCTTGGCCCAGGCCAGCCACAAGTTGGCCGAGCAGATGTATGCCCAGACCAAAGACCAGGCTAGTGCCAGTGGTGCGGCTGAAGAGGTGGCTACAGCGGGTGCAGATACCGACGCTGGCAACCCGGAAACCGTTGTTGATGCCGAGTTCGAGGAAGTCGACGAAAAAAAGGAATAGGTATGGTGACGCCTTAGGCAGGCGTGTCACAAGGGGTCGTCAAGTTGCTCTCATTTGCCCGGCAAGGTGTCGAAGCGAAGGGGGTGGCCTGGCGGCCTTTATGTGTGTGTATTTTGCGGTACCAGCGAAGCACCTGGACAGCGGTATGACGGGTCTTGTGCGGCAAAAGAAGTTGATAATAAAGCTATTGATGATTTAGCGGGTTTAAATATGTCGAAGAAGGATTTTTATGAAGTTCTCGGAGTACAGCATAATGCCTCCGAGGCAGAGATCAAAAAGGCCTATCGCCGTTTGGCCATGAAGCACCATCCGGATCGTAATCCGGGTGATGATAAGTCCGAGGCCAGCTTCAAAGAGGCCAAAGAGGCCTATGATATTTTGAGTGATGCTCAAAAGCGTGCTGCCTATGATCAATTTGGTCATGCTGGCGTGGACTCCTCTATGGGGGGGGGTGCGGGAGTTCATCCTGGGGCCGGTGCCGGTTTTGGGGATGTGTTCGGTGACATCTTTGGCGACATCTTTGGTGGTGGTCGTGGTGGTTCGCAACGGGTCCGCGGTGCTGATTTGCGTTATAACCTGGATCTGGACCTGGAAGAAGCAGTGGCCGGTATTGAGGTGCGTATTCGTGTTCCCAACCAAGTGACCTGTGATGATTGTGGCGGGTCGGGGGCAAAAAAGGGATCTAAACCATCGGCCTGTAGTACCTGTGGGGGGCAAGGCCAGGTACGTATGCAACAAGGGTTTTTTTCGATTCAACAAACTTGCCCGTCCTGCCATGGTCGTGGCAACATTATCAGTAGTCCTTGCCCCGGATGTCGTGGTAGTGGCCGGGTAAAACACACCAAAACCCTGTCGGTAAAAGTCCCTGCAGGTGTGGATACGGGTGACCAGATTCGTCTTGCCGGTGAAGGTGAATTGGGGGAGCCAGGCTCTTCACCGGGTGACCTCTATGTACAGGTACACATACGCCCCCACCCTATTTTTAAACGTAAAGAAGACGATTTGTATTGTGAGATGCCGGTGAGTTTTGTCACGCTGTCATTGGGGGGTGAGTTGGAAGTACCCACTTTAGGGGGGCGTGCTAAACTCAAGATTCCAGCGGAAACCCAAACTGAGAAAATGTTTCGCCTGCGTGCCAAGGGTGTACGCAATGTGCGTAGCGGTCATGTGGGAGATCTGTATTGCCGTCTCAGTGCTGAGACTCCAGTGAATCTGAACAAACGCCAAAAAGAATTGCTCCAGGAGTTCGAAGGTCTGGTCGCCGAAGGCGGATCACGGCACAGTCCCCGTGCTCGGTCATGGTCGGATAAATTTAAAAAGTTTGTCGATGGATTGGCGGGGTAAATTACCCTGACAATTGTGTCAACCCATGGCATTAGTAGCGATATTAATGGACTTCACCCATAGTGTGATCCAGCAACACATTTGCAGGGAACGATTATACAATGATTGGGTTTAAGTTATGAATAACACTCAAGAGTCATTTATAACAAGTTTTTTTAAGCTTGAATCTGCGAGCGGCATAATCCTTATGTTCGCCACTGCGCTTGCTCTTGTGTTCGCAAACACACCTTTGCAAACGTACTATTCATTGTTTCTTGATACACCCGTAGAAATTCGGGTAGGTGCTTTAGGGCTATCGAAGCCATTATTGCTCTGGATTAACGACGGATTAATGGCTGTGTTTTTTTTTCTCGTTGGTCTGGAGTTGAAAAGGGAGCTTATTGAAGGCGAGCTTTCGGATAAACGAAATATTATCTTGCCCGGTGTGGGTGCAATTGGCGGCATGGTAGCTCCGGCGTTAATTTATCTTTATTTTAATGCTGATGACCCTGCAGCAATAGCAGGTTGGGCTATCCCAGCAGCAACTGATATTGCTTTTGCGCTGGGTGTGTTGTCCTTGCTGGGTTCCAGAGTGCCGACCACTATCAAGATATTTCTTACCTCATTGGCAATATTTGACGACATTGGTGCAATTATAATCATTGCTGTTTTCTACACAGCAAAGATTTCTCTAACCGCACTTATCGTTGTTTCATGTTGTGTCTTGATTCTCACTTTATTGAACAAGCGAAATACCGAATCAAAAAGTCTGTATTTGCTGGTTGGTCTTATAATGTGGGTAGCCATGTTGAAGTCTGGGGTACATGCAACATTGGCCGGTGTTATTTTGGCCATGTTTATTCCAATAAAATCAAAAACAAACAGTCAGTATTCTCCATTAAAAAGTTTAGAGCATGATTTGCATTTTGCGGTAGCGTTTTTTGTTCTCCCTATCTTTGCGTTTGCGAATGCAGGTATTAACTTTACGGGGGTGGGTGCTGAACATATACTTCACAGTGTTCCCTTGGGCATTGCGCTCGGTCTGTTTGTCGGCAAGCAAATCGGTATTTTTGGTATCTGTTGGGTGGCTATTAAGTTAAATTTAACCAAGTTACCGGATGGTATATCCTGGGGTTCTTTGTATGGCACCGCAGTTCTTTGTGGCATAGGTTTTACAATGAGTCTTTTTATAGGTTCACTGGCTTTTGAAGAGTCAGGCGTTTACCGGTTATTTGATGAACGTTTGGGCATTATCATAGGCTCTCTGGCTTCAGGTGTTTTTGGGTATATCGTATTGCGAGTCAGCTTGCGGTCCAACAACGTGATACCGTCGCCCCGTTAACCTCTCGCTGTCATAGCGGGGGTGCTTTAAAAGTTGTTATCCGATATTCAGCAAGGCATTGCAGCGCATGGTTCCGGATCAATGTTGGCGCATTTTCCAGATTGCAATTGGCTAAAGATCTGGATAAATCTCAAATAGATTGGTGCCGGTCAGTCGATCATAGTACCGGGCGCGGTAAAGCAAGCGAGTATGGTCGGCTGCGTCCTGGAAGGCCGTGCGATCGTGCAGGACGTTATTGCTGATTAGGCCCATGCCGGGTTCCAGGCGACCTTTGTATATGTAGGGCGAGTCATTTTCTAATAGTTCTTTTAGGCGTGTGACCGCTCGTTGGGTTGTGTCGTCATTTTTCCAAATTATGTTGTGCACGCGGATGGTATAGCGCATGTGTAAGTTGCCGCTGGAGTCAATCGAATAGACAGGACCGGATTCGTCGGGGCGTGCCATTGTGCCACCTTCATCAATACGAGCTGGCAAGGTCATGGCGTCGGGGGCCATCAGGGCCCGGATATAGTCTGGATTTTCATCACGTAACAGAATGTAGGCCACTTCGTGATCCATGAGGCGGTTTTCACCACCTTTTTCGGCTGGTGAGACACAATGTAAATTCAGGGTGTGTATCTGTTTCTCCAGGGTGTTGTAGTAACCGTCGGTATGCCAGTTAATAGCACGATTGGAGTAGGGGATATATTGGTTGCGAATACCCTCTTCGACCACTGTTAGTGAAGTCAGTCCATCGTCGTCGGATAACCAATTATGGTCCAGTGCCTGGACTCCAAATTGACGGCCGATAGCATGCGGTATGCTGCGGTCAGGGTCAGTGCCAGTCTTACCCACATAGAGAACCATATTGGCCTTGCGTATACGAGTAAGAAGGGCCACATGTTCGGCGGGCGTAAGTTGACGAGGGTCATTGATCTCAACCAACAGCTCACCGAGTGACTGAGGGTAGTCTTGCAGTTTGCATTCACGCCATTTTTGATAGAGCACTTCATTCTCTAAATCAAATGGGCTGGCAGAACTATTGGCATGGGTAGCGAGTTTGATCATGGTGGTGGGCCTTCCCTCGTATCAGGATAATTATCGAAAAACGGCTCAATTCTAGACCGGCCCGGGCCTGGGTAGGTTGATCTATGTTAATTATTCTGAATTGTCTGTGTCTTTTTCGGTTCCCACTGATGCTTGTTGGCAGAGGCCATCCATGTGTTGCCGCAGGTTTTGCCTTAGCTCAAAAATTAAGGGGATCAGGCACATTAGAAACTAAATTGTGCCTGATCCCCTTGGTTCGACAAGAGAGGGCTAATCCGCTCGTGTCGTATTCAAGTATTGCTCCAGATCTTCCGAACCACCGATGCGGTCACCGTTGATGAACACTTGCGGTACGGTGGAGAGTCCCGAGACTGCGCGGATAGTGGATTCGTTGAAGTCTCGGTTTAGCACCAACTCTTCAAACTGAATATTGGCATCTCGCAGGAGTCCCTTGGCGCGTACGCAGTAGGGGCAACCTTCGCGGCTGAATACGGTCACATCCAGTGGCTTGTCTGCACTCGGTGCGATGTAGGCCAGCATGGTGTCTGCATCGGAGACCTCAAAGGGGTCGCCCGGTGTATCGGGTTCGATGAACATCTTTTCAATGACACCGTCCTTGACCAACATGGCGTAGCGCCAGGAACGGTCACCAAATCCCAGGTCATTCTTGGACACCAGCATACCCATAGCACGGCTGAAGTCACCGTTGCCATCTGGCAGGAAGGTGACGTGGGTGGCCTTTTGCTCGTTGCGCCATTGGTTCATGACAAAGGCATCGTTCACGGAAACACAAACCACCTCATCGACACCGTGTTGTTTAAACGTGGGCGTCAGTTGGTTGTAACGTGGCACGTGGGTGGACGAACAGGTTGGGGTAAAGGCGCCTGGGAGCGAGAACACGACAACGGTCTTGCCCTTGAACACATCATCGGTGCTCACATCGACCCATTCGTGGTCACGGCGAGTACGGAAGGTAACCTGGGGTACATTTTGGCCTTCGCGGTTATCAAACATCATTTATCTCCTCTTGCTTAGATTGAATGTTATTGTTGGGGGGATTATCAGGCCTGAGGCCAGATAGATAAAATCGTTTAAATCTATCTAAATAATAGGAATTACCGATAATAGGGGGGCAGCTGTATACCCACCGGTGGGACCCTATCTTTTTGTGCCGACCTTTTTCTTTGAGTGTGTGCCCGGGCGCACGCGCTGTACCGTGTCGGGCAGCTTGTCGAGAATGACCTCGGCGAAGGCCTGCAGGGCGGCACGCCTTGGAAAGCTGTGACGAAACACTAAAGAGATGCGGCGTGAGGCATCTGCTATCGCCAGGCGTTGGGCCACTACACCACTGCCGGTGGTCCAGGACGCGCCCATGGCCAGGGCCGGGACCAGGGTGGTGCCAAAACCCGCCCCCACCAGTTGGATCAGGGTTTCCAGGCTGGACGCGCGCAGGTCGGCCATCTCCCCTTGCGCCTGCCGTTCTTGAATATGGCAGACGTCCATGGCCTGTTTGGCCAGGCAGTGGCCCTCGGCCAGCAACAGCAGGTTTTCCTTGTCCAGGTCACGCAGGGTGATTTTGTCCCGGGTGTAAAAGGGGTGATCACGTGGATAGGCGATCCAGAAGGGTTCATCAAATAAGGGCAGGCTTTCACGGTCCTGTTCTTCCTCCGGGGTGGCGAGCAGGGCGGCATCGATTTCGTGATTGTGCAGCCGCTGCAGCAAGGTGTCGGTCAGTTCTTCCGAGAGCACCAGTTTCATCTGTGGGTGCCGTTTTTTGAGGGGCATCAGGATCAAGGGCATGAGATAGGGACTCAGGGTGGGGATCGCGCCGATACGCAAGGGTCCGGCCAGGGGGTCCTGGTGGGCCTGGGCCAGTTGTTGAATGACATCCGCCTGTTCCATCATCTGCCGTGCATGGGTCAGGATGGCCTCACCCACCGGGGTAATCTCCACTGAGCGGTTGCTGCGCTCAAAAATGGCAACACCCAGTTCTTCTTCCAGCTTCTTGATCTGGCCACTCAGGGTGGGTTGGCTGATAAAACAGCGTTCCGCCGCCCTGCCGAAGTGGTGGGTCTCCGCCACTGCAATGATGTATTTCAGGTCGCGTAGGTTCATAGCCTGTCCGGGTAATATCTACTGATAGGTGGTGACGATGATTATTTCACAAACAAACGATTCTAACTATAAGTGGACAGCAACGGCTCCTTGTCTCAACCACTTGTTGAGCTTGGGAGGCCAAAGTGCGGCCATCGGGTTACCAGGATGATTTGCGGACTAAATAGCGTGCAAGTGTTTTCTTTGCGTCTCCGCACCTTTGTGGTCTCCACGTTATTTCCAGAGGAGCCAAAAGCAGCTAAGCAAAGAACCAATAACACACCACCACGGCAGCAATAAACCCGGTGAAATCTGCCATGAGTCCCACGGTGAGGGCGTAACGGGTCTTACGAATCCCCACTGCACCAAAATAGACCGCCAGCACGTATAGTGTGGTCTCGGTGGAGCCAAACATGGTGGCGGCGATCTTGACGATGATGGAATCTTCACCGTAGGTTTGAATCAGTTCGGCCAGCACACCCACCGAGCCGCTACCGGTCATGGGACGGATGATGGCCATGGGTAGGCTTTCCGGTGGGATGCCGACCCGTGAAAATGCCGGGCCGACCCAATCAATCAAGATTTCCATAGCACCGCTGGCGCGAAACATGGCGATGGCAAACAGGATGGCGACGAGATAAGGGATGATTCGGACTGCGGTAGTAAAACCTTCCTTGGCACCCTCTACAAATTCCTCGTACACCGCGACGCGTTTATACAGGCCATGACCCATAATAAATAATATGAGTAAGGGGATGATGAGGGCGGTAAGATGTTGCATGCCTATCGACCCGGACGTGCATAGAGTTTTGCAGCGGTTACCGCGACAAGCGTTGACGCAGTGGTGGCCAGGATGATGGGTATTATCAATTCGCTTACCTGGGTGCCCATGAGGGCGATGAGTGTGACCGGGGGCAGTAACTGCACACTGGAAGTATTCAGGGCCAGAAACATGCACATGGCATTGCTGGCCTGGTCTTTTTGGGTATTGAGGCTTTGCAGTTGTTGCATGGCCTTGATTCCCAAAGGTGTTGCCGCGTTACCCAGGCCCAGGACGTTGGCAGCCAGGTTTAAGCTGATGCTGCCCAGGGCCGGGTGGTCTTTGGGGATGTCGGGAAACAACCAACGTAATAGGGGACGTAACAGCTTTACAAACACAAGAATCAAGCCGCTCTTTTCTGCAATCTGCATCAGGCCCAGCCACAGGGCCATGATCCCGGCCAGACCAATGGCCAGCTTGACGGCAAACTCGGCCATGTCAAAGGCGGCCTGACTGATGGCCCGAATTTTTATCCAGTGAACTTCGGGCAACAGCAGTGTAATCTGTTTTTCGGATGGGTCCCTGTTGATGATTTGTGCGCGTAGAGTTGACTTGTCTTTGCTGGATTGGTGCTTGGCAATTCGCTGCCACAGAGTGGGTAAGCCGTTGTCAACGATGATAGTGACTTCGCGGGAATTATTTAGATCATCAATCCGTACATCGATGGACTGGTCGCGATATTGCAGCTTAATGTCCTGTGGCGTATCTGATTTGGTGTAACTCAGCTGGATAGGAGAGCCGTTGTTATAAGTGCCTTCCCATTCGTCTTGCAGGTCATGTCCTAAGGCGAACACGATGCTGAGAATAACAAGTCCGGCCCAGATGTAATTAAGCATGTCGACTATTCAGTCAGCCTATGCCGTTTAAATAAGCCGTTCTTTGTTTTAATCTTTTCGTATAGTCTTGTAGAACAGGATAGCCGCTGAGTGCCTTGGGTCGCCACATCAGGGTGGTGCCTGCCATGATGTCTGCGGTGGTGAATTGACCCCCCAGCATGTAGGCCTTGTCTTTTAGATTTTCAGCGACCACAGCCAGGGCCAGATCATAACGCTCCAGGTCCCAGGCAAGAATTTCAGGGACCCGTTGCTCCTTTGGGAGGATTAGTCGGTGTTGCAGGTAATTCCATATGGGGGGTTCCAGGGTGGCAGTGACATAGTACATCCATTGTTCATAGGCCATGCGTTGAGGGGCGTTTAGCTTTGGCGCCAGGCCCTTGTCTGGAAACTGATCGGCGAGCCAGGCGCACATTGCGCCGGATTCAAACATCACCTGGCCGTCCACTTCCATGACCGGGATACAGGCATTGGGATTGATCTTTCTAAACTCCTCGGTGCGGGTCTCGCCCCCAAACAGATCGATGTGAATCAGCTTATAGGGAAGTCCCAGTTCCTCCAGCAGCCATCGGGGTCGCAGGGCGCGGGTCTTCGGGGTGTAATAGAGTTTGATGTCCATTTAATCAAATTTTATTGTTGCCTGGTTGGCCCGGTGGTTTTTGGATTGCAAGAGGATCATGGTGTGGGTCAGGGCAGACAGTTGTACCAAAAAGGCGGGGAGGATGACAGATGGAAAACCGGTCGTCAGCTCACGGGCTATCGCGCCTTGCGAGGCGGCAGCGGATTGGGGTACAACGAAAACAGCCGACTTAAGCGAATAAGTCGGCTGTTTTGAAGATTTTAAAGTTGGTACCGAGGGTCGGAATCGAACCGACACGGTGTCACCACCACCGGATTTTGAATCCGGCGCGTCTACCAGTTCCGCCACCCCGGCATTGTGCAGCGCAAGTATAACGATTATAAAGCCCACGGCAAGACTGACGGCACCCACACCCAGCACTTATGCACATCAGCGAATTCGATTATTCATTACCGGACGACCTCATCGCCCAGCAGCCTTTGGCCAATCGCAGCGCCAGTCGCTTATTGTGCCTGGATGGTAAGAGTGGGGAATATAGAGATCGTCAGTTTGGGGGCCTGGGGTCACAGCTGCAACCTGGGGATTTATTGGTATTTAACGATACCCAAGTGATACCCGCCCGTGTCTATGGCCACAAAGATAGTGGTGGCCGGGTAGAAGTCCTGGTGGAAAGGGTATTGGCGGATCATCAGATCCTGGCCCAGATTCGAGCCAGTCATGGACCCAAGCCAGGGCAAGTCTTGTTACTGGACGGAGGGTTTAAGGCGCAGGTCTTGGGCCGTCAGGATGATTTTTATGTGTTGCAGTTTGGTGGCATGCAAAATGACCCCCGAACGGTGCAGCAGATTTTGCAGGACATTGGCCATATGCCCTTACCACCCTACATCCGGCGGACCGACACCCCCCTGGATCAGGATCGTTATCAGACTGTCTATGCCCGGCATCCTGGGGCGGTGGCGGCCCCTACCGCCGGCCTGCACTTTGACGAGCACTTGCTGGATCAGCTCCGTGGCCAGGGTATTGAAATGACGATGGTGACCCTGCACGTCGGGGCGGGGACTTTTCAGCCGGTTCGGGCGAAGGATATACGTGACCACTGCATGCACGCCGAATCTGTCGTGCTCTCCCAGGAGGCCGTAGACCGGGTTGAGGCAACGCGCAAAAGGGGTGGACGGGTCATTGCTGTAGGCACCACCAGTGTACGGGTCCTGGAAAGTGCGGCGGCCAGGGGAAGGGGAGAGTTGACGCCCTACCAGGGGGATACCGATATTTTTATCTATCCCGGTTATGAATTTCGGGTGGTGGATGGGCTGATTACAAATTTTCACCTGCCCCGCTCGACCTTGCTCATGTTGGTATGTGCCTTTGCCGGACGCCAGTCCGTGTTGCGGGCCTACCAGCATGCCGTTAAGGAGCGTTACCGGTTTTTTAGTTATGGTGACGCGATGTTCATGTCTTGATGCTCTGGAACAAACGCCAAGATCGCAAAGGCGCAGAGGTCGCAGATAGATAATTAAAGTAGAATTTGTTTCTCTGCGTAAATTCCGATGCATGAAGATAAAAGCGGTGGTCTGAGGCAATAACTAGATGAAATTTGAATTACTCAATACCGATGGTGCGGCCCGCCGTGGCCGTATGAGCTTTGATCGTGGTGTGGTGGATACCCCGGCATTCATGCCTGTGGGCACCTATGGCACGGTGAAGGCCATGACCCCGGAGGAGCTTAGCGGTCTGGGATCGCAGATTATTCTGGGCAACACCTTCCATTTGATGTTGCGCCCTGGGACAGAGGTAATCCGGGCCCATGGCGGGCTCCATGGGTTTATGCATTGGGATGGCCCTATCCTTACCGATTCGGGGGGGTTTCAGGTATGGAGTCTGGGAAAACTTCGCAAACTCAGTGAAAAGGGTGTGGATTTCCAGTCCCCAGTGGACGGTGCGGCCATTTTCCTGGGGCCGGAAGAGGCCATCGCGGTGCAGCATGCCCTGGATGCGGATGTGGTCATGATCTTTGATGAGTGCACCCCTTATCCGGTGGACAAGGGGGGCGCGGCCGAGTCTATGGAATTGTCCCTGCGCTGGGCCCAACGCAGCCGGGATGCCCATGGCACCCATCCGGCGGCCCTGTTTGGCATCATCCAGGGGGGCGTGTATCCGGATTTGCGCGAGGCCTCCCTCAGCGGCCTCACCCAGATAGGTTTCGACGGCTATGCCATTGGTGGTCTGTCGGTGGGGGAGCCCAAGCAGGACATGTATGATATTACCGCCCATATTGCCCCCCGTATGCCGCCAGATCGGCCTCGTTACCTCATGGGAGTGGGGACACCGGAGGATCTGGTGGAGTCGGTGCGTCGTGGCATCGACATGTTCGATTGCGTCATGCCCACCCGTAATGCCCGCAATGGTTGGCTGTTTACCCGTAGTGGTGCGCTAAAGATCCGCAATGCCCGTTACGCCAGTGATTGTGAACCGGTGGACCCCCATTGCGATTGTTACACCTGCCGTCACTATAGCCGCGCCTATTTGCGTCATTTACAGCAGGCCAATGAGATTTTGGGGGCACGACTGGCCACCCTCCACAACCTGCATTACTATCAAGGGCTCATGGCCCAGATGCGGACGGCCATTGCCGACGGGTCTCTGGGGACTTTTGTTGAAAAATTTTATATTTGGCGCGATACACGGGTGCCGACTGTGGCATAATACCGCGCCAACGCGACCGCAGTGGTTTTTAGACTTAGAAACGGGCGGTTGCTTGAAAATAAATTTTAAGGATTCATCTTCTTCTTTTAAGGTATCTCCATGAACTTTCTCATTTCTGATGCTCTGGCCCAGGGTGCTGCACCCCAAGGTAGTGGGTTTATGAGCTTTTTGCCACTGATTGGCATTTTTGTGTTGTTTTATTTTCTGCTGATCCGCCCCCAGCAAAAAAAGGCCAAGGATCATAACAAGATGGTGGCGGAGTTGGCCAAGGGTGATGAGGTGGTCACCAACGGCGGCATCCTGGGCAAGGTCGTGAAATTGGATGACAACTTTATTTCGGTCGAAGTGGCCAAGGGCGTTGAGATGAAGATCCAGCGTCATGCCATTGCCGCGATGATGCCCAAGGGAACCTACAAGTAGAGCCGACAGGTAGAATCCAGGTCCCCAGCATTCGGGTGCCCGAGGTCGTAAATCAACGTGATTAACCAATACCCACTTTGGAAATATCTGCTCATCATTGCGGTGATTGTGCCGGGGGTGTTCTATGCCTTGCCCAATCTCTATGGTGAGAGCCCTGCAGTCCAGATCTCGGCCACGCGCACGGCGCAGGTAGACAGTTTCATCCTGGATAAGGTGGAGCGGGGGCTGAAGTCCCAAAACTTGCCCTACAATACTGCAAGCCTGGATAAGAAGGGCATCAAACTGCGCTTTGACAATACCGAAATTCAGCTCAAGGCCAAGGATTTTTTGCAACAGCATCTGGGTGACAAGTACGTGGTGGCCTTAAATCTGTTGCCGGCTACGCCCAGTTTTTTCCGGCGCTTTAATGCGGACCCTATGTATCTGGGGCTGGACTTGCGTGGCGGTGTTCACTTTCTCATGGAGGTGGATCTGGATGCGGCAGTGAAAAAGCGGGAGCTGGATTACAAACGTGACTTACGTACTGCGCTACGCAAGGCCAAGGTCCGCTACAGCAGTATTACCCACCAGGATCGTGGCGGTATTACTGTGCGTTTTCGACGCCCCGACCATATCGACAAGGCCCGGGACGTATTGGCGGACGATAAATTTAAAGATTTGGATGTGGTGCAAAAGGAGCAAGATGGTGAAGCCTATCTGCGGGTGGCCATCAGTGAATCGGCGAAAAAGGAAATCGGCAAGAATGCGCTGGAACAGAATATCACCACCCTGCGCAACCGGGTCAATGAACTGGGCGTGGCGGAGCCGGTGATTCAGCGCCAGGGGGATCGGCGCATCGTAGTGCAATTGCCCGGTGTCCAGGACACCGCCAAGGCCAAGGAGTTGCTGGGTAAGACCGCAACCCTGGAGGTGTTGTTGGTGGATGAGAAGCACGATATGACCGGTGCGGTGCAGGGCCGCGTACCCCCAGGCTCCAAGTTATACAAGATGCGGGATGGGCGGCCCATTTTGTTGAAGAAAGACGTCATCTATTCAGGTGAAAATATCATTAATGCTGCTGCCAGTATCGACAGTCAAAATGGGAGTCCAATCGTCAGGATTACCCTTGATGCCCGTGGTGCTGATATTAATAAGCGGATCACCGGCGATAATATCGGTAATCGTATGGCAGTGGTCTTTATCGAGAACAAGTCTGAGACCAAAAAGGATGCATCGGGTAATGTGATGCGGGATAAAAACGGGCTTGAGATCAAGGTGGCGCGTCGCGTCGAAGAGGTCATTACCGCTCCGGTCATTCGCGACCAACTGGGTAAGAGTTTCCAGATCGAGGGTCTGGATTCGGTTCAAGAGTCACGGGACCTGTCCTTGTTGTTGCGTGCTGGAGCTCTGGCTACCCCGCTGGAGATTATTGAGGAGCGTACCGTGGGGCCGAGCCTGGGTAAGGATAATATCAAACAGGGCTTTCGTTCGGTGATGATTGGTTTTGTATTGGTGTTGGTCTTTATGGCGGTCTACTATCGCTCCTTTGGCCTCATTGCCAACATTGCCCTGGCCCTTAACCTGGTGCTCATTGTGGCGGTATTGTCCCTGTTTCAGGCCACCCTCACCATGCCAGGTGTGGCCGGTATCGTGCTGACTGTGGGTATGGCGGTGGATGCCAATGTGCTTATCTTTGAGCGTATCCGTGAAGAGATACGTAATGGCGTGACCCCCCAGGCCAGTATCCATGCCGGCTACGATAAGGCCCTGTCGACCATTGTTGACGCCAATATCACCACCTTGATTGCGGCCATCGTATTGTTTAATTTTGGTACCGGGCCCATCAAGGGATTCGCCATTACACTGAGCATTGGAATCTTGACCTCCATGTTTACCGCTATTGTAGGCACCCGAGGTGTGGTCAATCTCTTATATGGCAGTCGCCGTTTAACCAAGGTGCCGGTGTAAGCTAACCATGCAGATATTAAAGACCACAACCCATATCGATTTTATTGGTCACCGTACCTTTGGTCTGGTGGTGTCGGTCATGTTCATCATTGCCGGGGTGGTGTCATTGGCGACCCGTGGGCTTGAGTATGGTATCGACTTTACCGGGGGTACTTTGGTGGAGGTGGTCTACGATCAGGCCGTGGATATCAAGCAGGCTCGCCAGTCTCTCGCCGAGGGTGGTTTTAGTGATGCGGTGGTGCAATATTTTGGTACCGCCAGGGACATTATGGTGCGGCTACCGGTGAGCCCAGGTAAAAAGAGTGCCCAGATTAGCAATGAGGTTGTGGATCTGTTGCGCAAGCCCTTTGGGGAGCACTTTACCGAGAGTGCCGGTACCCAGGTACAGCAGTGTGTGGGCAGTCATAACCCCAGCCCCCATCCCTGCAAGGTGCAGATGAAGCGGGTCGAGTTTGTGGGTCCCCAGGTGGGTGAGGAACTTACCGAGAAGGGGGGCTTGGCCATGCTCTACGCCCTATTTGGTATTCTCATCTATGTGGCATGGCGTTTTGAGTGGCGCTTTGCTGTGGGTGCTATTGTTGCCCTGGTACATGATGTGGTCATTACCGTGGGCCTGTTCTCCATATTCGGTATGGAATTTTCACTGACGGTGCTGGCGGCACTGTTGGCGGTTATTGGTTATTCCCTTAACGACACCATAGTGGTGTTTGATCGTATTCGGGAAAATTTTCCAAGAATGCGCAAGGGGTCCACCACAGACATCATTAACACCTCCATCAACGATACCTTGCCACGTACCATCTTGACGTCCCTGACAACCTTATTGGTGTTGCTGGCCCTGTTTTTTATGGGTGGTGAGGTGATCCATGGATTTTCTGTGGCCCTGATCATCGGTGTGTTGGTAGGTACCTATTCCTCGATTTTTGTGGCCAGTCCGGTGGTGTTGGTTTTGGGCATCTCCCGCGAAGATATGATACCGGTCAAAAAGGAAGGTGCCGAACTGGATCGGATGCCTTAAATTTTAGGGCCGACAGTTGTGTTGTGGTTTATCCCGTATAGGTCTGGTGGGCCACCTCGGTGAGGCGTAGCTAATCCACTGTTACTCGGCTATCCCAGGCCGTTTTTATTGGGCAAAGTGTTTGCCTAACATCCCAGGAGTCATTCATGTTTGACAGCAATATGAGCATTGCCGGTTTTGATGATGAACTGGCTGTCGCCATGGAGCAGGAGCGTCTGCGTCAGGAACAGCACATAGAACTCATTGCCTCGGAGAATTATGCCAGTCCCCGGGTGATGGAGGCCCAGGGCTCGGTGCTGACCAATAAATATGCCGAAGGCTATCCCGGTAAGCGCTATTACGGTGGCTGTGAAAATGTAGATGTGGCGGAACAATTGGCTATTGATCGAGCCAAGGAATTATTCGGTGCCGACTATGCCAACGTTCAACCCCACTCCGGTTCTCAGGCCAATGCCGCAGTGTATCTGGCCCTCTTGTTACCTGGGGATACCATACTGGGTATGAGTTTGGCTCACGGTGGTCATCTGACCCATGGCGCCAAGGTCAATTTCTCCGGGAAGCTTTTTAACGCGGTACAGTATGGTCTGGATGAGTCCACGGGTGAGATCGACTACACCCAGGTGGAATCGTTGGCGCAAGAGCACAAACCGAAGATGATCGTGGCCGGATTTTCCGCCTATTCCCGGGTGGTGGACTGGCAACGGTTTCGGGATATTGCCGATGCCGTGGGGGCTTACTTATTTGTTGATATGGCCCATCCTGCCGGCTTGATTGCTGCGGGTGTCTATCCCAGTCCGGTGGCCATTGCCGACGTGACCACTTCAACCACCCACAAGACCCTGCGTGGCCCCCGTGGCGGCATCATTCTGGCTCGGGCCAATCCGGAGATCGAAAAGAAACTCAATTCGGTGGTGTTTCCTGGCACCCAGGGTGGCCCCCTGATGCATGTGATTGCCGCCAAGGCGGTGGCCTTTAAAGAGGCCCTGGAACCTGAGTTCAAGGTCTATCAGCAACAGGTACTGGACAATGCCAGGGCTATGGCAAAGGTGATGTCAGAGCGGGGCCTTCAGTTGGTCTCCGGGGGCACCGACAATCATTTGATTCTGATTGACCTCATCGCCAAGGACCTCACCGGTAAGGATGTGGAAGCAGCACTGGGTGTGGCGAACATTACGGTCAATAAGAATGCCGTTCCTAATGACCCACGCTCGCCCTTTATCACCAGCGGTATCCGTATCGGTACCCCGGCAGTGACAACCCGTGGCTTTGGTGAGGCCGAATGTCGGGATCTGGCGCACTGGATGTGCGACATCATCGACAATATGGATAACCCCTCAGTACACGAAAAAGTGCTGGGCCACGTAGTGGCGCTATGTAAACGGTTTCCGGTATATGGATAGTTTAAATGCGAGCATTTTTAATGCTGCTTGGTGCCGAGTGAAGCTCAACATCTTGCGAAGGATGACTTTCGTGTCCATTGGCATATATTGAAGAGGGGAAAGCGAGTCACCTATAGCCCCAGTTCTTGTTGAATATGGGGTTTCTAGCCACTGCATATTGCGTCTGGCAACAAGCACTTGTATCTTGTCACCTGTATCCTGTCACTTGCACCTGAAACCCTATGCACTGTCCGTTTTGCTCTGCTGATGATACCCGCGTGGTGGACTCGCGCCTGGCCGATAATGGAGATTCCGTACGGCGGCGGCGTGAGTGCAATGCCTGTCGTGAGCGTTTTACCACTTTCGAGACCGCAGAATTGCGTATGCCTCATATCATCAAGTCCGGTGGCCGCCGTGAGCCCTATAATGAGGACAAGATGCGGGCCGGGATCTACCGGGCCCTGGAAAAGCGGCCGGTAGATACCAATGTGACTGAAGCCACTATTTTGCGTATCCAGCACCGTATATTGGCCACCGGTGATCGCGAATTAGCCTCGTCACGTATTGGTGAGTGGGTGATGGAGGAATTGAAAGAGTTGGATCAGGTGGCCTATGTGAGGTTTGCCTCGGTGTACCGGCAATTCCAGGATTTGGAGGCATTCAGTGCTGAGCTTCAGCGTTTGAAAAATGAACCCTCATCGGAAACAAGGCGGCAGCAGATGTCGCTGTTGCCCGCCGAAAGTAAAAAGTAATTGACCGTCCCCGCTATTTACTTACCAGAGAAGAGTACATGATCCATCCGAGTGATTATCGCTGCATGGCTCGCGCCTTGCGGTTGGCCCAGCGCGGTCTCTACAGCACTGACCCCAATCCCCGGGTGGGTTGTGTTATCGCTCGTGATGGAGAGATCCTTGGTGAGGGTTGGCACCAACGCGCCGGTGAGGCCCATGCCGAGGTGTTGGCCATCAAGGCCGCCGGCGATCAAACCCGAGGGGCCACCGCCTATGTAACTTTGGAACCTTGCAACCATCAAGGCCGCACCCCACCGTGTACCGAGGCCCTGATAAAGGCCGGTGTGGCAAGGGTCGTTATGGCATCTAATGATCCGAACCCCCAGGCCAACTGTGGTGCCCTCCAGCGCCTCAGGGAAGCCGGTATCGAAGTGGAAAGGGGGGTGATGGAGGCCGAGGCCCTGGCCTTAAACCCAGGTTACGTCAGCCGTATGACCCGCTCCCGTCCCTGGGTGCGCATTAAGATGGCGGCCAGCCTGGATGGGCGTACCGCCATGGCTTCGGGGCAAAGCAAATGGATAAGCTCTGCTGCGGCTCGTGAAGACGTGCAATATTGGCGAGCACGGAGTTCCGCCATTCTTACTGGCGTGGGTACGGTATTGGCAGATGATCCGTCCCTGAATGTGCGTCTGGATGGTGTCGAGCGTCAGCCCCTGCGGGTGGTTGTGGACAGTCACTTGAGTACCCCAGATAGCGCCAAGTTATTTGCCAGCACCGGTGGTGTGTTGATTGTGACCACATCAGATGATAAAAATTATAGTGAACGTTTGCGTAGCGCAGGGGCAGAGGTTATGTTGCTGCCCGCCTCGACCGGTGGTGTTGATTTGGCAGAGATGATGGCGCAACTGGGGCAGCAACAGATCAATGAAGTGATGGTAGAGGCAGGCGCGACTTTGGCAGGTGCGTTGTTGACAGCGAATCTGGTGGATGAGTTGATTGTTTACCTTGCCCCTCACCTCATGGGGAATCAGGCGCGAGGTATGTTTAATCTTGCGGCACTAGAACAGCTTGGTGACCGTATCGCGCTGGATATTGTAGATGTGCGCCCAGTGGGTCGAGATTGGCGTATACAGGCGAAGGTCACCAGATCTGTGGCCAAGGGCGGATAGCATTCTATGTTTACCGGTATTATTCAGGCAGTGGGTACCCTGCGAGAGCTACGTCACACCGGCAGCGATGCGGTAATGATTATCGATAGTGCTGATCTGGATTTGTCCGGCGCGCGTATCGGTGACAGCATTGCTGTCAGTGGCGTGTGTTTGACCGCAGTGAGCTTCGGTGATCGGTGTTTTAGTGCTGATCTGTCTGCGGAGACCCTGACGCGAACGATTCTTGGGGACTTGTCCACGGGCCAGCGAGTCAACCTGGAGCTGGCCCTGCGCCTGCAAGATCGTTTGGGGGGACACTTAACAAGCGGTCATGTGGATGGTGTGGGGATGGTGTCAGCGCGTGAGGATACGGGTCAGACTACTGAGTTGCATATCCGCCCCCCAAGTGAATTGGCCCATTATATTGCCAACAAGGGTTCTGTTGCGATTGATGGTGTGAGTCTTACGGTGAATGCCGTTGATGATCAGGAGTTCGCCTTGACCCTTATCCCACAGACCTTGAGCCATACTACCTTGGGGGATTATCACCCCGGGCAGCGGGTCAATCTCGAGGTGGATCTCATCGCCCGCTATCTGGAACGCATTGTACTCGGGGTCGGGGCCAACGCCGCAGTACCGACGGTGACTGCCGATGTGTTAAAAGAATACGGTTTTATGGATAAGGGGAAAAACTAGATATGGCTTTCAGCCCCATCAAAGATATTGTCGATGATTTTCGTCAGGGCAAGATTGTTGTGCTCATGGATGACGAAGATCGTGAGAACGAGGGCGACCTCGTCATTGCAGCTGAGCACATCACCACTGAGGTCATTAATTTTATGGCCCGCTACGGCCGTGGCCTGATTTGTCTGTCGCTCACGGGTGAGCGCTGCCAACAGCTGCAGTTACCGTTGATGGTAAACGACAATGGCTCCCGTCATTCAACAAATTTTACGGTGTCCATTGAGGCTGCCGAGGGTGTCACTACCGGGATATCTGCGGCCGACCGTGCTACCACGGTGCGGGCGGCGGTGAAGGCCGATGCCGTGGCTCACGATGTGGTGCAACCGGGCCATATTTTTCCGCTCATGGCCCAGGCCGGTGGGGTGTTGAACCGGGCCGGCCACACCGAGGCAGCGGTGGATTTGGCCAGGCTCGCGGGGCTTGATCCTTCCGGGGTGATTTGTGAGATCCTGAACGAGGATGGCAGTATGGCGCGCCTGCCCGAGTTGGAGAAATTTGCCGCAGAGCATGGCCTAAAGATCGGCACTATCGCTGACTTGATTCGTTATCGTCTGGAAAATGAGTCCACCGTAGAACGGGTTGCGCAGTGTCCTTTTGCCACTGCGTTTGGTGAATTTCGTTTGTGTGCCTATCTTGATGTGATTGATGGCCGCACCCACCTGGCCCTGTCCATGGGAGAACAGCGGGCGGATGTCCCCACCCTGGTACGGGTACATGTGGATAGCGGTGGCCTGGATCGGTTTGCCGAATTTCGTCCGGGCTACACCTGGCCGGTGGGATCCTCGCTGGAGCGTATCGCCAAAGAGGGTCATGGCGTCGTGGTACTGTTAGACTACCCCATGGAGGGCGCTGAACTTATCCATCAAATTGCGCAATATGGTCGCCCCGAAACCGGTCGTACCGGGTATGGCCAGGGGAAATCGGAAGACGTGCGCATGGTGGGGGTGGGTGCACAAATACTCGCAGACCTCGGTGTAGGTCAGATGAGGTTATTGGGTAGCCCCATCAAGGTACACAGCCTCTCCGGTTTTGGCCTGGATATCGTGGAGTATGTTGAGGAAAGATGATGAAATTGGAAAGGGTGGATTGATGCAAGATTATAAAATAATAGAAGGTGAACTCACCCTGGGTGAGGGACGTATAGGCATAGCCTTGAGTCGGTTTAATCATTTTATTGGTGATCGTCTGCTGGAAGGCGCTGTTGATGTGTTAAGGCGCCACGGTATTTCCACTGATCGGATTGACGTGGTCAAGGTGCCGGGGGCCTTTGAACTGCCCTTGGCCGTCAAGGCCATGGCAGCATCAGGAAAGTACGTTGGACTCGTCGTCCTGGGCGCGGTGATACGGGGTGCTACCCCCCATTTTGAATATGTGGCGGGGGAATGCGTCAAGGGGATTGCCCAGGTCAGCAATCAGTTTGATACCCCGGTGGGTTTTGGGGTATTGACCGTGGACACCATTGAACAGGCTATTGAGCGCGCCGGCACCAAGGCCGGTAACAAGGGTGCCGAAGCGGCCATGACGGTGGTCGAGATGGTCAATCTGCTCGCCAAATTGCGGTCCTAGGGGAAGCATATGCCGGGGAGTCGACATCAGGCACGTATGGCGGCGGTGCAGGCTTTATACCAATGGGCCCTCACCGGGCAAGACATTGATGATATTGAGTCCCACTTTATCTACGATCACGATTTGACCGGTGCCGACAAGGCGTATTTCCACCACTTGGTCAAAGAAGTGCCCTTGCGCATTCACGAGTTGGAAGACCACATTACTCCCCATATTGGTCGTGATATTGAAAATGTGGATCCGGTGGAACGGGCTATATTGCGTATTGCCACGTTTGAACTTGAGTTTGAACATGACATTCCCTTTAAGGTTGTCATCAATGAGGCTGTGGAATTGGCCAAGACCTTCGCCTCGGAGCAAAGCTATCGTTTTATCAACGGTGTGGTGGACAAAATTGCCATGGAGTTGCGATCAGACGAGATGGACGGCTAGCTGCGGTCTGCTGCGGCTGTGAATGAGTTTAGCCTTATTCAACGATTCTTTACGTCGGGTGGCGTCAGCCGTGACGATGTAGTGCTCGGCGTGGGGGATGACGGTGCCGTCGTACGCTGCAGCCCCGATCAAGAATGGGTCATGACCAGCGACATATTGCTGGCAGGCCGCCATTTCCCTAAGGCCACTACGGCCTACGATGTTGCCTACAAAGCCCTGGCAGTCAATCTCAGTGATCTGGCCGCCATGGGGGCAGAGCCCGCCTGGGCCAGCCTGCAATTGGTGCTACCCGAGGCCGATGAGCGGTGGTTGTCAGATTTTGCCCGTGGTTTTTATGAGCTGGCTAAGGGCTATGACCTTCAACTGGTGGGCGGCGATACGGTACGGGGTCCTTTGGCGGTGGGTCTACATTTATGCGGTGGGGTACCCACTGGAAAGGCACTGACACGGGGCGGTGCCCAATCAGGTGACCTGATCTATGTGACCGGCAGTGTGGGCGATGCCGCCCTCGGTCTTGGTATTCTTCAGGGCACAATAGATCTGGCTCAAAATCATCACCCGCAGCTCATCCATAGGCTTAATCGGCCCACCCCCCGTGTGCAGGAGGGCATAGTGCTGCGGGATCGAGCCAGCGCAGCTATCGACCTGTCTGACGGCCTGGTGGCGGATCTGGGCCACATCCTGTCCTCCAGCGGTGTGGGCGCCAATATCGAATTGGGTCGGGTCCCTGTGTCTGACGCCTATGAGGCTTATCTCCAGGGCGGGGGAGACTGGGCCTTTGCCTTGAGTCACGGTGATGACTATGAGCTTTGTTTTACCTTACCCCCCGAACATGCCGTTGCCGTGCAAGAGGACTTTGCCAGCTTGGCCTGTCCGCTGCGTCAAATCGGTACCATTGAACCTGGGGCGGGACTCCGCATCCGGCAAATGGACGGTAGTCTGTACCGCAGCGACCGGCGGGGATTTGATCACTTTTCTCAATGATGGTTGATAAGCAATTACAGTGCCCTCGGAGCGTATGGCGCAATCCTGTTCATTTTCTGGCATTTGGTTTTGGCAGCGGTTGTGGTCCGGTGGCCCCAGGGACCTGGGGTACTCTGGTGGCGGTGCCTCTGTTTATGCTCATGAGCAGTTTGTCCTGGCCGCTGTATATGGGGATTACCGTGGGGCTGTTTGCCATGGGCGTGTGGCTGTGTGGACGTACTGCCCGAGATCTGGGCGTACATGATCACCCCGGTATTGTTTGGGACGAAATTGTGGGTTACCTGCTTACCATGAGCTTTGCGCCATCTGGATTGGTCTGGGTCGGGCTTGGGTTTGTGTTTTTTCGTCTGTTCGACATCGTCAAGCCCTGGCCGATTCGTCGCCTGGACCAGGAAATGCCCGGTGGATTGGGCATTATGCTTGATGATGTCTTGGCGGGTGCCTACGGTGCGTTGGCCCTTTGGGGATTGGCCACGCTGTTGCATTATTTTTAGGCCAGACGCACCGCTTGCCCCAGGTCAACGCATGGACGCGTCCCACGGGACCCCATGTGGCTATGGGTTAGCCCGATCTCACATCACCCTAGTATCACGCGCGCCGGTATTGGCTGCCATGGCATTTCGGGCATGGCGGCAGATGCCCCGGTTTTTTCAACTCGATGGTTTCCGGGCAATCCGTGCATTGAAAGCGGCCCCCATGGGTCACCTCACCGGTATGATAGACCAGCGATTCATCGAGTTTGTCACCGAGCACCTGGCCCCATTCACCGACTGCGTGGGCCAGCTGGGCCACCAGGGCACCACCCTTGTCCCGTGATACCTTCATGATATGGCCACCCTCTTGCAGCATCTCATGCCACAAAGGCCCACCACGTTCACGTAGCACAAGCTTCAGCTTTTGTGCATCACCGGCGAGCGCCTCAAGTTTTGGACGCATGGCCTCGTTGGTGCTGACAAGATCCTTTTTCAGAGTTTGGGTAAGCTTGTTGATGGTTTCATGGGAATACTCACCCAGAGTGCGCAACCTTGTTCCGGCCTGCTCGATCGCATGGCTAACGGCCTGGCCGCCAGCGGCATCCCGCGCATCAACCAGCGTAGCGTGTAATTGTTGTCTTAGCTTGGCATAGGCCGCCAATTCTTCTTGTGGGCTTGGTCCCTCTACCTCAGTCTCAGTTTGCTCTACTGCTGGGGGGGGAGCCGACGATTTACCAACCTGTTCAACCGTTTTGTGTCTGACTGTTGCATTCATGACTGCCTCCTTAGATAGACATCACTCATTTAACGCCCATCATCCTACACCCAGGTGGGTTCGGTGTCTTTGAGGGAGGTCAATAAATCGGTCAAACGTTGTAAAATGACCGTGCACTATGGCTTGCAGACATGCGCCATGTAGGTGGGGTCAAACGTTACACCCGGCCAATTTCCGCCCCTACAATTCCTCTTTACGGCAAAGAGCTGGATGCTGTGGACTGTGTCGGAGTTACCAGTAATATTTGGCGGTATAGCGGTTGGCCATGACCAGGACTTTATTGATGTAGTTGCGGGTTTCGCTGTAGGGGGGGATGCCGCGATATTTTTTCACCGATCCTTCACCAGCATTGTAGGCGGCCAGCGCCAGTCGCTTGTTATTGTGGTACAGGCGCATCAGGTCATTCAGGTATTTCGCCCCGGCGTGAACGTTCTCGGTGGGGTCAAAGATGTTTTTTACCCCGTAGCGTTTTGCCGTGGCCGGCATCAGTTGCATGAGACCCGAGGCCCCTTTCTTGGATACCGCACGGGCATTAAACCCCGATTCCACGTGGATGATGGCCTTGAGCAGGGCCGGTTCAATGCGCTGTTTTTTGGCAACCCGCCGTATCAGGGGGTCGTACATAACGGTGTAGTTGCGCTTGGGTTGGGTGGGTGTGGTCTGACGTCCGGCGGCTATGGCCCCTATATGCTCGGGGCCCTGGTTGCTAAACAAAAGCCGATAGCCTTTTCCGTGCAAGGGATGGTCGGTAATGGTGCGTGAGCCGTCTGGCGTGGTGTAGACATACAGGCGAGCCTCGGCGTTGCTAATAGTGAGGCCGAAACAGACAAAGCACAGGGCGGCCATCTGCAAACCTTGGATTTGTTTCTTGGTGCCCATGTCGCTATGTGTTTGGCCTATTGGTCTGTATACGCATCCTGATTATGGTCATTTGCCGGTCGAAGTCCAGTCAGTAAGCGTGTTGTCGTGCGGATGTCGGGTTATTTAGAGGCTTGTGCAGTGGGCAAATATCAATATTCTTTCGATCAATCGGGGTGCTGCACTTAAGCATGTTCGGGGTGGGCTGCGGGGCGGTTGATACCCAACTCTCTTGACCGACTGACCGCTGCTACCGGTGCTTAGGGTTAGCCGATGGTCGGGGTTATTGGCCCACGCTGTTTTTTGGGTCACAGTTGCCTTATGATTTAGCTTAATATCGACAAAGAGGCAAAGAATACGCCGACCCAGTACCAACACTTGTGTCGCCTTTGAGGGTGACCGTTAAATTAAACGGGGATAAAAAGATGGATGGAACAAAAAAGATTGGCATCATTGCCGGTGTCGTTGTCCTGACTCTGATCGCCATTATGGTGATTGCTTATAACAATCTGTCGAGTATCGCTCGAGGGATCGTTGAAGATCAGGTGCCCAACCTTAGCTTTGGTGATTTGGATGTGGGTTGGAACAGTATTGAGTTGACGGCGGTCAAGTACAGCTCGGCGGCAGGTAAAGTGCTGCTAGAATCGAAATCCATCAAGGTCAAACCCAGCCTGTCGTCCATTTTCAGTGATACCTTTAAAGTCAGCTCGGTCACCATCGACGAGCCCTACGTCTATATCGAGATAAAAGGTGACGGTGAGGTGGTCTTGCCCATTCCACAACCCACCGCCCCGGAGGCTGGGGACAGCCAACCCGAAGCTGAACAGGCTGCTGCCGAGGGCGATGCCTTCGCTATCTACATTGCTAAAGTGGAGATAAATGACGGGCGTGGTGATTTTGTCGACAAATCAGTGGGTCGGCCCTATGCCCAATTCAAGATCAAAGACGTGAATATCGAGATCGGTGACATCAGTGTTCCTCCTGTTTCCACCAAGATGCCGTTGGATATATCCATGAAACTTGAAGGTCCCCGTGAAGGCAGGTTTGAGCTATCCGGCTGGTATGACCCGGTGACGAACTCCGGCGATCTGGAGATGGAGCTGGCAGATATTTTTCTGCCCCATGCGGAGCCTTATTACCGAAGCAAAAAAACCACCGCCAGACTGTCCGATGGTACCTTGGATCTCAGAATTCAGACCAAGATCAAGAACAAAGATCATGTTACCAACATTAAAACAACCCTCGGCAATATTAAATTTTCCAGCGACAAAGGAAAATTTATGGGGGCCCCTGCTGGTGCGGTCAAGGAATATACCGAAAACAACAAGCTGCCTGGCTTTGTGTGCAGCCTGAGTGGAAACATAGATCGAATCGATCAGGCGCGGGTGAGTTGTGTTCGCCAAATCACCGAACAACTGGTTAAGGCGGTGGGCAAGTCGGTTGTGATGAAAGAAATCAGCAAAAAATTATTCGGCAATAAGGACGGGGACAAAGCCGAGAGTAAAGGTGGCCTCGAAGGACAGCTAAAGGGGCTGTTTAACCGCAAATAAGCGAATAATCTGGACAATGGCCAGTGATTCAACAGGGTTAGGCCTTTGTTGTGGAGGGAGATGTTTTGCGTGATTAAAATAAAATTACACTGGCAGATTGTTATTGCCTTGGTGTTGGCGGTACTGGCAGGTTGGTTTACAGGTAAGGATGCCAGTGTATTCGGGGTGACGTTCTATTCGGTGTATGCGTTTCTCGGGGCCTTGTTCCTCAATGCCCTGAAGATGCTCATTGTGCCCTTGATTGCCGCCTCCATTATCACCGGTATCGTCGGTGCCGGGGCGAGTGGTGGGGTGGGACGTCTTGGTGGCAAGACTATCTTGTACTATTTCTCCACCAGTCTTATCGCTATTTTGGTGGGGCTTTTTCTGGTCAATTTGTTTGCCCCCGGTATTGTCGACGGTCAGCCGGCCAAACACCTGCTCGGTCTGTCTGAAGATGCGGGCTCAATCATCGCCAACGCCGAGCAACGTGGGGCATCTGATGTGGTAGACCTTTTTATCAGGATGGTACCCACCAATGTGATCGCCGCCGCTGCCAATGGTCAGATGCTGGGGCTGATCTTTTTCTGTCTATTGTTCGGCTTTTTTATGATCAAGGTACCGGAGCCCGGCGGTAGCACTTTGCGTCATTTCTGGCAGGGTGTGTTCGATGTCATGATGCGTATTACGGGCTGGGTGATGCAATTTGCCCCCATTGGGGTATTTGCCCTGGTAGCAAAAGTAGTGGCATCGACAGGATTTGCCGCATTTGCGCCTTTGGCGGTATTTTTCGCCACGGTTATCACTGCATTGGCGGTACATATGTTTGTCGTCATGCCGTTGTTGTTATTTTTTGTTGCCCGGGTTAACCCCAAGCGTCATTATCAGGCGATGGCCCCGGCGATGCTCATGGCCTTCTCGACCAGCTCATCATCGGCAACCCTGCCTTTGACCATGGAGTGTGTGGAGAAAAATGCCGGGGTATCCAATCGGACCAGCAGTTTTGTGTTGCCATTGGGGGCAACGGTCAATATGGACGGTACTGCACTTTATGAGTGTGTGGCGGCTATGTTCATTGCTCAGGCCTATGGGATTGAGCTGGGTTTTGCAGTGCAATTTACAATTGTACTGGTTGCTTTGCTTACATCCATCGGTGTGGCAGGTGTGCCTTCTGCCAGTTTGGTGGCGATTGTGGTTATTTTAACCTCTGTGGGCTTGCCGGCAGAGGGGGTAGGGTTGATACTGGCGGTAGATCGAGTGCTGGATATGTGCCGCACTTCGGTGAATGTGTTTAGTGACTCCTGCGCCGCCGTAGTGATCGGTCGATCAGAGGGTGAAAAGACAGCGTTAGTTGATTAGCATGGAGAGTATGATGATTGTAAATTACAGGGCCGTCAGGGTTTAAATCTTATTTCAATGGACGCATTGCTGTTAATTAAATTGAGTAGTGGTAAAAACCTGGAAATGGTGGCAGAGCCCATCATGACCGTGGGCCGTGACAAGAACAATACCATTGTTATAGATGAAAAACTGGTATCCAGGAACCACGGCATGATACGGCGCCTTGGGGAAGGTGATTATTATCTTATCGATGTGGGCAGTTCAAACGGTAGTTTTGTGAACGGTCGTCGTATTGCCACGCCCCAATTGTTGAAAGATGGTGATGAGATTAAAATAGGACAAACTACCATTGTATTCCAGTTAGAAAGGTCAGGTGAGTTGCCCGACTCTGTGGATGCGTCCGAGCGCACGATGCTGGCGACAGTAACGGATATCAAGCTCATCACTATTTTGGTGGCCGATATTCGTGGTTATACGGCAATGTCGGAGCAGGTCCCGATCGCGACATTAACAAAAATGATGGCGCAGTGGTTTCGGTCCGTCAATGATGATATTGAAATGAATGATGGTATGGTGGATAAATTTATTGGTGACTGTGTCTATGCCCGTTGGGATGGCGAAGGAGAGCTTGTGGATACTATGCATAGCGCACTGAATGCTGCCTTGGCTATTAATGCAACCACAAAAAAGATGAGCAACAATCATCCTGAGATTAACCGTGAGTTATCTATTGGGGTCGGAATCAACACCGGCCATGCGGCGGTGGGTATTGGGACCGATAACACCGCTTTGGGTGATGCGGTCAATTTGGCATTTCGGCTGGAGACCGCGAGTAAGGTGCTCAATCGGAATGTTGTCATGAGCAAAACAGCCTACAGTTGTCTCCCTGAAGCCGGTTGGCAGGGTAAGGAACGCAGTATTGAGGTCAAAGGGAAGAGGGGAGAGGTGGAAGTATGTGCCCTGACATGGCAGGAGGTGGGTCAGGTGTTGGGTGTCGATGTTGACGACGAGACGATTACACGCCGAGCAGAATAGTTCAGGTGGTTTGGTGCTTACAGGGACTAGACTTTTATTTTGAAGGTCATCTGGATGGTGTCCAGGTTCAGTGTGTCACCGTTTTGCAGTAACAGCATGGTGTCGACGGGTTGCCCGTTGACGATAGGTTTGGTCTTGCCGCCACCGCTGCTGATGTAATAGCCCTCTGTCTGACGGGTGATCACTGCAAGTTGGGATCCTTGGCGTCCAATGGTAGTAGAGGCCATTGTAAGATTAAGCCGCTTCCCTTTAGTGGGGCCACTATGCATTTCCAACCATGCCGGGGCCGCAGTCGTTTTTTCTTCATCAACTCCGGTAAAGGCAATGCCTTCCTCCGGTTTATTCTCCCCATCAACTGTGTTGGGCCGGATGACCACGGTCTTTTCCAGGTCATTGGTCTGAGCCGCCTTGGGATTGATATATTTCAGCTCATATTTCCCAAGCTGGATGATGTCATTATGATTTAAAACTTGCTTTTTGATTTCTTTGTCGTTGACGATAGTACCGTTGGTGCTCCCCATGTCTTCGATGAAATGATAATTGTAAATATTGACGATGGCTGCGTGTTCGCCACTGATGGCGAGATTATCGATATGGATATCCTGTTCGGGCCGCCGACCAATAGTGATGCGGTCCTTATCGAGCGGGTATTCACCGACCTGAGTACCGTTAAGGCTTAGAATTAATTTTGACATTATTTTAATGTAAAAGGATTTATCTTGCTCATAAACACTGCTGATCAAGTTGTTTCTGGTCGTATTTTTTTGACTGTGCCCTTGAAAAGGGCAGCAGCAATGTCACGAATATAGTACCCACAAATCCCCGGCAGTCACAAGTCGGTTGGGGGGTGGCGGTGAATTTCATGCAGACAATCATAAATCTTCGTCATCGGAGCCGCTAGTACTTTCAGAGGGCGGGGTGCTTAGCAGAGTCTTGAGTTTGTCGGCAAAGCTGGGGGTTTCTCCTCCCTGGGCGCCTTGTTTCCCCGCCTTATTTGTGCCGGGTTTCTTTTTGCTGGTTCTGGCTTTGGCGCCTAGAGTTGCTCGACGCAGTGCTCGCGAGGATTTGGCGACACCGATGGCGTGATCCACAACACCTGATAAGATCTGGCCTATGGCCTTGGACGTCAACAGGGGTTGTTCCGTGCCGATATTATTCAGGTCCAAGGCAGACAGGGGGCTGGTGACCACCTCAGCGGACTTAGGGAAACTGACCGCTTGAATCTCACCACCGATAGAATTGAATTGGCCGATAACCACCGTGTTGCTATCCACCGGGTCGTCTGTGGCCGATCGAATCAGCTCGTTGCTCACGATAAGGTTGGAGCGGCGGCTTTTCTGGTGACGCTCGTAGCTGACCTGCATGGGTGATACGGAAATCTCATCAATTTGTACATTGTCGCTGGTCCACCAGAAGGTGTTGCTGAAAGTCATCGTGATTTCTTCTGCGGTAATCAGGTATTTGCTTTGATAACCTTCCGGGTTGGCGATGCGTATACCGTTTAACTTAACATTGCCACCCAGCCATGAGGTAGATACGTCGTCGATCTGAATATCAAGTTGGGTGCCCTGCTTGCCGGCTTGGGCAATAAATTCCGGCAGTTTGGCATTGATGCGCAAAGTAATGACAAGAGGGATGATGACTGCCAACGCAAGCAACGTTCCGGTTGCAGCCAGCGCATGTTGCCAGCCAAACTGTCCCTGGCGCAGTTGGGCAATGAATTGAGGCATCCCCGCTAGTAATTTGTTATGGCTATAGGTAGATTTTTGCCCAAGGCGATGGAGTAGATTTGTTGTGGCAGATTGTAGCTTGCCCAAGTTCCGAGGAATATTGGAACGACTGCCGTCATCGTCATCACCGCGAGCCAGCAGGATAGTTTCACCACCTGCATCACCTCGTTCTTTGGTGGGTGACATTACAGTGATGTCAGTTTCGAATTGTGGGATCGCGTTTCCATTTTTTAGGGCACCGATCACCTCTTGGGTGTTTTGCGGACGATCGGCAATCTCGATTCTGAGCAACCAGTCAATAATCTGGGGTAACGGGCTGTTGTATTGCCCATTGGTTTGTTCGACCGCCGATTGCAGGGGGTCAGGCCAGCCATCTTTGGTTGCCAGATAGCGGTCCATACCGTCGACAGGTTTTTTGCCGGTAACGCAGTAATAGAGCGTTGCACCGAGAGAGTACAAATCGGTCCATGGGCCCTGGCGCCCTCTTTTGTTGTACTGCTCGTAGGGTGCGTAGCCCAGGGTTACCATGCTGGTCATCTCCTGGTTGGCGGTACGGTCGCGCAGGGTTTCGCGGGCTGAGCCGAAGTCCAGTAACACGGGGTCGCCATTCTCACGAATATAGATATTGGCGGGCTTGATATCACGATGCAGGATCTTGTGGGAATGCAATTCGTTGAGGCCGTTGAGCAGACGTGTGAGGATATTGTTCAGCTGATTCTCTGGCATCGGCATCTGGTTTGACTTAATGGTATTGGCCAGACTCTCTCCACGTTCATATTCCATGACCATGTAGGCCGTACCATTCTCGCTGATAAATTGTTTTACCCCGACCAGGCTGGGGTTGCGAAATTTGGCCAGGGTGCGGGCCTCGGTGAGAAACTTTTCCAGCCCGATTTCGTAACTCTCCATATCGTCATCGGCTTTGGTCACCGTGGTGACGGTGATATGATTGGCACTACGGGTGGCCAGGGAATTGGGCAGATACTCCTTGATTGCGACATCGCATTCGAGTTGGTGGTCCCAAGCCTTATAGGTGATGCCAAATCCGCCGCAACCCAAGACCCCGCGTATTTCGAAGGTACGGATGCGAGTGCCGGGCTTTAGTGCAAGTTGACCAGTGGTTGGCATAGGTGTTGGTGGCTCAGTCTGCAATAGGGAAAGGCATCGTATTTCAATGTAGTGTTAGGTGATGCCCTGTGGGTGATCCATTTTAACCGTGGAGTGACCTATTTTTCCAGTGCTTGGGGCATTGAACCAGGCCATTATGGTCCAGATTATAGTTTGTACGGTACATGGACCTGCAGGCTGTGGCCGATTATTTTCAAATTTGGATTTAGGTGTAAATATGCCGTCATTTGATGTAGTTTCGGAGATTGATATACAGGAGGTCCGCAATGCGGTGGACCAGGCCAACCGGGAGATCAGTAATCGATTTGATTTTAAAGGTACGGATGCCCGGATTGACCAAGCGGAGGCAACGCTTACCGTGTACGCGGATGATGAGTTTAAGGTAGGGCAGGCGCGGGATATACTGGAGAACCGTCTCAGTAAGCGTAATGTGGATATTGGTTGTCTGCAAAGGGCGAAGGTCGAGCAGATAGCCAACGGTAAGGCGAGTCAGGTGTTGACGGCCAGGCAGGGGATTGAAGCCCCGCTGGCCAAGAAAATCGTCAAGATTATCAAGGATCAAAAGCTCAAGGTGCAGCCAAGCATCCAAGGTGATCGGGTCCGGGTAACGGGCAAGAAGCGCGATGATCTCCAGTCGGTGATGGCCATTTTAGACAAACAATCGTTGGGCCTACCCTTACAATACATCAATTTTCGTGACTAGCAGGGTATTGACCCCCCTGGTATTTTTCAACGATACGATCTTGTATCGCCAGCAGGCCTCTGAAAACGCGGTTTTTGACAGCCTGCTGGATGCCCCCCGGTCACGGTTCACCGGGCAGGCTGGAGCAAGGGAACTGATCCCAGTCAATTGAGTCTGAATCTACATTCTCAAGGAAACCCCGGGTAGAGTTCGGTGAATTCCAGGTTCTTGGCGGGACAGAAGGGCTCGCTCATCAACGGCCAATAGCTTGTCCGGGATGGCGAAAAGGTGAAAGCCCCAGTTTGCGCTTTCATGGCGACCCATATTTCAGGGGAGCCTGTGATGAAATCGGTTCAGGGTTTTTGACGGTAAATAATGTAAGTAATCTTAAAATTAAAGGTGAGAAGTTTTATGCGAAATTGGATAGCGTTGTTGATTTCCATTGCCCTGTTAAGCCCAGTGATGGCTGCCGATATCGGTGCTGATGCCCTCAAGGCCCGCTTGACCAAATCATTACCGGGATTTGTGCCGGATAAGCTCAAGCCATCACCTGTGGAGGGTCTTTATGAGGTCACCATGGGTACTACGGTCATGTATGTCAGTGCCGATGGACGCCATCTGCTTTTGGGTGACATTATTGATATCAAAACCAAGCAGAACCTGAGTGGGGCGACTCGAGGTCAGTTGATTCTAACGGAGATTGATACCGTGCCTGAGTCGCAAATGATCATCATCGAGCCTAAAAAAGTGCGTCGTACCATTACCGTGTTTACCGACGTGGAGTGCCCTTATTGTATAAAATTGCACAGGGATGTCCCTAAGTTGGTGGCGGCAGGGCTTAGGGTGCGCTATATGTTTTTCCCTCGCGCCGGAGAAGGCTCATCCAGCTACAAGAAGTCCGTTGCCGTGTGGTGTGCAAAAGATAGAGTGGATGCCCTGGGCAAGGCCAAGTTTGGTGGCAAGCTGGAAATGAAAACCTGCAAGAATCCGGTTACTCGGCACTATCAACTGGGTCAGCGGGTAGGGGTACGAGGGACGCCCATGATTGTCTATGATGACGGCCAGGTACAAGCAGGCTATAGCCCGGCAGCCAAAATGTTGGAGGCCCTGGGTTTGAGTGAAAATAAGAAGGTATCGGTCCGTTAGGCCTCCAGTTGAACAAATTGGCGGCAGGCAGTAAACAACACAGCTGCCTTGATGGGGGTATCGGGCCATAAGCGCTGGACCCCTTGGGTATAGAGGCCAAGTTGCTTGGCATGGGTGCTGGCGTGGTGAGCTGCAGTTTGGGCGGTGACAACTGCGTGGGTTTTGTAATCCAGCACCAGGATATATTCAGGGAAATGGATCAATCGGTCGATGAGCCCGTAGACTGGGCGATTTGATTTTAGATTTTGATAAAGGATAGGCACCTCGTTGAGGGCTTGATCAAAGTGGCGACGGTCAAATAGCCGGGCAAGTTTGGGGTCATTGACTACTGCGCTGGCCTCTTCCCAGCAAGATTGAAATAGCGTCTCGGAGACCGTACCCCAGCGTTGTCGAAGCAGTTGATGGAGGCCTTTACGATCCTCGGTTTTAGATAAGCCTTCAAGACAAGCATGAATCAGTTCGCCTCTGTCGGTAGCCGAGCTATCTGAAGTATCTGTCATCCCTGTCAGATCTACTTGTTGCGGTATTGTATTGTCCGTGCTGGGATTGATTTCATTATTATAGTCGTCATGGGTGATCAACCGCTGCGTCAGCCGGGGATCCATTGTTGGTTGTGCAGGATCAGGTTCTTGAAAAAGGGGTTGTTGTTGTGGCAGCGGATCTCCCATTTTCGCCCCCACCCATTCACCATCGGTATTAATATCGATCTCCAGGCTGAGGTCCTCAGCCGGTGCGTCCATAAGACATCGGCCCATTTGGTTAAACCACCCACCATCGCCCCTTTTAGGCGCACAACCGGAGATGATGAGTACCTGTTGCGCCCGGGTTACGGCCACATAGAGGAGGTTGGCCTGTTCGCGCTGCTGCCGCTGAAGGGCCTTGCTGACGGTTATTTCGGTGGCTTGGTCCAGATCATCTTTGCGCCCAACCATGTGAATGCTGGTAGGTCGTGGTGACCCCGATGGCCAATCCACCAATGTTCGATAAGCCTGCTCCGGTGGTTTAGGCCTTGCGCTGTCGGCCAGGAACACCACCGCTGCTTCCAGGCCCTTGGCGGCGTGGATGGTCATGATGCGCACCCGGTTTGGATCTCGCGCCGGTGGCTCATCAGGGGCGGCCAGGGCATTTTGCTGCAGGCCTGCAAGATGGTTTACGAATCGTCGTAGGCTGGGGTAGCGGCCACCGTCCATGTCCAGGGCCAGTTCGAGCAAGCGTGTGAGATTAGACTCGACACGTTGGCTTAAGTGTTCGGGTGCGGCGGCCTGGTAACGGTCGACAATGTTGCTCTCGGTGTAAATTCGGTCGAGCAAATCATGTACGGGAATTTTGTCGGTCAAGGATTGCCAACGTTGCAGCAGGCAATGAGCACGGTATAGCCTGGGGTGTTGTGCGCTGATTGTGGCGAGGCGTTGCCGCCAGTATCCGGCCCCATCTTTTTTAAGTGCCAGCACCATCATATCGTCGTCACTGCAATCAAAAATGGGTGAGCGCAGGGCTCCGGCCAAGGCAAGATCATCAAAAGGTGCAATCAAGCTGCGCAGTAAGTGAGTGATATCCTGGGCCTCCAGGCTCTCCAGAAGGGTCCCACGTCCGGCCCCCGTGTAGGGGATGCCCGCTCGTCGTAGACCTTGTTCGTAGGCCTTGGCGTGGCCACGATCCCGAAGCAAGATAATGATGTCGCCAAAATCCAGGGGTTTATTTTCGGCACCGGCGGGTAGACCACGTAGACCCATGATCTTGTCTGCAATCAAGTCGGCCTCACGTTGGTAGCGCTGATCTTCAGTTACGATGCGGGGATGAGTCAGTGGGTTCCTGAATTCGGTGGAATTATGGGTAGCGGGGTCCTCTGCGGCAATGACCAGTGGCAGCAGCTCGACTCGTCCCCACAGATCGTCCCGGTGTGTTTCATGGGGGCTAAAATCATCCAATGGTTGTTGATTTGGCCCATCACCAAACAAGATATTGACAAAATCGATAATGGTCTTGGATGAGCGCCAGGAGTGGTATTGTTGGACAAGCGCAGTGTTGGGCCACTGGCTCAGCCATTGTGTTGCTTCTGCCATCAGCCCAGGGTCTGCTCGCCGAAAACCATATATGGATTGCTTGGCGTCACCCACTAGAAATATGCTGCGCTCCCGTTCGGGGTTGCCGGAAAGAATTTCTTCAAGCAGGGGGCGTAGTAATTGCCATTGGGTGGGGTTGGTGTCTTGAAATTCATCTACCAGCACATGACCGATGGCCTGGTCGAGTTTGTATTGTATCCAGTTGGCATTCCCACTTCGATTTAAAAGGCGGTAGGCTTGCCATTCCAGATCGGCAAAATCCAACATAGCTTGTGTTCGTTTGAGGCTTTGGAATTCATCGAGCAGTACCGTGCCACACCGAAACCACGCCAGGTTAAGGTGCAAGTTATCCACGCGGCGTTGTTGTTCCAGTATCTGTGACAGTGTGTTGCACAGACGTTCATGTAAGGCCGTGGCCTTGTCTGCTGCTGATGCACCCAACCGCTTACGTAGTGCGGCGCTTAATTTGAGTTGCCGTGGTTGGCCATCGACCTTGAACAGAACCTGACGGACACTATCAAAACGTTTATGGCTCGGCTGGGTGTCATCCAGGCTGGTGAGCAAACAGCGATGATGGCGAAGCGCCGTTTTGTGTCCCTGAAGCTCCAGCAGTTGCAGGTACTCCCCGATAGTGCTGACAAACTCAGGGGTACCGAGATAGTCCTCAATGGGTTGGGCCTGTGGGTCGATATCGAAATGGTCCATTGCCCTTTGGGTGGCGTAGCCAAGGGGGTCTTGTTGGTTTTCGGTATAGGCCCACCAATCGCTTCGATGGTTCAGGAAGCTCAACAGCAACAGGCGGGTATTGTGGCTGCCGCAATAGTCCAATAGTCGGTCCATATTTTCGGCCAGCAAGCCGTTTTGCTGGTGGGCGGCCTGGGCACAAAGCCTGCGCCAGGCAGCAGATTCCAGCTCGTAGCTTTGTTCCAACAACTCAAATTCTGTGGGGACCTCGGTGTCGAATGGGAACCGTTGCAGCAGTTCCTGGCAAAAGGCATGAAAGGTTGTGGTCCTGAGGGGGCGCTCACAGCTCAGGATCTGTTCATACAGACCCCTGACTTTTTTTACATGATCTGGGTCACGGGGGAGGCCGGTCTCGGTCAACAGTTTGTGAATACTTGAGTCATCTGCAAGTGCCAGTTCATAGAGGCTTTCGTTGACACGTATACCGATTTCCCTGGCCGCCTTACGAGTGAAGGTGATGGAGAGTATTTCATCGGCTGCCACGCCGGAGATAAGCAGACACAGGATGCGCCTGACCAGCAGCCAGGTCTTACCGGTGCCGGCCGCGGCCTGCACGGTGACATTCCATTGGGGTGATACGGCCTTGATTGATTCCTTCACCATGGCGCCTTCTCGGTGGGTAGGTCCTGGCACACTCTTAACTCCGTGCCCCTGGTAAGTGTTTGGTATCGTGAATATGCGCAATCGATTATTTTTCGCAATGCCATGGGTCCGATAACGGGTTCTCTCGCCAAGGCGCCAAGAACGCCAAGAAAAATCTGTTGTTTCTTTCCCCATTCTTTCTTTGCGTTCTTGGCGCCTTGGCGAGAGTCCATTTTTCGCTTGTACGGAGCCATGTGTGGGGAAAGACCAGCCCGGAGGGAGAGGGTATTAATGGAAGTGTCCCCATGTGGTTGCATCAGGTGCTGGCATTATCGTTGGCCTGCCACATTTGTTTGCGGCAGAGGCCCTCCAGTTGGCACAGGCCACAGGTCTTCTCGTCTCCCCATGCCGGTAGTGCTGCCCCACTTTTCAGTTCCGCTGCCGTCGTTGTTATTCGGCGCTGTAATAGTGTGACGACCTTTTTTAAAGAGTCACCTTCGAGGTTGCCGGTTTCTCTGACCCGGTCTTCTGACAGGCTGAGAAAGAAAATTTTGTCGACTGGCCCACTATGGAGCAGCGCATAAAATGGCAGTTGAATTTGTTCCCCCTGTTCGATATCAGTCACACTGGATGTGGCGCCGGTTTTATAATCAATAATAGCGAACCCATTCCGACCTTTATCAACCCGATCAATGCGCCCGCGTGCCTGGATTGTTGGGTCGGCACCGAGTGGCTGGTCAAAGCTAAGTTCGGTGGTATCGGGTTGCCAATCTTTTTGATGCGCCACTTCCCAGTCTACAAACTTGTCGATTAAGCCCAACCAGCGGTACAACCAGCCTCTGGCCAAGATGTTATTGCGGGTATCCGCCAAGAAGGCTTGTTTCGATATGTCGTTGAGCATAGCCTCAGCCTGTTGGCGATTGCCTTCATTGATGGGCCCTTGCCAGGGTCCGGCCAGTCCGGCCACATCGGCATAAAGGGCATGCAGGATGCGGTGGACCCGCTCACCGTAATCGGACTTCTCGAGATCTTCTGATAAGGTCGGTGTTTGGGCGATGCCCATGCAGTCATAGACAAAATATTGATAGGGGCAGTTGAGCAGGCGTTGTTGATTTGCCGCAGAGACATGGTTGGGGATCAGGCGCACATCAGGCACGGGACGGGGCACGGTATGGGGTGTGGGCAGAGGCAGTTGGTCCGTATACCGTATGCGGGTGTCGGCGCTACCGGCTGATATTGTCAGTTCTGGGTCATCCAGGTCATGGTTGTAAGCTTGCTGATGAAAATGTTGCAGGCGTTCCAACCAGGGGCTTTTGATCACCGGTTCGCCTTGCTCTTCCCGGTGGCTGGTGACGACGACCTGGGGAGCAGACTGAAGTAGACGGCGAAAATCATAAAACAGGGTATTGCGTGATTGCGTTGTCCCTGGCAGGCCCCATTGGGTGCGTACCCCATCGTTAAAAAAGGCCGAACTGGGGGATTTCCCCGGTAGATGCTCACTGCTTGCGCCGGCTATGATAAGTGCTTCAAAAGAATACAGTCGGCTTTCTATCAGCCCCATGAGCTCGATGCCCTGGCCACGTAATGGGGGCTGAAAGTTGTGTTGTTCCAATTGGCGGTTCAGCCAGGCACGAAACTCGTCCCAGGTGTAGTTTAGGTTGTGCTCAGCTGCAGCTTGGCCCATCTCAGATAACAGATGGATGAGTTGCTGGCCGGCGGCATCTTGGCGGTATCGTTGCCCTAGCCCCAGTTGATCCAGGCTGTGGTGGAGTGCCGACAGAAAGTGGGCCCCAGGGTGGTGCTGCCCATCACGTAGCTTGAGCAAAGCTTTTGCGGCAAGCTCGAATTGCACGAGCAGGGCCTCAAGGGCTGTCACCCCATCTACGCCGTAGGTCTCCAGCAGCCTCAATCGGTTTTGCCTAATATGGTTCTGATAATGCTCCAGTGGGCCGGTGATTTGTGCCTTCAGTACACATTCATGTTCAAATAGACCGTGAATTGCGTCCGGGTCACAACCGTTGTCGTTATCGTTTTGGGGGCTGGCAACAAACGGCGATTTCATCAGGTCGAGCAGGGGGGCTTGAGAAAAATCTTGCTCAACGGTGTCAAACCAGCTTATCAATGCTGATGCGGCACTGGTGGTGGCCAGTCGCCAACCGGCAGCATCCTGGACTTGAATGCCGGCCCGTTCCAGCAATGCGCGAACACGGCGAGCCAGTTTCCGATCCCCGGTGACGACACCAATATGTCGCTTACCCTGTAGCCACCACCGTCGCACCAACAGATCTATGGTCTGGGCCTCACGTTCCGCATCCACAGCGAGGTGAAGGGTGAGTTTATCTGCCGCCGGGCTTTGGGCTGTGGCCGCAGCCTGGTCAGCAATACGTTGGCACCAGCTTTGCTCACTATTGTCATAGACCGTGTTGAGTAAACGGCCATAGGCGTTGACGGGTGCCGCCACAGGGTTTGGTTTGCCTAGGCGATCCAATAATTGCGTGACTACCGTGTCCGGGTGGTAGTCGTGGTGGCCGTATTGACCTTCCATGAAGACCTGCAAGCGGCCGCTGTCCAGCAATTGTTTGACCCAGTCCCGCTCGACATCATTCAGGCTGACGTGACCGGCCAGGTAAATCCAACTATCGCGGGCTTGGTCGAGGCTTTGGTTCAGTGAGCTGACATAGGCCTGAACCGGATCTGTCAATCCTTGTTCACACAATTGCTCCGTCCAACTGTGCCACAGGGTGTGGATCAGATTGGCCTCGTGGCTCAGTTGCTCCTTGGCATGGGATTCAGTGCCATAGGCCTCGGCCAAGGTAGTTTGAAATTCGCTGAGCTTATCGGCGATACGGTGATTGCTGGTTTGGAGTTCATCAAACAGTTTCAGCAGACTATCGGCCAGGGCCCAACTGTCTTGTGGGTCACAAAGCTTGGGGTGGGCGAGCAAGGCCTGTCTTAAAAGAGCCGTGCGCGCGGTGACAGACAATAGCTTGCCAGGGTGGGGGCACAGATTGGACACCCAGCGTGTCAGGGTGGTGGTGTGTGGAGGCAGCAGGGCAGCGTGACCTTGTTTTATAGCTTGCGTCAGCAGCACCCGCCGAAAGCGTGCTGCACTGGCATGGTGAGGAAAGACCACTACAATATGATGTAGGTCGGGTAGCGCCGCAGCATGGTCGCTCAATATGCATTGGGCCAGTCGCGATAACAGATCCTCGCCATAGGCAAGGAGGTGGACTTGGCGTTTACCGCTCAAGGTGGTCCAGTTTTCCTGGTTTGTCCTCCCAGTCTGCTGCGTCTGCAGGGGCATCCTTTTTTTCGGTGATGACTGGCCAGTGGGCGGCCAATTCAGCGTTTAAATCAAGGAACTGTTTTTGGTCTTCCGGTAGATCATCTTCGGCATAAATGGCGTTGATGGGGCATTCTGGTTCGCACAGACTGCAATCAATGCACTCCTCAGGGTCGATAACCAGGAAATTGGGACCTTCATGAAAGCAGTCCACTGGGCAGACTTCCACGCAATCGGTGTATTTGCAGCGGATACAGTTCTCGGTGACCACATAGGTCATTGTGTAACTCCCGTATTCAGTGTTGCTGAAGAGGCTTAATGATACATGCAGATTGGCTGTGATTGAATCGTTGCAACTAAACTTAAGCCGGTCTTATTAACAAGTTCGCGCTATCAGGGTGCCTTTTGGTAGGATGCCGGGGAATAGGGGATAAAGTCTCGGGGTGAAAATGTTTGAATTGAGAGGGTTCGGGTGTTTTAGTCGCTGGTCTGACACGGTATGTCGATGTGCTAGCAGAGTCGACTAAACCGGAATTTCGACTGCCCGCTATCCGGGTGGAGAGTGGCAAGGCTGCTGAGATAAGACCCAAGCGGGTGCAGTCCTGGTTGGACGCCCTACCTTTGACCGATTCAATGGAGGCCGGTCAAAAGCTCTACCAAGCCTTGTATGCCTTGAATCGGGTCAGTCTGGATACTGACAATCGCTATGCGCTTATCGATCTCTACCGGCAACCGGTTATTGCCGTATCTGAGGTCCTGGTGGGGACCTTTTCCTCACTACCCTTGCCCCTGGGGGGGAAGGCCAAGCAGTCATCCGACTTGGTGGTTGACCTGGAACGGGAGTTGGCCATCGCCCATAAACGATTGGTCACCGATATTCTGGAGAATCAGCGTCACCCGGAAAGAGAAAAGAATTTGCCTCTGATTCTGGTCAATACCATTACCCATATAGGGCGGCAAATGTTGTCCTGTTTCCAAGTGTACCGCTCACATCGATCTGGATTGTGGCGAGAGCTTAATAAGCTCTATGCCTATGCCGAACAAATAGGCTGCGAAAACACACCCATTGAGGGCACGGGTATCCAGCGCGGTAGTGTGACGGTGACAAAGGCCTATGTGCGTGTACTTTTGCTGGGCTTGAGTAATCCCTTTGGTTTGTTCCAGGGCGATTGCGTACGAATCTACAAATATCTCATGGGGCAGCCCATCCGTGCCACGCTCACCCGTAATGTCACCGTGGAAGATCCTAACGGGCTGTTTTTGATCAACCTGGATGTGGATAGCTGCCCGGCGCCCTTTCCACGCATGCCTAAATTTGAAGATAGCCATAATTTGCGGGTACTGGACGCGGCCCTGGTGGCCCAGGACGTCAGGGCATTGCGCATCGATTTGGAAGAAGGTGACGTCCCCGACTCCCTGAAGAAGGTGACCGATTTCATCGACAACAGCTTTATGGATCTGTTGAGACGCATGAGTCGTTTCTGGGGCATCGTCATCAGACGCCAGACTACCCGCAATGCACGCCGAGACCCGGTGTCAGTTTGTGTGGGTATCAAGGGTGCCCATTACATATTGAGTGGTGAGAAACCTTTTGCGTCACCTTCGATGAGTACGCAAGACAGTGATGGCCAGGGTGTTCAGGATCAGGATCTGACAAAACCTGCCGAGGCCGGCATCGCAGTCCAATCCGTGGCCCAAGACCCCAGTCAAGAGCAGGACACAGCCGTGGTCAATAGCGGTTATATTGATCTGGATGAGTTGGTTGTGGCCGAGCAGTTGATGGTGGAGCAAGAGAATTCAAGAGATATTTTTAGCGCAGAGACCTGGCACGATCTAGGCGCCTACCAAACCTACCACTGGCATATAAAAGACGAATCTGCCGGTGGTTTTGCCTTGGCCCATGCCGGCGAAACCCATGCCAAGATTCGCGTGGGGGACCTGCTTCTGCTTCGTAACGAACCAGAAGACCGTTGGCGCGTCGGGGTGATACGCTGGATGAAATGTGTTCCCCAGTCTCAAAAGATTGAGATGGGGGTGCAGCTGCTTTCTCCGGTTGTGCAACCGGTTGCGGTCTCGACACTGGCGGCTGAGGAGGCGGATGAAGATGGTGAGACAGAGCTTCACTTCGTTCCGGCGTTGCTGCTACCCGCTAACCGGGCACTGGGCCAACCCACAAGCCTTATCGTCCCTAGGGGTATCCATCAAGCTAATGGCCAACTTCTTCTGGCCAATGGCGAGCTTGTCCCGAGTGCGGTGCAGGCGTCTGAGGTGATTGAGCGAACCGGTTCGTTTGAACAGATAGCGATTGCCGAGACTGACATACGCTAAAGTGTCCGATCCCTTGTTATAGCTCGTCAGCAAAATTTTTGAGTGATGATGCTCTCGCAAAGCCCACAGAGATAGAACAGATAAAGAGTGTGCTGACGATTGCATGCAGGAAGCCCAACAATAATCCTAATTTTTTAAGTGTGGGTGCCGGGCAGCTTGTCCCCGGAAGGCTGGGTCCTACGTGGCTTCGAGCATCCTGCACATTAAGCCCGGTCTACAGGCTGGGGCGATCAATGATTCCTTTGCGTACTTGGCGGCTTGGCGAGAGCAATAGTCATTGTCCCGAGATGCCCGCAAATTCTTCGTAGGAGGCTTATTTGTCATCTTGCGCTGCGCATTGCTGTAGTTTGTATAGCACCTCAAGGGCCTGGCGCGGACTCATCTCGTCCAATTTTATGTTTTGTAATTCAGCCACCCATTCCGGGTTTGCCTTTTTATCGGCGAATACACTCCCTTGCTCGTGATCTGGGCCGGGGTTGTTGATGTCATCGTATTGGCTTTCCAGTTCGGCAAGTTTTGATCGTGCCCGGATCAATACCTCCTTGGGCACCCCCGCCAGGGCCGCAACCTGAAGCCCATAACTTTGACTGGCAGGCCCGGGTTTGACCTGGTACATAAAGACGATCTTGTGACCGTGTTCGATGGCCTGCAGGTGTACGTTTGCAACCGAGTCAATGTGATCGGCGAGGCTGGTGAGTTCAAAATAGTGGGTGGCGAACAGGGTGTAGGCGCCCACGGTCCCGGCCAGGTGTTCGGCGCAGGCCCAGGCCAGCGACAGCCCGTCAAAGGTGCTGGTGCCACGCCCGATTTCATCCAGCAGGGCGAGGCTTTGGGTCGTCGCATGTTTCAAAATGTTAGCGGTCTCTGACATTTCCACCATGAATGTTGAGCGCCCACCGGCGAGATCGTCGGCGGCGCCAATGCGGGTAAAGATGCGGTCCATGGGGCCAATACGCGCGGATGTGGCAGGGATGAAACTGCCTGTATGGGCGAGTAGTGCGATGATGGCGGTTTGGCGCATGTAGGTAGACTTGCCGCCCATATTAGGCCCGGTGATGACCAGCATGCGCCGATCCTGGTCTAACTCAATATCATTGGCAATAAAGGCCTGGCCAATATTTTTTTCTACGATGAGATGGCGGCCACCACAAATTTGGATGCCCGGGGTGTCGCTAAGAATAGCCGCAGTGAGATTGAGGGCATGGGCCCGTTCAGCAAAGTTATTAAGCACGTCCAGTTGCGCCAGGGCGCGACTGCATGATTGCAGTGGTGCCAGGTGCTCCTTTAATCGGTCCAATAGGTCCTCGTACAGAGCCTTCTCTAATGCCAGGGACTTTTCTTTTGCCCCCAGCACCTGATCTTCCAGGGTCTTGAGCTCCGGGGTGATGTAGCGTTCTACATTTTTGAGGGTTTGTCGTCGACTGTAGTCCGACGGAATATCACCCGTCTGGGCCTTGCTGATCTCAATATAGTAGCCGTGTACCCGGTTGTAGCGTACCCGGAGCTTTGGGATGCCGGTACGGGATTGTTCCCGCGCTTCAAGTTCTATTAAATAATTACCGGCGTTGTCGCTTAGTTGGCGCAGTTTATCCAATGGACCATCGTAGCCGGTCCGTATGACACCGCCATCCCGGATCGATTGGGGCGGCTCATCGACCAATGCGCGATTGAGTAATTCGACAATCTCGGCAAACTCACCCATCTCCTCTACCAGGCTGTGCAGCAGCGGTGAATCAAAAGGCTGTAACTGTGTCCGCAATTGCGGCAGGCTGGCCAAGGCAACGCCCAGGCGCAATAGATCACGTGGGCGTGCGCTACCTAAGGCCAATCGAGCGAGGATACGTTCGATGTCGCCTACCCGACGCAGGGTGCTATGGATGTCTTCGAAGGCGTGCTTATCCAGTAGTGCGGTGACAACCTGCAGGCGCTGGCGTATGGCGTCGTGATCACGCAACGGGGTGTGTAGCCAGTGACGTAACAACCGTGCCCCCATGGCGGTACTGCAGTTATCGAGAACGGCGAGCAGGGTGTTGTCGCGACCGCCCTTGAGGTTAATATCGATTTCCAGGTTGCGGCGACTGGCAGGGTCGAGCACAAGATGTTGGTGGCGATATTCAACATGCAATTTCTGGATATGGGGCAGGCCACTGCGCTGGGTGTCTGTTGCATAGCGCAACAGGCAGGCTGCCGCCACAGTGGCCACCTTGAGATCGGTACAGCCCAGGTCAGCCAGATCCTCGCCAGCAAAATGCTCACTCAGGGTTTGTGGCGCAGTATCAATTTCATAGAAGCGTGTCGACAGTTGACGTACTCTCTTTTGAAATTCACCTAGAGTCCAGTCGCTATGTTGTTGAGTCAGGATTTCAGCCGGGCTGATCCGGGCCAATTCATCGAGCAGGGCCTCGTGATCCTGACATTCCTGAATGATGAAGTGGCCGCTGGAAAGTGCCAATGCCGCCAGGCCGTAAATATCGCTGTCCTGGTAGAGGGCGACCAAAAAATTGTCCTGGCGCTCATCGAGCAGGGCCTCGTCGGTCAGGGTCCCGGGGGTGACAATGCGTACCACCTTTCTCTCTACGGGCCCCTTGGTCTTTCCGGGTTCACCGATCTGTTCACAAATAGCCACCGCCTGGTCTTGATTGACCAGTTTGACCAAATACTGTTCCAGGGCGTGCACCGGAATACCTGCCATGGGGATCGGCTCTCCCGCTGAACTGCCCCGGGAGGTCAGCACAATATCCAACAGTTCAGAGGCACGGGCGGCATCATCAAAAAACAGTTCGTAGAAATCGCCCATGCGATACAGCAGCAGCATGTCGGGTTGCTCGGCCTTGATACGCAGGTATTGCTGCATCATGGGGGTGTGGCCCGACAGATCGGATTGACTGGTGACGAGGGTGGCCTCGTCAGTGCCGGTTCCGTCGCTACCGTTGAACAATTGTTGTTGCATGTTTGGGTTCCGAATGCTCTCCGGCTCAGTTTAAACTAAAATCTTCGGTGCAGACTGGCACAGCTCAGATGCTGAGCTTGGCAGTGACATGGGGGCCGATCAAGCGCAGGAGCTGTGGATAAATATCGGGATTGCCGGCGATAATATTGCCACTCTCGAGGACTTTTTGTCCGCCGAGAAAGTCTCCCGTCATCCCCCCTGCCTCTTGTATCAACAGGCAGCCTGCGGCCATATCCCAGGAATGCAGGCCGATCTCCCAGAAGCCATCGAAACGGCCGGCTGCCACGTAGGCCAGATCCAGGGCCGCAGAGCCTGCCCGGCGTATACCGCTGGTTCGTGGCAGGATGGCACTGAACATCTTGACCCAGGCATCCATGTGCTCGGGCTGGCGGATGGGAAATCCCGTGGCCAGCAGGGTGTCGGACATGTGCGATACTGTGCTGACGCGCAAACGTCGGCTATTGAGCTGGGCCCCCTGGCCGCGAGAGGCCGTGAATAACTCGTTTTTGACCGGGTCGAAGATCACGGCTTGATCGAGGACCCCGTTTTTGCTGACACATATGGATACCGCAAACTGAGGGAGCCCATGCAAGTAATTGGTGGTGCCATCAAGTGGGTCGATGATCCATTCATAGCCCTCACCGGGATGCTGGCCGCTCTCTTCGGCGATAATGGCATGCCCAGGGTAGGCCGAGCGGATGGTTTCGATGATGGCAAATTCCGCGTTTCGATCAATTTCAGTCACAAAATCGTGGCGGCCCTTGCTTTCGATCGTTAACTGATCGATTCGGCCCATGTGGCGCATGATGATGTTTCCGGCTTGGCGTGCTGCCTTGACCGCAGTGTTGAGCATGGGATGCATGGAGTGCTCCGTAATTACTGTTGATGGAAATCGGTGTCAGACCTGTGGACTGTTACACTCCAGCCTTGTAGGTCATTAGGCATGAGTCGTTTTCTATGTTTTTAGAGAAGGGCACAACGCTTGAATGCGTGGGGCCATACCCTATCGGGCCGGGCCGGGACTTTAGCAAATTACAGCATCGGCCGCAGGGGTAATATTGGAAAGATGGCCCTACAGCACAATTTGTGGACGCCAAGCGGATAATGGGCTCTCATCAAGGCGCCAAGCCCGCAAACGAATGATTGAATATATTCAACAACAATGAGATCGAACATACGCGTGAAGTTTTCGCCCCCGCTGAGGGATTCACAGAATCGTCTTTGCCTTGGTGTGCTTGGCGTCTTGGTGAGGGGATCGGCAGGGTGAAAAAACACAGATGTCCTTAGATCGTATTCGTATCGTTCTTGTCGACACCACTCACCCGGGCAATATCGGCGGTGCGGCCCGGGCCATGAAGAATATGGGCCTGAGCCAGCTCTGCCTGGTCTCACCCCAGGGTTTTCCCGGTGCAGAGGCGACCGCCCGGGCCTCAGGTGCCGATGCCGTGCTTGAGGGGGCCATGGTATGTCATACATTAGATGAGGCCATTGCCGATTGTGGTTTGGTCATCGGTACCAGTGCCCGTCGCCGGAGTATTGAGTGGCCGATGTTGACCCCTCGAGAATGTGCCCAAACCCTGCTTGAACACGCCACGCTTGAACACGCCACCGTTGCCCTGTTGTTTGGTCAGGAGCGGGCCGGGCTTACTAACGAGGCGGTGGATCAATGTCGTTACCTGGTGACCATCCCCACCCAGGGAGAGTTTACATCCTTGAATCTTGCCTCTGCGGTGCAAATCATGGCCTATGAGATCCTGTTGGCCCATGGGAGTGCCCGTACCGATGTCCCTGTAGTGGCGTCATCCCCCATGGGGACATCGCCTGCCTTGGCCACCCAGCAGAATCGCCAGGGTTTTTATGAGCACCTGGAGCGGGTTTTGGTTGAACTTGATTTTCTTGACCCCGAGCACCCACGCAGACTCATGCGCAAGCTGACACGGATGTTTAACCGCACAGACCTGACGGCCGAAGAGGTCAATATTTTGCGTGGTATTTTGACCCAGGTACAAAAACAGCAGCCCCGTCAACCTTGACAGAAATAGTCGGGAATTGCCTAATGCGCTCAGCCCTAGAGAGGAGAGCCATGTTTGCCCGTCTGAAAGAGGATATCCACTGCGTTTTTGAACGGGACCCCGCAGCCCGTTCCACCATCGAGATCCTGACTGCCTATCCAGGGGTCCATGCGGTGTTGTTTCACCGCCTGACCCACAGGCTATGGGGGTGGCGTTTTCTGTGGTTGGCACGGGTTCTGTCTCATGTGGCACGCTGGTTTACCGGGATTGAAATACACCCCGGTGCCCAGATTGGCCGGCGCTTTTTTATCGACCATGGTATGGGGGTGGTGATTGGAGAGACCGCCCAGATTGGCGACGACTGCACCCTGTATCATGGTGTCACCTTGGGAGGGACCACGTGGCAAGCGGTGAAGCGCCATCCTACCCTGGGTGATAATGTGGTGGTGGGTGCGGGGGCCAAGATCCTCGGTCCCATCAAGCTCGGCAACGGCGTACGGGTGGGCTCGAACTCGGTAGTGGTTAAAGACGTGCCGGAGGGGGCCACGGTGGTGGGGATACCGGCTCATGTGGTGACCCAACCCAGTAAACCCGGTGCCAGGCAGGTGGAGATGGCAAAGAAGATCGGTTTTGATGCCTATGGTCAGGCCAGGCAGGTATCCGATCCGGTGGCCCAGGCGGTGGATACCATCCTTGACCACCTCCATGCGGTGGATGCCAAGATGGAGATGATGTGTCAAAAGCTCAAGCAGTCCGGGATAAACCTGGAGCAGGTGGAGTTGCCCGTTTTGGCGGTGGATAAACTTGAAGATGAGCCCCCTGGGGGGGGTACGGAACCCCGGGAAGGAAAAGTTGACTAAAGTGGTCAGGAATGGCTACACTAGCAGGGTAGAGATAGTCGGCGTACCAGAACAGCGCTTGGGATAGCCGCTCGCGATCTGCGAGACACCGCATGTTCGTGCGGTGGCCGGAATACCGCTTCCGCAGTAAGCACGTACAATGGGGTAGATTTATGAAATTAACGACCAAGGGCCGCTATGCGGTCACGGCCATGTTGGATTTGGCGATACATTTTGATAAGGGCGCCGTTACCCTGGCCCAGATTGCCGCACGTCAGGGGATTTCACTTTCTTATCTTGAGCAGCTGTTTGCGCGATTACGGCGCCAGGGTCTGGTCAAGAGCACCCGTGGACCCGGGGGGGGCTATACACTGGCCATGGTTCCAGACAAGATATCGGTGGCCGAGATTATTATTGCCATCAATGAGCAGATTGATGCCACCCGCTGTGGTGGGGATCAAAATTGTTCCAGTGATGAGCGTTGTCTTACCCACTATCTGTGGGAAGACCTGAGTGAGCGCATCCGTGAGTTTCTTAGTGGCATCAGTCTGGCCGAGTTGGTGAATCGACCCAACGTCCAGGAAGTCGCCTCGCGTCAAGCGAATCGTGCCGAGGCCAGTCTCTCCGATTTATAAGGCTGGTGTGTTTGAGGTTTAAAAATACCATGGCCGACAGGGATGCGTGGTCGAATGCAGACGCCAGAAGTCTGCGGAGAAATGTATGAAAAAGCCGATTTACATGGATTATTCTGCGACCACCCCGGTAGACCCGAGGGTGGCGGAAGAGATGATGCAGTACCTCACCGCCGAGGGTGAGTTTGGTAATCCGGCATCGCGCTCACACAGCTTCGGTTGGTCGGCTGAAAAGGCCGTTGAGCAGGCGCGTAGGGAGGTGGCTGCGTTGATAGGGGCCGATCCTCGTGAGGTCATTTGGACCTCGGGGGCCACCGAGTCGGACAATCTGGCCATCAAGGGTGCTGCCCATTTCTATCACAAAAAGGGCAAGCACATTGTCACCTGCAAAACAGAGCACAAAGCCGTTCTCGATACCTGCCGTCAGTTGGAACGGGAGGGTTATGAGGTGACCTACCTCGAGCCCGAGGAAAATGGGCTAATAGATCTTGCCAAACTCGAGGCCGCCTTGCGTGATGACACCATCCTGGTGTCGATTATGCACGTCAACAATGAAATTGGTGTTGTCCAGGACCTTGCTGCCATTGGCAAGCTGACTCGGGAACGAAAAATTATTTTTCACAGCGATGCAGCCCAGAGCGCCGGTAAGGTAGCCGTAGACGTCAATGAGATGAATGTGGATTTGATGTCCTTTTCAGCCCACAAGGTCTATGGCCCCAAGGGTATCGGTGCACTCTATGTGCGGCGTAAACCCCGGGTGCGCCTGGAGGCCCAGATGCATGGGGGTGGTCACGAACGGGGTCTGCGTTCCGGGACTCTGCCCACTCACCAGATTGTGGGTATGGGAGAGGCCTTCCGTCTTGCCAGGGAAGAGATGGCCGTGGAGACAGATCGTATCCGCCACCTACGAGACCGTCTATACCAAGGGCTACAGGATATGGAAGAGGTCTATGTCAATGGAGATATGGACCAGCGCATCGCTGGCAACTTAAATATCAGCTTCAATTTCGTTGAGGGCGAATCCCTGATTATGGCCCTCAAGGACATGGCCGTTTCCAGTGGTTCGGCATGTACTTCGGCCAGTCTGGAACCGTCTTATGTATTGCGTGCTCTGGGACGTAACGACGAATTGGCGCATAGTTCTATTCGCTTCACTCTGGGCCGGTTCAGCAGCGAAGAAGAAGTCGACTACGCCATTAAAGTGGTTCGGGACAGTATTGGGCGATTACGCGACCTGTCGCCGTTGTGGGAAATGTTTAAAGACGGTGTTGATTTAAATTCAGTTCAGTGGGCGGCCCATTAAGCCGTGCTGATAAAGTGGCACATTCAGGAGTATAGATGTTATGGCGTATAGCGATAAGGTTCTAGATCACTACGAACATCCACGCAATGTAGGTTCCTTCGACAAAGAAGATGCCTCCATCGGTACCGGCATGGTGGGTGCCCCAGCCTGCGGTGATGTCATGAAACTTCAGATCAGGGTCAGTGAAGACGGCATCATCGAAGATGCGCGTTTCAAAACCTATGGATGCGGCTCTGCCATCGCTTCCAGTTCATTGGTGACCGAATGGGTCAAGGGCAAAACCCTGGATGAGGCGGCAGAAATCAAGAACACACAGATTGCTGAAGAGCTTGCCTTGCCGCCGGTAAAAATTCATTGTTCGGTGCTGGCCGAGGATGCAATCAAGGCGGCAGTTACGAATATTCGTGAAAAGCGCGGTGAAATTTCAGGCAGTGAAGGCGCTGCCTGAGTGACAATTGACTACGCTATTGGGTATTGGTGCTAAACAGATGGGAACGGATATGGCGATCAGCATGACCGAAGGCGCAGCAGACCATGTGCGTAAATTTTTAGAGAATCGTGGTAAGGGCGCCGGGATTCGTGTGGGTATAAAGACTACGGGTTGCTCCGGGTTTGCCTATGTGCTGGAGTTTGTAGATGAGGTCGATAGCAGTGACCAGGTTTTTGAATCCTACGGCGTCAAACTGTTTGTGGACCCCAAAAGTTTGTTGCACCTGGACGGCACAGAGTTGGATTATACCAAGGAGGGGTTGAATGAGGGCTTTCAGTTCAACAATCCAAATGTGAAGGATACCTGTGGTTGTGGTGAAAGCTTTACAGTTTGACTCAGGGCGGACTATCAGCCATGCAGGCCGGCCTTGGAAAGAATTATTTTGAGTTGTTTGAAATCCCGGTCGACTTTCAAGTAGACCTTGGCAGGCTTTCTTTGCGCTACAGGGACCTTCAGCGCCGTATACACCCAGATCGTTTTGTAAACGCCACCGACCAGGAGCGGCGGTTATCCATGCAGATGACGGCTCGGGTCAACGAGGCCTATCAATCCCTTAAAGACCCCCTGCAGCGAGGGTGTTATATGCTTGGCCTGCGGGGTATCGATATCAATGCCGAGACCGATACCGTCATGGACCCGGAGTTTCTCATGGAGCAGATGGCCTTGCGTGAGACACTGGATGCGGTACGTGGCAGTGATAATCCAGGTGAGCGGATAGTGACGCTGGCCAATGATGTGACACGACTATTGGATAAAAATATCGCCTCTCTTGAGGTGGCCTTGGCCGAGGAAGGAGAGGAGGCCCTTAAGCGGGCCCGGAATCTGGTGCGGGAAATGCAGTTTCTCAGCAAACTCCAACGGGAAGTCGAAGAACTGGAAGAAGAACTCGGTTAGACTTCCTGTGCCTGAATCTAGCGCTAACATTCTTTAATTGACTCATCAGGAAAATCTGTGGGTAAATCTCGACGCAGGGAAACGGCCAAGTGTATGATTTCAGAACTGATACTCTCGCAAAGGCGGTTAAGGGTAGAAGCGATATTGAGGGTCGAACTTCAGTGAATTTCCTGATGAAGAACGGTATTGTCCGCAGGGTCAAATGCCTTGTTAAATAAGCCCGATCATTTTTTGCGGGCTTGGTGCCTTTGCCAGAGCCAATCACCAGCTTGAATGACCCACAAATTCCTTTGCTTAGCCTTCTTCTTTAATTTGTCGGATATAACATGGCCTTATTACAAATCAGCGAGCCGGGACTTTCAACCGCACCCCACCAGCATCGACTGGCGGTGGGTATTGATTTGGGCACGACCAATTCGCTGGTTGCCACGGTGCGTAGTGGCGTGGCCGAAACCCTGGCCGATGCCCAGGGTCAGCATTTGCTACCCTCTGTGGTTCGTTATCGAGCTGCGGCCCAGCCGGTAGTGGGCCAGGCTGCGGCCGAGATGTTGCAGCAAGATCCCCTCAACACGGTGTCTTCCGTAAAGCGCTTGATGGGGCGTGGTGTGGGGGATGTAAAGGGTTTGGGTGATGTCCTGCCCTATGAGTTTGAGCCGTCACAATCGGATATGCCCCGTATCAAGACGGTTGCCGGCAATTACAGTCCGGTGGAAATCTCCGCTGATATCCTGCTTGATCTTAAACAACGGGCCGAACAATCTCTTGGTGGTGAACTCAACGGTGCTGTGATTACCGTGCCGGCCTATTTTGATGAGGCCCAGCGTCAAGCTACCAAAGATGCTGCCAGGATTGCGGGGATCAATGTATTGCGCTTACTGAGTGAACCCACTGCGGCAGCTATTGCCTATGGGCTCGAGCAGAACCCGGAAGGCGTATATGCAGTCTATGACCTGGGTGGCGGGACTTTCGATATATCCATATTGCGCCTGCATCGGGGTGTGTTTGAGGTTTTAGCCACGGGGGGGGATTCGGCCCTGGGGGGTGATGACCTCGATCATGCCATTGCCCGGTGGATCATGTCTCAGGTCGATATAAGCTTGGACGGTGATCTGCACCTACAGCGACGGCTCCTTAAGCTTGCCCGGGCCGCCAAGGAGACCTTAAGCAATGCCGATTCGACCGAGTGGGTTTTGCAGCGTCCCCAGGGTGGTGAGTGGCGCGGCAGCCTGGACCGTGAGACTTTGGACGAGCTGATTGCCCCTGCGATCAAGAAGACCATGTTGTCGTGTCGACGCACCTTACGAGACGCTGACCTAAATGCGGGTGACATACAGGGTGTGGTGTTGGTGGGGGGTTCAACCCGGGTCCCTTTGGTGAGGAAAACGGTGGCGGCATTTTTCGGTCGCCCCCCCTTGGACGATATTGACCCTGACAAGGTCGTGGCTATGGGGGCGGCGCTACAGGCCGACATATTGGTTGGTAATCAGTCTGACAGTGACCTGTTGTTGCTGGATGTTATTCCGTTGTCACTGGGGATTGAGATCATGGGGGGGATGGTGGAGAAGATTATCCCTCGGAATTCAACCATTCCCACTGCCCGGGCACAGACCTTTACTACCTTTAAGGATGGTCAGACCGCCCTATCGGTGCATGTGTTGCAAGGTGAACGGGAGTTGGTATCAGACTGTCGTTCCCTGTCTCATTTTGAGTTGCGCGGCATACCGCCTATGGTAGCCGGGGCGGCACGTATTCAGGTCACTTTTCAGGTGGATGCCGATGGCCTGTTGGCAGTGAAGGCACGGGAGCAGACCAGCGGGGTCGAAAGCCATGTGGAGGTCAAACCCTCTTACGGCCTGAGTGAGCAAGAGATCGAAACCATGCTCCGTGATGCCATCGAGCATGCTGGTGATGATGTGACGGCACGTAGCCTGAGTGAACAAAGAGTGGATGCAGATCGCAGTATCGAAGCGCTTCGATCGGCCTTGCTGCAAGACGGCGAGACCTTGCTCAATAAAGATGAGCGTGAGTTGATCAATTCCCGAATCCAGGAATTGATGGTTGCACGGGACGGCAATGACTACCTTGTTATAAAACGTGCCATAGAAGCACTCAACGCCGCGACCCAGGAGTTTGCCGCTCGACGTATGGATGCCGGGATTCGTCAGGCCCTGGCGGGTCACCGCATCGACGAATTTAAGGACTAAGCGTGTAATGCCCAAGATTACCTTCTTGCCCCATGCTGAGATTTGTCCCGAGGGTGCCGAAATTGAAGTCCCCTCGGGGACCAGCATTTGCGATGCGGCCCTGGACCAGGGTATCGACATTGAGCATGCCTGTGAAAAGGCCTGCGCCTGTACCACTTGCCATGTCATTATTCGTCAGGGCTTTGATGGCCTCAATGAACCGCAAGAGGAAGAGGAAGATCTGTTGGACAAGGCCTGGGGTCTGGAACCCGAATCACGCTTGAGTTGCCAGACTATCGTGGGTACCGAGGACGTGGTGGTCGAGATTCCCCGTTACACCATCAATCTTGCTTCTGAAGCTCACTGATAGAGGATACCGATTATGAAATGGACAGACAGCCGAGAGATTGCCATCGCCCTGGCCGATCGACACCCCGATGTGGATCCGTTGACGATATCTTTTCCGGATTTGATGGCTTGGGTGGCGGCACTTGAAGGATTTGATGACGATCCAGAGCACTGTGGCGAAAAAATTCTTGAGGCCATCCAGATGACCTGGATCGAAGAAGCGGGCTAACACCCTTTTTTGTTTGGGTGTCCACGTGATTTGTCACAGAGACACATAAGAGTCCACAAAGAAATAAACCTGGTCAGTGCTTGCCCATCATCATTTGTGCTGCCTAAGGCAACGGGGTGCACCCAAGTCATTATGACGGCCAACAAGCGTAGCATGCAGTGTATTCTACCCCACGAGGGGGTGCCGAGGTCTGTGCCCTCTGTGTCTCTGTGGCAAAGAAAAATGTTATATTTTTTGGAAGGGCAAAAGAGCTAATATGGCAACAGCCACGATCCCCCTGAGCGGGCTCATCTCCCAAAAAGAGCGCAGTGCGTCGCGACGCGTTGCCATCGAGACCATGGGTTGCAAGGTCAACTTTTTTGAGTCCGAGGTCATCGGCGAGTCTCTGCGCGGCAACCAGTGGCAAGTGGTAGATCATCAGGCAGGTGCCGATATGACTATCATCAATACCTGTACGGTGACCGCAGAGGCCGATCGCCAGGCCCGCCAATTGGTTCGCAGGGCAATACGGCGCAATCCAGGGGCCTGGGTGGTGGTCACCGGTTGTTACGCACAGATGGATCCCCAGGCCTGTGCCCGCATTCCCGGTGTCGACCTGGTGCTTGGCAATGACCGCAAGTTGGAATTGCACCGATTGTTGCCGTTGTTGGAAGCAGGAAAACTGGCGCGGGTGATGGTGGGTGATTTACATGAGCAGGTCACCCTGCCGGAACAATTGATCACTGGCCTGGAGGGGCACACCCGGGCCTTTGTTCAAATTCAGCAGGGCTGCGATCAGTCCTGTACCTACTGCATTATCCATCGTGCCCGTGGACCACAACGTTCCCTGGCCCCGAGTCTGATTCGTCACCAGATGGAACGCCTGTTGCTAAATGGCTATCGTGAGATCGTGCTCTGTGGTGTAGACGTGGGGGCCTATGGGGCTGACCTGAATATCGGCCATACCCACACACACAGCCTTGTGACCTTATTAGAGGGGTTACTGGGCGTCGAAGGTGATTTTAGGATACGCATTAGCTCTATCGATCCGGCCCATATCAGCACCGAGTTGATGAGCCTGATGGCAAAGGATCAGCGGCTTTGTCCCCATCTCCATTTGTCCCTGCAAAGTGGTAATACCCTCATCCTTAAACGCATGAAGCGGCGTTATAGTGCCGAAGAGGTTTATCGGCGTATCGGTCAGTTACGCGAGGCCGTACCCGGGTTGGTGCTTGGGGCCGATCTTATGGTGGGTTTCCCCACCGAGACCAAAGCCGCCTTCGACGACACCCTGGAGATGGCCCAGGCACTAGAAATCTGTTATCCGCATATCTTCAGTTATTCAAATCGGCCGGATACCCCGGCGGCCAGTATCCCCAAGCAGGTGCCCAAGCTTGAGCGTAAGCGACGTGCCGCTTGTTTGCGGGAGGCTACGGGTTTGGTGCGCAAGGCCCACTTGCAGAGTCAAATTGGCCATCGGCGGCGTATTTTGGTGGAGGGAGGGGGTCACCCACCGCCAGGCTATCGGCGTGGTCGCGCCGCAGACTACACCTCGGTGTATGTGCCCCAGCGGGCGGCGGCTCCGGGTGAGTGGCTGTGGGTGGATTATGAGGCCCTTTATCAAGATGGCCTCATTGCCCGGCCCAGGGCTTGACGTTAAACTACGCGATCAAATTTTCACGGGTCTTGTGTCTGCTCGTCACCCTCTGGGACGAGTGGGACCCGTTTGGGGCCAAGCAAGATGGCGTATAGTGTTGTAGCGTATATAAACGGGGTTCTCTCATTTCATGCCGGCTAATCGGACGAATTTACTTGACCTGGACAGACAAGGTTTGCGCGGTTTCTTTTCAGGGCTTGCAGAAAAACCATTTCGTTCTGATCAGGTGACCAAGTGGATACATCAATCCGGTGTGTGTGATTTCGCGCACATGACGAATCTGGGCAAGGCCCTGCGTTCCCGTCTCGACGAGGTCGCGGCGGTGGAGTTGCCGCAGATTGTCAACGAGCAAGTCTCTATTGATGGCACTTATAAGTGGTTGTTAGGCCTGTCCGATGGCAATTGTATTGAGACGGTGTTTATCCCCGAGGCCGATCGGGGCACTCTGTGTGTCTCTTCCCAGGTGGGCTGTGTCTTGAATTGTACTTTCTGTGCGACTGCCCGGCAGGGCTACAGTCGGAGTCTGAGCACCGGTGAGATTATTGGACAACTGTGGTTGGCGAGTCAGGCTCTGGGCTCCGGGCCGGGTACCGCACGGGTGATCAGCAATGTGGTGTTAATGGGCATGGGCGAACCCTTGCTCAATTTCGATAATGTGGTGCCGGCCATGAACCTCATGCTGGATGACATGGCCTATGGGCTTTCCCGTCGCCGGGTCACACTCAGTACTGCTGGCGTGATCCCGGGTATTGATCGATTGGCCGAGATCTGTGCTGTGAGTCTGGCGGTGTCTCTGCATGCCCCCAACGACGAACTTCGCGATCAACTGGTGCCGCTGAATCGTAAATACCCCATTGCCCCGTTGCTGGCGGCTTGTCGGCGCTATGTCAGGCATCAGCCCCGCAGTCGCGTTACCTTTGAGTACACGATGTTAGACGGTATTAACGATAATGAGTCCCAGGCGCATCAGCTACTGGGCCTTCTCAGTGATGTTCCGGCGAAGGTGAATCTTATTCCATTCAATCCCTTTCCTGGAAGTGGCTATCAGCGTTCCAGCGAGCAGGCCATTGATCGATTTCGTGAGATATTGCACCGTGGCGGGATAGTCACCATGACACGTAAAACCCGTGGTGAAGATATTGATGCTGCCTGTGGCCAGTTGGCAGGCAAGGTGCAGGACCGCACCCGGCGTTCAGGTCAACTTCTCGGCGGGTTGAGCCTATGAAAAATTTTCGATTGGCGCATGTGGTTTTGGTTTTGGCCCTGTTTCTTGTCGGTTGTTCGGGAAGTACCCTGGTCAAGGAAAAACCGACAGATAGGCGTGCCTTGCTCCATGCCCAGTTGGGTGCCAGCTACATGCAGCGAAATCAGTATAAGGTGGCCTTACAGGAATTGAATCAAGCCCTGGAGATCGACAGCGCCCATCCCGTGGCCAATTATGTGATGGCGGTGTTGCAGCTACGGTTGGGCAACGATAAAGGGGCCGAGACCCATTTTCGCCGTGCCATATCCAGAAAACCGGAGTATGCAGAGGCGCAGCAAGAGTACGGTGTATTCTTGTGTAAGCAGGGAAAGTATAAGGAGGCCTTTGAGCATTTTAAGATGGCCTTGACCAACCCCCTGTACCGTACCCCAGAATTAGTCAATCTCAAAGCGGGTGAGTGCATACTGAGTCGAGCCAGACCGGACACCAGTGCCGCTGAGCGTTATTTTCGTACTGCCCTCACCCTCAACCCTCGTCTTCACCCCGCGCTCGAACACATGGCTAAAATCAGTTATCAGCGGCGCAACTATCTTTCTGCACGGGCCTATGTTCAGCGTTATTTCGAGATCGGACCCGATACTCCCGCTATCCTCTACTGGGGGGTACGAACTGAACGCAAATTAGGTGATAGCGAAGTTGCGGATCGATATTTGCGTCGATTACGGGCACGGTTTCCAAGTTCCAAAGAGGCCCAGCAACTGAATCAACGTGCTCGTAGATAACTACAACCAGGAAAAGTTAGTGACAGAATCAGAAGAACCAAGATTAAGCTCCACCCCCCCCGGTCCCGGAAATATGTTGGTGAGGGCACGAACCGAATTGGGTATGAGCGTCGAGGATGTCGCTTCAGAGTTACGTCTGTCGCCACGGCAGATCTCTGCCTTGGAGCAGGATGATTATCAGGCCCTGCCGGGTCCAACCTATGTGCGTGGTTATCTGCGCAATTATGCCCGGCTGGTGGGATTGTCTGAGACCGAGGTGATCCAAGAATCCCAACCGACTCCAGTCGAGGGTAGTGAGTCACCATGTGAGGTCAGCCCTCAGGCCCAACACGAAGTTAAAAGCAGTGATCGGCACGTTAAATTATTCAGCTATCTTTTAGCGGGTGTACTGATGGGGATGTTGATCGTGTGGTGGCAGGGTCGCGAAGAATCAAAATTGGCCACACTCGATGGTGGTGTCGAAGTTCCGCTGGAGGTACCTGGCGTTGGTGTGGGTGCAGGTGTAGGGACTAAACCGCAGCTATCAGAGCTCGAGGTGAGCCCAGTTGTTGTCTCGAATGCCCCAGTAGCCGATGCCACCATAACTCCCGTAACGCCATCCCCTGAGGTTTTGTCTCCGCAGGAAGTTGGCGGTGAAGCCGGTGAAGACACCGTGCCTACACTTGTCAGCCCTGCATCTGTAGACAGTGCCACGGTACTTCAACCTGGCTATGCCCGTCTCAGGTTGGATTTCACTCAAGCCTGCTGGACCGATATTCGTGATGCCCAACAAAAGCGTTTGGTGTACGATACAATTCCTGCAGGGAAGTCTCTTATCGTCGACGGCAAACCCCCGTTACAATTGTTTTTTGGCAATGCCGCCGGGGTCAAACTTCATTACAATGGCAAACCTGTAGACTTAACCCCCTATGTGCGGCGTGAGTTCGCGCGATTGGAGTTGGGGAACAGCCAAGCCGACCCGTAAATAAGGTTTCATTGTGAGTAATTCTATTCAGGCCATTCGTGGGATGAATGACCTTCTTCCCGAGCGACTAGAGCGCTGGCAGCGTGTTGAGCGCGTAGCCCGTTCGGTGTTCCATGCCTATGGATACCGTGAAGTACGTCTGCCTATTCTCGAGAAGACAGAGTTGTTTGCTCGATCCATTGGTCAGCACACCGACATTGTTGAAAAGGAGATGTACTCCTTTGCTGATCGAAATGGGGACAAGCTCAGTCTGCGCCCGGAGGGCACTGCAGGTGTGGTGCGTGCCGGTATTCAATCTGGGGACTTTCGCAGTCAATTACAGCGTTGGTGGTATGCCGGCCCCATGTTTCGTCATGAGCGCCCTCAACGGGGACGCTATCGCCAGTTTTATCAGATGGGGGTTGAAGCCTTCGGTGTACCGGGCCCCGATATCGATGCAGAACTTGTTGTGATGTCTGCCCGGCTATGGCGTAGCCTGGGTTTAAAAGATTTAAATCTTGAGATCAACTCCCTGGGGACCCCCCAGTCACGGGAGGTCTATCGACAGGCCTTGGTAACCTATTTTAGTGCGCACGAGAGCGAATTGGATGCCGATAGTGTGCGCCGGTTGGAGCACAACCCACTGCGTATCCTGGACAGTAAAAACCCCGATATGCAGGCTGTTATTCAAGCTGCCCCCAGTTTGCTGGATTTTCTCGACCAGGAATCCGTTGAGCACTTCGGGCAATTACAGGCCTCGCTGGACAATGCAGGCATTACCTATAATGTGAACCCTCGTTTGGTGCGTGGATTGGACTATTATGTCCGCACCGTATTTGAGTGGACCACTCAAAGCCTGGGAGCCCAGGGAACGGTGTGTGCTGGTGGTCGCTACGATGGTCTGGTCGTTCAGCTGGGGGGCAAGCCGACCCCGGCCATAGGCTTTGCCTTGGGCATGGAACGTTTGGTGGAGTTGATGTCAGAGCAGCAGATCCCGGGTGATAGCACGGATCCGGCTGTTTTTATGATCATGGTCGGTGATGCCGCTCAGATCCGTGGTATAGCGGTGGCTGAAGAGATGCGGGATGCCGGCTTGCAGGTTCAATGCAATTGCAATGGTGGCAGTTTCAAGGCACAAATGAAGCGGGCCGATCGAAGCGGTGCCCGTTATGCGGTGATATTGGGAGATGATGAGATGGCTGCCAACCATGCAACGGTTAAGCCGTTACGCCATGAGGTGCCCCAGCAGCAAATCGCCATGGGATCGGTGGCCCGGTATTTAGCAGAGAAGCTTGATCAAATAGACTAGATAAATTCTTTCTGCCCTTTGGCGGTAAGTTGTGAGATAGAATCTCGAAATATAAGGGTTCGTCATTTTGGGCTTGACCCGGAATCCAGTTTTTCTATAGTTTGCTGGATACCGGATAACGGCTTCGCCGTTTCCAGCATGACGGTAATTAATTAGCGGGACAGCGGTTAAACCGCATATACGATCTTTCTGTTTGGTAATATTTTATAGGAGCATTATTTTGGATCCGTTTGAGAGCGAAGACCAAGAGTTTGAGAAGGTTAGAGAATGGTGGAAGAAGAATGGTAGCTCCACTGTTGCTGGTTTGGTTATTGGTGCGGCCCTTGTTTTTGGAAATAACTGGTGGAAAGACTACCGCGTGCAACGGGCCGAAAACGCCTCGAAGATATTTGAACAGATGATGATTCAAAATGCATCAAAACAGACCGAGGCCGCACAAAAACTTGGAGGCAGATTGATGAAGGATTATGCAGCCACGCCCTATGCCGGTAAGGGTGCGCTGTTTATCGCACATGTGAGTTATCAAACCGGTGATATTGATAATGCTCAGCGTCAACTGCAATGGGCGATAGACAATGCCATTGAGCCGTCGACGGTTCATGTCGCCCGTTTACGTTTGGCACGTATACTGGAGGATAAAGGGGAGTTGGATGCGGCGCTGAAGTTGGTGCGTAGAGAACAAACAGGGGGCTACACTGCCCAGTATCTGGAATTGGAGGCTGACCTGTTGGCTGCACAGGGTGATACATCGCTGGCCAGAGAAAAATACCGAAAGGCATTGGCTAGCCTGGCCCCTGGTTTAACAGATGCGCAAAGGGTTATCAGAATGAAGTTGGATGATATGGTGGAGGCGGGTTAAAGATCATGAAAAAAATAGTGACTACAATTGTGTTGGTGTCTTTTCTTTCGGCCTGTGGTGGGTTGTCCTTTTTGAAGAATCGTAAGGCCAGTGCGTCATCGGCCACCTCAGGGGCATTAAAGGATATTAGATCTTCGGTTTCGGTCAAGAAGATTTGGGAGCGTGACACGGGAAGTGGCAGCGCAAAGGTTTTTCTAAAGTTGGTGCCTGCGGTTCTGAATGATGTTGTCTATGTAGCCGATAGCCGTGGGCAAGTCAGTGCGTACGATGCCCAGACGGGAAAAACATTGTGGAGCATCCAAACCAAACTACCGGTTACAGGTGCAACCGGTGTCGGTGAAGGGCTGGTATTGGTCGGGACACGAGATGGTGAAGTCATTGCACTTGATGCGGTCAACGGAAAGATGAGCTGGCGCAGTCAATTATCGAGCGAGATATTGTCACCTCCAGTGGCCAATCAGGGTATCGTGGTGGCGCGTACTGTGGACGGCAAGGTTTTTGGTTTGGCCGCTGAAGACGGTCATAGCATTTGGATATACGAACGTGGCGTACCGAGCCTGAGTCTGCGCGGTACCGCGGCCCCATACATTCATGGTACCAAGGTCATAAATGGTTTTGCCAGTGGTAAGTTGGCGGCCAACGACCTGCAAAGTGGCGGGGTGTTGTGGGAAAGCAGTGTAGGTTTTGCCCATGGGCGCAATGAGCTTGAGCGTCTCATTGATGTGGATGCGCAACCAGTGGCAGTCGGTGATGTGCTCTACACTGCAGCGTATCAGGGTAAGGTGGTTGCCATGGACCTGAAAAGCGGGCGTATCCTATGGGAACAAAAGGCCTCCACTTTCAATGATATTGCAGTTGATGATGACAAGGTTTTCGTGTCCGACGAAAAAGCCGGGGTCCTTGCCCTGGATCGTGCCGGGGGCAAGCCAATCTGGCTGCAGAAAGATTTAAAGGGCCGTGGGTTAACGGCACCGACTCGGGTTGGTGAATATCTGGTGGTGTTGGATGAGCGTGGTTATCTGTACGTGATGACAGTTTCGGATGGACGTTTGGTAGGCCGTCTGAAGGTGGGCCATACATTGACAGTAACACGACCGATTGCGTCGGGCTCAAGGATGTTTTTGCTGACACCGAAGGGGGAACTGACGGTATTTCATGTCGGTACTTGATGCGCGGTCTTTGGGTTTATCCAAGCTGTAGTTTGACGTCTTGTAGGGTGGCCCCTAATCAATGACGTCTGTTGTGGTATTAGTGGGGCGGCCTAATGTAGGTAAGTCCACATTATTTAATCGCTTGACACGCAGTCGTGATGCCTTGGTGGCCGATACACCCGGTCTGACACGTGACCGCTTGTATGGCATAGGCCGTATTGGTGACCGTCCCTACCTGATCGTAGATACGGGTGGTCTGGAGGGTGACCTGGATGGACTCACCGGGCTTGTGTTCAGTCAAACTACCCAGGCCATCGACGAGGCCGATGTGGTGTTGTTCTTAACCGACAACAAAGAGGGGCTGACAGGGCTTGATCAGGATATTGCCAATACACTACGCCGCGCCCAAAAACCTGTGTTGGTGGTGGTCAATAAGTCTGAGGGTATAGAAAAGGAACTGGCCGCAGCAGCTTTTTTTGCACTGGGCCTTGGTGAGCCTGTCCCCATCTCGGCGGCCCATGGTCAGGGAGTGACTGCACTCATGGAGCGGGCCCTGAGTCATTTGCCCGTGATTGAGACTGAGGCAGTAGATAAGGACGTCCCCCATGTTGCCGTTGCCGGTCGCCCCAACGCTGGAAAGTCTACTTTGGTCAATGCGCTCCTCGGGGAACAGAGGGTAGTGGTATTCGATGAACCCGGAACCACGCGGGACAGTATTCATATCCCCTTGGAGCGAAAGGGCAAGCCTTACGTATTGATCGATACTGCCGGGGTGAGACGGCGCTCACGTATCGACGATACCCTGGAAAAGTTTTCAGTCATCAAGACTTTGCAGGCTATTGAGGCCTCCAATGTGGTCGTATTTTTGCTCGATGCCCAAAGGGAGGTGAGTGCCCAGGATGCCTCACTGGCTGGGTTTGTGTTGGATGCAGGCAAGTCTATGGTGCTGGCAGTCAATAAGTGGGACAAGCTTGAGGCCGGACAAAGGGACTGGATCCGCCGGGAAGTCCACCGTAAGTTGCCATTTTTGAGATTCCTGGAACCCCATTTCATCTCAGCCCTGCATGGCACCGGCGTGGGGGATTTGTTCCCAGCGATAGATCGGGCCTATCGATCGGCCATGGCCGAATGCGCCACTTCAAAGCTCAATCGTATCCTTGAACAGGCCATCCGTAATACCGCCCCTCCTATGGGACGTGGTCGCCCCATTAAGTTGAAATTTGCCCATCAGGCGGGGCGAAACCCACCCCTGATCCGTATCCATGGCAATCAGGTAGAGCAGGTCCCCAAGGCCTATCGACGTTACCTGGCCAACCAATTCCGCAAGGCCCTGAAGCTTGAGGGCACTCCGGTGCGAATCGATTTTCAAGCAGGTGAGAACCCCTATAAAGGGCGAAAGAGCGTCCCTAAAAGAGGGGGTAGAGGGGGCAAAGGTCGGCAAAGGGGGTGAGAGCCATTCCTGCAGACCCCATAAATGGGGTTACGGGGGGTGGGTGTGCCGTGGGCAATAAACCCGCCAAACAGAGGCAGTGAGGGTTCTTCAGGCCATCGGAAAATACCCGCCGCCGGTCGATTTTTGCCTATATTTGTTGTGCTTAGTCTAAGGAAGCTTGCTATAGTGGTGACAGTCGGTTGTGGGATGGGCATACCGGCTCGCATGCTGAAATTACGCGTGTTGACCTTGTCAGAAACGGAGCTTTGGCATTACAGCAACTTTGGACTTGTACGAGATGAACTGCTGATAAAACGCTTCCATGGGCATTGTTTCACAATTACGCACCAGCTATCAGGTGCGACCGGATACTAAACCGGCCACATCCAAGCACAAAGAGATGCTTGTGGTGATGACGGGCTTGGTCTATATCGAACAGAATGCCCTGCTATCGGGGGCCCAACTGGACGATGCCAAGCGTAGCGTACGGGCATTGTTTATGCGCGCCAGTGGTGAAGAGACCATGTTGCGCAAGCTGGTCGAGATCCTGCGGATCAACAAGGACCTTCATCATGCCTTCAGTGCCATTGCCAAGATTAGCGCTCGGGTAGGGACCAGTGTTGGTGTCATCAGCAAAAAGGTTAACTATCTCAAGCAGTACGTCTCGCGCCTCAATATTACCCCGGATGAGGGGGATGCCTTTTTCGGACCCTTCGTCACCTTTACCCAGAATTTCCAGAACAGCATCATCGCCTTCAATCGCCACATGGAGGCCTATCTGACTTGTAAGGAAATTGAGGCCAAACGCACCCACGAACACCGTATCGCCCAGGAGGCCAGCGTGCGGTTGAAAGAGCGCCTGTCCGGTAAGCTGGGAACCTCAGAATCCAAGGGTGTTAAAGACACCACCGATGAGCTTGAAGCCAATATCAAGCAGGAGCTACTGGAGACCTTCGATTATGCCGAGGCCCGTAGCAATCTGGCCGATGCCCAGCGTGCATCCCGATTAAAGGGCAATGATATTACCGAGTTATTGGAAGGCTTACGCTGCATGTGCCAGATGGCCAAGAATCCGGAGATGCGTGAGCCGGATCGGGTGGTGAGCCTGAATGCCAAGCCCTACCAGGATATCTTCAAGTTGTTCGTCGTTGCGCTGAAGAAATACCCGCGTTTGGGTAAGATCCAGGACTTTGTGCTCGACTATTTTAAGCTCTACCAACGTGCCTTTGGTATGTTTAGCCTGGATTTTACCAATTTCAATAAGGCGGCTGAGACCCTGGCGGCCAACCCGGAGGAATACTTCGACGCCAAGCAAGAAGACGAGGATATTCGAATCAAGATGGAGAAGCTGCGCAAGATTGAGGGCATGATCCCGTTTCTTGAGTCGGCAGGTTCCTGTCTGCACGAAGACGCCAGCGAGAGCTATCCCAATTTTTCCAAGCGCCTGTCGGGTATCATCGGCTTGGTATCTTCCGAATGGGAGCATATTGGAGAAGAGTTACTGCTGGCCAAGGTGGCTGCAGAAGCAGACTTGAGTACACGCCTTAGTTAGCGGGTACACGGCTCAGGCCGCAATAATATCATCAGATGCGCTTTATGTGGCGCATTTTTTTTGCCCGCCGATTTCATTTTTAAGTTAGTCCTTTTTCAATTTGTATTGAACTATTAGCTCCAGTTCGTTGTGCGAATGTGGTTGGGACTGATATATTCCCCATTATGTATGACATCTTTCGGAAGTCGCCCGTATTATTAAATAACAATAAGATCCTCCTTGCCAGCTTTGGGGTTTTCCTTGTATTTTTGGTCTACTATCTTTGGGCCTCCAGCATTCTTCCTCAAGGTGCTGGCCCTGATTATCGTTCTAATAATGAGGCCACGGCTTTTATTTTTAATCACCATCGACTAGCAGTACTGCCAGACGATGAGCAACAAGTGTATTTCACCTCCCATGGCGGTACGCGCACATTACGTCCCCCTCTAAGCTATATCGTATCAGCGGCAGTTGCGCAGTTATACGATACCGAAAGCGAAAAAAAACGCTTTATTGCTTTTCGTAAAGGCTCGGCTTTATTGATAGCCGCAGCAGTAGCGATAAGTTTTTACTGTTTTTTTGTTTTGTCGCAAAGCCCATTTTTGGCGCTATTGGGTGCCACACTATTTGGTTTGTTACCTCAGGTGGCTTTTATTGCCTCGTACAACAATGATGATAGTGCAGCCATATTTTCCGCTACTCTACTATTTACGTTTATGGTGATTACTTACCGTCAAGGCTTGACTCCCTTTCGATTTGCTCAGTTGGGTATAGCGACGGGCCTGGTGATTCTGTCTAAATTCAGCGCATGGTTAATAGTGCCCTTTGTGTTGTTGTTTATAGCTTATGTGGCACTGACTACGTTGCGACCGGTGCAATGGGCACGGTATAGCGTTTTGGCATTAGTCATGGTGATTATCGGGGGTGGCTGGTGGATTTTATTTAACATATATCACTACGGTATCGATGATCCTCTGGCCATGCAGATTCAACAAGATATGGTTGATAAGCACCGGAGATTAATGGTGAGCCAGGCGCACGGTTTTGCGGCGATAAATATTGGATTTCGTGGTCTATGGCTGGACAACTATAGGAATTTTATTGGTGAGAGCTTAAAATCGACGATTGGTAATTTGGATTGGTTACGATTAAGAGTTGGAAACTTGCAATATGTGTTTTATCAGTCCATTTTTGCAATAGCAATGTTGTATTATGTGTTTCGCTTGGCAGATTTTTCATATAGCGGCCTGCGACAAAAACTGGATAAGAAGAATATTCGGCGCTTTATTTTTGAATCCCTATTGTTTGGCGCATGTGTTTTTCAGGTATTCATGTATACCTGGACCAATATACATAACGATATCCAGATACAAGGTAAATATTTGCTTCCAGCCCTGATGGCTGTGTTGATATTATTTTTTATGGCATGGGATACAGTGTATGTTGGCTTGCGCGGGAAATGGGCGCTATTTCAAGTCAAGTCGATACAGATTACATCAAAGACACTCTATAGGGGTATTGTAGTTGTGGCGATAGCGGGGGTTGTCGCTGTACATGTGGATGCACTGACAAACTACGTCATACCCTATTACAAACCACCCCTCTATGATGTGAAGCTAAGTGGGTTTCAGCCCATAAAGTATAAGGATTTGGTGGCGGAGAAAGTTAATAATCTAAAAGTCAATCGACAGCGTTCTGAAATCCGGTTTACGTCTACCGGGGATGATCCATGGGTAGTTTGGTCGTCCAGGTTATGCCGTTATATAAAAGGTAATACACTGCTGCGATTGAGATTAAATACGGCCCAACGTGGTATTTTCAGAATTTATGTGGATGATGGTGGGGGTTTCAAGGAAGAGAATTCTCTAAAATACACCTATAAGTCAGGTGATGAAGAGATTGTGTTTCCAATAGCTTTTAAGAAGTGCCATCGTATTCGCTTTGACCCTGCGCTGGGTCCGTCGTCAGTCGTTATTCGTGATATTGCAGTGTCAAGAATGCTTATTCGGGCTCGCCGGTGAAAGTACTGGTACTGGCCCCTCACCCCTATTATCAGGAGCGTGGTACACCCATCGCTGTTGATATGTTGCTCAATGTCTTGAGTGATCGTGGCGATGAAGTTGATTTGTTGACTTATCATGAGGGGCGTGATCGCGAATATCCCAGGCTTCGTGTCTTTAGGACCCCTAAAATGCTGGGTCTTTCTAATGTGCGTCCCGGTATTTCCTTTAAAAAAATAGTATGTGACATATTATTTTTCTTTAGCATGTTGTCCCGCTTGGCCAGGGTCCGCTATGACGTCATACATGCAGTTGAGGAATCTGCATTTATGGCCATGTTAACCAAACCCTTCACTTCTACGCCCTATATCGCAGACATGGATTCTCTGTTGTCTGCGCAGGTGATTGATCGTTATCCGGTCTTGAAAAATTGTGGTGCTTTGTTGCGGTGGATGGAGTCTTTGCCTATACGATATGCCTGCATGGTGGTACCCATGTGTGATGCCCTGGCCGATGATATTCGTGCTTACAGGAGTGACGATAGTATTGTAGTGTTGTGTGATGTGTCCCTGCTAAGGTCGAATGGGACCGATGCAGCGCCGTCACTCCTTCGGGATGAACTCAATCTGCAAGGATTTGTTGTGATGTATATCGGCAATCTGGAGCCTTACCAGGGGATCGATTTGCTGTTGGGCGCATTCAAGTTGGCTCAAGCCCAATCCGGAAGTTTAAGCCTGCTTGTCGTGGGGGGACGAGTAGATGATATTGAGAAATATCGGACCATGGTGGGTGATCTTGGCTTGGGGGGTACGGTACACTTTTTGGGTCCGCGTGGTGTAGATGAAATTGGCCACTATATGAGTCAGGCCGATACGCTGGTCTCACCGCGTACCCAGGGCATCAATACACCCATGAAAATATATTCTTATCTGGATTCCGGTGTTCCCGTGCTGGCGACGGATCTTCCCACCCACACCCAGGTCCTGAACGACGATATTTCTCTGTTGGTAGAGCCCGATGAAAGGTCTTTTTCTAGCGGTCTGTTAAAACTGGAGGCAGATGCCAGTTTGTGTCGGAAGCTGTCGGCCAATGCAAAAGAGTATGTCAAAAGGGAGCATAGCTACGATAAATTCAAAGAAACAGTGAATGGCATTTATGCGAGAGTAGAAAGCTTCGTTAAACACCAATCTGACGAATCTTGAATCATCGCTTATGAAAGCCAGGCAAGTCCTTATTCATGACCAATACGATGTTGTGGTGGTGGGTGGCGGCATATACGGTGCTGCCCATGCCTGGGAGGCGGCTTCGCGGGGCCTGTCCGTAATTTTGCTTGAGAAGGGTGATTTCGGTTCAGCAACCTCGGCCAACAGTCTCAAGGTCATACACGGCGGTATCCGCTACCTGCAAACGCTAAATATCAAGCGTGTTCTTGATTCAAAGCGAGAGCGAGATACCTATATGCGTATCGCTCCCCATCTGGTGCAGCCCATGGAATGCATCATGCCTTCTTATCCCTGGACAGCTAAGGGAAAGCTTGCGACTGCTGTAGGAGCGCTCCTCTACAACCTGCTTAGTCGCTACGATGATTGGGTATCAAAAACTGACAGCAAAGGCCTTGAGGCGAGGCGGGTATCAAGGGTCTATATTGGCGACAACATATCAGCTCATGCCCAACACAAGACAAACGGTGGCACGCAATGGTATGACGCGCAGGTCTACGATTCGGAACGGATGGTGTTGTCGTTTATCATGTCGGCCAAGGCACGGGGTGCCCATGTCTATAATTACATGGCGGTAAGCGGGCTTGTGTTAAACCAGGGCCGGGTTGAAGGGGTATCTGCATCAGACCTGCTAAGTGGAGGCCCCGTAACAGTCAACGCCAACTTTGTTATTGATGCAACCGGTCCGTGGAGCAAGCTTAACCACCATAAGTGGTTGCCTGATGGCACCGCTCAGGGTGAGTTTGCCAAGGCTGTCAATCTCGTATATCCGTTTGAGGTATCCAACAAGGCCTTTGGGGCAAAAGTCCAGTCATCTTCCGGTACAGGCCCACTAAGCAGCAGGCTTTTATTTTCCGCACCCTGGAAGGGATCATCTATGGTGGGTACCTGGTATTTCCCGGCCGAAGATCCAGAAAAGGATAATGCCTTAACCCAGGCACAGTTGGATGTTTGTGTGGAAGATGTAGTAACACTGTGCTCTCTGGAGAAAGACTTGGCTATTAAGCCGTCGCATGTGCATATCGGTCTTGTCCCTGTGAAAAAGAGATTCAAAGAGAACGTGTTCCCAATGTTGTCAGAAGAGACCATAACAACGGATCATAAAAAAGTGAGTGGGCTGGAGGGTCTGGTGTCGGTCTTTGGTGTTAAATATACCACCGCCCGCAGTGTTGCAGAAAAGACCATTGATCTGGTTGAGGTGCGCTCCGGGAAGTGTGGCCCGGCATCTGTGTCCCGCTATACACCTCTGTATGGGGGGGAGATTAAGAATTTTTCTGCGTTCCAAAATTACCAGCAGGAAAAACTATCAGGCCTTGTCGATAAGGCCGTGATTGAAAACATGACAAGGCATTATGGCACGAATATAGACCGTATTATGTCCTATGTGGACAAGGATGAGGCCATGAAAGAGCGCATTCCAGGCACCCCGTGTTCCATTAAGGCAGAAGTACTCTACGTCCTTGAGCATGAGATGGTGGTAAAATTGACCGACTTGATGGTACGTCGTCTTGGGATTGGTGGCTTGGGACAGCCCAGCGAGTCTGCGATAGAATATTGCGCCGGGGTGATGGCGGATGCGTTGTCGTGGAATGCCAGCGAAAAACAGAGCAATATTGATGAGCTGAGAGATTACTATCGACGTGTGCCGAGTTAAAAGGTGTTAATTTTTTGCCGTGAAGGAGATGGTGGGGTCGTGGGGGAGTCTTGTAATTGTAGTGCCCACATACGGGCATAGACACCTTCTAAGCTCAGTAACTGTGGGTGACTGCCGCGCTCAACGACTTGACCTTGCTCCAGCACCAGTATCTCATCGGCATCAATTATGGTGGAGAGGCGATGGGCGATAACCAGGGTGGTGTGGTTCATGGCCACTTCACTCAAGGCCTGCTGGATGGCCTGTTCCGAATGGGAGTCCAGGGCCGAGGTGGCCTCATCGAAGATCAGGATTTTAGGGTCCTTTAACACTGCGCGGGCGATGGCAATACGCTGCTTTTCACCGCCGGACAGTTTGAGGCCCCGTTCACCCACCCGTGTCTCGTAGCCTTCCGGTAGCGAGGCAATAAATGTATGCAAGTGGGCAAGTTGTGCCGCCTGTTCAACCTCATCACGGCTGGCGGTTGGACGGCCATAGCGGATGTTGTAAAAAATAGTGTCGTTAAACAGCACCGTGTCTTGGGGTACGATACCAATGGTTTTACGCAGACTTTTTAGGGATACGTCCCGGATGTCCTGGCCATTGATGGTGACTCGGCCCTGATCAACGTCATAAAAACGAAATAATAATCTGGCAAGGGTGGACTTACCTGCGCCGCTGGTGCCCACAATAGCGGCCTTGTGACCTGCGGCGATGGTGAAGCTCACGTCACGCAGGATAGGGCGATCATCCCGATAAGAGAAACTAACATTTTCAAAGCAGACTTCACCGTTGCCAATATTTAATGACTTGGCATCAATCGGGTCAATAATATCGGTGGTCTCATCCAGCAGACCAAACAAGCGATCCATGTCGGTCAAACAGTGACTGATTTCTCGGAAGACGGAGCCCAGGAAATTGAGGGGGATATAGAGTTGTATGAGAAAGGCGTTGATCAGGACAAAGTCCCCCAGCGTTAATTTACCCTGGGCCACGCCTTGTCCTGCCATGATCATGAGAACGGTCAGGCCGCTGGCAATGATAACACCCTGACCGGTGTTCAATAGTGCCAACGAGGTCTGGCTTTTGACCGAGGCCTGTTCCCACTCTTTCATGCGGTGGTCATAACGTAGGGCCTCGTATTCTTCGTTGCCAAAATATTTAACGGTCTCGTAGTTAATCAAGGAATCAATGGCCCGGGTATTGGCCTCCGAATCCATGCGGTTCATCCACACCCGGAATTTAGTGCGCCAGTTGGTGACATAATAGGTATAGATGACATAACAGACGACGGTGATGAAGGTGACGATGGCAAAGCTGCTGTCGTAGTTGAGCAGTAAGATAGTCGTCACTACAGCAATCTCAAAAAAGGTGGGCAGGATGCTAAATACCAGGTAGTGCAACAGTTGACTGATGCTGCGCGTCCCCCGCTCCAGGTCCCGGGACAGGCCACCTGTCTGACGGTCAAGATGAAAGCGCAGTGACAGGTCATGCAGATGACGGAAAACTTTTAGTGCAACCTGGCGAATGGACTGTTGGGAGGCACGGGCAAAGATGGCATTGCGTAATTCGTTAAAGAGTGATGTCCCCAGGCGCAATAGGCCGTAGGCTACCAACAGGGCCAAGGGGACCGCGACGATGGCCTCGTGTTGGTTTATATCCAGGGCATCGACAATATGTTTGAGTGTAACGGGCACCCCAATGTTGGCCAGTTTGGCCAGCATCAGGAACAGCATGGCAATGCCAATGCGGACCCGAAAGGTCCACAGGTAGGGCATGAGGGTGCCGAGTGTTTTCCAATCGTTTCGTGATCTGGCGGGGAGGTCGGTTCGTCTCGGGCGCATGAATGATTTGTTTAAGTCGGCTCGTATCGTTTTATGGGAAAAGCGTGATGCTCTCGCAAAGGCGCTGAGAACGCAAAGTTAAAGGCGACTGAATATTATCAGTCGAATAAACCCAACCATTCTTTGCGAGAGTCCATTCTTCGGTTTTTGTGGGACTTTATGTGCGAATGAATTCGCACCTACAATATTTTGTAAGGTCGAATTTATTCGGTCATTTTAGTTGTCCTTCGCAGAGTTTCCTTTATGTGCGAATGAATTCGCACCTACAATGTTTTGTAGGGCCGGATTTATTTGGCCATTTTGTGCCGCCCCAGACATTGTTCGTGACCGGTGATGATACCAGCGATAGCCGAGCAATACTGTCAGCAAAAAGGCATAGAGTAAGGGCTCGCGGATATCCGACTTGACCAACCAGTAGTAATGCACCACACCACCGATGCTGATGAGATAGATCAGGCGGTGGAGTTTCTGCCAGCGGCGTCCCCCCAGGCGGCGGATCATAGCCTTAGTGGAGGTGAGGGCCAGGGGAATCAGTAATAAAAAGCTGCTAAAGCCAATAAGGACATATTTATGTTCAATCACATCCTCCATGATAAAGGCCAGGTCCAAACCCTGGTCGAGGACAAGGTAGTTGAGAAAGTGCAGGCAGGCGTAAAAGAAGGCAAACAGGCCGAGCATACGCCGCAGTCGTGCCAACTCGTTCCAACCGCTAATACGCCGTAGGGGGGTAATCGTCAGGGTCAGCAGCAGAAATCGAAGAATCCAGTCGCCACTGCGTTGGCTGATGGCCTCAATGGGTTCAGCACCCAGTGCGTCGGTATAGCCATCCCATAGCAAATTCGCCAGGGGTAATAGGGCCAGGATGAAGAGAGTGGGCTTGACCCAGTGGATGATGAACTCTGATCGGGAAATCATGGATATCATAAAGAATAGTTACAAGTGAGAATAGTATTGCTCTCGCCAAGCCGCCAAGTACGCAAAGGAATCATTATTGCCCTCGGCTTGTAGGTCGGGCTTTAGCCCGACATCCATACTACATTTGCTCTATCTCCGCGGGCTTTGCGTCTTGGCGAGAGCATCATTACTCAAAGTAATTTTGATGAGCCATATTATATTCCCCTCATCTAATAAAATTTTTTCAAATCCATCCCCGTATAAAGGGACGTCACTTGGTCGGCGTAGCCATTAAACATCAAGGTCTTGCGTTTGCTGAATTCACCAATGCGGCGTTCCCGGGCCTGGCTCCAGCGTGGGTGGGGCACCTTGGGATTGACGTTGGAATAAAACCCGTATTCTCTGGGGGCCGAAATATTCCAGGTCGTGGGGGGTTGTTTTTCGAGCAGCGTTATTTTGACGATGGACTTGATGCTTTTGAATCCATACTTCCAGGGCACCACAAGCCGAATAGGGGCACCATTTTGATTAGCTAACACCTCGCCATAAAGCCCTACCGAGAGCAGGGTGAGGGGGTGCATGGCCTCGTCTATACGTAATCCCTCCACATAGGGCCACTTAAGGCCGCTACCGAAGAGTCCCGTTTGTTGCCCCGGCATTTGTTTGGGGTCGTAGAGGGTTTCAAAGGCCACATACTTGGCTCGTGAGGTGGGGTCTGTTTTTTTGATGAGGTCGGCCAGGGGAAAACCGATCCAAGGGATCACCATGGACCAGGCCTCCACACAACGCAGACGATAGATACGCTCTTCCAGGGGGAAGCTTTTTAATATGTCTTCGATATCAAAGGTCTGGGGTTTGCTGACCTCACCGTCTACAGTAAGGGTCCAGGGCCGGGTAACAAAGGCCTTGGATAATTTTGCCGGACCTGCCTTATCGGTAGAGAATTCGTAAAAATTATTGTAACGGGTGATGTCTTTGTAGCTTGTTTGGGCCTCGTTAATACTAAAGGCCCCATTTTTTGTTGATGCTAATTTCTTTCTGGAGCTTGCAGGAGGGGGCGCAGCAAGTTTGGGTTCGGAGGCATCACAGCCCGGCAAACCAAGTCCCAGCGCCAGGGCTGCCCCGCCCTGCAGGAATTGCCGGCGATTGAGATAGGTTTCCTTGTCCGTAATCTCCGATGGCTTTATGTCTGAGTGATGCTTTTTGATCATTATGGCAATCTGGTTTGTTATGCACTTTTGCCGCAAAGACGCCAAGGCGCAAAGAAAAAGATAAAAATGTAGGTTGGGCTGAGCGTAGCGAAACTCAACACAGCCAACGTCTTTTTAAAGACCTTTGGCTGCAAAGGTAGAGCAGTAAACTGGGGTTTGTGTTTGAATTTAAGAATGAATCTTTGCGCCTTGGCGTCTTTGCGGCTAAGTGTGTATTAAACATTAATCGATGTCACCATGCCGTCGTTGATCCATTGTTTCAAAAACCCTGCGGCTCGTACGGCAACGTTTTGTTCGTCTATCCATTCGCACAGGCCACCACAAATATCACCGAAGTTCTGGCCATCGATCATGGCATCCAGGGCCCAGCCTTCGTCTGTCGCGACGGAACGGTAGAACTGTTGTAGTTCCTGCCGCCAGATGACCCATGAGGCCGGATATTCTTCTGCTTTTGGTTTGTCTGGTGCCTTGTCTTGATCGATTTTCTTCCACAGGGCGGGTACGTTCCAGACCAGGTTCAGGCGCGTTACCGAGGGGTGAAATTGTAATCGCATTTTTGGCCAGGCCTGCGGGGTCACCCCGGTTATGTCATCAATGGCACACACCGATTCATCTGCTGCATCAAAGGCACCCCGCAAGGTCCACTCAAATAGCGCCATTTCACTCAATACCGGTTGACTCCGATAGGGCGTTTCTTCGCGGAGCAGTTCATGCATTTTGTGGCCAAACCACCGAATGGAAGGATGGCTAGAGGGGTGGGCATCAATATAACGTCGGCCCAGGCGATCAAACTCTTCATCACCGAGCAAAGTGTGCAAGGCCGGGTAATTGTCTTCCAGTGCCTCTAACAGACGCAGGCGGTAGGCATCTGCGTAGACGGCCAATCGTTCCTGCGTTCCGAACTTGGTGGTACCTACGACATGTTCATCCATACTGTCGCCGAGTGTGAGCAGGAAATTCTGAAAATCAGTCTGTAATTGTTCCAGGGCAGTCACGCGACAGACTCCTCAAGAATCGGTTTGGCGATGCTACGGGCATGATCGAGTTCTGTCAGCAGTGCCTCAAGAGGTGGAATATTGTCATCACGTTCGATCATGGTAGACACCGCGCCGAAGCGCCGTACGGCATGGGCATAGAGTTCCCACACCGGGTCGATGACCGGGTGGTCGTGGGTATCGACGATATAGTGGCCGTTGTTCTGGTGACCGGCGAGGTGGAATTGTTGTACTCGTTCGATAGGGATTGCATTCAGGTATTCGAGGGCATCGAATTCGTGGTTAAAGGCGCTGACATAGATATTGTTGATGTCGAGCAGGATCAGGCAATCTGCCCGTTCCGTGAGGGTGGCTAAAAATTCCCACTCGCTCATGGTAGAGGCGGTATAGCTTACGTAACTGGACACATTCTCGATCAGTATTTGCCGACCCAGGGTGTCCTGGACCTGATTGATGCGGTCCGCCACATAGGCAATGGTGTCTTCGTTGTAGGGCAGGGGCAGTAGGTCATGCAGATTCTTGCCGTGTACGCCCCCCCAACACAGGTGATCGGAGACCCACTGTGGCTCAACCCTTTTTATCAGGGCCTTGAGGTCTTTTAGGTAGGCTTGATTGAGGGGGTCACTGCTGCCCAGGGACATGGACACTCCGTGCATGACCATGGGGTAGTCCTGACGAATCTTGTCCAGGTAATAGAGGGGCTTGCCCCCTGGCACCATATAGTTTTCTGAAATAATCTCGAACCAATCCACATCGGGCTTTTGCTTGATAACCGCGTCGTAGTGATCGGTACGCAGTCCAAGGCCGAAGCCCAGATAGGGTCGAGTGGGGGTCTTGTTTTTGCTCATGAGATGAGTCTGTCAGAAATAAGATCGGCCGGGAAGCCCGTAGGGCGACCCGGCCGTCTGTCTACATTACAACAGTAGGACTAATGCTTGCCTACTTCACCACCCAGTTGGTCGCAAGTTTCCTTGGAAACTTTTACGTATCCCTTACCTTTACAACTGTTTTGACCCTTACAGGCGCTACTGGCGGTTTTGCAGCTGGATTTACCCTTACAGGCGTTCACACCCATACAATGGATGGTGGCACCATCGGCTTCGGCTGCGGATGCCATCATCGGTGCGCCGGCGAACATGGCGGCGGCGGCCGTGGCGAGGGCAAAACCAGAGATTTTCTTAGCTACTGACATATTCCTGTCTCCTTTGGAAACTCAGGTTGATTGTTAAGACCTAACATCATGGCCGATCTTCGTTCTTCCAGTTGCCGTTGGGGCGGCACGACGGAGACGTTCAGGACAACCATGCATGGGAAGTGGGACAATAGCGATTTCGAAAAAGTTCCCCTCCAAAGTAAATTTTTTTGCCCATCAGGCCGATATTTAGAGGTGTGACTTGTTCTGGATCAATGCAGGCCCTGGGTCTATCAGGGTAAAAGGCATCAGTTTTCGAACACAGGGTTAATATGTAATGGCGATACACCCAAGACACCGTTATGGGCTGGAATTTGATCAGGCCTTGCTGGAAAAATATGACCGGGCGGGGCCCCGCTACACCTCCTATCCCACCGCCGTGGAATTTACCCCTGATTTTGATGCCGGCAGTTTCCGTCGGCAAACTGTTCTTAGCAATGCGGGTAATCGTCTCAGGCCCCTGTCACTGTATTTTCACATCCCCTTCTGTGACACGGTGTGTTACTACTGCGCCTGCAACAAGATTGTCACCAAGAATCGCAAACATGCCGCAGATTATTTAAGGCGTTTGCACCGTGAGATCCAGATGATGGGCTATCTTTTTCCCCGCGAACGGGTCGTCACCCAGCTCCATTGGGGAGGTGGGACCCCCACCTTCCTCAGTACCCAGCAGATGGTGGATTTGATGGGCCACAGCAGGCGGAATTTCACCCTGTTGGACAATGACGAGGGCGAATACGGCATCGAGATCGATCCACGGGCCTTGGAGGCCGACACCCTCGACACCCTGCGCGACATCGGCTTTAACAGGTTGTCCATGGGGGTTCAGGACCTGGATCCCCAGGTCCAGGCGGCGGTAAACCGGATACAGCCTGCCGAGCTGACCTTCAGCACCCTGGTGCGGGCCAGGGCACTCAAATTCAAATCGGTGAGCCTGGATCTGATCTACGGCCTGCCTCTACAGACTCCGGAGAGCTTCAGCAAAACCCTACAGTTGGTGATCGACGCCCAGCCGGATCGCCTGTCTATATTCAACTATGCCCATTTACCACAGCGGTTTAAGGTGCAGCGTCAGATCAATGAAGAAGACCTGCCGAGTGCCGAGACCAAGCTGGCCATCTTGCGGGCGAGCATCGAGGGCCTGTTGGATGCAGGCTATGTCTACATCGGTATGGACCACTTTGCGCGTAAAGAAGATGACCTGAGTCTTGCCCTGGAAAATGGCAGCCTGTATCGAAACTTCCAGGGCTATGCCACCCATGCGGATTGTGAGCTCGTGGCGATGGGGACCAGTGCCATCTCCCGGGTCGGGGACTGTTATGCCCAAAATGCCCATGATCTGGAAGACTATTACCGGCTCATCGACAGCAGCCAATTGGCGATACAGCGTGGTGTCGTCCTTACTCGCGACGACCTTATTCGGCGCGATGTCATCAACCAACTGATGTGTCAATTTGCGATTGACTTTGATGCCATCGAAAAGGCCCATGGCATTGAATTTGAAGAGTATTTTGATGTGGAGTTGAAAAATCTTGAGGCCATGATGGCCGATGGGCTGATGACATCCGGAGATAGACAACTGCTGGTCACCCCCAAGGGGCGGTTATTGATACGTAATATCAGTATGGTGTTCGATGCCTATCGGCAGATCGATGGTGACGGGCAGCGTTTTTCCAAGGTGATCTGACCGCGTTTGTGGCATCCGCCAGGCACACCTTGTTGTCGCATTGAGCCAATGGAAATATTCAAAGTTTTCTATATCGAGGCCGCCCACTCCCTGCCCAATGTCCCCGCAGGGCACAAGTGCCGGCGTCTGCATGGCCACAGTTTTCGGGTGGAGATTCATGTATCCGGCCCGGTGCAGGAGCCGGAGGGCTGGGTACAGGATTTTGCGGACTTGTCTGCGGCCTTCAAGCCGCTGTTTGAGCAGCTTGATCACCATTATCTCAATGAGATCGAAGGTTTGGAAAACCCCACCAGCGAGAATCTGGCCCACTGGATCTGGCAGCGGCTGCAGCCGGAACTGCCCCTATTGTCCAAGGTCGTTATTCAGGAGACCTGTACTGCCGGGTGTGTCTATACCGGGGGATAAATGTATCCTGTGGATTTTTTTAGTTCGGGGATTTAACGCAAAGATCGCGGAGGCGCAGAGGCCGCAAAGTAGATCGATCAGTATAATTTATAGATAAAGTTGCTCTAGGCCTTAAGTGGTATTAAAAACACTCGCTCGCTATTTACTGTTCAGGTTGACCCAGGGAATAACTGAACTCTTTTTACTCTGCGTTCTTTGCGCCTCCGCGATCTTTGCGTTTAATGCGGTTTCCGACGCAGAGACGCGAAGGGCAGTAACTTACGAACTCAACGCCTTTTTTGCCAGGGTCACACGTTTGAGATAGGCCTCCCGGGCGATGGCGACGTCTTCCAGAAAGAAGGGCAGTTCTTTCAGGGTCAGGGCCTGGGGTCCGTCCACCAGGGCCTTTTCCGGTACCGGGTGAAAATCCACCAGGATCATATTGGCACCGGCGATGACGCCCTGGGCGGTGACGTGCTGGACATCAAGCAGGCCATCCGGTGCCCGGTGCCGGAACCCCACTGAATGGGAGGGATCGATACAGATGGGCATACGGGTGAGGCGTTTGACGGCGGCGACGTGGGCGAAGTCGACGAAGTTGCGATGGGGATCACCCATATTGGTCTTCATGCCGCGCAGGCCAAAGATGACCTTGTGGTTGCCTTCGCTGGCCAGGTATTCCGCTGCGTTTAAAGATTCCTCCAGGGTGATACCGAAGCCCCGTTTGAGCAGTACTGGAAACTCCCTTTGACGGCCCACACTTTTGAGCAGTTCAAAATTCTGGGTGTTGCGGGTGCCGATCTGTAACAGCACCCCGGTGGGATTGCCGGTCTGGTGGAGGGCCTCACGGACCTCGTCGACATGGTCCTCGTGGGTAATCTCCATGGCGATGACCTTGATGCCATATTTGCCGGCGAGTTCAAAGACCCAGGGCAGGCAGCTTTTGCCGTGGCCCTGAAAGGAATAGGGGTTGGTGCGGGGCTTGTAGGCCCCCATGCGGGTGCAAACCTGGCCGTGCTGCTGCAGGGCCTTCATCATCATCTCCACGTGCTTGGGTATGTCCACCGCACACAGACCGGCAAAGATGTTGAGGGTGTCTTGAGAAAACCGTACCCCGTTGTAGTCAAATCCGGTGGGGCGGTTGTCATCCCGATGACGTCCCAGGATGCGATATTCCCGCGACACCCGGACCACCCGCTCCACACCGGGCAGGCCTTCGATCTCCGATTTTTCCAAGGTCGCGGTATCGCCCACCAGGTAAATCTCAGTCAGGGTTTGTTGCACCCCGACTTCTTCGTGGATACGGGTGGAGATATTTTTCCGATTTTTCAGGAAATCGAAAATCTTTTTGAATTCTGCGCTGTTTCTGTCGAGATCGGATTTGAGTATAACTATCATCGAAGAGGGACCTTTCCGGGTCGTCGGACTGTTCATAGGGGCGCGTATTTTAACAATTGCCGCGCAGAAGGCACGTTTTTTTGTCAAAAAATTTACAGAAAACGTCGAGATTTTCCAGGCTCGCTCCGATACGTTCGTCCTGTCGGCCCTCAGTGCCCCGATTATGGCAGGGGCAGGCCTTACGAAAATGACGCTACCCAAGCAAATCCAGGGGCCCTTATTGACGCTGCAAGGGGTGTGTTGATCCAGGTCAATGAGGTGTCTCGGGTGGTGGGATAGTCTGCACTCACCATGTCGCCGCCACTTGATTCCATAAAAGACAGTGATGCCCCCATCATCACCTACACCCTGCACAATAATCTCTATCTCAACATCACCAATCGTTGTAGCCTACGTTGCCGTTTTTGCCCTAAATTCAATCACCAGTGGGATGTGCAGGGGTATAGGCTACGTTTGCCCCAGGACCCAGATGTGAGTGAGATACTGAGTGATTTGGGCGATCTAAAGGGTTACCGGGAGGTCGTGTTTTGTGGGCTCGGTGAGCCTAGCCAACGTCTTGATACCCTGTTATCGGTGGCTTCCCAGGTGCGTGCCCAGGGAAACAAGGTCAGGGTCAACACCGATGGTCTTGCCAATCTGCTCTACAACCAGGATATAACCCCACAATTAGAGGGCCGGGTGGACGCCTTGTCCGTCTCCCTCAATGCCCAGGATGCTACGACCTACGAGTATCACTGTCGCCCATCATTGCCTCGATCCTACGACGCCATGCTGGATTTTGTTGGCCGTGCTCGCCGTTATGTCCCCAAGATTACGCTGACCGCTATTGATGGTCTGGACGGTGTGGATATTGCTGCCTGTGAGCGCATCGCCGAAGACCTGGGTGTTGGATTTCGGCGTCGGCTGTTGGGTCGAGTTGGCTAGCAGGCCCTAAGAACCACGCTACCAGAACTTCTGCTCGTATTGTTTGAGCGAAGGAATACCCGTCTTTCCTTGCGCCTTTGCGAGAACACCGTCCTTCTTATATCTCAATGGGCGTGTCAGCCAGGTTGCCCCATTCGGACCAGGACCCAGGGTAGGCCCGTAGCCGTGGATAGCCCAGGGCCTTTAGCATGATATAGGTGTGGGCAGAGCGGTGGTGGGTCTGACAATAGACGATAATCTCCTTGTCCTCGGTAACTCCAAGCTCGATCATTTCCTGGCGCAACTCTGTTTCAGGCCGTAGCCGCAGACTGTTACGGTGATCCATGGCCAGGACCCAATTGTAATTGACCGCACCGGGGATGTGGCCAACCCGGTCGGCGAGTTTCTTTTCGCCGTGATACTCTTGTGGCGAACGGGTATCGAGTAAGGCAATGTTCTTGTCGTCGAGGTGGGCCAATACATAGTCTCGATCTGCAACGGCGTCCCCGGCAAAGGTGGTCTGGTATTGACTCTTGGTGACTTCTTTTAGCTCCTGATTGACAGGGTATTTGTCGTGCCGCCAGGCACGAATACCCCCATCCAGCAGCGAGTAGTGCTTGTGCCCCATTGCTGCCAGGGTCCATAACAGGCGGCCGGCTCGGCCACCACCCTCATCATCATAGGCGACGATATGGCTGTCAGATTGAATGCCCAATTCGGACAAGACGCTTGACACCTGTGCAGCATCGGGCAGTAAACCCATGGCGGGTTTACTGACTTTGATGATGTCGGCATAGTCCAGGTGCAGCGCACCCGGGATGTGCCCCTGAAGGAAAGACTCGGTCGCATCGACATCGACGATGACCAGATCGTCCTCACCCAGTCGAGGGACCAATTCACTCGGGGGCAAGATGAGGGGAAAGTGTCTTGCTGTCATATTCAACCCTTTATCATTGTCTAGTTTACGTAAGAATAGAGCAGTAATGAATCTAATGCAGTTTATTAAATCAATTTAATTTGCTCATGGATACTGTTTCGACATTCAGTATTGGACCTTCGGTGTTCAATCTGGCCTATGCCTGGGGTCGGCCCGAGGTCCAGGCGGCCATACGTTGCACACCGGAGGATTTTGTTGTCGATGAGCAATTGAGCTTCATCCCCACTGGTAGTGGTGAGCATCTCTTGGTGCAAATCGAAAAACGCAATACCAATACCGACTGGGTGATTCGTCAATTGGCCAAGCTATTGTCGCTGCCCAAAGTGGATATAGGCTACGCTGGGCTCAAGGATCGTCATGCCCTGACAAGGCAATGGTTTAGTCTGCGCCTCCCTCGGGACAGAGAGAGTCCGCTTCAGCAATTGGAAGCCCCTGATATCCGTATAGTCGAGACCCGTCGCCACAGCCGTAAGCTTCGGCCTGGTGCCCTCAAGGCTAACCGCTTTCGTATCAGCTTGCGGGATATTGCTGTGGTACCCGAGGCGCTGCAGGCGCGTCTCCAAGTCATCGCCAAGGAGGGGGTGCCCAACTATTTTGGTGAGCAACGCTTTGGGATCGAGAATCGTAATCTCGATTGGGCGGTTGCCCTGTTTAAGGGGCGGCGAGTCAAGAACCGGCACCAACGGGGGCTCTATTTTTCCGCCGCCCGCTCAATGTTGTTTAACGCGGTCTTGTCACAAAGGGTTGAGGCCGGAACCTGGAACAAGGCTCAGCCTGGGGATGTATTTATACTTGACGGTCGGCGTAATGTATTTTACCAGGATGACGTTGATGACACGGTAGTGGAGCGTATTACGGATCAGGCGATACACCCCACCGGCCCCCTGTGGGGGCGGGGTCCACTGCCTGCATCAATAGTAGAGTGGGAGCGACAGGTCTTGGAACCGTTATCAGATTGGTGTGCAGGTCTGGAGGCCGCTGGCCTGGAATCGGCACGCCGATCTTTACGTTGTCCGGTCAAAAATTTCACCTGGGAATGGATGGATCAACAGCTCATCCTGCAATTCGATTTGGCCGCTGGAAGCTATGCCACCAGTGTGTTGCGCGAGCTGGTGGCGTACCGCGATGACAGCAGGCGGGAGAGCCGCCCAAGCTTGCATCAAAGTCGTGGATAGGATAGTTTTGTAGTCGCGTTTCATCACGCATGTCGTTGAAACCAGTAAGAAATAAATCCGGCTTACTTCTAACAGACCCCCCCTTCTGGAAAGGTCATCAATGTTGGTTTGAAGTTGTTGCAGGCTGTATAACATACACATGGCTAAGATTGAGTATCGTGCATAATCCTATTCCTGCGTTCGTTTCTGTGTTGTTCCAAAGTGATCAATAGCACTGTCCTGCATTTGTGGGTGAGGCGTTTGTTTCCAGCCTCGGCCTGGCTCGGTGAATTGCGTGACAAGAGTGTGTTGCGCACCGACGTTATGGCCGGCATTACCGTTGCCCTGGTGTTGATACCCCAGTCTATGGCCTATGCCCAGTTGGCGGGTATGCCAGCCTACTATGGGTTATATGCTGCCTTCATGCCTCCCATGGTATCGGCCCTGTTTGGTTCTTCCCGCCAGTTGCAGACCGGGCCGGTGGCTATCGTTTCCATTCTTACCGCTGCGGCCCTGGAGCCCCTGGCCACTGCGGGGACCGAAGGCTTTATTGCTTACGCCATCACCTTGTCACTTATGGTGGGCATATTTGAACTGTGTTTGGGAATGCTCAGGCTAGGTGCCTTGGTTAATTTTCTGGCTCATCCTGTCATTGTGGGTTTTACCAATGCCGCCGCGATTATCATTGCCACATCACAGTTGAGCAAGGTCTTTGGGGTGCATGCAGAAAAGGGGGCCTACTATGCCGAGACTATATGGAATACGCTTGTTGCTATTGTTCACAGCACTCACTGGCCTACCCTTGGTCTTGCGGTGTTGGCGTTCTCGATCATTATCCTGGTAGGCCGCTTTTTGCCACGCTTGCCCTATGTGTTGATTGCGGTGGTGGTGACGACCCTGATTTCCTATTTCACCAACTTTGAGCGAATAGAGAAGGTAAAGACCAAACAGATTGTGAATTCCACCTTAAGGGATCTGGTCATTCGCCAGATCAGTGCACGTAAAGAGTTTATCGAGTTTGATGAACTTTTACAGGTGGCGACTCAAGAGTTTGATGCGACCTTGGCGGAGCATGGGCTCGACAACACTCACACCTTAGATGCCAAGCACCGTCTGGATTCTTTGCGTTTAAAAAAGGAGCGGCGTAAAAGGACCATTAAGTCAGAACTCGATGAACTCAAGGCAGTGCGGTTCAGGCAGGCGCTATCAAAAAAAGATGGTCTGGCACATTACTACTTGAATGACGAATTACCCAAGGGACTCCAGACCGACGGCCATCTGTGGCATTTATCGCTGATTAACAGCAAAGGTGAGCTCGTCCTCAGCGGGGGTGGCGCAGTAGTCGGCAAGGTTCCACAGGGGCTACCCGCATTCAGAATTCCAGAATTTAATATCGGTGTTATGGTTCAGCTTATCCCTGCCGCCATCACCATCGCCTTGCTTGGCTTTATGGAAGCCATCTCCATAGCCAAGGCCATGGCGACGCGTACCCGTCAACGTGTTGATGCCAATCAGGAATTGATCGGCCAGGGGCTGGGTAATATTGTCGGCAGTTTGTTTCAGAGCTATCCGGTATCCGGGTCATTCTCACGATCCGCAGTGAATATCGGTGCGGGGGCCATAACCGGTTTCTCATCGGTAGTCACCACCTTTGTGGTGGTGGCGGTGTTGTTATTTTTTACCCCGTTACTTTATCACCTGCCCCAGGCCACCCTGGCGGCGGTCATCATGATGGCGGTAGCCGGTCTGGTTCACCCCAAGGCCTTTGTGCATATTTGGAAGGCACAACCTTATGACGGTTTTGTGGCCGCCGCCAGTTTTTTCCTGACCCTGGCGCTGGCGCCTCATTTGGACTACGGCATCATTATGGGTGCCGGTATGGCCTTGGGTTTGTATCTGTTTCGTACCATGCGCCCTCGGGTCGCTATACTGGGCCGGCACAAAGACGGGACCTTTCGTGATGCAGAACTCTATGATCTGGAAACTTGCCCGAATATCTCCATGATACGTTTTGATGGCTCATTATATTTTGCCAATACCAGTTATTTTGAAGATAAGGTATTGGAGCGCAGTTCACAAAAGCCTGAATTGCGCTATGTCGTCGTGGTGTCGGATGGAATTAACTATATTGATGCCACCGGTGAGGAGATGCTTACCGTCTTGGTAGAACGCCTCGAAAGTATAGGCATCGAGATGTTGTTTGCCGGACTCAAGCGCCAGGCCTTGGATGTGCTCAAGCGTTCCGGTTTTTATGACAAAGCGGGGAGTGAGCGGTTTTTCCGTAGTGAAGATCATGCCTTAAGGCATATATGGGTGGAACTCGGTGAAGGCCACGCCAAAGATTGTCCGTTGAGCCCGCAATCTGCTTGATTTTCCAGTTTCTCCCGGATCACTATAAAACTTAGGTCTCACAGCCCTCGGGTTCAAAGTCTAATATTTGGGCAGCGTGACACAAGGCACCGACTCGGGTTTTGTGTATGTGATTTGGGTTGAGTTTGGCAATGACACCTTGCGATACCAAAAACTTCATAACCCTGGGTCGTGCGCTGACCAGAAATACAACGCGTTTCATCGCCAGGGTGTCGCTGATCATGTCATCAATGGCACGGGTGGCGGTAAAGTCGAGCGCCGGCACATCGGTCAGGTCCATCACCAGAGCCTGGTAGTCATTGAATTCGGCCCAGCGTTTAACCATGCCTTTGGCGGCGCCAAAGCTCAGAGGACCTTCCATATGGTAGAGCAGAATCTGGCCTTTGGTTTCGCCAAGGATAGTGGCCTCGTGATCGGTCAGTGGTGCCTCTTCATGGGGATGGTTAATCGCGGTAATGCTTTTTACCTGCAGGTCGGTCATGCGTTGCAGAAAGAGAAAGCTGGCCATGACCATGCCGATAGCAACGGCTGAGATGAGGTCCACGAAGACGGTAACAAAAAACACCACAAACATGATTGCCACGCCGGCCTTGGGTGCATTGCGCAATCGCTTCAGATAATCCCAGTCGATGATGTCGGTGCCGACCTTAATCAGAATTCCGGCGAGCACCGCGTGGGGAATATACTGTGCCAATCCACCTGCACCCAGCACCACCGCCAAAAGGATCAATGCGTGCAAGGCACCGGATAGGGGTGTACGTCCCCCGGCATGTACATTGACTACGGTGCGCATGGTGGCACCGGCTCCCGGCAGGCCACCAAATAATCCCGCCACGGTATTGCCAATACCCTGACCGATCAACTCACGGTCGGATTTATGGTGGGTGCGGGTGATATTGTCGGCTACTAAAGAAGTCAGCAGGGAGTCGATGGTGCCGAGCATGGCTAATACCAATGCTGACTTCACCATGTCCGTCAACAGGCTCCAGTCCAGGTTGAGTATCGGCAGGTGCAGGCCGGGCAGGCCGGTGGGGACCTCACCGAGGAGACTTACCTCGCCCTCGGGGATAAAAAGCAAAAGCGTCCCAGTGCCTGCTAATAGTGCCACCAGTGGCGAAGGGATTATCTGGTTAATGCGTTTGGGCAGGAAGTAGACGATTGCCAAAGACAGCAAGCCCAGCAATAAGGCATAAACTGCGGGGTTGGCAAAGATCTCAGGCAGGGCCTGGGCTGAGCTTAGAGGCCCGCCCGTCGTGGCGTGTCCGAGTAAGGGCCCCAGTTGCAGCAAAATAATGATCACCCCGATGCCACTCATGAATCCGGATGTCACCGGGTGAGGGACCAGTTGAATAAAACGTCCGATCTTGATCACGCCAAAGAGTATCTGAAATAATCCGCCCATGACGACCACGGTGAAGGCCAGGGCAGCACCGTGGCCTGGGTCGTTTGGAAACATGGCGGTGTATTGGGTGAATATAAGTGCCATCACCACGGTCATGGGACCGGTGGGACCCGAGACCTGGGCCGGAGTACCGCCAAAAAGGGCGGCAAAAAAACCCACAAAGATGGCACCGTAGACACCGGCGATAGGGCCGGCACCGGAAGAGACCCCAAAGGCCAGGGCCAGGGGCAGGGCGACTACGGCAGCGGTAAGGCCACCATAGATATCGCCACGGATATTATTAAAGTGAAGGCCGTTTACAAAACTCATTTAAAGCGATTCCCGGTTCGTGTCATCATGGGACTACAGTTGTGAATGTCACTGCTGCGAAAGGCCGTGTACTTTACAGGGAAGCGGGTTCCAGGGGAACGTTAAGGATGTCGCTTATGTTTGCGCGACCAAGCAGATGCACAATGATAGTGCCAACCAAAGAAATCAGCTTAGATGGGGCCTGGATAGATCTCCTCCAAAGGGCAAAAAAATCCTTTGGAGGGGGTGCCGGGGGCGACGACGCATGTGGGACAGTTAATATTTGTAGCGACCGATAGCCTTTTGTAAGGTGTGGGCCAGCTTGGTCAATTCTTCGCTTGCCTGGGTAATATTTTGTCCGCCATTGGAGGTTTGTTGGGCAATATCGTTAATACTAATGACATTCCTGTTGATTTCTTCTGCTACGGTGCTCTGTTCCTCCGCAGCACTGGCAATCTGGACGTTAATCTCGGAGATGCGGCTCACTGTCCGGGTAATGGCATCCAGTGAATTGCCAGCCTCAGCCGACTGTTCGACACTGGCTTCTGCCGCTGCCCGGCCTCTCTCCATGACCTCAACGGCATTTTGGGTGCCCTGTTGCAGGCGTTCGATCATTTCCTGTATCTCGTTGGTGGACTGCTGGGTTCGACTGGCGAGAGTTCTTACCTCGTCTGCCACCACAGCGAAACCACGGCCCTTTTCCCCCGCCCGTGCGGCCTCAATCGCTGCATTCAGGGCCAACAGATTGGTTTGTTCGGCGATACCTTTGATGACATCGAGGACACCACCGATGTCTTCACTATCGGAGTGCAGGTGTTTGATCACATCCGAGGCATTCTCAACTTCTTGTGCCAGTAATCGAATGGACTCGGCGCTCTGACTGACGACAGCCCGTCCGCCCTGTGCCTCTCGGTCGGCTTCCTTCGCTGCCGATTCGGCGTTGGCAGCGTTGGTGGCCACTTCCTGAACGGTGGCCGCCATTTCGTTTACGGCGGTGGCCACCATATCGGTCTGTGTTTCCTGAGAGCTGAGTCCTGTGCTGGTCTCAACAGTGATGGCTGCCAACTCCTCGGCCGACGCCGCAAGTTGTGCGGTGGAATCGGCAATCTGATTAATGAAGTTTCGATGCTGGCCTAAAAACTCATTGATCCAATGGGCCACGTCCGTGATTTCATCATTACCCACTTCATCGATGCGGACCGTGAGGTCTCCTTCACCCTTTGCCAGTTGTTCGAGTGTGTTGCGCACCTGATCCAGCTTGTGCGTGACGACACGCCGATAAACGACAACAATCGTTGCGATGATAGCCACCAGAACCAGGATGAGTACCGCAATTATTTTAATACTGGTCGTATTGTTGGCGGCTACCTGTGTAGAGATGTCACTGCGTATCTCCAATACTCCACGTACATCGCCCAACTTCCAGTCATTCTTTGGTGTTTGGGGGTGGGAGTTGTGACAGCGGACACACGTATCCGCAACCATCCTGTCGGCTATGGCGATTCTTAAATAAGTATTGCCATTGAGCTTCTCCTTTTTCAGATGGACCGACTCGGGGTCTTTTTTTAAATGTTCCCACGCACTACTCTGGAACGCATCCAGTTTTCGTTGTTTGCGATTTGGAAAGGGGTAGGCGCTGTACAATGACACCTGTGTGCCTTCGTTCTTTAATATATCGCTGAGGTCGTGTATCAGGGTCGCCGGTAATGGGAACGTCTTTTCGTTGTCCTTATGATTGATTGCCGGGCGCAAGTCTGAGCCTTTGACGACTTTATTCACTATATTTTTGACGTAGTATTTACGTAAGGCCTTGAACTGAGTGGCGGTCTGCTGGCCGGCAAACTTCGCCTGTTCTACCATGCGGGCATCAATCTCACGGGGGATGTAATAGATCAGGAAAACGAGAGCAAGACCAAAAATCACCAGGATGGGGATGATCATCTTGGACAACAGACTATGAGTCAGGAATTTCATTTTATTTAACCCAGTTAGTACTACATTGTTTTTGAATCACATCTGGACCCCGGGCGGCCCTGGTTTTGATGGCACCCTTACATTTGAGCCTTTAGAAAAGGCTGATTGACACAAGAAGTAAGCAAAAACTACGCCAAACAATTACTTTGCGCCGATTCAGTCGATTGTGGGTCTATTGATGGCCCAGATTGATCGCCCAATCGCCGTGTAAACCGTCCCCTGTAGGTCCGCCTTGATGTGCGGGATAAACGAATGCTCAAAATCTCAGGGTCTATTTAAGGCTACTGGTAAGGCTATTGGGCACACACTTGGGGCCGGTTTTTGGGGGCGTAAAAAAAATATTGGCAACTGGGCTAAGATAGGTGGGTGAATCAGACATGGATTTGTAACGGGGAAGTATGAAGACACAGCCGTATGAGGCCATCATGACAGATACTGATGCCGCAGAGCGTTTAGACCTGTGGTTACAGGAGGTGGCCGGAGTAAGGGATGAAACGGAGATGGCCTTGATCCAAAAGGCCGGGATGTTGGCCCTGGCGGCCCATGCGGGCCAGTACCGGGCTTCCGGTGAACCCTATGTAAGTCATGCTATGGCAGTGGCGCGCATTCTGGACTCTATTCATCTCGATGCCGCCACGGTGGCCGCTGCCATGCTCCACGATGTGGTGGAAGACAGCGATGTCAGTCTCAATCAGATCCGTGAACAGTTCGGTGAGGAGGTGGCCATTTTGGTGGATGGGGTGACCAAGATGGACGTGATCCAGAACTTTTCCAGTCCCTCCCAGAAGGCCTTCAAGGTCCATGCCGAGGCCGAGAGCCTGCGCAAGATGTTGTTGGCTATGGTCCAGGACGTGCGCGTGGTGCTCATCAAGCTTGCCGATCGGCTCCATAATATGCGTACCCTGGGTGCCCTGTCCGAGACCCGTCAACGCGCTATCGCCCAAGAGACCCTGGATATCTTTGCGCCCCTGGCCAATCGCCTGGGGATTTGGCAGGTGAAGTGGGAATTGGAAGATCTGTCATTTCGTTATTTAGATCCTGAATCCTACCAACAGATAGCAGGTTGGCTTTCAGAGCGTCGCGTAGACCGGGAACGCTTTGTGGAAGGCTTTGTGGAGACCCTGTGCGCGGAGTTGCATGAAGCGGGTGTCGATGCCGAAGTAAGCGGACGACCCAAACATATCTATAGCATTTGGCGCAAGATGCAGCGCAAACATGTCTCGTTTGAAAACATCTTCGATATTTTAGCGGTGCGGGTGTTGGTGGATGACATCAAGGCTTGTTATGCCGCACTGGGGGTAGTGCATTCCCAGTGGCCCTATATCGCCGGTGAATTTGATGACTATGTAGCCACCCCCAAGGAAAATAATTATCAATCGATCCATACCGCAGTGGTGGGTCCCATGGGCAAGACCATTGAAGTGCAGATTCGTACTTATGGCATGCACCGTCAGTCGGAATTGGGTATTGCCGCCCATTGGCGATACAAAGAAGGCGCCAAGATTGATTCCGGAGCTGATTCTGGTTTTGACGACAAAATTGCCTGGCTAAGGCAGTTATTGGAGTGGAAAGACGAGGTTGCCGACGCCAGTGATTTTGTCGATCAATTTAAGTCAGAAGTGTTTGAAGACCGGGTCTATGTGTTTACCCCGGTGGGTATGGTGATCGACTTACCTCTGGGGGCGACCCCCCTGGATTTTGCCTATCGCATCCATACCGAAGTGGGCCACCGTTGCCGGGGTGCCAAGGTCAACGGTCGCATGGTGCCTCTGACCTATCGTCTCAAGACCGGCGAGCAAGTGGAAGTACTCACGGTGAAAAGGGGCGGACCCAGTCGTGACTGGATGAATCGTGATCTGGGTTATTTAGCCACCTCCAGGGCCCGGGCCAAGGTACAGGCCTGGTTCAAGCAACAAAACTACGATCAAAATGTAACCGATGGTCGTAGTGCCTTGGACCGTGAATTGCGCCGCTTGGGGGTCAGTGACATTGGTCACGACAAGATCGCCGAGGGTTTGAAGTTTAAGAAAGTGGACGACATGTTGGCGGCCATTGGCCGTGGTGAGATACGCCATGCCCAGATCAGTGGTGCCGCCCAGGCGCTGGTGACATCCGATCCCCACAAGCAAGTAACGCCCCTGCCACAGCGCCGTTCCACATCAAGCAGTCCCACTGCGGCGGTCAGTATAGAGGGGGTGGGAAATTTATTGACCCATATGGCGGGTTGTTGCAAGCCCTTACCCGGTGATTCTATTTCCGGTTACATCACCCACGGCCGTGGCATCACCATTCACAGGAGTGATTGCCCCAATATTCTGCGCTATATTATTGATGGCAAGGAAAGGTTGGTGGAGGTCCAGTGGGGGCCCCGTGCACTTGCCACCTACCCGGTGGATATCGAGATCATCGCCTATGACCGCCATGGTTTGCTCCGGGACATTAGCGCAGTATTGGCCAATGAAAAGGTGAATGTGGTGGCGGTGAATACCCAGATGGATAAACGTACCAATATCACGCACATGGTGATCACCTTGGAAATTCCGGACCTGGATAAGCTGAGCCGGGTCTTGGGCCGCATGACCCAACTCCCTAATGTTACTGAGGTGCGGCGTCGCCAACAATGATGGTTATATTCAGGTGCAATACAAGCTCGATTAGAGGGCGAGTAGTTTGAAGGCCTTGTACTTAAGTATATATGTGATGCTGTTTGCATGGGTTGGCACTTGTCAGGCAACGGAGCACACCTTGCCCGCTGTAGGGACTATGGACTTGAGCCTTGCCCAGGAGCAAATCAGCATCGATGGCCGTGATTACCGCCTGCAGGCGGATATGTGGCGAAATCGTATCCCCAGGAGAGAAGATCCATCACTTCAGCGACCCATGTTGGTGTTGATCTGGGTCAGTGCCGTAGATAAAGATCCGATCTCCGACGATATCCATGCCGATAGCGTATGGCTCATTCAGGGTGGTGACATTTGGCAAGGGGAGTTCTCTGACGAGGTTCGACTCAAAGACCCGGCCCGGCGGCATCAATACGAACGCATTGCCCGTGAGGGGCCCCTCTGGAAGCCCGGCAGTTCGGTAGACGTGATTGTTCGCGTACTAGACGGCAAGGGCCGGTACTATTTATTGAGGGTCAATAATCAGCGGATTAAGGTGGTCTTTTAGGCTGCGGTTGTGGCTTCACAGTTAATGCTAAGGAACATCTGATTAATTCGTCATTCCGCAGCGAAGTGGAGAGCCGGAATCTAGAGTAATAAAATCAATGCATTACTGGATTCCCGTTTTCAAGGCTGTGTGAAAAGTCACCGTCACTCCAGCGAAGGCCGGAGTCCAGATAAAACCTACCAGTAAAATCAAATGGGTTATCTTGACTCCCTCGCCCCTGTAAATTGAACTTACACCTTCTCCCTCCGGGAGAAGGCCAGGATGAGGGAATATATAAAATATATGGGTTGCCTCGACTCCCTCACCCCAACCTGCTGGGAGAGGGGTTAACGGGATAGCAGTTAAACGGGCAAAAGGTGGAATGAATTCCCTGTTTTTGCTGTGGTGATTGTATTTTTGAGTCCGTCGTGCTATCACAGATAAGGTCCAGCCCATGTCTGGGAGGACGACCTCGACCCACTGGACTTTTATTCACGCCGGGTAGCACAGGGTTGAGGCCTGAGGTGCACAGGGGAAATCAATACCACCTACACCAGTATCCTCAGAATTGAGGTATCGACACGATCAAAGGCAACGGTCGGTAGATGTGGTCAAGGGTGGGTGAGGGAACGCTAAAACCAGTAAATATCCCTGTTCTTGTCCTAATGGGTGAGAATTGATAACAGAGTGCCCTCTACAGATTCGAAACTTGACGTGTTTGCGTCATGACAATCGTTGTATTGTATGGTCGGAGCGAGGAGCCAGAAGTGACGCCCGCAGAGACTGGTGATGGACAGGAGCATAGGGATGGGGGGAGAATCAGAACAACAGAAGAACAAGGGAAGCCGGTTGTACGAGGCGATCCGTGAATCAATTAAATTCCTCGATACAGGTGAACCACCCCGCGCCACATTTCTGGAAGCAGACACACCTAAATTTGAGATAGCCGGTGAAACTCTTCTCCCCGGCGTCTTATCCAACATCGATCACCCAAAATGCCACCTTCGCCGTTATCTGCGAAAGCAGGGCGCAGGACTACTGGAGCGTGCAGCCGTCGCGTTGGGCAAGACCTTATCCGAAGAGCAGCAGACCCTGGCTGCCTTTGAGCGCGACTATTGGCTGGGGCTTGCTGAACGGGGACAGGACTGGGAGAAATCCGAGGAGTTTTTTTGCAAACAATTTGGTTCCATTGAGAAGGTCCCGTACGTCGATCTGGACGACCTGAAGCTGACCAAATTGACACTTGGCGAGTGGGAAGAGAAGAAACTACTCACCCTGCGTCCCAACCGTGATGGTTGGGATGGTTATACAGAGTGTCTTGCCAGGGGAGAGTTACCCCGTCTGAAACAAGCCTTACTGCTTGGTTTTGTAGGCAGCAATGATGTGGATGATCTGAACAAAGTAAAGCGCGTTACGTTTATCGGTGCGCCACGTTTTGTAGATTATTTTTCGACGTTATTTGTATCCGAGTATTGGCGCTCACGGTGCCTGATGTTTTTTAGGCTGGGGCGGTATACGTTGGAATTTGAGATCAACTTCTTAAGCTACGACCCTGGGAGTGTCAATGATTTGGTGAGCGATATGCTTGCTACCGTACTCTGGTCCGGCCGTCCCCTGCGCTATTATTCCGCCACCTTCTATTGTTCGCTAGGGTATGTCGGTGATAAACGCCCAGAAATCAAAGGTATTGCGCCAGGCACTAAAGGTGTTGCGAAAGAGTACAAGAATACGCCAATCGGAAAATATGCGTTCCCAAAATTGGAGCCGGAAGGCATTCGGCCCTATGAAGAATACAAGGATGATGCGATCAAGGCCCAGGTTGTGCGCTATTTCTCACCACGGCTGCGGGAACAGATTTTTCATATGGGTGAGAGTCCCGAAAGCGGTATCAAATCCATAGAGGAATATTCGTTACCCCATGAATCATTAGATAATATCACACTAAAGCTCATCCAGTGTGATGCTGATACCCAATGCAAACCACCATTTGATGGTGCCGAGGTTAAAGATGTTTCCTTGTATCGTCACCATTTAAAACATGATCTCCTGGCATTCCGGATTGAAATGCCCGTATCGGTAAACAATTCCTGGGATGATCCCAAATGTGCGGATCAGACCAACTGGTGGCACGATTTATTTGAACGTAAACAAAATCCAGAATGTGTGCAGTTGGAAAGATGGCTCAACTTTACACAAATGGTGCGCATCCTCTATCCCAGCTTTCTCGAGCAGTGGAAGGAGAAAAAAATCTGCGATATGCAGATTAAGGACCTTTCAAGTGATCCACCCGCGACGTCATTTAAGATCGAGGATTTCAATTCCGTCATCACGCACCTGCTTTCGAAATTTTATCAGGACTCAGAGGACATTGATCGAGCAAGAGAACGATTGATGGATGAATCCCGCAATGACAGGATGTTTGTCAATGTTGCCTATGCATTGGCAGGGCCTGTTCCATCGAATCAATGGGCAAAACAGGAGTTCAATCGTATACACCATATCGCCTTGCATGTTGATCGACAAAAGGATACGAGTCCGGGAGAGTTTGCCTACAGTCGGCAATTTTGCCAGGAGCAACAAAAGTACCAGGTTTATCGGCGTTGGGAGGAGCTCGGAAGCTTACACGGTTTCACCGATCATTCGCATGTTTACATGGGGCTCTCCAGGGAGGCGCGCGAGCGGATTGCCCCGATCCATGTCCCACACATTTATGGTCGGATGACGGTGTTGAATCTGTTTTACCAATCACTATTCAGCGGATATGAATTCAAGATCAGCGAAGCCACCCCCTCTTCCACTGACAAAGAAGGGTCGAAAACCCCAAAGCAGGAGTTGGGTGGGTCGCGTGAAGGCAAAACTAAACATGACATCCTTGGTAAGTTGCGTGACGAATTCATGGAATTTACCAATCGCTATTGGTTCCATGAGGTCACCGAGCAGCAGCAAGGTAAGGAAATTTATGAGCTCCAGAGCCGGGCGATGGGGTTTAAAGAGTCGCATAACATCGTCAAGGAGGAGATCGAAAAGACAGAAGACTATGAAAAGTGCAAAGTGCGGGATCGCCTGACCTGTGTAGGTTTGGTCATTACATTTGCCGCAGTTTTTGTTGGTCTGCTGAGCGTGGATGCGATAAAAGAGATTATCGGTATGCCGGTTGCGGCCTACCTCATATCCCTCACCAAGCAAGCATTTCTGGTTTTGCGGGATGTGCTGTCTTGGTTCAAACCGGCAGTGTGTTCACTGGAGCCCATTACCAACGCACTGGCGTTCATGGTCCAGTTTGTTTTCTCAATGCTGCTGACAACTACGGTAATATTTCTCTTTATACGAATGCTTGGGCTGGGGAATGCCAAGCTTCACTACCTTATGCGAATGCCTGGGCTGGGGAATATCAAGCTGCACTACCTTTTGTTCCTGACCCTGTATCAAGTCATAATTCTTGTTTGTTTCGTCGTCCTCGGGTTAGTCGGTTTTGATAGCAAATTGCTGATCGGGATAACCACGTTACTGTTTGTCATAGTGAGCCTGGCTGGCTTGATTCTATTTAAGAAACTGTTCCTGCCTGAACGTTGTACCGGCCTGGACAAACGATATGAGGATTGAACCATGTGCTTGACGATTCCAGAACCAGCTTGGTTGCTACAAGTCGAGGCCGTAAATATTGATTCGGTGATTGAAGATACCGGCCAGCTAAGTGTACGCCGTGGAGGTAGCATTGCCATGCGTGAGGCGGTGCATGCGGTCAACAAAGTGATCAAATCCACTAAAGGTATTTCTGAGGTTGAGGAGATCCGAAGTGGTGGTTCGACGGGTTTGTTCCGATTTCGTGCGAATGAGAATAATAAAACCGAACTGGAGGGGACGCTACGGGGCCATCTAAATGGTTCCGGCAAGTCAGCGTTGGGTGAAAATCTGGGAAAAGTGCTGCCACAAATTGGTTTTGTTGTTTCGGCGGTGGAAATGGAACCGTCGACAGCCGAGGTAGTTTCTCGTCGGGTGCTTCTTGCCAAGAACCGATTGCAGCAAATGCGTATACCGTCGATATATTTTGGTGATCTTGAGGCGGCACATGACGATTCCCCGGAAAAGACTCCTGCCTGCTTCCTAGAAGGGTGCCGCCCAGCGTCGAGCAAGAAAAAAATAGATAAAAAAGAAGAATGTCTATCTAGATCGGTCCATGCTCGTTATCAATACGGTGCCGATCAAAAAAATAGTTTTATCAATCGGGAAATGGGTTGCCCCCCGGATGTAAACAAATTCACAAAAGATTTGAAAGATCTGAGCGAATGGAGTTTAAAAGAGTCGCCGGAGGTGGCCGCCTGCAAGGACAAGATCGCGGTGCTCTACTTCGACGGAAACCATTTCAACAAGCACCAGGCTGAACTCAGCCTGAATAAAGTCATGGAGTTTGACAATAAACTGAGAGAGAAACGTACCGGCCTTCTTAAGGCGTTAGTGAATAGTTTTAAGTCAAAGGAGACCATGAAAAATGGTGAAGCATTACGGCTGGAAGTGCTGCTTTGGGGAGGTGATGAGATTCTATTGGTTGTTCCTGCGTGGGCGGGGTTTGCGACACTGCATCTTTTCTACCAAGAAATGGAAGGGTTGGAAATCAACGGTGTCTCCCTCACCCACGCGGGTGGGCTTGTCTTCTGTTCCCACAATACTCCGATTCAACGGGTTTCCAGGTTGGCCCGGGAGCTGGCCGAACACGCCAAGATGTTTTCGCGCAACGTTGATCTCTATTTCCCGCTTCTGCTCGAATCGGAGGACTACCCTACCGAACGTATCAGCCGCCACTGGAAACGCCGTTACGAAAAATGCGGCGCCCATATCTTGCCGTTCAAACCGCTATATGCAGAAAATATGGAGGATGACAAGGATAACAAGGATATGTATAAGCTCGACAGTTTTTCAGAAAAGATTGCCGGGATCAACATCCATGGTGCATTTCGGCGGGACGTGGTGAAGTTTTACAACAGCTATGAAAGAACCGCCACCAAGGTGCCAAAAATGACGTGTATGGAAGAGGTTGGGGATTCCAGAGAGATTGAAAAGATTGAAGATATTGGAAAGATTGTAAGCGATATTTTTCCGCTAATCGACAAAGCATCTCTTCAGGACTCGGCCTTGTCCAGTTCGGTGCAGCAGGAGCACGAAGAGTATTACGGTGCTATTCGTGCATTACAGCCATGGTTGTTTGCGTTGGAATATTGGGAGTACCTCCAGAATCCCCTTAAAAGGGGAAAACCATGAGCATGTGGTACCGCGTAACGTTATCGATCCTGCCGCCGGTGATCAGTCGGCAGAGTGGCGCGCTTCCGTTTGGTGTTGATGCCGATATGTTCCGTGACCCTCAGGGACGCTACGCGCTGCCGGGAAGCTTGATACGGGGCAATCTCAAAGAGAATTGGATGCTCCTGAACAAGCTGGGGGCCACAGTCGATATCAAAAAGTGGCTGGGAGAGAGTGACGATACTCTCGATCAGCGCGGTTGTCTGATCTTCGAGCCCTTCTGGACGCTCGACGGGGAGACGGTACCGGATGAGCGCATCCGCATCAAAATTGACGACGGGACCCGGTCGGTGGGAAGCAAGATGCTGCAGGTTGCAAAGGTGTTGGACAACAAGGAGCGCGGCAGTGGTGATAATGCCCCGGAAAAGCCGTTAATCTTTTCCGGACACATACTGTTGTTGGATGACAAGCCCGATAAAGAATTGAAGGAATGGATTCGTAAGGGACTGCTCATGACACCGGCACTGGGTGGGGAAAAGGGGGTTGGATTGGGCAGGATGCATGAAGTGAACATCACTGATACCGCCGCACCTGCAGTGCTTACCAGCGCCAGTCGTGAATTGGACAAAGAGACCATCGCGCACATTATTCAAACTGGCCGGGTAGGGTTGCGCTTGCGGCCCCTATGGCCATTTTGTTTTGCCCTTCACGGGCCGAAGAAGAGTAATGCCCTCGTTTCCAGCGATTCGATCCCGGGTGCGGCGATTAAGGCGGTGATTGCCCGTGTTGCGAAAAAACAATCCCAATGGCAACAAATCAAACCTCTTTTCGACGCTGTGCGGGTCACTCATGCCTTGTCTGTAAACCACCAGGCCACCTGTCGCCCAGTGGTGCCTCCCCTGTCGTTGGTATTCGCCGGTGGTGACCTGCGTGATGTTGCATATATGGAGGAGCCTGGGCTGATCAAACAGGTGGCACCCGCCTTCCAGCCTGACTGGAAGCAAAGGCATCTCAACAGCGCCCGTAGTGAACTCGGTTGGCCGGGTGAGATCGAGCGTATGTTGGTCGTGCGTAATAAACACGATCTGAATAAACGTGCAGCGGAGGACAAAGGTCTGTTCGCGGTCGAGATGGTCAAGCCGGACCCCGAGCAGGTCTGGCTGTGCAATATCGATTTCCCCAAATACGGCAACGGCGTGACTGATTCCGATGTCAGAGAATTTCTCAAGATTCTTGCTGAGATTGCAAAAGGCCAGTCGTTCCTGCCATTGGGCAAGACCAAAACACCCGCTATTGTCGAGATCGTATCGGGTGGATTCGATTTTGCGGTTCAGGAACGTCCCATCGAGAAAAATCAAATAGTGATCGCGCTGCAAACCCCGGCCCGTTTGTTTAATGTGGAGGATATCCAGGATATCCCGCAAACGGGTGGTGGGGGTGAGCTATTAAAATGCTACCGATGCATCTGGGATGAACTATCTAATGAAAGCCTCAGGCTCAGTCATTACTACGCCCGGCAGACACTCATGGGCGGCGACTATTGGTGGAAACGTTACGGTAAATGCTCAAAACCACTCTACCAGACACAGGTATTTACCGATGCCGGCAGCGTGTTTGTTTTCGATATCAAAGACAGAGAAAAGGCCGAAGAGAAGATCAGGGAATGGCAGCGTCTCGGTCTGCCTCAAGTCATGGGTGCCCCCGGCATGAAAGATAAAGATTCAGAGGTAACGGATGCCTCTGGTATGGAAGATGAAGATTCGAGACCCAAACCCTGGGAACTGAATCCCTGGATCAGGGAGAACGGTTGGGGCGAGATTGCCGTCAATCTCGAGCTACATGAAAGCTGGCAACCACCGATTGAGGAGTAACAGGATGCCCGAGACCAGAACCAGCGAAAAGCACGAGAGACGATATTATCGTGTGCAGTTCATTGTCGAACTCGTTTGTAAGACCGATGTTCATGTCGGCGACGGGCGTGAGGCGGTCAAGATCGAAGCGGAACGTTGCAAAATTTATGGATCGGAAAGAGATATTGCGAGCAAAGAAAATCTGAAAGAAAATGGCACATACCAATGCTGTTACACACGACCGTCGGAGCGGCTCGTCCTGCCTGGCAGCACCTTGCGTGGATTCCTGCGCCGAGGATTGACGCGCAATAACGATTGCCGAAAAGAACTTTTTGGCCCGGACGATATCGGCTCCGGAGAACACCGGGGAGGCTGCGTCCGGGTCATGGATGCGCGTTATGATGGTTGCGACCCCACGCTAGTCAGTTATTGGCATCCGGATCGCATGACGGGGCTGCGCAGCGGTATCAAAATCAGACCAGAGACGGGTACCCAGGACGGGAAGGGCCTATTTTATCACGAGGTCTATCCGCAGGGTGCGCGCTTTACCGCCGAACTGGAAATGGACTGGGTGGATGAGAGCGAAATCGACGGTCTTATTGAGGCTCTGAAACGTTGGGATGGCGATCTGACCCACGGCCTGGGTGCGAAAAAGACCAAGTCCTGGGGTGTGCTCGAGGTTGAGAAATGCAGTTACCGGAGCATCTCCACCGACGCAATCCATAACTGGTTTGTGAAGGATAATGATAAGAGAGATATCGACGTGTTATTCGGTGACTCTGTTGATGTAAGTATTGCTTCTATTGAAAAACAGTTGCTGGACGTTCCATTAACACTCATCACCCAGCAGCCCGTCCTCGTCCACGATCCGGGCCAGGCACCAAAGAAACGGAAGGGAAACCATGAGAAAGAGGATCAGGGTCTACCCGATTTGGTGTGTTACCGAAATGCAGACCAGAAGGCGACTTTGCCGCCGGAAAGCCTCACCGGCGCCTTGCGTGACATCGCTACCCGCATTGCCGCCACTCTGATCAACAATCGAATCGACGATCCCAACAAGGCGGTCGAAGAGGCCAACCCGTTGGTTAGCAAGATTTTTGGTGACACAAACCAGGCAAGCCGGGTCCAATGGAAGGCCCCCGTCTATAAGGGTGACGATGTCCACACGCAGTTCTTCATTGCCATCGACCGTTTTACCGGGGGTGTGAAGGACGGGGCGCTCTATTGTGCATGCGCCATCCCACCGGGGAGCAAGCTTGAGGGTGGCGGCCTGATTCTCCACAAAAAGGATAAATGGGAGGATTGGCAGTGTGGCCTGCTCTACCTTGCCCTGCGCGAGATCACCGATGGCCATTTCTGGGTCGGTTGGGGTAAGGCCAAGGGCTATGGTTTGTTAAAACTTGTCGAAAAGGACGAGAAGGGCAAAAAGATCGATCTCGCCACTGTAATCTCAAATGGATTCGGGCCAGAAGTGGCCAATAATCCTTCTGAGTGGGTTGAGGCACTCAAGCAGACAATCGATGAAGACTACAAAAATAGTAAACAGGAAGCCACAAAGAAGACCACAGCAGATGATTGCGGTGGCGAGCCGGAACATAAAATTCCTTCGGTCGTGGAGGATGGAACACCCACGATCAATCGGGCCAATGGCAAACAACTGAACCCCTACGCCTTCGTGCCGGTCAAGGCACTATGGAATGACGGTAATTGCCCGGCGTATGATGACATCAAAGAAAAAGGAATTCGCCACGATCTCTATATCCCGGAACGGCATACCGGAATAATTGCTTGCACATTGACAACCGTCACCGACACCCTGGTGGGCAATGAGCATGAACAACCGGATAAGGAGAAAGAAACCACGGTTCATGCCTACCGCCACGCAGGTTACGTCGCCTTCCCCGCCAACAGCCTGCGGGGCATGATCGGTAATGTCATCGAAACGCTGAGCCAGTCCAGTTTGCGGGTGTTGGAGAATCGTTATTTCAGTGTACGAAAATCTCAAAATGAACGATTAACGCGTAAGGGGGTGCTCATAAAAAACGGGGAGCAATGGCAAATCCAGGCAGAAGGAGAAGCAAATGATCTCGATGTGCCGCCTGATGTCATTGCCACATATGAAAATATCCTGAAAACACCAGGCATAATAGAAAAACCTGCAATGGAAAAACTGGTGGGCAAAACTATTTTCTACAAAACGGACAACGCTATAGTCTCGGAAATTAGCCCCTCATCCATCTGGCGAAAACCCTTTTACTATTTAACATCCCATGACGCGTTTAATTTCGTAAGTAAAGCCTTGTTGCCTTGGGGCAGCATCAAACGTGGTGTGGATTGGCTGACGCCAGCGGAGGTGCTGCTGGGCGTGGTGGAAGAAGATACGAGTAACGCCCCAGGCAAGCAAAGGAACCTTGCTTCCCGTCTGCGTTTTACCGATGCGAAATTCATTGATAATAACAATGATCCAGAGCGCAGAGAACAAGTGACGATCAAGATTCTATCCTCGCCAGAACCACCATCGGAATACCTTTATTTTCACAAGGAAGGTAGCCATCTTGTTCCCAATGGCCGCAAGGAATACCTGCGTCAATGCCCGGACGATGTCAGTCCGAATAGCTATGCAACGTTGGATATCGGGAACAACAAGGGACAGAAAACCAAATGCCAACCAATTGTAAGAAATCAGGCGTTCACGTTTGCTATCCATTACTACAACCTGAACGATCATGAAATGAAGCTGCTGCTGACCGCTATCGCGCCGGGAGGTGAGTTTCTGCACAAACTGGGCTTGGGCAAGCCCCTGGGCTTAGGGTCTGTGAGGGTCGAGGTAAAGTGCATCAAAGAGCGAAATATAAAGGACTGTTTTACACAGGAAAACGGTGTCGCCATGGAAGATAAATCTATCAGCGATTTTATATCAGACCCCAATGACCTCGGCAGACTGGTTGATCCCGGCACACTGCGATGCTTGCAAGAGATCGGGAAACAACGAGATGAAAATGAGTTAATTACCTATCCGCTGACAAAGGCACAGCGTTATGCCTTGTACAGTAACGATCCTCTAATACGTGCCTGGTCTGAACGTGAGCTCTTCGCTTGGCATGTGGTTAATAATAAACTGCCTAACCCGGAGAAATTGTATTCGGATGGTTGTGTTCCTTCTTATTTCTCATTCCATCAAGGCAGAGGGGGCGCTAACATCGGATGGCTTTCATTTGATTCTACAGAGGAAAAATGGAAGATCGGTGGAAAAGAGAAAGAATTAACAGGCAAAGCGAAAGAGTTTGTGAGAGATAAGGACGCTACGCTAAACATTGAAGTTCTCTACATTGAAGTCAAAAAGAGAATTACCCTGATACAGCCTATCTCAGAAATCGATTCTCCCGATTGATGTCAGGCAACAGCGCGAAACTTCGGACCGACTGGCTCCCCAAAATCCTTCCCTTCTATTGCCTCGAGATCACGCTTGAGTTTACCGAGTCCACCCGTCTACCGTTTTTTCACCGGGGGCAGTTGACGGGCTTTATCCGTACCCTGATTGACGCCCGGGGGGTGAGTTATGCCGGTAAGTTGTTGGTGGAGAGCGCTGAGGACGGGCGGGTGTTTTACCGTTCCGGTGAGCGTTACCGGTTCGGCATCACCGCGTTCGAGCCTGGTCTGCCGTTGTTGCGGGTGCTTATTCAAAAACTGGAGGGTTTACCTGCCTCCGCCCAGCGGGACAAACGGCGCAATGATCCCTTTCGCGGTAATCTGCGGCTGGTGTCTATTCGTGATCGGCTGGCCACGGGCGACGACTTCGATCCGGAACGGTTCATTTCCTACGACGGGGAGCGCTTCCAACACGAACTGAACCTGTGGCAGGCCTATATTCATGAACACCCACTGGTATGGCGCTGGACCTCGCCCCTGCGCATGTTGCTGCCCGCAGCGGTACGGGAGCAACGGGAGTCGACCGACGGCAAGCCCCGCTATTGCAGTAACCCCGGCGACCTGGATGCAGATTTTTTGTTGCACCGTAATGTCGAGGCCCTGCGCGCGTTGATCCAGCACCATGGCCATGAGGAACCCAAGCCGACCCCAAAGGCCGCTGCTTGTAACTTTAGCGAATGCCGCGTCTTTTGGGTCGAGGACAGCTACAAGAGCGGTGCCCGTTGGAAGCACCTGAGCGGTCTGTTGGGAGAACTGCAGTTCCCACCGTTGCCTGACCTGTCCACATTTCATATCGGTTGCCTGGTGTTGGGCCAGCACCTGGGCATGGGTGAACAACCCGCCTTCGGTCTGGGCCGCTACCGGTTGGAGACGGTCGACGGTGAGACCGCCAACGCCGTGCCCCTCTTGAGACCCGCTGCCTCGCTGCTGCAACGGGCCGCCCTCGACTATAATCTGGAGCAGGCTTGGCGCATCGCCGCCACCCGTAACAAACGGGAACCACGCCTGCTGACGGACAAGCACAAAGAGGACCTCACGGCACGGCTGCGGCCGGGAGACAGCCAGGTCGATTCGCTGCATCTGCGATCCCTGCCCAAAAAGAACGGTGGCCAGCGCATGTTGGCGGTGCCCCTCTTTGCCGAGCGCGTTGCCCAACGTGCCGTGGTCCAGGTGCTCGCCCCCGCGCTCAACAAATACTTTCACCGCAACAGCCACGGCTACCGTCGGGGCCACTCGCGCCACAGTGCCGCCGAGGCCATTCGCCGGGCCTGGGAGGCGGGCTATTGTTACGTCTTCGAGTCCGACATTGAGGATTTTTTTACCAGTGTCGATTGGCACGACATCGAAGTGCGGCTGCGCGCCCTGTACCGGCATGACCCGGTCGTGGACCATTGTCTTGCCTGGATGCGCGCCCCGCTGATCGCCGAGGGCCGTGAACTCACCCGTTTACGTGGGTTGCCACAGGGGTCACCGCTCAGCCCCCTGCTGTCAAATCTTGTCCTGGACGATTTCGACCGCGACCTGGCGGCGGAAAACTTCAAGATGATCCGCTATGCCGACGACTTTGTCGTGCTCTGTAAAGACGCGACCCGCCTGGAAGACGCCGAGGCCGAAGTACGCCGTTCCCTGGCCGAGCTAAAGCTGATGTTGCGCGAAGACAAAACTGCCGAGACCGATTTTGAGCAGGGCTTTCGTTATCTCGGTCTGTACTTCAAACAAGGCGAAGTCACGGATGATCCACCGGCACAGCCAACCACAGCCAAGCCCCTTCCAAACAGGCACAATTGTGAGACCCGTTTGGCACTCAACCCGGTGGAGAAGGCGGAACGCGTGGAGCAACTTGTAGAGCGCCTGGTGGGGCACACACCGGCAGCACCCACGCTGGTTGGGGTAGAGGAGGTGGGCGCCCTGGTGGCCGTTACCGGCAAGCCATCGACAGTCGCTATCAGCGAGGGTCATCTGCGGGTCTCCCGGGAGGGCGAGATACTTCTGGACCGTCCTGTGGACACCCTCGAGTCCCTGGTTCTGGTCGGGCCGCAGCATATCACCACCCCGGCACTGCGCGGGGCCATGCGCCGTGGCGTGCCGGTACATTTCGTCCGCCGTTCGGGTGAGTACCTTGGTGTGGCGACCTCCGCCGCCCACGAGGCAGGCCGGTTGGCCCTGTGGCGCTTACAATTAGACCGCTTGCTGGAGACAGCCCACGGACTGGAACCGGCCCGGGAACTGGTGGCCGCCCGCATCCGCAATCTTCGCGAGGTGTTGCGCCGCCTGCCATTAGACGCCCAGGCCGCCCGTCCCCGGCTCAAGCGGGCTGCGGACAAGGCCCTGGAGGTCGCCGACATCGCCGAGTTGAACGGCGTAGAGGGCGAGGCGACCCGTGAGTTTTTCGCCGGTATCCGTACCGTTCTTGGGTCTGAATGGAACTTTAAACGGCGTCAACGGCACCCCGCCCTCGACCCATTCAACGTCCTGCTTGATCTTGGCTACAGCATTCTCTACGCCCACACCGATGCCGCTCTGCGCGTAGACGGTCTGCTGTCGGCCCTGGGCGTTTACCATCAGCGCCGTGCCGGTCATGCCGCCTTGGCCTCGGACATGATGGAGCCTTTCCGCCACTTGGTAGAGCGCACCGCCTTGCACATCATCCGCAAGCGCATGATTAGCCCCGACAACTTCTCCATGCGCGGTGGGCGTTGCGAAATGGAACGGACCGCCTTGCGCGATTACCTGCGCGTGTTGCAAGAACGCTTTGTTGCCGGGGTCACAGCCTGGGGCGACGACCGTCCACGGGGCCTGCACGGCCACCTGCACCGGCAGAATCGTTCGTTGATCGCATGGTTGCGGGAAGAAAGTGCATTCCGGCCTTATAGGGAGAGATAAACCATGCAATACTACTTGGCCTGTTTCGATGTCCATCACGACCGCCTGCGCTACCGGGTGGTAAAGGAGTTAATGAGGCATGGTTTTCGCGTACAACACTCCGTCTTTGAACTGGCCATGCGCAACACCACCCAGATGCGGCGACTGCGTGGGCGCTTAAATGGCCTGTGCCGACGCTACGAGGACCCCGCCAACATCCGCTTCTATCGCATGAACGGCAACACACTGCGCGAGTCCTTCAGCCTGGATGGGTCAGAAATAATGGACTATCCAGCGGTCATCGTGGTGTAAAGGAGTGAGGTCTGGGCAGGTGACAACATCACGCCATAGGTTTACTATCAAGGGGTTGCAAGTGAGAAACGCCATGAGAACACTGCACAAAGAGAGTGGTCCGTTCGATCCGCCAAATACGGGGCAGAACAACCCCGAAAACAGGTACTTAGCGGTGCCCTGGCGGGACTTACTAAGGGACGAGAGTCCGTTGCGACACTAAAAGCGATTTTGATTATCTTTTCAGGAATCGGCGGGACTTACTAAGGGACGAGAGTCCGTTGCGACTCTCCTGTAGAAAATCAATGATTTCGATAGTTTCGGCGGGACTTACTAAGGGACGAGAGTCCGTTGCGACCATCAAGAGACATCTTTCTGAGTGCTTTACAGGGGCGGGACTTACTAAGGGACGAGAGTCCGTTGCGACCAAAGCGGCACGCACTTCGGGCCGGCAACAATGGCGGGACTTACTAAGGGACGAGAGTCCGTTGCGACTTTTATCTAAGAATATTGTCTAGTACATAATATTGGCGGGACTTACTAAGGGACGAGAGTCCGTTGCGACTTTCATCAAAGGACTCCTTGCAATAGATTATTGGCGGGACTTACTAAGGGACGAGAGTCCGTTGCGACTCATGAGACGAGAACAACTGCCCGTCCTTTGCGGCGGGACTTACTAAGGGACGAGAGTCCGTTGCGACTTCCGCGCCAAACGCAATGATAGTTAGAGCAGGCGGGACTTACTAAGGGACGAGAGTCCGTTGCGACCTACTTCATGGTGCTAAATGTACTTTGAACGTTCCGGCGGGACTTACTAAGGGACGAGAGTCCGTTGCGACACTCACAATAGGAGCGATTACGAAACCGACGAGCGGCGGGACTTACTAAGGGACGAGAGTCCGTTGCGACCCACCAATTACGATAATGAAGACTCTCATTTGTGGCGGGACTTACTAAGGGACGAGAGTCCGTTGCGACTGCTGCCCAAGGCCAGGTACGTCATGCTCGAGGAGGCGGGACTTACTAAGGGACGAGAGTCCGTTGCGACGGACATAGGGGAATGTATGAGGACAGTATTGTTGGCGGGACTTACTAAGGGACGAGAGTCCGTTGCGACCGCAGTAAAAATACTGGCCTTTGCGTAACTTCTGGCGGGACTTACTAAGGGACGAGAGTCCGTTGCGACCCTTTAATTACCTTCATGATATGCCCTCCTAAAGGCGGGACTTACTAAGGGACGAGAGTCCGTTGCGACTAAGTCCGCTAGTTTCTGGGAAGCACTTCTTCTAGGGCGGGACTTACTAAGGGACGAGAGTCCGTTGCGACTCTACTACTCTTTCACGAATGAACTGCGAAAAGAAGGCGGGACTTACTAAGGGACGAGAGTCCGTTGCGACTGCAATAGCTGGCACATATGGAGGCAAAGATATGGGCGGGACTTACTAAGGGACGAGAGTCCGTTGCGACCGAGGGTTGAACATTTTGATGGCGGCATTTTGTAGGCGGGACTTACTAAGGGACGAGAGTCCGTTGCGACACGCCCCAATTGCCACTCGTCACGGAGTCGGGGGCGGGACTTACTAAGGGACGAGAGTCCGTTGCGACGTTCTTTTCATCAGCATTTTCTTTCTCCTTTTAAGGGCGTGACTTACTGAGGGACGAGAGTCCGTTGCGACAGCGCTCCAATAGTGTTGGTACTTTTCACCATAGGGGCGTGACTTACTGAGGGACGAGAGTCCGTTGCGACGGAAGGTTCTCTTTTTATAGTGACAGGCGGACCGGCGGGACTTACTAAGCCCCCTGTGTCAGGATAGTTGTCGCCTCTAATTTATCAGTTAGAGGGCCCTAAGAATGGGAACAAGATTCAGTCAATCATTTAAAATACA
>JAADGI010000022.1 GCA_013152415.1 Gammaproteobacteria bacterium | reverse complement strand
AATTTTACCATTCTCTGGCAATATCTTCTCAACAAAATGACCTCTTTCCTAATTACTTTCAGGCAGTTATGACTTCTTCAGGGCCGACTAATTAACATGCCGCCTCGCTATAGTTGGCACAGCTTGTTACTGGAGGGCCCGTAAACCTCAGCATATACTCCATGGCACGGATCACCCGGTTGGGTTTCAATTCGACCAGACATCGACCGTGGCCCAACGGGCATTTGCGTTTGAAACAGGGGCGACAGTCCAGGTTCAGGGACAGAATACGTACCGGGTCACCCAGAGGCGGAGTGTAACCGGGGTCCGTTGGACCAAACAATGCCACTACCGAACGACCCAGGGCTGCGGCTACATGCATCAAACCACTGTCGTTACTGAGCACTTGGTCGGCCAGGGACAGCAGATCGACTGCCTCCAATAAAGTCGTCTTGGCGGCCAGATTGGTACAGTGGTTCCCCGTCAAACGATTAATTTCATCGGCTGTGGCCCGGTCTCGGGCCGAACCCATCACCCATACCGTCCAACCTTGATCGATATAGTGTCGTGCCACAAACGCGTAGTGGCTCGGGGGCCAACACTTGGCGAGGCCATATTCAGCACCAGGGCATAGTATCAAGAGGGGGCCTTGGGGTCGTACCAAACCCAGCCGTGACAGACCCCCATCAAGTTGACGTCTGCTGACCTGTAGGCACGGGACGGATACCTGGGGAGGAGGCGTATCGGCGTCCACACCCAAGGCCACAAAACGATCCACCAGCCGTGGCAGGGCTTTCTTATCCAAACGGCGGTAATCGGTGAACAGTGCACCGCGTAACTCACTTCGGTAACCGGTACGGTGCGGGATACCCGCCCAATAGGGCACTAGCCCGGACTTAAAAGAATTCGGTAACACAATAGCCCGGCTGTAATGCCGTTGACGCAACTTACGGCCCAGGGCATAGCGTTTGGTAAGACCCAATTTACCATGGCCACAATCCAGTTCCACGATGCCATCGGCCTCCGGCATACGTTTCACCAGGGCCGCACTCCAGGGCGGGGCAACAACATCGATGGACCCGTGGGGCAGACGGCGACGGATCGCCTGCAATAAACTGTGGGCCAGGACCATATCACCGATCCAGGCCGGACCGATAACCAGAATATTTTCTTTAGCGCATTGATCCGGCACGCTTCTTTATCCCACAAACAAGCGTGATACTAATTATCTTCAAGCGTATATTCGGCTCCGCAATAAGGACACTTGGCATGACCATTATTCTCTACAGAAAGGTACACTCGAGGATGAGAGTTCCACAGACTCATGCCGCTCATAGGACAATGCAAAGGTAAATCCTGGCGCGTAACATTATAATGATTCTGGGCATTGGGCTGCTGAGTACCGCCTTTGTCGCCCTGGGTATCCCCGGTTTTCGGGGCCTGATTTTCCATGTTCTACCTCCAATAAAAATAAATTCCGAAATTACACCACCGTCAACCACTCAGAATGACTGCCACGGCGACCATGAACCTGATCGAAAAACATTTGCTGTAGTTTTTCCGTTACCGGGCCCCTTGCACCACTACCGATTGCCCGGTTATCGAGCTCACGAATAGGTGTCACCTCGGCCGCAGTACCCGTAAAAAATGCCTCATCGGCCACATAGACTTCGTCGCGGGTGATGCGTTTCTCCACCAGCTTCATATCTAACTCGTCAATAAATTGCATCACGGTATCACGGGTGATGCCTTCCAAGGCCGAGGTGAGCTCGGGAGTATAGACCACCCCATCGCGCACTATAAAAATATTCTCGCCACTACCCTCGGCCACAAAACCATCCACATCCAACAACAGAGCCTCGTCATAGCCATCGGCCTGGGCCTCCTGCAAGGCGAGCATGGAATTGATGTAGTGACCGTTAGCTTTGGCCTTACACATGGCGATATTGACATGATGGCGGGTAAAGGACGATGTCTTGATACGGATACCCTTTTCCAAACCATCTTCACCCAGATAGGCCCCCCATTCCCAGGCGGCCACGATCACGTGCACCCGCAGATTGTCGGCCCGCAGCCCCATACCCTCGGACCCATAAAAACACATGGTTCGTAGATAGGCTGACTCCAATTTGTTTTCACGCACCGCAGCGAGCTGGGCGGTATTAAGGGCATCTTTGTCAAAGGGGATTTTCATGCCCATGATGTGCGCCGACCGAAACAAACGATCAGTGTGCTCCTTGAGCCGAAAAATGGCGGTACCCTGCTTGGCCTTATAGGCTCGCACACCTTCAAACACCCCCATCCCGTAATGCAGGGTATGGGTGAGCACATGGGTGGTCGCCTCACGCCAGGGGACCATTTCGCCATCAAACCAGATGACACCGTCTCGATCTGCCATGGACATCTTTTTTATCTACTCCTCATTCTCATCACTTGTTAACCCAATAAATTTTCCCAAACCTCCATCACCTTCTGCCTATGAACCACAAGCTCATCTTCACCGACCCAGGGCGGTTGCTCGGTGAGCTTCAGGCGGTGCTCAATGGACAGGTAATGCCGATAGGCATCAACCAAGGCCTGCTTCGGAACCTGTTCAAGCAAACCGGCATTGGCCAAATCTTCCAGGATACCAATATTGTCAGTGTGGTGGGTCACATCCGGGTATTCCTCCGCCCACTTGAGCACACAATATTGGACCATAAACTCGATATCAACAATACCTCCCCGGTCCTGTTTGACGTGAAAAAATTTTGGCGGTGCGACCCTTTTTTCCGCAGCAATCTTGTTGCGCATATCCACCACCGCAGTCGCCAATTCCTGTGGATCTCGTGCCAGACACAAGATATCTTTGCGTAACACCATAAATTGCTTGCCCACCCCAGGGTCACCGGCCACGGGCCGCGCCCGTACCAGGGCCTGGTGCTCCCAGGTCCAGGCCTTTTCTTGTTGGTAGCGACGCAGTGCAGATTGATTTGTCACCATAGGGCCGGATTGGCCATTGGGGCGCAAGCGCATATCCACCTCGTACAACATCCCCGCCACTGTGCGGGTCCCTAGAATATGTAACAACCGCTGGCCAAGACGGGCATAAAACACCTCGTTGCCTATGGTCTTGGGGCCACAGGTCTGCCCCCCCACCACCTTGTCATCGCAGACGAACACCAGATCCAGGTCAGAGGTGTAACCCATCTCCAGGCTGCCCAGCTTGCCATAACCGATTACCACCATACCCACACCCTGATCAACACCACCGGGTATACCGTATTTTTTAATCAAACTACCATAGGCCATATTCAGGGCATGGCCCAGGACCACCTCGGCAATGGAGCAAAGGGCACGACCCACGTAAGCGGCATCCACCGCTTCGCTGATATCCACCGCCGCCACTCGCAGCACATGGCTGTGACGAAATTCCCGCAAGGCGTTCATCTGCGCCTCAAGATCATCTTCGGGCAGACGCGCCAACCACTGCCGCAACTCATCATCCAGCGGGGCAAACTCCAAGGGCCGATACAACATTCTGGGGTTAATGAGGTCATCCAACAAAATAGGGTGACGACTGATCCATTGGGCAATCCAGGCACTGGCAGAACACAACTTGATGAGCTGCGACAAGGCCAGGGGATTTTCCACCAACAAGGACAAATACACGGTGCGGCCACCGATAGCCTCGAGCACCCCGATCACATGTCTGAGTGTGGACAAAGGATCGGCACACAAACCTGCGGCAGCCAATAACAAGGGCATAAGGCGGTCCATGCGATCACGGCCCACACTGGACAAGGCGCTATAAAACCGGCCGCCACGCAAGCCACGCAATAAATTCCACGCCGCCTCCGAATCTTGATAGCCCGCCTCGACTAAAATAGTCTGAACTGATCCCTCGTCCAGGGTCCCTAACCACAAATCGTGCAAAGGATTTCGAGACGCCTCGTCGGTTTGCGCCTGGGGGGCCACAAATATTTGCTCGAACTGCTCGTGTACGGCACGACTGACGTGCGCCAAGGCCTGATCAAAACTCTCGCTGTCGGCGTAACCCATAGCAAAGGCCAGACGCTCGCGCTCGGGGCCCGGCGGTGGCAGGGTCTGGGTCTGCCGATCCGCCACCATCTGCAAACGATGCTCTGTACGGCGTAAGAAGTCATAACCCGTCTTCAATTGCTCAAGGGCCTGATCGGTCATCATCTGCTGGTCACCAAGACTGGACAAGGTCTTGGCAAAGTTGTTTTGCTGGATCGCAGGCTCGCGGCCACCACGAACAAGCTGGAAGGTCTGGACCATAAATTCGATCTCGCGGATGCCCCCAGGGCCCAGCTTGATATTTTCGGTCATGCCCTTGCGCTGCAATTCACGGTTGATCATGGCCTTCATGTCACGCAGAGAGTCTATTGCGCCATAATCCAGATAACGTCGATACACGAAGGGCCTGAGTCGATCGAGCAAGTCTGTACCGGCATGGGTATCACCGGCAGCAATTCGGGCCTTGATCAAGGCGTAACGTTCCCACTCCCGGCCATGGGTCTGGTAGTAATGTTCCATGGCGTCGAAGGACAAGGCCAAAGGACCACTATCACCATTGGGTCGCAGTCGCATGTCCACACGAAATACGAAACCGTCTTCGGTGGTCTCACCCAGCACCTGAATCAGGCGCCGCCCCAACCTGATAAAATACTCCTGGTTGGTCAATTGCCGGCCTCCCCGAGTCCCACCGACTGTTTCACCCTCTTCGGGATAGGCGAATACCAGATCAATATCCGAAGAAAAATTGAGCTCACCGCCCCCCAACTTGCCGAGGGCCAGCACCACCAGACCCACACCCTGCCCACTGTCACGCCCTACGGGTACCCCCAATTCTTGGCTCAAGCCATTATGTAATTGCCCCAGGGCGATGCTGATACACGTATCCGCCAACTCCGTCAGTACCGCCAGCACCTCGTCCAACGGTGCCCATCCCGCCAGATCCCGCCAGGCAATACAGACCATTTCGCGACGGCGACTTTGCCGCAGGCGTTGTTTGAGGGTGGCCTCATCCATCGGGCTGTCGAACTGAGACAGCACTCGATCGCGAAGTTGGCCCACTTGGTGGGAACGAATCAAATCACCGCTGGTGACCAGATCGGTCAACAACTCCGGGTAGCGCAACATGGATTGAGACACATAGTCACTGGCCGCCCACACCACAGGCAAACTCTCGCACCAGTTACCGGCAGTAGGAAGCCTGTCGACGCAGGACATGTAGTCTTCAAAACGTTGACGGACATTTTCAGACAAGGGTGCTGGTAATGTCTCGATATGGTTTTGGACCAGCTGGACTATGGCATTATTCATAAGTATTTAGGGCTTGGCCGCAAAGGCGCCAAGACGCAAAGGGAAAATAATTATGGGTTGGCGCGAAATGAGACAAAGCCCATTATTATTATTCGACTCTGCTCTCATTTCTTCTCTTTGCGAGAGTATCATCCGGTATGGACGAGCTGACATGAACCCCATTGTACCCAAAGACATCGAAAAATACGCCCGCACACACTGTGGCAAACCCTCTGTCTTACGCGATGAAATAGAGGCCTATACCCAACAACACTGTGCCTTGCCGCAGATGATGGTTGGTCACCTGCAAGGCAACCTGCTGGCCATGCTGGTCAAACTCACCGACGCACACAGGGTGTTGGAGATTGGCCTGTTCACCGGCTATTCGGCCGTGGCCATGGCCGAGGCCCTACCCGAAGAGGGTGAACTGGTCTCATGCGAAATCGACCCGAAGCACGCCAAAATCGCCCAGGGCTTTATCGACAAGTGCCCCCAGCGAAATAAGATTACCATCAAGCTGGGTCCGGCTATAGAAAGCCTGAAATCTCTCAACGGCCCCTTTGATATGATCTTTATCGATGCCGACAAAGAAAGCTATGGAGACTATTATGAGGTGGCGCTGGGTTTACTCCGACCTGGAGGACTAATGGTAGCGGATAATGTGCTGTGGTCAGGGGCAGTACTTCATCCACAACAAAAGTCTGATCACGCCCTGGTGAATTTTAATATCCGGGTACTGGAAGATCATCGCGTAGAACAAGTCATGCTCACCGTGCGCGACGGCATCCTGTTGATCAGGAAGAAATGATGGTTTCGATAGTGCCGCTACCTCATGGCCTGCCAGTCTGAATCACCCTAACGCCGCAAAAGGGCCAACAGACAGTTGAGGCAAACAACTCATTGTAAAGCCATAAAAAACCTACACTTTTGCCAAAGTGCACGCTGCGCCGTTTTACCGGAACGGCTTGACGTAGCCGGGTTATCTCACCAAAGGCGCTTGCACCGGTGCACACAAGGGTCCGAGATCGGGTCGACCAAACCAAACACAGGGGGAAACAAAGACACACAAAAACCCCCACCTGGAATATGTTATAATTACAGCCAGCAACCCTTAGCCGTAGAGAAGTAACAACCATGTCGTCAGTGAACAAATCAATTATCAAAAAGATAAAATTAACAGACGAAAAGAGCGACTACAGCTATTGGGTAAAACAATCAGTTGAAACAAGACTTGGCGCCCTGGAGTCCATAAGACAAGAATACAACAACTGGAAATTCAATGATCAACAAAGATTTCAAAGAGTTTATCAGGTTATTAAACAAGAACGACGTTAAATATTTAGTTGTTGGTGGCTATGCCTTGGCATTTCATGGTTATCCACGCTACACAAAAGATATAGATTTTTGGCTGTGGATTAACAAACAGAACGCGAAAAACATATTAAAAACACTGCGCGAATTTGGATTTTCATCTCTCGATATAAAAGAGGAAGATTTTTTAAGCCCTGGATACGTGATACAATCGGGTCAACTGCTAACAGTACCCATGACTCCCGGCAACGACCCGCTCCTGCCGTAGTGATCTTCTACAGTCTGTTCTCCTTCCGACACCGCCCACTTAATGCTCACCTTCGGTCATTACCCGGCTCGCCGGGTGCTGGTGATGTGCATATTAACTGGCACTTCCAATATCCATCAATGGTGATGTTGACTGGCTGGCTGGGCCCGATTTTCAGCACACCGCCTTTCGGGGGGCTGGAAGAGGCCGATCCACTGGTACTGTACTGTCCCCAATTTTTCGCCGGTGTTGCATACATTGTTCGCTTGCCCCCAAATATATTCCTCCCCGTCTGTGACGCCACGGTGCTTGAACTAAATTTTGCGAACCCGATTCTATAAAGTTCACAATCCACACTGTAGCTCCCCTCAACAAGCTTGCCAGCAAGCACAGGTTTGTAGGAACGCTTTCCATTGGTTTGGGCCGTAAACGTATACCAGTAGGACATGTGGGTGGTGTAAGATGTACTCGAAACATTTTTAGGCATTCTTGTAATATCAATACCCTTTATCTTGCACTCATAACTCATCCACACCGGCAATCTGTTTCCCGGCACGTTGCGCACCTGTACGGACAGTGGTAACACAAACTCCACTTTTTGGGTTGCCACGAGCCTCGGCTTGTAATCATTTTCCACACAGGTCTCCTTACCCATACCTTGGCCCTCCGAAAAGATACATGCCCGCATCCGCAGCCTAAACTCCCCCACATCCACCTTATCAAGTGGCACATCCACAGAAAAACCGCTATACTTTTTGCTCTTCCGAAGCTGTCCACCCGCCAGGGTTAACCATTTCCCCTTGTTATACTCGTAGTCAACGGAATAGTAGCCAGCATTTTCAATTTTTTCTGCATAGACCTTAACCTTTCCGCCCTGGATGACCTGCCCATTATCGTCATAAATAGCAACTTTTTTTAATACAATCTTCTTCACCTGCACCCGGGCCCTTTTCTCCTTCATCCATTTTTCAGCATTTGGACCAGGAGGCAGGGCACGCACAACCATATCGTAGGACCCCGGCTTCCCAATCAGCTTCTTAATGTTCAGGGTATGGCGTGAAGATGACATACCCTTTTTATCCAGCAGCGGAATAACCTTCCCACCTTTTCGTGGCCATAACTCCGCCTTGACTGATGCGACACCCGATACCGTGATGCTCGTTCTCAATATCTGTCCCATGATCAGATCAGACGGTGCCTGCACCTCCAAACCAATCTGCCGATCCTCGAAATAGATCTGCTCTTTTTTGGCGAGCACACCCCCTTGGAAGAGGCCCTTCCCGCGTGCCACCTTCACCCGTAAATCCTTGACCAAAGGCTTATTGGTGTTATGAGGGTTAGATACTCGCAGGCGATAAGTTGTGTCCGCCGTAGGGCGATCCAAAGGACGCGGTGAAATATTTTCGATATACTTACCCGGCGTGGAAGTCATCTTCCAAATCACCCCCCGGGACTTACCAGACTGGGCGTCGATCGCCTCAATCTGGGCATATTTGAAATGCGATAAACCCAGATTGATCTCTATCTTGCTGTCGCCCTTCTTGGGTCCAATCACTTTAGGTTCATTAACAATCTTGGGCAACAAACATGCCCATGGATCTGTTTTTCTGTCACAAAGCACCCCTATTGTATTGGTCACGGGTCCAAATTTGACCGTTTTGTCTGCTAAGGTTGTATCCAAAGCAGCACTATCGATTGATTTTTTATTCCCTGGTCCGAAGGTGCCGCTGCCTTCCCCGCGCAGCTTGTTATTTACATTGAGCTGTTCTTTCTGGGCGGACATGCCCTGGAATATGCCCTTCCCACGTACAACCTTCACCCCAAAATCCTTGACTAAAGGTTTGTTGGTGTTACGGGCATTAGTCACTTTCAAACGGTAGGTTGTATCCACTGTGGGATTGTCCACAGGACGTGGTGAGATATTTTCAATGTATTGGCTCGTCTTTAATGTTTTTTTCCAAATCACCCCTCGGGATTTGCCGGACTTCGTGTCGATCGCCTCGATCTGGGCATAGCTAAAATTCGATAAACCCAGATTGATCTCTATCTTACGGTCACCCTTTTTGGGTCCAATCACTTTGGGCATGTTAACAATCTTCGGCAACGCACATCCCCAAGGATCTGTTTTGCTGTTGCACAATACTTTGAAACCGGCCGAAGACCCGGCATTTATCGGCTTGTTTGCTGACCCAAAAGTGGCTTGACCACTCTTCTCATGCAAGGCACTGCCAAACCCAGAGGCCTTACTGCCAAAGGTCTGCTTTTGCACCGGTGGTTTGGGCTTGAGCTTCAGGGGTTCCATCACAGAAACCTGCACCTTCTTTTGCTTTTGCAGTACATTTCTCGCGCCCCCAGTGCCGGTCTTGTTTTTCAAGGCAAGACCGCTGCCCGGCAGCCTGACTTGCGGTGCCACCGCTGCCCCAAGCTGGGGTTGTGGTTTCAATAAGGGGGTCATCCCACCTGCCGGTAATGTCTTGGAGAGTAAACTGCCTCCGCTGCGCTTCTTGGCCAGCGTCACTGTAGTTTGGGGCTGCTCAATCGTGTTGATGGCCGCACCACCAAGAGTGGCACCCTTCACTTTGGGCCCAGCCGCCGACTCGCCGTTACATTGTTCAAGCTGTTTCTTTGTAAAAGACTTGTTGGCAAATTTGAATTTCTCCAGTGTTCCCAACAACCGCTTTAGTTGACGGCAGACCGTCATCGGGTCGCTGCCGATTGACGCTTGACCACCACAACCGTTGAATCCATGCTTGGCATTGTCGCACTGGCCCTTGAGCCCCCCTTGGGAAAACTCTGTGGTATAGGGCGTGTTGCGGGTGACTGCTAAAAATGCCGGTCCTTTTACGACCTCCAGTACGGGGGTCGTCTGAGGAGATTGCAGTGTGGGCTGCTGGGGTTGAAGGAGGACCTCGCCGGTCCCGGGTGATTCTGTCTCCGCAGCACCTTTTCCTGCCGAACCAGGATTGATCGGTTGCAGCACCGTCTCCCCCGTCCCTTCGAGTACCATCGGGGCAGCGGACTCCTGTT